>NZ_JBFTSP010000004.1:0-335569 GCF_056400065.1 Cupriavidus sp. 01L415 | reverse complement strand
ACCCTTGGCGGCTACCTGAATCGCCGCAACGATCCTCCGCCCGGCGCTACCGTCATCTGGCGAGGCTTCCTCGTCTTGCACGAAATCACAGAGATGTTCCGTATCTTTAATTCGGGATAGCGAGCCAAGCTTGTGGGTAAAGCTCAGCCAGTGCGCCGGGAGAGCAGCATCACGGACTGGATAGGCCACCGGTCCTCCAGCGCGCGGGGCACTAGGTCCGACACCAGCGCGCGCGTGGCCTCGTCCTGCAGCGGGCAGACCTGGGCGAGAAAGCACCCCGCCGCCTCCGCATCGCTCCAGCCGGTCAGCCGTTCGGCCACGGGATTCAGCGACTGAATCCGCCCCCAGACGTCGGTGGTCACCACCGCATCGCCGATCGCTTGCAGCGTGACTTGCGCACGCTCCTTTTCGGCAAACAGTTGCGCTTCGGATCGCTTGCGGTCCGAAATATCGCTCAGCGATCCGGCCATCCGCACCGCCTTGCCCACGGCGCTCCGTACCATGCGACCCCGGGGCACGCACCCATAGGTAGCCGCCCGCCTTCTTGCGCAGGCGGAGTTCGACATCGTAGGGCGAATTTTCTCGCACGTGACGCGACAACTGCCGGTCAAAATCGGCCATGTCAGAGGGATGCATCAGCGCCAGCAGCGTTTCGCGTGCGTGCGGCAGTTCGTTCTCGGCATACCCCAGCATTTCCGCGCATCGGGCGGAGAAGTACAGCTCCCCCCGATGCGGATGCCAATCCCAGAGGCCGTCGGAACTACCAGCCACGGCCAGCTGGAGCCGCTCCTCGCTGCTCGCCAGCGCCGCGCGCAGTTGCCGTTCCTTGCGCATGATCCGCCGGGATAGCAGGCTTGCGCACAGCAGCAACAATGCCGTCATCGCCACGGTGCCAATCAGCAACAGGCCGCTTACGCGGCGGGACGCCTTGCCCAGGCTATAGGAGAACGCCGCCTCCATTGGAGTGAGCTGCGCGTCGAGCTCCGTGATTTCGCGCTGCAGCGGCGCGAGGCAGGCATCGTCGCAACCAGGATCCTTCACGCGCTCGCGCAGCCGTTGCGCCACGACGCTGAGGTTTTGGATCTCCGTGTCAGCCGCCGTCCAGATCGCGATGGCTTCATCGATTTCGGCCACGTTGCGGAAGTATCGGTAGAGCCGGATCATCCCCGGAATATCGTCTGGATGATTGCCGCCGATGATCAGGCCCTCCACCGCGCGGTCGCGATCAAAATCCGGACGGCGCTCGAGTTCGAGCCGCGCCTGGCGGTCGCCCAGCGGGCCGGCAATGGCTAGTTGGTAGGCCTGGTATTCGGATTCCTGGCGATTTTCGGCGTAGCGCAGCAGATGCATCACGGCATCCTTCTGGCCCTTGGTCCAGAGGCTCTCCCCGGCCACGAAGGCGCGGGCAGACGACAGGACGTCCACGCTGGCAATACAGAACAATGCCAACGTCATGACGACGGGGACGAACGGCCAGATGATGCGTAAGACGTGCTCATTGGCCGGCAGGGCGCCTCCAGCTTGCTGCATAGAAACTTCCCGCGCCGGCCTGGACCCCAGCGCCATTGATGAAAGGGTCGGCGCCAGCACAAACCGGCGCGACGCTTTCATTCTCGATGAGCGCGGTGGCGGTGTCTCTACCTCAGACTGGTTAATCGGGAGCCACCACGGCAGCAAGGCGAAAACAGGCCGCCGCGCCCTAACCCGTGGCGAAGATCACGGCCAGCAGCACGCCGTTGAGCAGCAGCAGCGCTCCAAGGACGAACGCGATCCGCGGCACGCCCCTGACCCGCGCGACGATTGCCGCCGCCCCCGACGGCCACTCGACCCGTCTGCGCGTCAACACCCAGTCCAGGCCAACGCCAAGCGCAATCAGCGGTGCCAGTCGCGCAAGCCATGCCAGGCCAACCGGGGGTGCCCAGGCAGCACGCTCGCGTCCGTGCTCGACCAATGCCGGCGCATCGGGCGCCGGACGCGATCCCCGCATGTCATGCGCGGATGCAAGCGGCGTCGAGGGCATGGCGGAGGTCTCCATCAACGGCGATGGCGATGGCGATGGCGATGGCGATGTCAGCGATGGCGCGACGCTATCCGGCGTCGGCGACATCGGCGACATCGATACCTGTACCTCGTCTCGCATCGGCTGCTCGCCTGCTGGCTTGCCCTCGGGCATGCCTTGCCCCGATGCGGCAAATGGTTTCCTGGAAGGCTGAACGGGATTGGCGGCAAGCCTTCTCGTGACGGCCTGCCGCTGCCAGTCGGCAAAGACTTGGTCCACGCATTTGACGGTCGTACAGGCATCCCGCTTCCTGCGCCACGCCAGGACTTCCGAGGGGCGGATCTTGCCCGCGTTGAGCATATGGCGCTGGTCGGCATAAATGCGCTCGTACGTCATATTGAGCATGGCGTAGTCGCAGATCAGGCGTTCGGCGGATGGGCGCTTGTCGGCATGTCTTGCGCACAGCGGGCCACCGGCAATCGAATCGTCGCAACGGACCGTGGTCGAATGCAGCGACGATTTGCAGGAGATATCGGACGCCTGCGCGCTGGCGCCAACGAAAAGACCCAAGACAATGAGAGGGGCCAGACGGCCCATAAGCCGGTTCATGTCTTCTCATCGATATCTGGATTGAGCGACGAGGTCCCACGCGGATGAGATCAGTATTGTGCGCCGATCGCGCCGATGCAACGTGCGCTGGAATACGTAAGACATCAGCACGCAGGGCGCGGGCGTGGCACCTGGCCGGTGTTGGCGATGGGCCACAGGCGTACGCGTGCCGCCGCCATTGGGTCCGGCCCATGTCAGCGGCATTGATAGCCGGGCTGGAAAGTGTGATTCCGGAAGAATCCGGCAGATGCCAGCGACCGCCGGCAAGAGCAGATTCTGCTCAGCCAGAATGCAAAAAAGGCGTAGCGGTTGCCCGCTACGCCTTTCGAAAAACTGGTGGGTCGTGCGTGACTCGAACACGCGACCAACGGATTAAAAGTCCGCTGCTCTACCGACTGAGCTAACGACCCGGAAAAACTGAATCCGCGATTATAGGGATGGCCCCTAGGGGTGTCAAGCCGACGGGGCCGTCACCCCGCTCAGGCCATGCGCTCCAGCCGCCATATCTGATATTTGAAGGCCAGCACGGCGCCGGCCAGGATCGCGGCAAAAACGATAAACGAGCCGACCGCCAGCGTCGATACACCTGACAGCCCCTGCCCGATCGTGCAGCCCAGCGCGGTCACGCCGCCAGCCCCCATCAGCATGCCGCCAACCATGTGATTCGCCACGTCCTCCGCATTGCCAAACCCTTCCCAGCGAAACGTGCGCGATGCCAGCGCATAGGACGCGGCGCCGGCAATCACGCCGATCACGCTGACGATGCCGATCGTCAGCACCTTGCTCTTGTCGCTGAACATCATCAGCCAGTCCAGCGTGTAGGCATATGGCGCAACAAAGCTCAGGCTCTCCATGCGGCCGCTATTGGTCGCCGCGAACAGCTCTTCGAGCGTATTGGGGTCCTCGGCCACGTAGCCGACGTGGCCGGACACGTACCACATGCCGACGATGATCAGCCCCACGGCCAGCCCGCCCAACAGGTTGTCGAACGTGCGGAAGCCCCTGCCCGCCAGCGCCCACAGGATCAGCGCCGCGCCGATGACGCCGCCAAGCGCCAGTTGCAGCGTGCCGCGCGCGATGCCGCTACCCTGCGCCACCAGCGACGGCAGGTCCTGCGTCGACGGCAGCGCCACGGCCACCGTGTCGACGGTGTTCACGCGCACCACGCCGAAGAGCCCCCGCAGCGTCATGTATGCCGACAGGCCAAGAAATACAAACACCACCAGCGACTTCAGATTGCCCGCACCGATGCGCACCAGCGTCTTGCTGCCGCAACCGGACGCCAGCACCATGCCGAAGCCGAACATCAGCCCACCCGCGGCAGCCGACAGCCAGCTGAGCTTTGCCGTCGTGTAGATCGTCTTGGTCGGATCGATCAGGCCAGCCCAGGCCAGCACGCCCGTGCCGATCATCGCCACGCCGATCGCCATGACCCACATGCGCATGCGGCTCCAGTCGCCAATATTCACAATGTCCGAGATGGCGCCCATCGTGCAGAAATGCGTGCGTTGCAGCACGGCGCCAAACAGGAAGGTCAGTACGAAGGTGCTCAACAGCACGGTGTGCGTGAGCGCAGGAATATCGATATCGGGCATGTCGGACCGGGGGTGGCTCTTGGATTTGTTGTTCTCTTGCGGGCGCTCCGCCGGCGCCCTCGTCTGTCTGCAACGCTGGGGTGTCAGGCAGCCTGGTAGCGGGTCGGATCGGGCACGCCGGCGGCTTCGAAGCCAGCGCGGCGAATGCGGCAGGAGTCGCAGACACCGCAGGCCCGCCCCTCATCGTCGGCCTTGTAGCACGACACCGTCAGGCCGTAGTCCACACCCAGCTTCACGCCGGCGCGGATGATTTCCGCCTTGGTCATGTCGATGATTGGCGCGTGGACGCGGAAGCGGTCCCCCTCCACGCCCGCCTTGGTGGCCAGATTGGCCAGCGACTCGTAGGCGGACACATACTCGGGACGGCAATCGGGATAGCCGGAATAGTCCACTGCGTTGGCGCCGAAGAACAGATCGCGGCCGCCGATGGCTTCGGCCCAGCCAAGTGCCAGCGACAGCATGATCGTGTTGCGAGCCGGCACATAGGTGATGGGGATGCCACTGGTCGCGCCGTCGGTCGGCACGTCCAGCGAATCATCGGTCAGGGCCGAGCCGCCGAAGCGGCGCAGGTCCAGGTCGATGATCTCGTGTCGCTTGGCGCCCAGCGCTGCAGCCACGTGCCTGGCGGCGTCGAGTTCGGACGAATGACGCTGGCCGTAGCGCATCGACAGCGCGTAGGTTTCGAAACCCGCCGCATTGGCCATGGCAAGGACGGTGGCGGAGTCGAKACCGCCGGAAAGCAGGACGATGGCGCGTTTGGTCATGATGATGTGAGGCGCAGGGGGGCCGCGTGAAAGAGGGTCGCCTGGGCGGCGAATCGTGTATTTTAGCGCGCCGGTCCGGGTGGCCGGAATCAGGCTGGGGTGATGGTGGGGATGGCGGCGGGCATCGACCGGGGGATTGGATCGGCCGGGAATCAGCCGGGGATCGGCCGGGGATCGGCCAGACTGGCCGGATTGATCGGCCCCGGAAAGAAAAAACCCGCTTGCGCGGGTCTTTTCCTGACTCTCGTACTGCCAGTACTGCGATTACTTCAGGGTCTTCAGCCGGTTGCTCGCGGCCTGGGCCCCTTCCGTGCCCGGGTACTTGGCCACCACCGTCTCCAGCGTCTTCTTCGCCGCAGCCTTCTGGCCGGACTCGAGCTGGTTGTTGGCAATGGCGATCATGGCGTCAGGCACCTTCGGATGCGTCGGGTAAGCCTGGACCATGTTCTGCAGGACGTTTGTCGAGCCCTTGTAGTCGCGTTGCGCGTAGAGCGAATTGCCGAGCCAGAACTGCGCCAGCGGCAGGTACGGGCTTTGCGGGTACTTCTTCGCAAAGGCCGAGAACGCACTGCCCGCGCCCTTGAAATCGCCCGACTGGAACTGCTTGAGCGCCGCGTCGTACTCAGGCTTCTCGGTCGCCTGGGCCACGCCCTCGCGACCATCCACGGTGACCTGCTGCGGCTCGAATTTCTTCAGGCGCGCGTCCAGGTCCGCGTAGTAGTCCTTCTGCTGCTTCTGCAGCGCGTCCACCGTGTTCTGCAGCACCTCGTTCTGACCGCGCAGCCGTGCCACCTCCTGTCGCAGGCCTTCGAGCTGGTTCTGCATGTCGAGCTGGGTCCGGCTGTTCTGGTCGATACGCTGCGACGCCGTCGCCTGGAAACCGTTGAACTGGTCCCGCAGGGTGATCACCGCGCGGCGCGCCTCGTCGTCGTCAAAGACGCCGGCGTGCGCGGAAGTGGCCGCCAGCATGCCACCGCCGGAAACGGCAGCAAGCCACAGCAGGGTGGAAACGCGAGCATTCATGAAGGCTTATCCGTAGATCAGTAGGCGATATCGGCGCGACGGTTCTCGGCCCACGAGGCTTCGTCGTGACCGGTGGCCTTCGGCTTTTCCTTGCCCAGGCTCACGGCTTCCATTTGCGCCTCGGGCACGCCCAGCGACGAGAGCGAACGGCGCACGGCCTCGGCACGCTTCTGGCCCAGGGCCAGGTTGTACTCGCTCGTACCACGCTCGTCGGTGTTGCCCTGGATCAGGATCTTGCGGCCCTTGTTGCCACCCAGGTATTGGGCGTGGGATTGCAGCATGCCCTGGTAGTCCGACTTGACGCTGTAGCTGTCGAAGTCGAAGTACACGCTGCGCTTGGCCAGCGGACCGTTCGGATCGTTCAGCGGATCGCGCGAGACATCCACCGGGGCCACGTTGCGGGCATCCGCGCCCGGCGTGGTGCCGGCACCCGACTTGGCGGCGTCATCCAGCTTTACGCCGGAGCTGCAGGCACCCAGGGCGAGCAGTGCGGCGATGGCGAGCGATTTGGTCATCATTTGGGACATGGCGAGAGACTCCTCTTTTTCTACTGCATGAAAGGACCCCAGGACGGCTCGCGAACTTCGCCGGACTGGAGAGACAGAACCTGTTTCGTACGGCCGTCCGTGGAGACCGCCGCCAGCACTGCACGGCCGCCCACACGGGTGGCGTAGAGAATGTACTTGCCATTGGCGGCGAAGCTCGGGGCTTCGTCGTTGGACGTATCGGTGAGGGATGTCACATCACCATTGGACAGGTCCTGCAGCTGCAGCTTGAAGCCGCCCGTACGCGAGATGAAGGCCAGGTACTTGCCGTCCGGCGAGATGCGCGGACTGACGTTGTAGTTGCCCTTGAAGGTCACGCGTTGCGCCGCCCCGCCCTCTTCGCCCGAGACCGGCATGCGGTAGATCTGCGGCGCACCGCCGCGATCGCTGGTGAAATAGATGCTACGGCCATCCGGCGAGAACTGCGGCTCGGTGTCGATCGCGCTGCTGCGCGACAGACGGCGCAGGCCGGAGCCATCCGCGTTGACCAGATAGACCTGCGTGTTGCCGTCGCGCGAGAGCGCCACAGCAATACGCTGGCCATCAGGCGACCACGACGGCGCGCTGTTGTTGCCCTTCTGGTTCGATACCAGCACGCGCTTGCCCGTGGCCAGGTCGTGCACGTAGATCACCGGCTTGCGGGCTTCGAACGAGACGTAGGCCACGCGACGGCCATCCGGCGACCACGACGGCGAGATGATCGGCTCGTTGCTGGTCAGCGCCACCTGGGCGTTCTGGCCGTCCGAATCGGAAATCAGCAACTGGTAGCGACCGCCCACGCGGGACACGTAGGACAGGCGCGTGGCAAACACACCGCGCTCGCCCAGCAGCTTCTCGTAGATATAGTCGGCGATCTTGTGCGCGGTCACGCGCAGCTGGTTCTGCGAGACGTTGAACGCCAGACCGCCCAGGCTCTGGCCCTTGACCGTGTCGTACAGGCGGAAGCGGACTTCATACTGGCCATTGCCGGAGGGGGTCACGCTGCCGGCCACGAATGCGTCGGCGCCGCGTGTCTTCCAACTGCCGAGGTCCACCTGGGCGGACTCGGCCACCGTGGCACCGGCCGGATCGACGTTGCGGATCCGGCCGCTGTTCTGGAGGTCGCTGCGGATGATGGCGGTCAGGTTCTGCGGGGCTTGTGCCTCGCCCTGGAAGTTGGCCGTGGCCACCGGGAACTGGTTCGAACCAACACCGGTGATTTCCACGTTCAGTTGAGCGTGCGCGACGCCCGCTGACATCAGCGCCGCAGCCAGCCATGCCATCAGTGCGTGGCGGCTTTGCTCGCGGGTGGGGTGAGCGTTGTGCCGCCTCGCGGACAGCCAATTGGGGGCCCAAAGCTTTCGCATGCTGCTCCTCAGTCGATTTCAGAATTCATCGGTACGGCGGGCACAGCAAGAACGGCGAGACGGACGGCATGCGACTTGGCGCATACCCCGTTTGCGCACGTCTTGCACGCTGCCGGCCGCGTCAGGCAACCGTCAATGGTAGCAATCGGACTGGTGGCCCACGCTGAAGGTTGCATTATGTTGCAAATCATGACGTGTTCGACACTCAGTCCTTCGGACGGAACGTGATCGTGAAGCTCGACGGTGCCTTGCCGTCTTCATCGCGCGGCAGCGGGTCCGATCGTTGCACCGCACGCAGCACGGCGTTGTCCCAGTCGGAGTTGCCACTCGACTTGGTCACCCGCGCAGACAGCAACGATCCATCCGGCGCCAGCGACACGGACACTACCGCCGGCGGATTGCCTTCCACATCGCCGCCAAAGATGATGTTTGGCTTGACGCGTCGACGCACGCGATCCGAGTACCCGGGCGACGCCTTGCCGCCCGACCCCGCGCCCGAGCCGGCCGAATTGCCCACGCCACCACCGCTCGCGGTGGCACCACCACCGGCCATGGCCTGCAGGCGCGCCAGCTCGCTCTTGCGCTGCGCGTTGGCCGCGGCCTCGCGCTTGGCCTTGGCATCCGCGTCGGCCTTGGCCTTTGCCTTCTGCTCGGCGTCGGCTTCAGCCTTGGCCTTCGCCTTTTGCTCGGCATCGGCGCGTGCCTTGGCATCCGCCTTGGCCTTGGCGTCAGCGGCTTCCTTGCGGTCGCGCTCGGCCTGCTCCTTGCGATCCTGTTCGGCCTTCTTCTTCGCGTCTTCCTTGCGCTGGGCGTCGAGCTGCTGCTGGCGCTGCTCTTCCTTGCGCTGGGCCTCGCGCTTTTCGGCGTCCTTCTTTTCCTGTTCCTTGCGGGCGGCTTCCTGGCGCGCGGCCTCGCGCTCGGCGACCTCCTCGGCCTGCTTGCGTTTCTGACGTTCCAGCGCGATGTCCGCGTCTTCCTCTGCCTTGCTGCGCACGGCGGGTTCGGGCGGCGCCGGCCGCGGCAGCACCACGAGCGGGGGTGGCGGCGCGGGCGCGACATCGGGAACCTCTTCCCACAACTCGGCCTCGGCCCCTACCGGCGTACTGCTCTGCCAGTGGACGCCGTAATACAACACGATGCCCAGCAACAGGTGCATGAGCAGTGCCAACAGGAAGGATCGCGTCGTGCCGCGTTCCTTGACGGGCTGATACGGATAGGCGGCCACCTTCATGGCGCGCGATGGCCGTTGGCCTGGATGACGTGACGAAAGGCTGGCCACTTTGTCGCGACGCTTACTTTGATTTCACCATCAGGCCGACGCGCTTCACGCCATCGGACTTCAGGACGGACATCACGTCGAGCACGGCTTCGTACTTGACGGCACGGTCGGCGGCAATCACGACGGGCTGGTCCGGGTTCTCGTTCTGGCGCTGATGCACGAACTCCAGCAGGCCGCGCTTGTCGAGCTTGCGCTCGAACGCGTTGCCGGCGTTGTCCTTGCCGCGCGCGGTCAAGGCGCCGTCTTCGTGCACGGTGACGATGACCGGCGGGGTCTTCTGCTGCGGCGTGGCGTTGGCCACCGACGGCAGGTCGACCACGGCCGGGTTCACGATGGGTGCCGCCACCATGAAGATGACGAGCAGCACGAGCATCACGTCGATATACGGAACGACGTTGATCTCGGCACTTGCCCGGCGGCGCGAGCCGCCTCGGCGCTGAATGGCTGCCATGGCTGGGGCTCCGGATACAGTGGTTTAGCGGGTCTGCCGTTGCAGGATGTTCAGGAATTCTTCCATGAAGCTTTCGAAGCGGATCGCCAGGCGATCGATCTCCGTCGCGTAACGGTTGTAGGCGATCACCGCCGGAATGGCGGCGAACAGGCCGATCGCCGTGGCAACGAGCGCTTCGGCAATACCGGGCGCCACGGATGCAAGCGTTGCCTGCTGCACATTCGAAAGACCGCGGAAGGCGTTCATGATCCCCCATACCGTGCCGAACAAGCCGATATACGGGCTGACCGAGCCGACCGAGGCCAGGAACGGCAGGTGCGATTCCAGCACGTCCATTTCGCGCTGATACGCGGCGCGCATGGCGCGCCGGGCGGCATCCAGCAGCGCGCCGGCATCGTTGCTGCGCTCGCGGGCCTTCAGGAATTCGCCCATGCCCGACTCGAAGATCCGTTCCAGCGCGCCAGTGTTGTGGCGATTGTTGACGGCACTGTTATAAAGCGCCTGCAGGTCGCCGCCAGCCCAGAAGTCGCGCTCGAAGCCTTCCGTCTGGGTGCGTGCCGAACGCAGCGCCAGGTGCTTGCGGAAAATGTAGGTCCACGAGAAGAGGGACATCACCAGCAGCAGTGCCATGACGGCCTGTGCCAGCAGGCTGGCGTGGAGCACCAGCGAAATGATCGACAGGTCTTGCGTGACAGTCACTGGATTCATCGAGCGTTCTTGATGGTTGCGAGGACAGGGGCAGGAATCGGGGCCGGGCGAAACGTGCTTTTATCAACACATCCGACCCGGATGTTGCCGCTGGCCAGTTGGAGGTCACCTCGCCACGCTTCTTGGGCGAATTGGACCGAAGCCGGCCCGACCCGTTCAATATGCGTACGGATCTCCAGCTGGTCATCCAGCCGGGCGGGCGCATTGTATTCCACGGCGGTACTGCGTACGACGAAGACCACACCGGACAGATCGGCGAGGGCTTGCTGTTCGATCCCGAGCGAGCGCAGCCATTCGGTGCGCGCCCGTTCGAAGAATTTGAGGTAGTTGGCGTAAAACACCACACCGCCTGCATCGGTGTCTTCCCAGTACACCCGCAGCGGCCAGACAAAGTTCGGCATGGGCGGCATTGTAGCGGAGCACGATGCCCGAACGGAGGTAAACCCGCAGGAGACTTTGCAACAGCAAGTTGCGAGCCAGGCCCCGCGCGGCTTTGCGGGAGGCGGGCTGGCCGGTGCACCGTCTTGCGGCAAGGCGCCGGCTCGCGTAAACTCTGCCGCAACCATTCCACCTTGCGCGACTGGCGAAGTCAGTGGGTACTACCACGAGGAAGCGCAAGTTCTTTGGGCGTGAAGCACAAGCGCCTGCCGCTCGCCTGGGCAGCGAATGGGAAGCAGGGTGCGCCCTGCACTGGATGGACGCTAACCACGTCCCCGGTGCTGGACGCCGATGCCTTCCCCGCGCGCCCTACCCGCGAAGTATCCCAAAAGTACCGATAGCGCCTGATCCGACACCCGGTCTTTCCATCGGTATCTCTTTTTACAGACGAGTCACGCCATGTTTGAACGCAGCCGTTTCACGATCGACCAGATCGATCCCGAAGTCTTTGCCGCGATCCAGAAGGAAAACCAGCGCCAGGAAGACCACATCGAGCTGATTGCTTCCGAGAACTACACCTCGCCGGCCGTGATGGCCGCCCAGGGTTCCCAACTGACCAACAAGTACGCCGAGGGCTATCCCGGCAAGCGCTACTACGGTGGCTGCGAGTACGTGGACGTGGTGGAACAGCTGGCCATCGACCGCGTGAAGCAACTGTTCGGCGCCGAAGCCGCGAACGTGCAGCCCAACTCGGGTTCGCAGGCCAACCAGGGCGTGTTCTTCGCCATGCTCAAGCCGGGCGACACCATCATGGGCATGAGCCTGGCCGAAGGCGGTCACCTGACCCATGGCATGGCGCTGAACATGAGCGGCAAGTGGTTCAACGTGGTGAGCTACGGCCTGAACGCCCAGGAAGACATCGATTACGACGCCCTGGAAAAGCTCGCCCAGGAAAAGAAGCCGAAGCTGATCATCGCCGGCGCCTCGGCCTTCTCCCTACGCATCGACTTTGAGCGCATCGCCAAGGTGGCCAAGGCCATCGGCGCCTACTTCATGGTGGACATGGCCCACTACGCGGGCCTGATCGCCGCCGGCGTCTACCCGAACCCGGTGCCGCACGCCGACTTCGTGACCACCACCACCCACAAGAGCCTGCGCGGCCCGCGTGGTGGCGTGATCCTGATGAAGGCCGAGCACGAGAAGGCCATCAACTCGGCCATCTTCCCGGGCATCCAGGGCGGTCCGCTGATGCACGTCATCGCCGGCAAGGCCGTGGCCTTCAAGGAAGCGCTCACGCCCGAGTTCAAGGCTTACCAGCAGCAAGTGGTGAAGAACGCCGCCGTGCTGGCGGAAACCCTGATCGCCCGCGGCCTGCGCATCGTGTCCGGCAAGACGGAAAGCCACGTGATGCTGGTGGACCTGCGCGCTAAGAAGATCACCGGCAAGGAAGCCGAGAAGATCCTGGGCGATGCGCATATCACCGTCAACAAGAACGCCATCCCGAACGATCCGGAAAAGCCGTTCGTGACCTCGGGCATCCGCCTGGGCTCGCCGGCCATGACCACGCGCGGCTTCAAGGAAGAAGAAGCCCGCCAGGTGGCCAACCTGATCGCCGACGTGCTGGACAACCCGCACGACGAAGCCAACATCGCCGCGGTGCGCGAGCAGGTCTCCGCCCTGACCCGCCGCTTCCCGGTCTACGGCTGAGCGGCACGACGGGCAGTCGACATCGGCGGCTGCCTGTATATATAGTGCGTGCAGTGCGCGCCAAAAACGGCGCCGCTCCGGCGGCGCCGTTTAACCTGCCGCAAGGTCGCAACAGAAGTAAAAGATGGACAATGCGGCCCGGCTCAATTCATCAGGTGGTCCGGCATGAAATGCCCCTTCTGCGGTCATTCCAATACCCAGGTCCTTGACAGTCGCGTCTCGGAAGACGGCGACACCGTGCGCCGCCGCCGGCGTTGCGAGGCCTGTGACCGCCGCTTCACCACCTACGAGCGCATCGAGCTCTTCTTTCCCGCCATCGTCAAGAAAAACGGCTCGCGCGTGGACTACACCCGCGCCAAGCTGAAGGACTCCATGCGACTGGCCCTGCGCAAGCGGCCGGTGTCGGCCGAGGCCATCGACCAATCCATTACCCGCATCGAAGAAAAACTGCTGGCGCTGGGCGAGAAGGAAATCCCCAGCAGCCAGGTGGGCGAGCTGGTCATGCGCGAACTGCGCAAACTCGACAAAATTGCCTATATTCGCTTTGCTTCCGTTTATCGCAGTTTTGAAGATGTGTCTGAATTTCGCGACGTGCTCGACGAGTTTTCGCCCCCTACCCCACGAAAGGGGTAGCTACCTCACAAAAAAAGCTGTCTAATCTGCACTGACCTCCTTCGGGTATGGAGGCCAGTTGGCGAGCGCGCGAACCGCGGAACCGACCCCGACAGAGGGCCGGGACGCATAAATCTCCGGCGCGCCGTCCGTAAAAAGCAAAAAATCAGTTCGATTTTTGGACGGGAGTCACAAATGGGTCAGTCACGCTGCCGGAGGGCGGCCGGCTTTACCATGCTCGAAGCATTGGTAGCAATCGTCGTGCTCGCCTTCGGCGTGCTCGGCGTGGCCAACCTCCTGATCAAGTCTTTCCGCTTCGCCCAACAATCCTCGTACGACATCGTTGCAATGCAACTCGCCAATGACATGGCGGATCGCATGCGGTCGAACGGCAATCTGGCGGATTCGGGCACATTCAATGCATTCGATACCCAGAACGGCGCACCGGTAGTCACGGGCCCCGGCAATCTCTACAACGGCGCCTGTACGGGCGGGGCCGCAGCCTGTGCGCCTCTTGCCGCAAACTTCGAACTCGCGGAATGGACGCAGCGCGTCCAGAACAACCTGCCGGGCGGGCGCGCCATCATTTGCCGCGACGCCACCACTTACGGCCTGACGACTGGCTACCAATGGGCATGTAACGCGGCAACCGGTGGAACGAATTCCACCACCGACACGCCGCTCGTCATCAAGATCGGTTGGGTCTCGCGTTTCACGGACCGCCAGGGAACGGACATCGCGACCGGCACCACCATGACCGACTCGGTGGGCGCCAATGGTGCAGCGACGCCGCAAATGGTTGTTGTCGTTCTGCCGGGGATTAAAAGCTGATGCCGCGCACATATAACCCCCGTCCCAAGCGCCGCAGCGGCGGCTATACGCTCGTCGAACTGATGGTGACGCTCGTTATCACGATGCTGATCCTGATCGCCGGCTTGTCCTTCTATCTGATGAGTCGCAACAGCTACGCGACGATCGACGACAACGCCAACCTCGAAGAGCGAGGCAACTTCGCGCTGTCCGTCCTCACCCGTCTGGCTCGCCAGACGGCGTATGTGCCGCAAGGTCCAGATGGTAGTGGCGCTCCGATGTCGGTCAGCGCACAGATGATCAATGGCCTGGATAGCTGCTCCA
This sequence comes from Cupriavidus sp. 01L415, assembly GCF_056400065.1. Lineage (NCBI taxonomy): Bacteria > Pseudomonadati > Pseudomonadota > Betaproteobacteria > Burkholderiales > Burkholderiaceae > Cupriavidus > Cupriavidus sp. 01L415. Next base: position 321,419 of record NZ_JBFTSP010000004.1, on the reverse strand, counting down.
CACCCAACGACAGCGAAACGCTGGCTTGCGGCCCGGGCGCTGCCATCAACAGCAGCGACACGCTGATGATCCGCTACTACGGCGTCAGCTCGGCAGCCGATCCAAGTCTTCCGGACGGCTCGGTCGTGGATTGCTCTGGCCTGGGCGTGGCAGGCACTAACGACCCCGACCAGGCCGACACCAAGCGTGGGTTGTCAATACTCTTTGTCGCCAATGGCGCGAACGGCAAGCCATCGCTGATGTGCAAGTACCGCGTGCGTGTCGCTGGCAAGGAAACCGACAGCACGTTCGTGACCCAGGAACTCGTTCCCGGCGTGGAGACGATGCAGGTGCTCTACGGCGTAACCACTGCTGGCGATGAGGTGCCATACAAATACGTGCCCGCGACAAGCGTGGCCGCCACCGACTGGCGCAACGTGGTGACCGCGAAGATCGCGCTGGTCATCCGCGCGGATAACGCCAGCGCGGATGCCGGTGGCCCGGCAACGTTCCAGCTCTTCGGCCCGCTATACACCGGCGCGAATGCCACGTACACGCCAGCAACCGATACACGAGCCGCCCGCAAGCTGTATTTCGCGACCGTCCAGATTCGCAACTATCAGTCGTGCCTTGCCGAGGATCCGTCATGCATTTGACCATCCGCCATGCCAAGTTTGTCCGTCGCGCCAACGCACAAGGCGTGGCGCTCATCACCGCCGTGATCATGCTGCTGGTCATCACGTTGCTGGCGTTGGGCGGCGCGCGCATCGCGCTGGACACTAAGCGATCCACCCGCAACCAGCGCGACTTTGAAATCGCCTATCAGGCAGCGGAAGCCGCGTTGCGTGATGCCGAGATGGACATCCAGAATGCTGTTGGGCCGAACAGCCGCTCCACCAAATTCTCGCCGTTCTCGCCGGAGGGGTTCCTCCCCGGTGGCTGCAATACCGGCACCAACCTTGGCCTGTGCGACACCTTCGCCGCAACGGGCGAACCTATCTGGAACACGATCGACTGGACCGCGACAGTGGGCAACACCACGGTCGAGTACGGCACCTTCACGGGGCGCAGCTTTCCCACCGGTTCCGGTCTGACGCCGGGCCGCAAGCCGCGCTATCTGATTGAGCTACTGCGGGAAACTTCGTCCGGCGGACTGGCCAGCGACCCGACTGCCACGAGATACATGTACCGGATTACTGCAGTGGGGTTCGGCCCGAACGACACCACGCGCGCGATGGTGCAGTCGTCCTACCGCAAGTCCGACTCCTAATTCCATTCCCACGACGGGTCACCCCAAACGCAACGGGACAGAATTCATGAAGATCATTCAACGTCTGGCGCCAGTGTGCGCCATGCTGTGGAGCGTGATGCTGGCCGCCGCGCCGGCCAGCGTGCCGACCGTATCCATCTCGTCGACGCCGCTTTACGGCCAGTCTCAGAACATCCACCCGAACCTGATGCTGACCCTGTCCGTGGAATTCCCCACGACCGGTGCGGCCTATCGCGGGGCCTACGACAAGAGCGCCGCGTACCTGGGTTACTTCAACAACACGAAGTGCTACACGTACGACGCGACGAACGGTTATTTCAAGATCTCTGGCAACGCCACCAGCGATACGCACGAATGCTCGGGAGACTTCAGCGGCAACTTCATGAACTGGGCGGCCTCGTCGGCAATTGACGAACTTCGCCTGGCCATGACGGGCGGTGACCGCGTGATCGACAGCCGCACGCAGACCGTGCTCCAGCGCGCGTTGTTGCAAGGGGACTTCTTCAAGAGCGGTAGCTATTTCCCGCTCAAGAGCATCAACGGGGGCGGTACGAACAGCGCGCCCAGCAAGGTGACGCCATTCAAGTACTCCACCCTGTACATGGCATCTTGCGGCAATCACATCTTCTTCTCGGATGCCGACGGCACGGCGACATGCGCCAGCCTGGGCAAGTATGCGGATGTCACCAAGAACGGCGCCGTCACCGAGCGCCGCGGCTTCCGTGTCCAGGTCCAGGTCTGCGACAGCAGCGAAGCCACCACGCGCACCGACCTCTGCTACAGCTATGACGGCACCAACTACAAGCCCGTCGGCGAAATGCAGCGCAATGCGGACCGCGTGCGCTTTGCTGCCTTCGGCTACCTGAACGACGGCACCAAAGACACCTCCAAGCCGCAGAACGAACGCTACGGTGGCGTGCTGCGCGCGCCGATGAAGTATGTGGGCGACAACGCAGTCAACACGTCGCTGAACACGATCACGAACCCCGCGAAGGAATGGGATACGTATGGCGTGCTGCTGCAAAATCCGCTGAACATCACGACAAACAGCAACAGTGGCGTCATCAATTACCTGAACAAGTTCGGCCGCACGATGGTCACGAACCTGGGTCAGCCGACGGACAATCCGCTGGGCGCCTACAAGACCTTCGACCCCTTGGGCGAGCTGTATTACGAAAGCATCCGCTACCTGCAGTTCCACCCGAACGGCCCGACGCCGGAGGCGGTCGGCAACCTGACCACCGCATACGCTGACAATTTCCCCGTGTACACCACGTGGGATACCGATCCGATGCTCAATAGCTGCCAGCGCAACTATGTCCTGACGATCGGCGACATCAACACCCACCAGGACCACTACATCCCCGGCAATTCGATCGCCAATCAGGGCGATCCGGCGCGCCCCAAGGACACGTGGAGCAACTTCGACGTGGTGGACTGGACCAACAGGGTTGGCGCGTTGGAAACGAATACGCCCGCGGCCGGCAACTCGAATCCGCTCGGCTCGGCATTTACCAGCCTGGGCACGAAAAACCACCCGACCTCCTCGAACTCGACGTACTACATGGCTGGCGTGGCCTACTGGGCCCATACCTCGGCGTTCCGCCCGACAATGCCTGAAGCGCGTGTCACGACGTTCGGCATCGACGTGAACGAAAACGGCAATGGCACGGTGGGCGATACGCAGAAGCAGAGCCAGATCTTCCTGGCCGCCAAGTACGGCGGCTTCAAGGAGGAAACCACCGACGGCGGCAACAAGGATGGCAACCCCTTCAAGACGCTGGGGACCGGCGGTACGGTGGTCACGAACAATACGGAGTGGGAAGCAGCACCGACAGGCTCGGGCATCCCCTCCAATTGGTTCCTGGCCAGCCAGCCAGCAAAGATGATCAGTGCGATCAAGCAGATCTTCACGCAGATCACCAGCTCGGCCGGCACGCTTTCCGGTGTGGCGCTGAGCAGCAGCCGGATCATCCAGAACGAGTATGTCTACACGCCCGGCTTTGACCAGCAATGGAACGGCAAGCTGACCGCATATCCGCTGATCAAGGCATCCGACGGCACCGTGTCAATCTCTTCCACGCAAGTATGGGAAGCGAGTTCTCGCCTGGCCACCAAGACCTTCTCCACGCGCTCAATCTTCACCACCAGCAGTACGACCAACACGGGGGCGGCTTTCGCCTGGTCTAACCTCGGCAAGGCTCAGCAGGACGCCCTGAACCTCAACCCGGGTACCGGCACCAGCGACGGCCGTGGCCAGCAGCGCGTGGACTACCTGCGCGGCGACCGCAGCCAGGAAGGAGACGCCCTGGGCAATGGCGGCATCTTCCGTGCCCGCAAGACGGTATTCGGCGACATCATCAATTCCGGCCCCGCGTACGTGGGCGCTCCGTCCACCTCGCGCTACGGCACCGGCTACTCGAATTTCCTGTCGACCTACGTCACCCGGACGCCGATGGTCTACGTCGGCGCCAACGATGGCATGCTGCACGGATTCAACGCCACCACGGGCGATGAAGTGTTCGCCTATGTGCCGAATGCCGTGATGGGGAACCTGAACCAGCTGACCTCGCCCACGTATGTACACCGCGCTTACGTAGACGCCACGCCGGTCATTTCCGAAGCGCAGATCGGCGGCACCTGGAAGTCGGTGTTGACTGGGGGTTTCGGCGGTGGCGCCCAGGGCGTCTACGCGCTGGATGTCACCGACCCGACCGGCAGCCGCAGCGGATCCGCTTTTGGCGCATCCAACGTGATCTGGGAATTCACCGACAAGGACGACGCCGACATGGGCAACGTCATGGGCACGCCGGTGATCGCCAAGCTGCAGACCGGGACCGACAGCAGCAACCTGCCCGTCTACAAGTGGTTTGTGATTGTCGGCAATGGCCTGAACTCCAACCAGGCAGACGGCGCCGCCAACGATCGCGCGCCGGGTGTGCTGTTCATCCTGTCGCTGGACAAGGCACCGGGCACGGGCTGGTCGCTGAACGGCAACTACTGGAAGATCGTCACGCCCTCCCCTTCCGCCACGCCGCCGTACACATCGGCCAACGGCCTGAGCACGCCGGCGATGATTACCGCGACGAACGGCAGTGCCACCGCCCTATACGCGGGGGATCTTCAGGGCAACCTCTGGAAGTTCGTGGTGTCTGGCCTGCCCTCCACCTGGAACGGCAATACCAACGGCGCCCTGCCCGTCTACGGCGGCACGCCGGGCCGACCGCTGTTCGTGGCGACCTCGACCAGTGGCGTGCGCCAGCCGATCACCATGCAGCCGCAGGTGGTCTACGCACCGGGCGGATACATGGTGCTCTTCGGGACCGGCAAGTACTACGAACTGGCGGATACCAACACCAACGCGACGCAATCCAACTCGTTCTATGGCATCTACGATAGCAACGGCACCAATTTCGTCAGCAACCGCAGCCAGTTGAATCAGTTGACGCTGACCTCCACCGACAACGGCAAGTCGATCGCGTTCAGCGGCAGCACGGCGGCACCTGGTTATGTCGCCCCGCGCAAGCCGGGCTGGGTCATTGACTTCCTCGACCCGACCGAGCGCCAGATCACGGCGGCCGTGGTATCGGGCGGCCTGGTGTATTTCAACTCGATCTACACCGCGACCGGCACCTGCGGTACGGCGGGCGGCAGCCGCAGCTACGCGCTGAACACGCTGACCGGCATGCCCACCACTGGCGTTTCCGGCTACCTCTCGTCGATCGGTCTGCTGGGAGCACCGTCGATCATCATCACCAACGTTGTGGTGGGAGATCGGGGCTCCATTGGTGGCTTGCCACAGACGACGACGACCCAGGTGATCGGCTTCGGCACGTCGGGCGCAGCCACGACGTCGCCCTCGACAATGTCGAAGTCGCGCCCGGGCCGGCTGACCTGGCGCGAAGTCCGCAACTTCAAGATACCCAACTGATCCGCAGAGGACTGCCATGACACCACGCTTATCCAATCGTCATCGCGGCTTCACACTTGCCGAGATGATGGTCACGGTTGCCATCATCGGCATCCTGAGCGCCTTCGCGTACCCGTCCTATCAGGAGTTCATCCTGAAAGGACGGCGCACCGAGGCCAAGGCATCGCTGATGGAGAACATGCAACTGTTCGAGCGCCATTACTCGCAGGTCAACACGTATTTTTCCGCTGGCACGACCACGGTCTGGAACGGCTACAAGCCATACTCCGGCGACAACGCCACCAGCGGCAAGTACACGATCCGGGCGGTCGATTGCGGCAATACGGGTCAATGTATCGAACTGCAGGCGGCGCCAAGGAGCGCGGACGCCACCTGCGGCACGCTGGTCTATCGCAGCACGGGTGAGAAGCTCGCGATCATCAGCGGCACCACGCCGACAACCGTCCCTAACTGCTGGTGATCATCATGCGTGCAAATCGACCCACGACCCTGCGTCCGCGCGGCTTCACGCTGCTGGAGCTGATCACCACGATGGCAGTCGGCGTCGTGCTGGTAGGTTTTGCCGTTCCCAGCATGGCAAATTTCATGCGTAATCATCGCGCGCTGACCGTCGCGGACAGCTTCAGCACGGCCGTCACCAAGGCCCGGTCGATTGCTGCCGCCACCAACAGCTATGTCACCGTGGCGCCGATGGATGGCAGCAATTGGAGCAGCGGCTGGAGAGTCTTCTCCGAGGGCGCAACGCCCAATGGCACTTATGAGAACACCGAGAAGCTCATCGGCGTGTACGAAAAGTTGCCGACAGACGTCATCATCACAGATGTCAGCACTCCCGCGGGCCTGAACTACATTACCTTCTCGCCGGTCGGCTATTCCCAGAACGCAGACAAGGCACAGATGTCCATGACAGCGGGCTTCCAGATCGGCACCTCCAGACGCGTCGTGGAAGTCAGCCTGTTGGGCCGCTCGCGCGTGTGCAATCCCGACGTGGACACAACTACCTGCGCCATGCCTTGATGCTCGCATGCCGGCTGAGGGCGCGGCTGAGCCGTCGTGCCATCTACCGCTAGCGCGACAGCACGCGGCCCGCTCCCCTTGCTGTGCGTGGCCCTTGTCGGGCTTGGCGCGTTGCCACTCGCGATACGAGTGGCGGCGGAGCGGGCTGAGACAGCGTCCGAATCATCGCCGATGGTAAACGGCGATGGGCGGCATGCCCGCCTTTGCGATGTGGTGGATGCCGCATCCGGCGAACATCCGCCACACTGCGCGCCGGGCACGCGCATCGCACTCGCCGGGCCGATCCGCAGTACGACAAAGAGGGCCCCCGGGTATGTCCCTCGCCACGGCATACATCGCGCTGTGGGTGAAGCCATGAGGGCCAGGACCCGCGCCTGCGGCTTTACGCTGACCGGCATGATGGTCGGCATGGCGCTCGCCATCGTGGCATCGCTGGCCCGCTTGTTTTCTCGTCGTCCGGAATGCCTACGCAGCTGTCGCGGACAGCATCCTGATGGAAGAGCGTGGACATCGCGCGCTGGCTGTCATTGCGCAATTGGTGCGTCAGGCTGGCAGGATCTCCACACAGGTTTCACTGGCATCCGGGCATCCTCTATCGGCAACGTTCGGCGACGGGCGCGGGCGACGAACCTCCGATCGTTGTCGTCACGGCCTCAGGGCCATTGGTGGTGTATGGCACCGGCGGCGAGTTGTCCGCGATTCCGGATCAGCAGTCGGCCTCCGGCGCGCCGCGCCAGATTGACGCGCCACCAGCTGGAGAAGGGGTTGTTCTGCGCGGGCCCGCGCGTCGTGCTTCCGCCGATGACACCGGATGGACGCTGGACTTGCCTCACCCCGGTGAGCAAGTCGCCGAATTGCAGATGGCCAATCCAGTCCACCTCGCGTTCACCACGCGCACGCCGGACGGCCGCGCCCGAAGCTAGCTGATCGATGCCGCCACTGGGGAATCCGTCATCGTCGCCGCGCAGGACGGCTCACCCTCGCACGCGATCACCGGCTTGCCGTTCGACCACAGCCAGGGAACGCCTGTCGTCACGCTGTCGCGTGTCTCGCAAGGACCGGACACATCACCCGGCGTCGGGCGACTCGATGTCTACGAGGTCTCTGTCTGGCGACTCGATGGCGACAGCTCGCATCTCCTTCAGCAGGCACGCATGACCCGCCGACGCGGACGTCTTGGCTGGCGCGAACTGATCCGGACACCGCTGTGATGCATCGCGCTCATTGTTCGACCCGTCGTCCGCCTCGTTGCCCGAATTGCTGCCCGACCCGTTGCCCGACTCGTTGCCCAGATTACGTCCTGGGTTACCTCAGTCCACCTGCGGCTTCAGCCTGATTGAATTGATGGTGTCACTCGCCATTGCCGCCGTGCTGACGCTGGCGGCCCTGCCAGCATGGCAGCAGCGCCTGCAGCGCGGGTGGCGCATGCAGGCACGAGCGGAACTCGTCGCGACGATGCTGGCGCTCGAACAACATGCGTTGGCTGCGTTGACATTCGCCAGCGCGTCAGACAATTCGACGCCTGCCGGACACTGGCCCAAGCCCGTTCCGCCGCCTCCAGCTACGCCGCGCCACTGGCTGACGGCCACCAGTTGCGCAGGGATGGATCTTTCCCGATGTGTGGAGGTTCGCGCGACGCCGGTTTCGCCCGACCTGCGCTGCGGCTCGCTGGTGCTGCGCAGTTACGGCGAGTGGCTTTCCCTGCCCGCCAGTGGCGGTGAGCCCGTTCATCTGCCCCCGGAGTGCTGAAATGAAGGCACAAGCTGACACATTCCCTCGTGGCATTGCGCTCCCGGAGTTGCTGGTGGCGCTTGCCGTGGCTGCCATCCTGACCGGCACGGCATGGCCGCTGATGCGCGATGCCCCGGCGGTCTATACGGTTTCCCATGCTGCGGACCGGCTGGCCGGCTCCCTGGCGCTGGCGCGCACCACCGCCGCCAGCCGGCGCGTGGAAGTCCTGTTGCAGCCGCCCACCGGGGCCGAGAGCTTCGACCGCGGCTGGCAGCTCGTCGCGGCGCCCGGACCATCCGCACCCGATGATCTCGCGTCGCCCCCATTCGCTGTCGTCACCCTGGACCAGCCCTGCCTGCATATCAGCCTACGCGGCACCGGGGGGGCCGCGGGCCCGCCCACGCTCAGACTGACAGCTGTGGGATACTCTCGCTCTGAACAGGGCGGGTTTTTCGCTGCCACGTTCCAGGTGCGCTGCCACGGTGCGCTGCGGCAAGTCAGGCTTGGCGCCCAGGGGCGCATCCGGATTTGCCGCCCCGGCACCGATGTCGACTGCGACTGACCGCACCGCCACCCTCACCTTACGGCCCAAATCGCCACGCCCATGTTTTCCGACGCCGATCACACTGCCATGGAACAGGCCCTCGCGCTCGCCGCGCGCGGCATGTTCACGACCACGCCCAACCCACGCGTTGGCTGCGTGCTCATGAAGGACGGACAGGTGATCGGCCAGGGCTACACGCAACCCGCCGGACAGGATCACGCCGAGATCCAGGCGATGAAGGACGCCATTGCGCGAGGGCATGATCCCGCCGGCGCCACGGCCTACGTCACGCTGGAACCCTGCAGCCACTTCGGCCGTACGCCGCCCTGCGCCGATGCGCTGGCCCGCGCCGGCATTGCCCGCGTCGTGGCGGCCATGGAAGATCCCAATCCGTCAGTATCCGGCCGGGGTCTGCAACGCCTGCGCGATGCGGGCATCGATGTGCGCTGTGGCCTGCTGGAAAAAGAGGCGCGTGACCTGAACATCGGCTTTGTCTCGCGCATGACCCGCGGCCTGCCGTGGGTTCGGGTGAAAGTGGCCGCGTCCCTTGACGGCGGCACTGCGCTGCACGACGGCACCAGCCAGTGGATCACTGGCCAGGCCGCCCGCGACGATGGCCATGCGTGGCGCGCACGGGCCTGCGCCATCCTGACTGGCATCGGCACCGTGCGCGACGACAATCCGGCACTCACGGTGCGTGCCATTCCCACACCCCGCCAGCCGCAGCGCGTGCTGGTGGACTCCCGGCTGGAAGTCCCTCTCGATGCCCAGATCCTGCATCGGGACACCGGCGACTTCGCCAAACCCGTGCTGGTGTTCGGCGCGGTCGAGGACAAGGCCCGCCAGCGTGCGCTCGAAGAACGCGGCGTCGAGGTCGTGATCCTGCCCAATCCGCACGGCAAGGTGGAATTGCGCCGCATGCTGGAGGAACTGGGCAAGCGCGGCATCAACGAACTGCATGTGGAAGCCGGCTTCAAGCTCAACGGCTCCCTGATCCGCGAAGGCTGTGCGGACGAGTTGCTGATCTACCTGGCACCAAGGCTGCTCGGCGATGCGCAGGGCATGTTCAACCTGCCGCCGCTCGCCAGACTCGAGGACGCGGCGACATTCCATTGGCACGAGGTGCGCCAGATTGGCGACGACCTCCGGCTGATTGCCCGCCGCGGCAACAGCAAGCATTGACGATATCTGGAACAACATCCGAAATACGAGGCAAGCATGTTCACTGGCATTGTGGCGGCCGTTGGCCGTATCGAATCCGTCTCGCCGCTGGGCGACGCCAACGCAGGCATGCGCCTGCGCGTCGCGGCCGGCGACCTGGACCTGACCGATGTGATCATCGGCGACAGCATCGCTATTCAGGGCGCCTGCATGACCGTCGTGGCGATGGGCGCCGGCCATTTTGACGTGGATGTCTCACGCGAGTCGCTGGACAAGACTGCCGGCCTCGACAAGGCCGGACGCGTCAACCTCGAAAAGGCGCTGCGGCTGGCGGATCGACTTGGCGGTCATCTGGTGTCGGGGCACGTCGATGGGCTGGGCGAGGTGGTGCGCTTCGCACCGGTAGGCGAATCGCATGAACTGCGCATCCGTGCGCCGCGTGAACTGGGCCGCTTTCTGGCCTACAAGGGTTCCGTGGTGGTGAATGGCGTGTCGCTGACGGTCAACAGCGTCAGCGACGAAGCTGACGGCTGCGTATTCTCGATCAACCTGATCCCCCACACCGTGGAAGTCACCACACTCAACGAACTGAAGGCTGGCGCGCGCGTGAACCTGGAGATCGACCTGATCGCGCGGTACGTGGAGCGGATGCTGTCGGCATCCGCCGACGCGCCCCAGCCGTCGATTTAAGCGAATTTCAGCACCCTCACCGTCTACCGATAGCTGGCGGGAGCTACCGCCAGCCCGCACATCGAGACGGGTTTCATGACGATATGCCTGCGCCTTCCGCGCAGGCATATGTCATTCGGCGGATCCATCAGGTCAGTCCATCTGGTCTACGCCTTCCCGACGTCCCCCACTTCGCATCACACCTGGTGGCAAGTTCGCGCGTGAGCAACGCCAGGGGCAGCTCACCCGGCATTGCAGCTTCCATCTTCCTGCTCATGTCCGCGGAGATTCCGGACGGCTCCCGCCACAAGCGCCATCTCCTCACGCAATAGCGGCAACGCGTCGATCTCCGGCAATCGCACTTCGTGCGAGTCAACCCCAAGTTCGATTTCATCTTCGCCCAACAAGGGCAAGAGCTCCATCTGCTCCTGCGGCATCTCGAGGCGAAGTTAATGGCCTCGGCAACCGCCAGGAAATCGCGGATGTGGCGCAAAGGCATGGCTCCGAACTATTTGCGGTAGCTATGAAAAGGATAACGAACCGGTCTTGGACCCGCCGGGCAAGTCCGTCCATGCTTCTTCCATCGACTCGTGACACAAGACAAAGGAGCACTGGATGAAAGACATTATCGACGGCGTACTCAAGTTCCAGCGCGACGCCTACCCACAACGTTCCGAACTATTCCAGCGGCTGGCCACTCACCAGAATCCGAGCACGCTGTTCATTGCCTGCTCCGATAGCCGTGTCGTGCCGGAGCTGCTCACGCAGCGCGAACCCGGTGACCTGTTCGTGATTCGCAATGCGGGCAACATTGTTCCGGCCCACGGCAGCCAGGCGGGCGGGGTATCGGCCACTGTCGAATACGCCGTGGCCGGCCTCGGCGTCACGGACATCGTGGTCTGCGGTCACTCCGATTGTGGCGCCATGACCGCAGTGGCCACCTGCAAGTGCCTGGACCATATGCCGGCAGTCGCAGGCTGGCTCAGGCACGCCGATGCCGCGCGCGCCGTCAATGAAGGCCACGCACACAGCTCCGTCAGGGATCGCGTGGACGGCATGGTCCGCGAGAACGTCATCGCACAGCTCGCCAACATCAAGACCCACCCTTCCGTTGCCCGCGCCATCGAGCAAGGCAAGCTGACCTTGCACGGCTGGATATATGACATCGCCACCGGCCGGATCGACGCGCTCGACAGTGCCGGCAAGCGTTTTCAGCCGCTGGCGGATCACTCCCAGGTAGCCCCTGCTTCCCGCCCGCTCGCGCAGGCCGCCTGACCGCGCCACCTCTGCCTCACCCTGCAGTTCGCTTCAACCTCGTCCATCCACGACTTACACAGGAATTTCATCATGACGCAATCCCAATACAGCCCGGTTCCGCGCCTGGCACTGTCCGACATCATTCTCGACGCCAAGGTCCGTAAAGACATGTCGTTTGCACAAATCAATGAGGGAACGGGCCTGAGCCTGGCCTTCGTCACGGCAGCGCTCCTGGGCCAACATCCTCTCCCCGCGGATGCGGCGCGCGTCGTTGCCGACAAGCTCGGACTGGACGAAGAGGCGACCCGACTGCTGCAGACCATTCCAGTGCGCGGTAGCATCCCGGGGGGCGTTCCCACCGACCCCACCATCTATCGCTTCTATGAAATGGTGCAGATCTACGGGTCCACGTTGAAGGCGCTGGTACATGAGATGTTTGGCGACGGCATCATCAGCGCCATCAACTTCAAGCTCGACATCAAGAAAGTGCCTGACCCCGAGGGCGGTGAGCGCGCCGTCATCACCCTGGACGGAAAGTACCTCCCCACCAAGCCTTTCTGAGCTCATGGTTCTCCGCGCCGCCGGCTGGCTAGCGGTGGCGCGCGGCCAGCCACCAGCTACCAGTTACCAACTGCCGTAGTACCGCACCACACCACGCCAGAATGCATCCGCTTCCCGAGCCAGCGTGGTCTGGCCCGCCTTCGCGGTGGCATTCGCCGCCGTCTGCACCACCACAAGCTTGAGTTCCGGGTCGACCAGGATCATCTGCCCGTACACGCCAAGCAGGGCAAAGCGCCGCGTCTCCCCCGGGTAGACCCAGAACTGGTAGCCATATCCAAAGTACGGCGTCGCCTTGCGAGGCTGGAAGGCTTCCGGAAAGCGATGCCAGTCCGTGGCTTCCAGCAGATAGTCGCGCGGGATGACGGCCTTGCGCTGCGGGTCGTCGGGTCGCACCCCGTCATTGGCCAAGACGATCCCAAGGCGGCCATAGTCGCGCAGCGTTGCATTGAAATTTCCTGCGGCAATCTCCAGCCCGGTCGAGTCCACGCGCCACAGTGCTGTCGTCTCGGCGCCCACGGCCTGCCACAGCCGGGTGGTCAGGTACTCGCTGAGCGACATTCCCGTGGCACCACGCAGCACGGCTGCCAGCACATCGGTCTGGGCACCGGAATAGGAGAAGCGGGTGCCCTGCGGCACTTCCCGCTCGGTGATGAGCCTCGCCGCCGCCTCCACGCCATGGCGAGCGGCAGCCGCGCTGAATCGTGCGGCGTCGTCGTGGCCATCGTAGTTCTCGGTAAAGCGTGCGCCGGAAGCCATCCGAAGGAGATTGCGGATCGAAGTGCCGCCGTACAGCGTCCCCGAGAGCTGCGGGTCATAGCGCTCCGCGTTGTCATCCAGCGATGCAATCTTGCCCTCCTGCAGCGCATAGCCGATGGCCAGTGACGTGATCGACTTGGCCATCGATTGGGACAGGAAGCGCTGCGACGGCTTGCGGTCGTACTGGTATCGCTCGACCTGTATCACACCGTCCTTGATGATCAGCAGACCCATGATGCGCTGTCGGGACAAATAGTCGTCCACCGTCAGCCGTCTGAGCTGGTCCACGTCCCAGCGAATGTCTGGTTCGCTGGCGCTGTGCGGCAACGGCATGGGCGCTGCGCTCGCGGCAAGCTCATGCATCCTGATGCCGGGGATCTCGGCCTGCGCCGAGAACGATCCGACGCGCACCGACTCGTCAAAGAAGTAAGTCTGGAGGCTGCCCACGGGATATCCCCGTGCCTTGCCAAGCTTGTCCTCGTCCGGGGCCGCGCGGGCCGGCGCGGCAAACAGTGCGGCGACAGAAACAGCAACCGAAGCCGTTACCAGAAGAAGCGTCCGTGCAAATGCGCGCGAGTCATTCATGGCGGGGGATCGTGTCGATTCAGGGAGAAGAGTTTAGGGAAAGGAATTTCAGGGCCGGGATGCGGGTGTCGACTCGAACCTCGGCGCCGCCGCTGCGTCGAGCGACCCGTCGGCCTGCGCAGTAAAGATGCCGCGCGCCACGTTGTGCGGATGCGCTACCGCCTCGGCAATGCTGAGCACCGGCGCATAGCAGACATCCGCGCCGGCCAGCAATGCATCCCAATGCGCGCGCGGCTGGCTCCCGAACAGCGCCGTAAAGCGCTGCTTCAAGGCTGGCCACGTCGCATGATCGTATTGCGCGGTCGGATCGACATCGTCCATGCCAAGCTTCTCCAGCAGCAACGCATAGAACTGCGGCTCGAGCGCGCCGATCGTGATGAAACCGCCGTCGGCGCACGCATACACGTCATAGAACGGCGACTGGTGGAACGGGCTCGGCGTGGGGCCGTCGAGCTGGCCGTTGTTGCGCACCCATAGCGCGATGCTGCCGAGCATCGCCACCATATCCACGATTGCCCCGTCCACCACGCGGCCCCGGCCGCTCGCCCGCGCGTCGAGCAAGGCGCAAGCGATGCCGAAGGCCAGGCCCAGCGCGCCACCTGCGTCGCCCACCACTGTCGGCGGAATGATGGGCGGCTCGCCCGGCCGCGCGGACAGCGACAACATGCCCGTCAGCGCCACGTAGTTCAGGTCGTGTCCGGCTGTCTGGGCCAGCGGCCCGGTCTGGCCCCAGCCCGTCATGCGGCCGTACACCAGCTTCGGGTTCAGCGCGGCACAATCGGCCGGGCCGAGGCCAAGCCGCTCCATCACACCGGGGCGATTGCCTTCGATCAGCGCGTCAGCGCCGGCCACCAGCGCACGCGCCTCGGCAAGTCCACCTTCCTGTTTCAGGTCCAGCGGCACGATCGTCTTGCCGCGGCGCAGCGGGCTGTCCTTGTTCCCGCCCAGCGTTTCGGCCACGGCAACCTTTTGCCGGCGGGAGATCACGATGACCTCGGCGCCCATGTCGGCCAGCATCCGGCCGGCCAGCGGCCCCGGGCCGAGCCCTTCGAATTCGACGATGCGGATTCCCTGCAGTGGCGGCGTCATGGTGACTGGCTCCTTCACAGGCGTTCGTACAGCGTGACGACGCAGGCGCCGCCGAGACCCAGGTTGTGCTGCAGCGCCAGCCGTGCGCCTTCCACCTGCCGCTTGTCCGCCGTCCCGCGCAACTGATGAGTCAACTCGAAGCATTGGGCCAGTCCCGTGGCGCCCAACGGATGCCCCTTGCTAAGCAGACCGCCCGAGGGATTTGTCACGAACTTGCCCCTGTAGGTGTTGTCGCCATCGCAGACAAATTTCTCGGCGCCGCCCACCGGGCACAGGCCCAGCGCCTCATAGGTGATCAACTCGTTCTGGGCAAAGCAATCGTGCAACTCGATCACGTCCAGGTCTTCCGGCCCGATGCCCGCTGCTTCGTACACTTGCCGCGCGGCGTCACGCGCCATGCCGAATCCCACCACCTCGCGCATGTCGCGCGCCTCGAACGTCGCGGGGCGATCCGTGGTCATCGCCTGCGCGCGGATGCGGACCGGCACCCGCAAGCCATGGCGGTCGGCAAACGCGGGCGAACAGATCACGGCCGCCGCGGCGCCGCACGTCGGCGGGCATGCCATCAGCCGCGTCATCACGCCCGGCCACAGCACCGGCGCGTTCATCACCTCGTCCTCCGTCACCGGTGTGCGAAACAGCGCCAGCGGGTTGTTCGCCGCGTGCCGGCTGGCCTTGGCGCGGATCCTGGCGAAGGTGGACAACTGCGTGCCGAATTCGCGCATGTGCGCCAGTCCCGCGCCACCGAAGTAGCGAAGGGCCAGCGGCACATCCACGTCGCCCACCAGGTCGGACGCGGCGTTCTCGAAGCGCTCGAACGGGCTCGGCCGATCCTTGAACACCTCGCCCAGCGCGCCCGGGCTCATGTGCTCGAACCCGAGCGCCAGCACACAGTCTGCCGCGCCGCTGGCAACCGCCTGGCGAGCCAGGAACAACGCCGTGGAACCGGTCGAGCAATTGTTGTTGACGTTGACGATCGGAATGCCAGTCATGCCGACGTCGTACAGGGCGCGCTGGCCGGAAGTGGAATCGCCGTAGACATAGCCAACGTAGGCCTGTTGCACGTCGTCATAGCCGATGCCGGCGTCCGCCAGCGCGGCGCGTGTCGCCACTGCCGCCATCTCCGGATACGGCGCATGCGCCCCCGGCTTGCTGAAAGGGATCATGCCGACACCGGCCACAAGCACATCACGATGCATCGCGGACTCCTGAGGATCTGGATTGGAGGGGCGTGAACGGGAGCCGCCTGCCCGGTGCTGGCACGGACGGCACGGACGCGGGCATGGGCACGACTGGCACCGGCATGGGGGGATCTCCTGGATTGTTGTTGTCGCGTCTGCGGGAGACACGTTTTCGCTATGGTAAGCGTACCAGTCACATGCCCGGCGATCCAAGCCGCCAAGTGCCCTATAAGGCACCACACACCGGTCGTGGTTCCCACCTGCCCCCCGAGGCTGGCGGGCCGGAATGCGGTCGCTTGGCGTACAATAGCGGCCTTGATTTCGCCGGCTTTGCTTCACCTGCCGCCGGCCCTGCCCGCCGATCGCGCCATCCGCCGTTTCCAAAATTCGTCAATCGTCGCCCCAGCCATGACTATCGCCCGTACTGAAGACATCATTGCCGACATTCGTGCCGGCCGCATGGTCATCCTCGTCGACGAGGAAGACCGCGAGAACGAGGGCGACCTGGTGCTGGCGGCCGACTTCGTGACGCCGGAAGCCATCAATTTCATGGCCAAGTATGGCCGTGGCCTGATCTGCCTGACGCTGACCGCCGAGCGTTGCCGCCAGCTCGAGCTGTACCCGATGGTGTCCCGCAACGGCACCGTGCATGGCACCAACTTCACGGTGTCGATCGAGGCGGCCGAAGGCGTGACCACCGGCATCTCCGCAGCCGACCGCGCGCGTACCGTGCAGGCTGCCGTGGCCCGTGACGCCAAGGCCACCGACCTGGTCCAACCGGGCCACATCTTCCCGCTGACGGCACAACCCGGCGGCGTGCTGATCCGCGCGGGCCATACCGAGGCCGGCTGCGACCTCGGCACCCTGGCTGGCCTGACGCCTGCCTCGGTGATCTGCGAAATCATGAAGGACGACGGCACGATGGCACGCCTGCCGGACCTGATCGAGTTCGCGCGCGAGCACAACCTCAAGATCGGCACCATCGCGGACCTGATTCACTATCGCAGCCGCACCGAAAGCATCATCGAACGCGTGGGCGAGCGCGACATGCAGACGCCGTGGGGCACGTTCCACAGCGTGGTGTATCGCGACAAGCCTACGGGCCGCGCCCACCTGGCGCTGGTCAAGGGCCAGCCGCGCCCGGATCGCGAGACGCTGGTCCGCGTGCACGAGCCCCTGTCGGTGCTGGACTTGCTGGAATCGTCGCGCACCACGCACTCGTGGAGCGTGCCGGCCGCGCTGGAAGTGCTGCACGGCGCCGAGCAAGGCGTGATGGTGCTGCTGAACTGCGGCGATTCGGCCGATCAGCTGTTCTCGCAATTCGCCGCGCTGGACGCGCCGCAAAGCCGTCCGCGCCGCAAGCCGGACCTGCGCACGTACGGCATGGGCGCCCAGATCCTGCGCGACATCGGCGTGGGCAAGATGCGCGTGCTGGGGTCTCCGCAGAAGATGCCCAGCATGACCGGCTACGACCTCGAGGTCACCGGCTGCCAGCCGATGGATGGCGAATCGAACTGCGACTGAATGCGCGACTGAATACAACAGGCAGCCCGGGTGCACCGGACTGCCTCCCCGAACAACTGGAGAAATGACAATGGATCACGGCTTCTACCCCAGCAACCTCGAAGGTGAAGGCCTGCGCATCGGCATTGTGCAGGGACGCTTCAACGAGCCCGTCTGCGACGAGCTGCGCGAGGCCTGCGTGGCCGAGCTGGAAAAACTTGGCGTGGAAGGCGAAGACACGCTCGTGGTGACCGTCCCGGGCGCGCTGGAAATCCCGCTGGCGCTGCAGAAGATGGCCGAGAGCGGCCAGTTCGACGCGCTGGTCGCGCTCGGCGCGGTGGTGCGTGGCGAAACCTACCACTTCGAGCTGGTCTCGAACGAGTCCGGCGCCGGCATCAGCCGTGTGAGCCTGGATTTCAACGTGCCCATCGCCAACGGCATCCTGACCGTGGACACGGACGCGCAGGCCCATGCCCGCACCCGCGAGAAGGGCCGCGACTGCGCCCGCGCGGCGGTGGAAATGGCCAACCTGGTCGTCGCGCTGGATTCGCTGCGCGGCCAGGAAGGTGACGATGAAGATGAGGAAGAATGATGAGTGACGCCACCGACACGGGCGACACGGGTGACGCTGGCGGCAAGCCGGCCGGCGCCAAGCCCCGTACCGAGCCGAAGGCCCCGCCCAAGAGCGCGCGCCGCCGGTCTCGCGAGCTGGCCTTGCAGGGCCTGTACCAGTGGCTGCTGAATCGCAACGATATCGGCGCGATCCAGGCCCACCTGCATGACGCACAAGGCTTCAACAAGGCCGACCGCGAGCACTTCGACGCGCTGCTCAATGGCGCCGTGCGCGAGGAAGCCCGCCTGACGGCTGCCTTCGAACCCTTCCTGGATCGCACCGTGAACGAACTGTCCCCGGTGGAGCGCGCCGCGCTGCTGGTGGGCAGCTTCGAGCTCGTGCACTGCCTGGATATTCCGTACAAGGTCGTGATCAACGAAGCCGTCGAGCTGACCAAGACCTTTGGCGGCGTGGAAGGCTACAAGTACGTCAACGGCGTGCTCGACAAGCTGGCCGCCCAGGTGCGCGCCCCGGAAGTCGCCGCCCGTCGCTGACGCGAACCGGCAGATGCATCCGCCGACCGGCGTCGCCGCGTGACGCCGGTTGCCGGCATGACACCCGCCCCGGCGGGTGTTTTTATTTTCGCGTGACCCCACCGGGCCACGCCCAACCCTCTTGATGGCCCAGCCCTGACTGCCATGGACCTCCAGCGCCTTGCTACCGCCTCCCGCCTTGCCAACATCGACGCCTTCCACGTGATGGAGCTGGCCAAGCAGGCGGCCGAACTCGAACGCGCCGGGCGCCACATCATCCATATGGGCATTGGCGAGCCGGACTTCACGGCCGCCGCGCCGGTCATCCATGCTGCAGAAGCCGCCATGCGGCGCGGCGTGACGCAGTACACGGGCGCGCTCGGCATCCACGCGCTGCGCGAGGCAATCGCCGGCTACTACAAGACGGCCTACGGGATCGACGTCCCCGAGCGCCGCGTGATTGTCACCGCCGGGGCGTCTGGCGCCCTGCTGCTGGCCTGCGCCGTGCTGGTGGAAATCGGCGCCGAAGTCCTCATGCCGGACCCGAGCTACCCATGCAATCGCCATTTCGTGGCGGCATTCGATGGGCGCGCCAGGATGATCCCGAGCGGGCCCGCCGAGCGCTTTCAGCTGACGGCCGCCCAGGTGTCCGCCAACTGGGGCCCGGATACGCGCGGCGTGCTGCTGGCTTCGCCGTCCAACCCGACCGGCACGTCGATCCTGCCGGACGAGCTCAAGGCGATCCTGGCCGAAGTCCGCCGGCGCAACGGATTTGCCATCCTCGACGAGATCTACCAGGGGCTGTCATATGACGCGCCACCGGTGTCGGCACTGTCTCTCGACGACAACGTCGTGACCGTCAACAGCTTCTCCAAGTACTTCAACATGACCGGCTGGCGGCTGGGGTGGCTGGTGGTGCCGGACGCGCTGGTGCCGGCATTCGAGAAGGTGGCGCAGAACCTGTTCATCTGTGCTTCCGCCGTGGCCCAGCATGCCGCGCTGGCCTGCTTCACACCGGAGGCCCTGGCGATCTACGACGAACGCAAGGCGGAATTCCGCCGCCGGCGCGACGCCATCGTGCCCGCGCTGGAGGCGCTCGGACTGCGCGTGCCGGTCAAGCCGGATGGTGCCTTCTATGTTTATGCCGACTGTCGTCACGTGAATCACCCGTTCGCCGGCGATGCGGACCGCCTGACGCAGGCGATCCTTCACGATGCGGGCGTGGTGATGGTGCCGGGCACGGACTTCGGCCCGCATACGGCGCGCGACTATATGCGGATCTCCTACGCGACAGCGATGGAAAACATCGAGGAGGCGATGCATCGGCTCCACCATTTCCTCCGCTGATCGCGGATCGAAACACGCACCCGGCACAAACGCCCGAACGCACAAACGCAAAGAGCACCCCGAGGGGTGCTCTTTTGCATGGGCGCTGACGGTGCCGCTCGGCGCCGCTCGGTGCCGCCATCAGGAAGCCGCGATCAGGCAGCCTGCGCCGTGTTTCCGGCCGCTTCCAGCTTCTCTGTACCCTGGCGATGCTCGGCCTGGGTCTTGCCATCGGCAGCAGTCGCCTTGGTCGCTGCCTCCACGGCGGGCAGGCCCAGCAACTGACGCAGACGGGCACGCTCGGCCAGAACCTTGGCGCCGTAGCCGCCGTCCGTGTTGGTCGTGGCGCCCACGTAGTACTTCAGGCCACCCTCGATCGAGCCAGCACGCGCAATGCAATCCTTCAGGACCAGCGCGCCGATCTTGATGTTGGCATACGGGTTCAGTGCGGCAGCCACGCCGCCCACGGCCTCGTACTTGTCCTGGTGGACCTTGGTCATGACCTGCATCAGCCCTTGCGCACCCACACCGCTTTCCGCGTAGGGGTTGAAGCTGGACTCGATGGCGATCACGCCCAGGATCAGCAGCGGATCGATGCCAACCTCGCGGCCAGTCATGTAGGCCGCCTTCACGAGTTGTGTGGTGGCCTGCGCCGCCACGCGGTACTTGCGGGCGATGTAGTCGGCCACGGCGGCCTGCTCACGGGCGGAGCCCAGGGCAGCCGTGTTGCGGGCATCCAGCGCCACGCGCTGGACCGGAATCTGTGCGGCCAGGTGCGCGACCGACGGCACCTTGCCGGCGGACGAACCGCCCCACTCATCCACGCCAGACACCGTGGGCAAGCCCGAGGTGCCGTGGTTCAGACGCGCGGCCGCCACATCGGCCGAGAACGGCGGCACGCCGCTGCTGGCATGGGCAGCAGGCATGGCGGCGTCCATCAGCACGGCCGGCGCTTCCTTGCCGGCCAGTACTCCGGCGAGCGATGTCCGCCATTGCTGGCTGACGGTCAGGGTGACCGCTGCGGCCACCGACAGGACCCCGAGACTGTTCAGGGTGTATTTCAAGGTTGTGCGGCCACCACGCAGCAAGGCGCGGCCCGCAACCGGATGGGCCAGGCGCATTTGAAGCGCGCGGCTCACACCGGGAACCGGTTGTCTGAAGCGGACCTGCAATGCCCGCCCGACGCCGGGAAGATGAAGGGTTTTCCAACCGCTCATACTTACCTCCATCCGCTGCTCGCCGCGCGCGCCCGACAACTGCGCTTGCCCGATTTCAACGTACTCAAGTAAGGATGCTGCGCCACCTAGCAGGGGTGTCCAGCATCTGTTGGCGGGCGCTCCCCATGCGCCCAACGAGAAACAGGGTACGCTCTTGGGGAAACGCACCCTGCCACTAAGACTCACTACACTCCGGCTCTCGCCAGAGGACCACGTATCGGGCCCGTCTTGCGGGCCGCTTGATGATGGTCATGTGGGGATTGGCATCCACGTCTTTTTTCTGCAATCCCTCTTGACAGAGGGCAAAAAGACATGCTGCGACGCAACATCCCACAGAGCAGAACGGATTGTAGGAACCCTTTTATAACCCGTCAAGCATTAAGAGTTTTCTATTAACTACTTTTAGAAATATGTAACAAGGGCATTTACGTACCGTCCGGGTCACGTCGGACCCCCGAATCGTAGCGCCTGCCTAGGCTCCCGCCCTGTGGGCCACCCCTCCGGAAGCGCGGAATATTTACAATTTCCAGATGCAGTCAGGCACGATTTTTTTGCGCCGATGAGGCTGCGTGTGTATCGTCACACACATCCCAGCGACTCTCCCCGAATTGGCGCGACGCCACATTTCCAATCGATTTCACTATGCAATACAAAGACTTGCGCGATTTCATCGGCCAACTGGAAGGGCTCGGTGAGCTCAAACGCATTGCCGCGCCGGTGTCTCCAAACCTGGAGATGACCGAGATTTGCGACCGCCTCCTGCGCGCCAACGGCCCGGCGGTCCTGTTCGAGCATCCACGCAAGGAACCAGGCGGACCCGCGACTGACACTATCTATAAGGTGCCCGTCCTCGCCAATCTGTTCGGGACGACACAGAGGGTGGCGATGGGCATGGGGGCGGAGTCGATGGGGGACCTCCGCGACATCGGCCGCGTGCTGTCGGCGCTGAAGGAGCCGGAGCCGCCGCGCGGCCTGCGCGAGGCCGGCAAGCTCTTTACCCTCGTCAAGTCCGTATGGGACATGGCGCCCAAGCGCGTCAGCAGCCCGGCCTGCCAGGAGATCGTCTGGGAAGGCAACGACGTCGACCTGGCGCGGCTGCCGATCCAGACCTGCTGGCCCGGCGACGCGGCGCCGCTGATCACATGGGGTCTCGTCGTCACGAAGGGCCCGCACAAGAAGCGCCAGAACCTGGGCATCTATCGACAGCAGGTCATCGGCCGCAACCAGGTCATCATGCGCTGGCTGACCCATCGCGGCGGCGCGCTGGACTTCCGCGAGCACGCATTGGCCAACCCGGGCCAGCCGTTTCCGATCGCCGTGGCGCTGGGCGCGGACCCGGCCACGATCCTCGGCGCCGTGACGCCGGTGCCCGACACGCTGTCCGAATATCAGTTCGCCGGCCTGCTGCGCGGCAGCCGCACCGCCCTGGCCGGCTGCATCACACCGACGCTTTCCGAGCTGTCCGTGCCGGCGTCCGCGGAAATCGTCCTGGAAGGCCATATCCAGCCCGACCCGGGCCATCCCTCCGGCTACCAGCACGCGCTGGAAGGCCCATTCGGCGATCACACCGGCTATTACAACGAACAGGACTGGTTCCCGGTCTTCACGATCGACCGCATCACCATGCGGCGCGACCCGATCTATCACTCCACCTATACCGGCAAGCCGCCCGACGAGCCCGCCGTACTGGGCGTGGCACTGAACGAGGTCTTCGTGCCGCTGCTGCAGAAGCAGTTTCCCGAGATCACGGACTTCTACCTGCCGCCGGAAGGCTGCAGCTACCGCATGGCCGTGGTTCGCATGAAGAAGCAGTACGCCGGCCATGCCAAGCGCGTGATGTTCGGCGTCTGGAGCTTCCTGCGCCAGTTCATGTACACGAAGTTCATCGTCGTGGTGGATGACGATGTGGACGTGCGTGACTGGAAGGAAGTCATCTGGGCGATCACCACGCGCGTCGACCCCAGCCGGGACACCGTCCTGGTCGACAACACGCCGATCGACTACCTCGACTTCGCCTCGCCGGTATC
Source organism: Cupriavidus sp. 01L415 (assembly GCF_056400065.1). NCBI lineage: Bacteria > Pseudomonadati > Pseudomonadota > Betaproteobacteria > Burkholderiales > Burkholderiaceae > Cupriavidus > Cupriavidus sp. 01L415. Next base: position 298,529 of record NZ_JBFTSP010000004.1, on the reverse strand, counting down.
CGGTCTCGGGTCGAAGATGGGTATCGACGCCACCGACAAGTGGCCCGGCGAAACCACGCGCGAATGGGGCCGCACCATCACCATGGACGCGGCGGTGAAGGCACGCGTGGACGGCCTCTGGGAGACCCTGTTCGACCGTCCGGCCAGCAAGTGACGCCGCAGGCCGGTATGATGGCCGGGCGGCACTGAGGCGGCAAAGAAGCCTCGGGCCGCACCGACCACCACGACCGCCCCGGCCACGCCGGCCGGACCCGCCAACGCCCGCGAGACACACCACGAGACGGGCCTGGGAGGAGACAAGCATGACCCTCGCAGCAGGGAAACCGATGTGGACGCCCTCCGCGGCGTTTGCCGATGGCAGCCAACTGGCGGCCTTCATGACGTGGCTGCGCCGCGAGCGCGGCCTGGATTTCCGTGACTACGACAGCCTCTGGCAATGGTCGGTCACGGAGATCGAAGCCTTCTGGGACGCCATCCGTGGGTACTTCGACGTCCGGTTCGACACACCCGCCGTGCGCGTGCTGGATCGCCGCATCATGCCTGGCGCACGCTGGTTCGAAGGCGCCACGCTCAACTACGTGCAGCAAGTCTTCCGCCACGCCGGCCACGGCGAGGCCCGCCAGCGCACCGCCATCCGCCACGCGGGCGAGGCCCAGCCGCTGGCCGATCTCAGCTGGGACGCGCTCGAAGCCCAGGTAGCCTCGCTGGCGCACGCGCTCCGGCAGATGGGCGTGGCGCGCGGCGACCGCGTGGCCGGCTACCTGCCCAACGTGCCGGCGACGGTCGTCGCCTTCCTGGCCACCGCCAGCGTCGGCGCGGTGTGGTCCGGCTGCGCGCCCGACATGGGCCAGGTGGCCGTGATCGATCGCTTCCGCCAGATCGCCCCCAAGGTACTGATCGCCGTCGACGGCTACCGCTACGGCGGCAAGACCTATGACCGGGCACCGGTCATTGCCGATCTGGTGGCCGCCCTGCCCTCGCTGACCGACCTGGTCATCGTGCCCGCCATCGGCAGCCCGCTACCTCTCGAAAGCCCGGTGCGGCGCCATGACTGGGCCGCAGTCGTCGCACACGATGTCCCGCTGCGGATCGAATCGGTGCCGTTCGATCATCCGCTCTGGATCGTCTATTCGTCGGGCACCACGGGCATGCCGAAGCCGATCGTGCACGGCCACGGCGGCATCGTCGTCGAGCAGCTCAAGCTGATGGCCTTCCACAACAACCTCGGCCCGGACGATGTCTTCCACTGGTACAGCAGCAGCGGATGGATCATGTGGAACGCCCAGGTGGCCGGGCTGCTGCTGGGCACGACGATCGCGCTCTACGACGGCAATCCCGCCTGGCCCGATGCCGGCGTGCTGTGGCGCTTCGTTGACGACGCGCGCGTGACGATGTTTGGCGCCGGGGCGGCGTTCTTCACCAATTGCATGAAGGCAGGCGTGGCGCCTGCCGCCATCGCCGATGTCTCGCGGCTGCGCGGGCTGGGCTCGACGGGATCGCCGCTCCCGGCCGACGCCTACGAATGGATCTATGCGCAAGTGCGCAGCGATATCTGGCTCGTGCCAATGTCTGGCGGCACTGACTTCGCCGGCTCATTTGTGGCCGGGTGCCCGTTGCTGCCCGTCCGCTCGGGCGAGATGCAATGCCGCTGCCTGGGCGCGAAGGTGGAAGCGTTCGACGACAACGGCCAGCCATTGATCGACGCCGTCGGCGAACTGGTGTGCACCGAGCCGATGCCGTCGATGCCGCTGTTCCTCTGGGGCGATGCGGACGGCAAGCGGTATCGCGACAGCTACTTCGACACGTATCCCAATGCGTGGCGCCATGGTGACTGGATCCGCATCACGCCGCATGGCGGCGCGATCATCTACGGCCGCTCGGACGCGACGATCAACCGCCACGGCATCCGCATGGGCACCAGCGAGCTCTATCGCGTGGTGGAAGAGCTGCCCGAGGTGCTGGACAGCATGGTCGTCGACCTGGAGTACCTGGGGCGCGATTCCTACATGCCGCTGTTCGTGGTCCTGCGCGACGGCATGGTGCTGGACGATGCGTTGCGCGACACGCTGCGCGCACGCATTCGCGTGGCGCTGTCGTCGCGACACGTGCCGAACGAGATCCTGCAGGTGCCGGGCGTACCGCGCACGCTGTCCGGCAAGAAGATGGAGGTGCCGATCAAGAAGCTCTTGCTCGGCCACCCGCCGGAGCAGATCGCCAACCGCGACGCGATGGCCAACCCGGACAGCCTGGACTGGTACTTCGCCTATGCGGCGGCGTACCTCGCCCGGGCGGCGCTCGTCGCGTAGGCGCGTGGGGGGCGAGGAACGCAGGAGCGCGCTTAGAACTCGACATCCAGTTCGCTGATCTCGTCGGGTTCCTCGCGCGCGGCAGCAATCCATTCCTGCATCTCCGGCATGGCCAGGATCGCCTTGCAGTACTCCACGGGCAGCGGGTCCAGCATCACGCCATACGTCACAAAACGCGTCACCACCGGCGCGTACATCGCGTCGGCCATGGTCCGGTGTTCGCCGAACAGATATGGCCCGCCGTAGCGCGTCAGGCATTCGGTCCAGATGGCGGTGATGCGGTCGATGTCCGCCTGCGCGCGCGACCAGACCTTCAACCCCGGAAAGTGGCCCTTGAGGTTCATCGGCAAGGCGGCGCGCATGGCGGCAAAGCCCGAGTGCATCTCACCGCAGATGGCGCGGCAGTGGGCGCGCGCGGGCACATCATCGGGCAGCAGCCGCGCCTTGGGGCGGATCTCGTTGAGATATTCGCCAATCGCCAGCGTGTCCCACACCGTCACGCCCTGATGGCGCAGGCACGGCACCAGGATGGAGGGCGACAGCAGCAGGATTTCCGCCCGGGCGGCGGGGTCATCCGGTGGCACCAGCACTTCCTCGAACTCCAGCCCGGCAAACCTCGCCAGCAGCCAGCCTCGCAGCGACCACGACGAATACGTCTTGCTGCTGATAGTCAGCGTCGTCTTTGCCATCATGCCTCCTCTGCCCCCCGGGGCAACGTGCGCGATGTTCGATTGCAGTATCGGTGGCAGCCGCGCGATTCGCCAAGGCGCACCCTGCCGGTGCGTGACGTGGCACCACCCGGAGGCTCGCGCTGCCGTCACGCGTCGGCGCGCACACCCGCACGCGATCGTTACGCCACGCCGCATCGATCTGCGTGTCGTCGAGCACGAAAATCGCAAGGCGCGTGCCAACATTCATGCCGATGGCATATATATTGCGGCAATGGGGTCCGACGATAGCGAGGGACCAATCGATGCTGTACCAGGCCTACCAGACCTACGCGGACATGATGCAGCCAGCGTGCTCGCTGGCGGATATCGCCGCGACCCTGCTTGCCGGCTATCCCCGCGGCGATCATTCCGAGCCGCTGCGAACTGTGCGCGCCGCCTGCGAAGTGTTGGCGCTGGCGCGACTCACGCACTATCGTCCGCCATTCGCCATCCACAGCGTCAAGATCCGCGGCGAACACGTCCCCGTCGTCGAGGAAATCGTCACGCGCACGCCTTTCTGCACATTGCTGCGCTTTCGCCGCGAAGGTGCGCCGCAACAGCCACGCGTGCTGCTGGTGGCACCGATGTCCGGCCACTTCGCCACGTTGCTGCGCGGCACCGTGGAGACAATGCTCCGCGACCATGACGTCTACATTACCGACTGGCACAACCCGCGCGACGTCTCGCTCATCCACGGGCGGTTCGGCTTCGACGAGTTCGTCCAGCATCTCATCACCTTCCTTCACGTACTCGGCGGCAACACCCACTTGGTGGCCGTGTGCCAGCCGACCGTGGCGGCGCTGGCGGCCGTGGCATTGATGGCCGAGGACGGCGATCCCGCCCAGCCACCGAGCCTCACGCTGATGGCGGGCCCGATCGACGCACGCGTGAATCCAACCAAGGTCAACGAGCTGGCGATGAGCCGGCCGATCGAGTGGTTCGAGAGCACGCTGATCGGATACGTACCATTTCGCTTTGCCGGAGCCATGCGGCGGGTCTACCCGGGCTTCGTGCAACTGATCGCGTTCATGAGCATGAATCGTGAACGCCACGAGCAGGCGCTGCGCGATCTCTACGCTTTGCGCGCCCGCGGCGAACATGACCAGGCCGACGCGATCCAGGCGTTCTACACCGAGTACTTCGCTACGATGGACCTGACCGCGGAGTTCTACCTGGAAACGGTCAGCCTGATATTCCAGCGCTTCGTGCTCGCGCAGGGCCTGCTCGACGTGGCCGGCCGGCGCGTCTCCACCCACGCGATTCGTCGCACCGCCCTGCTGACCGTGGAGGGTGAGCGCGACGACATCTGCGCCATCGGCCAGACCATGGCTGCGCAGGACCTGTGCGCAAGCCTGCGGCCGTATATGCGCATGCATCACATCCAGACGGGTGTGGGGCACTACGGCGTGTTCAACGGCAAGCGCTGGGAATCTCAGGTCTACCCGCTGTTGCGGGAGACCATCCACATGAGCGAGTAGGCGGCGCGCGCGAATGACGCATGACGGCAGGCGCCGATTGGCGCCGGGCCATTGACGCGACGATCAGACTGCAACGTCGCGCCACGCCTGCTGAGCCGTCTGGGGCCACGGCGTCACCGCGGGAACGTCGCACGGCGCGAGCGCATCGATGGTCTGGAAATCGGCCGGGCCCACGATCTCCAGGTACTCCATGTCCGGCGAATAATCGAACAGGTAGTGCGTGATGCCCGGGCGCTGGTGTACGCAGTCCCCCGCGGCCACCAACGTCTCCTGATCCTCATACATGAAGCGTGCCCAGCCCTTGAGCATCAGCACGATATGGAAGTCCGCCACATGCCGGTGCCAGCCCGTGCCCTGCTCCGGCGGCAAGTTGGCCTTGACCAGTTGCACGAGGACCTTGCCATGGGTGGCATCGGCGATGCCCAGATCGCGATAGAGGAAAAAGTCACGCAGCCCCTGGTCGACATACCCGGTATCTTGTGGACGGACGTGGGAAAAATCCGTGGGAGACTGGGCGGGCGGCTTGAGCGCAGACGCCTGATGCGCGGGCAGCTGGGACATGGAAGGCTCCTGTTCAGCGTGAGAGGGCCCGCCTTTCGTCGCAACATTCGCGCCACGCAATGTTGGGGCGAATGTGCTGGCGACCTATCTCCTGCCGTCGGCATTGCGCACGCCTGCACCGGCTTCGTACCTGCCCACGCGCCGAATCGATGCGGGCGGCGGCGAGTCGCCCCAAAGCGGTGGCATGCGATACCCTCGGGGTTCTGAACTTCCAGGAGGCCGCGCATGGCACAAGCAACGACCGAACGATTTCAGGGCCAGCACCTGGTGCGGATCGGCGAGGGCGACAGCTATCTGCTGCTCGCACCCGAACACGGCGGCAGGCTGGTGCGCTGGGTGCATCGCGGCGAAGACATCCTCTACTGGCCAGACGATGCCGACTGGGCGCGCGTTGCCAAGGTGCGCGGCGGCAATCCGTTGCTGTTTCCGTTTATCGGCAGGCATTTCGTCGACGGCGCGCCCGGCAAATGGCGCGACCCCGAAGGTGCCGTGCACGAACTTGCGCAGCATGGATTTGCACGCGATCTGCCTTTTACGGTCTCGGCGTTTTCCGACGTCGCCGTGTGCATGACGCTGGCGTCTTCCGCTGCCACGCGTGAAGGCTACCCGTACGAATTCGCGTTCTCCGTGCGCTATCAGCTACTGGCCGACGGGCTCGAGGTCGCTTTGCAAACCCGCAACACGGGGGATCGACCGCTGCCGTATTACGCCGGGCATCATTTCTACTTCGCCCTGCCCCATGTGCAGCGCGCAGCGAGTGAATTGTCGATGCCGGCCGCAGAGCGCGTACGGCAATCACCGGATGGTGGTCTCACAAAGCCGGAGGCCGGCGATGGCGAGTATCGGCTCGACGACGGACGACTGCAGGACACCTTTCACGTGTTGCGTGCGCCGGGCCCGGTCAGCCTGGCGTTGCCGGGACGCTCGATCCGGCTGGCATTGGACGATGCCGACGGCGAAGATCTACACGGCGCGCGCTGGCACGCGGTGACCACATGGACGGAGCGCGACGACTCGGACTTTTATTGCGTGGAGCCGTGGCTGGGCCTGCCGAACGCCATCCACCACGGGCAAGGATTGCGGTGGCTGGCCGCGGGGCAGGAGGAAAGCGCCGTGTGCCGGCTACTGCTGGCTGGCGACGTCATCCGCAACGGTTGATGCCGAGGCTGCGGAAGATCACCCGGCCATCGCCCTGCCACGACTTCGGCGGTTTCTATCGAATCAAGTGTTCGAAGTCGAGCCCGCCGATCAGCACCGAGGGATCGGCCTGGGTCCTCGAATTGAAATCGATCTGACGGGGCTCCTGCCATGCGTCGAGCTTGGCGGGCAAGGCATCCAGATATTCCGCAAACCGGATCTCTCCGCCCGACGAGAACAATCTGTCCACCTCGTAGCCGTCCCATGACAGCGTGATATCCAGCGGATGCGCAAAGCGGCCGCCGCTCGCGCGGGCGGTGCCCCAGATACGCAAGCGCGCAGGCAAATCCGCACGATCGGCGGGAAGCACTTCGGTGTGGAGCGTGCCCTGGGACAGCTTGCGGATGCGCTCGACGATGCGGGGCAGCAGTTCACTCGTGAATCGTTGGGCAGGGGCGGGATGCACGGCGGATGTCTCGGATCTTGTTGTGGCCGCTATTTTGCGCCCGGATGCCCGGGGCCGGGGGGGTTTTCCGACAACGCCCCCGACACGGATGCCCATATCGGGGGGGCCGGCGACCGGACACCCCCCTGAGGTAGCCCAACCCTACAGATTCCCGCGCCCCCTGCCGTAGACCGAAATAGCGCCGCCAAACGTGCATGGCACGTTCCGGTTGCGCCCTGACCCGCAATAGAGGCCGGACGCCAGGCGTCGAAGCTACAAGGGAGGAGACAATGTTGAAGCAGTTATCCATTCGGGGCTATCTCAGCCTCATGGTCGCTTTTTTTGCTGTCGCACTAGGAATCGGCGCCGCCACCGGCCTGCTGTCCATGCAGGCGAACAATACCTCGCTCAGGCAGATGTACACGGTCGATACGCCGGCAGTGGCGGATCTGGAAGGCAGCGCCGGTCAACTGCTACGCCTGCGGCTGGCGCTGGCCACCTACGCCTCGCTCACGGAGCTCGGCGACCAGGAAGGCGCCGCTGCCGTGCTCAAACGGTTTGACCAGTACCTGAAGGCGTCCACGGAACGCCAGGACCACTACCTGGCCGGTGTCGACAAGGGCGATGCCGGCCAGCAGGGCCTGATCGGCGAAATGCAGGCCAAACGCGACAAGTTCCTCAAGGAGGGGATCGATCCGGCCCTCGCGGCACTGAAGGGCGGCGACAAGCAAACGTTCCTCGACGTGCAGGCCCACAAGCTGCCGCCGCTCTATGGCGCCTATGAAAAAGCCATGCTCGCCCTGGAAAAGCTCCAGCTCGACCGAGGCGAGCAGCGGTATCAGGAGGCACAGGCACGCTTCAGGCAGGTCAGCATCGCCGTGGCGGTCGGCCTGGCGGGCGCGTTGCTGCTGAGCTGGCTGGGCCGCGCGGCGCTGATGCGCGCGATCGTCGACCCCGTTGACGCCGCCATCGCCCAGTTCCAGCGCATCGCCAAGGGCGACCTGACAGGGGAAGTCACGGTCCGCAGCGACAACGAAATGGGCAAGCTGAGCGCCGCGCTGCAGACCATGCAGGCCTCCCTGATCCAGACCGTCGGCACCGTGCGCCACGGCACCGAGTCCATCAACACGGGCGTTCAGGAAATTTCCGCCGGCAACACCGACCTGTCGCAGCGCACTGAGGAACAGGCCGCCTCGCTAGAGGAAACCGCGGCCAGCATGGAGCAGCTCACGTCGACCGTCAAACAGACTGCCGAGAGCGCCAGGCAGGCCAGCAACCTGGCCCAGGGCGCCTCGGGCCTTGCCGCGCAGGGTGGCGAGCTCACACACGAAGTGGTCGGCACGATGCAGAACATCGTTGATGATTCGCGCAAGATCGGCGACATCGTCAGCGTGATCGAAAGCATCGCGTTCCAGACCAACATCCTCGCCCTCAATGCGGCGGTGGAGGCGGCCCGCGCCGGCGAACAGGGTCGCGGCTTCGCCGTGGTGGCGAGCGAGGTGCGCGCCCTGGCGCAGCGCAGCGCCGGAGCGGCCAAGGAGATCAAGGGCCTGATCGATGCTTCCACGGCACGGGTAGAGACCGGCGCCGGGCTGGTCGAACGCTCCGGCGCGACGATGGGGGAAATCGTCAGTGCCATCGCGCGCGTCAGCGAGATCATGAACGAGATCGCCGCGGCGGCCGCCGAGCAGAGCAGCGGTATCGACCAGGTCAACGTTGCCGTGGCGCAGATGGACGAAGTCACGCAGCAGAACGCGGCATTGGTGGAGCAGGCCGCGGCGGCGGCAGGATCATTGGAGGAGCAGGCGCAGAGATTGTCTGACGCCGTGGCGGTGTTCCGGATTGGCGGGGACACGACACACCACACGCGCAGGACGCCTCAGCCATCGACGGGACTACGCGCCCTCCCCGCCTGAGATCATCCGGGAGAGTCTTCGCCTCGCAATGAGGCGAAGACATCACGTCAGCGGCTTGCGTTGACCGCACCATCCCGCGTAGAATCGCGCTTCTTGCGGGCGTCGTATAATGGCCATTACCTTAGCTTCCCAAGCTAAAGACGTGGGTTCGATTCCCATCGCCCGCTCCACCTCTGATTGAACGAGCCGCCTCTGGCACCCGGTCGAAACACCGATCGGCGATCCGCCCGGCGGCTTTTTGTTGCCATGCTCCCCCAAGACGCCAGTACCGAACCGACGCCGGCAGAGGACGCCGAGACCGCGTCCGGACAGCCCGACTCCGCCTCCGACGCCACGCAGCAGCCGGGCGACGACGTCGCGCACCCGCGCCGTATCCGCTCGTTCGTGCGCCGCGCCGGACGGACCTCGACCGGCCAGCAGCGCGCCATCGATGAACTCGGCCCGCGCTTCCTGGTGCCCTACAGCCCCGCCCCGCTCGACTGGGCGGCAACGTTCGGGCGTACCGGGCCGGCCATCCTCGAGATCGGCTTTGGCATGGGCGAGACAACCGCCCATATCGCCCAGCTGCGCCCGCAGGACAACTTCCTGGGCTGCGAGGTCCATGAGCCGGGTGTGGGCGCCCTGCTCAAGCTGACGGGCGAACGCGGCATCGAGAATGTGCGCATCCTCCAGCACGACGCGGTCGAAGTGGTCGCCCACATGCTGACCGAGGACTCGCTGGACGGCGTGCATATCTTCTTCCCCGATCCCTGGCACAAGAAACGCCACAACAAGCGCAGGCTGGTGCAGCCTCCCCTGGTCAAGCTGCTGGCCAGCCGGCTCAAGCCGGGCGGGTATCTCCATTGCGCGACGGACTGGGAGGAATACGCCCAGCAGATGGTCGAAGTGCTGGCAGGGGAGCCGATGCTGGAGAACACGTCCAGCGCCGCCGACGGCTTTGCCGAGCGCCCGGACTATCGCCCCATCACCAAGTTCGAGAAGCGCGGCATCCGCCTGGGGCACGGCGTGTGGGACGTGGTGTTCCGCAAGCGTTGATCCGTACTTCCTCGCCAAAAACTAAAAGGCGTGGCTCCCATCGGGGCCACGCCTTTTTTGTTTGGCATTTGCTGGCGTCTCGGATTGCCATCGAGCCGCCATCAAGCCGCTATCGAGCCAAATTCAGGCCGCCATCACGCGTGCCAGGACACCAGGCCGGTCCACGCCGTTACCAGCACGACGATGCCGAAGACGATGCGATACCAGGCGAATGGCTTGAAGTCGTGCGTGGCCACGAATCGCAGCAGCCAGCGCACGCACAGGAACGCCGACAGGAACGCGAACACGAAACCCACGCCGAAAACGCCCAGGTCATCAGCCGACAGCAGCGCACGGGCCTTGTACAGCTCGTACACCGTGGCGCCGAAAATCACCGGGATCGCCAGGAAGAATGAGAACTCGGTGGCCACCTGACGCGACAGGCCAAACAGCATGCCGCCGATGATCGTCGCCCCGGAGCGCGAGGTGCCCGGCACCAGCGCAAAACACTGGGCAAGGCCGACCTTGAGCGCATCGCGCCAGTTCAGGTCGTCCACGGACTCGATGCGCGGCGCGCCAGCCTTGGCGGCTTCCAGCAAGGCATTGCCCTGCGGATGGGAAACCGTGCCGCGGCGCGCATCGCGCCATTCCGCCAGCAGAATCACCACGCCGCCAACGATGAACGCCATCGCCACCGTGATCGGGTTGAACAGATGGGCCTTGATCCATTTGCCGAAAACCAGCGCCAGCACGATGGCGGGCACCGTGGCCACGATTACGTTGATGGCAAAGCGTTGGGCCTTGGGATCGGAGGCCAGGCCGCCCACGACGCTGCCGATGCGACGGCGGAATTCCCAGCACACCGCCAGGATCGCGCCAAACTGGATGACGATCTCGAAAATCTTGCCTTTCTCGTCGTTGAAATCCAGCAACTGCCCGGCAAGGATCAGGTGACCGGTACTGGAAATGGGCAGGAACTCAGTCAGTCCTTCGACGATGCCGAGGATGACGGCTTTCAGGGCGAGTGCAATGTCCATGCGGATTCAGGAAGGATGGAGGGCGCGGTCAGGCCCGCACGGCTCGTGCGGGCGCGTCGGCATTATTGTTGATCTGGATTTACGGCCGATTAATCTTGACGTTGATACCGTCCGGCAGGACTGTGATTGTACCGGGCTCAACGTTAGTGCCGGCCACGCGCAATTGCTCCGGCTTGAATGTATAGAGCGGATAGCCCTGCAGCAACTGCTCCGACAAGATACCGCCCAGCGCATTGAGCTGGCGCGCGAACTGCGCGGGCATGCCCTGCACGTCGAACTGCCTGACCTCGGGGTCCTGCAGCACCAGCGATCGCGTGGGCGCGTCGTAGCGCAGCGCGCTTTCCAGCGCGAAGCGACCGGTCAGGGGCTGGCGAAAGAACAGGCGATTGTCGATGGTGGCGTCGAACTGCACCGTCACGCGATTGCGCGGGGCATCCAGCGCGAGCTGCGGATTGGCCAGCTGGATATCGAACAATTCCATATAGCGCTTGTTGAACGGAAACTTGCGCTCCAATGCCGACTGCAACTGACTTTGGGAAAACGTGTACTCATTGGTCAGGCCGCTGCAGGCAGCGATCCAGACGGTAGCCGCGGCAGCGGTGGCGATGCCGGCAGCCGTCAGCCAGCGCCGGCGTGTCATCGCGATCATCGTGAAACCTCCAGGAAACAGGTTGCGGGCCCGTCGGTCAGGCTGCAACGAAGGCGGGCGCCGTCAGGATCTCCAGCCGCGTCAGCCAGTGCAGTGCCGCCTCGCGCGAATCCCCGCACATTTCGGCGGACGGGCGCAGGCCACCACAAAACGCGGGGCGCCCGGGCTGGCCGAATACGGCGCAGCGCATATCGGGCAGCAGCTGGACGCAGGGCTGGCCTGCGGGCTTGCCCTGCGGCATGCCCGGCAGCGGCGACGCGATCGACGGCGCGATGCAGCAGGCGCCGCAGCCGGCGCGACAGGACAGGTCAGACTGACAAGACATGGTGAAGGTTCTGACGCAAACGCCGTCAATACAAAGGCGCCATTTTGCCTGAGCATGACTGCCAGACCTGCAACAAAGGGAAACTCCGGCCTCATACATCACTTTCGAGCAATGCAGACACGCACCCGGCGCATGGGAAAATGCCGACCGGCCCTTGCTTGACCACGTGTCTCGGCTCCTCTACATTACTGACCCACAAGTTATTTATTTGATGCGACAGCGTGCGGACGCATACTCTCGCCATCCCTGCCCCGTGACCCCTGCATCGCCCAAGAAAGATCCTGACGCCCGCCGCTGGAACCGGCGCAAGGCCGCGCGCCCGCAAGAACTGGTCGCGGCAGCGCTGGATCTGTTCGTCGAACGCGGCTTTGCAGCCACCCGGCTGGAAGACGTGGCCGCCGCCGCAGGGGTATCCAAAGGCACCGTCTACCTCTACTTCGCCAACAAGGAAGAACTGTTCAAGACCGTGGTTCGCGAGAACCTGGTGCCAGCGCTCGCCAAGGGCATGGACCTGGTGGACACGTTCGAAGGCTCGACCCCGGAACTGCTGCGCGAGTTGTTGCTCGGCTGGTGGGGGCTGATCGGCGCCACGCCGGTGGCGGGGCTGACCAAGCTGATCATGGCGGAATCGGGAAATTTCCCGGATATCGCACAGTTTTACCAGGACGAGGTCATGGGCCCGGGCGACGAACTGTTCGCACGCGTGCTGGCGCGTGGCGTGGCGCGCGGCGAGTTCCGCGCGACGCCCGCCAATCCCACCACGACATTGATGTGCGCACCGCTGGTGTTCCTGATGTTGTGGCAGCGCGCGTTCAGCCAGGTCGCCGTCCAGGAGATCGATCCGGGCGCATTCGTCGACCAGTTGCTGCAGATCCTGCTGTTTGGCCTGACGACCGGCCCGGCGCGCGACACGCCGCTGCCCCCACAAGCGGGCCCATATGTCTGGGAACGCATTCGCGACGAAATGATGGCCGAGCGTGCCGCCGCGCAGGGGCGCGCCGAGGACGGCTGAGGAACGGTGCCCCGGCGCAACACTCCCCCCCGGGGAAGCCTTCACCAATAATCTGTAAACATCCCAGGGGGGTCCGCAGGGGTAAAATAGCGGGCTTTTACGCAACTTCCCGGCGCGCGCACCAGCCGGCCGGGAAACAGAGTCAACCAGAATCAACAGCACTGGCAGCGATCGCCGGCGACGGCCGGCAACGCAAGCGCAGCAAGCATTGGAAGGATACGCAAGATGGATCTCGAAAAAGCCCGGTTCAACATGATCGAACAGCAAATCCGCCCGTGGGACGTGCTGGACCAGGAAATCCTGGACCTGCTCGCCGTGGTCAAGCGGGAGCAGTTCGTGCCGCAGGCCTACGCCGCGCTGGCTTTCGTCGACATGGAGATCCCCCTGCCGGCCGGCCAGAACATGCTGCCTCCGCGCGTGGAAGCCCGCATCCTGCAGGACCTGAACGTGCGCAAGCATGAAAACGTCCTGGAAATCGGCGCCGGTTCCGGCTACATGGCCGCCCTGCTCGCCAACCGCGCCCGCCACGTGCTGACCGTGGATATCGAGCCCGAAATGGTGACGCTGGCCCGCAAGAACCTGGCTGACGCCGGCGTGACCAACGTGGACGTGGCCGAAGGCAACGCCGCCGAAGGCTGGGCCGCCGCCGCTCCGTACGATGTGATCTGCGTCTCGGGCTCGGTGCCGGAGATCCCGCAGTCGATGCTGTCGCAGATCAAGGTCGGCGGCCGCATCGCCGCGATCGTCGGCACCGCACCGGTGATGGAAGCCCGCCTGGTCACCCGCGTATCGGAAAACGAATACCAGTCCGTGAACCTGTTCGAGACGCTGGCCACGCCCCTGCAAGGCGCCGCACAGCCCTCGCGTTTCAAGTTCTGATCCGGGAGCCCGCCATGCAGGTCATCAACGCAACGCAACTGGCGCAGTGGCTGGCGGATGCCGGCCGCGCCAAGCCGGTACTGCTGGACGTGCGCGAGGACTTGGAAGTCCGCACCGCTGCCATGCCCGGCATTACGCATATCCCGATGGGCCAGATCCCGGCCCGGATGAACGAACTGGAAGAAGACGCCGAGATCGTCTGCATCTGCCACCACGGTGCGCGCAGCATGCAGGTGGCCAACTTCCTGGAGCGGCAGGGCTATGCCAACGTCTACAACCTGACCGGCGGCATCCATGCCTGGTCGACCGACGTGGACCCCTCCGTTCCGCAGTACTGAGCGACAAAGGCCCGGCCGATCCTTCGCCCGGGCCATCGCCCATCCCGCAGTACCCCAGGCCGTATTCAAGCCGTATTCAAGCATCGCCCCGCTGTACCGCCGTATCTCGTCCTTGCCGTACCACCCGTACCACCACCTGAACGTTGACCGCGCGCGCCGCGGCAAGCTGGAGATGTCATGAGTTTTGCGCTTCTCGCCGTGCCCGGCGCGGCCAGGAAACCCCTGGCGGTCGCCGTGTCCCTGCTGGCCTTGCTGCATGTCCCGGCTGCGTTGGCAGCGGACCTGCTTCAGGTCTATCGCGATGCGCAATCCAATGACGCCCAGTTCGCCAGCGCGAGGTCCCAGCTGCTGGCCACGCGAGAGCGCCTGCCGCAGGCGCGCGCGGGATTGCTGCCGCTGGTGGGCGGCACGGCCGGGGTGCAACGGACCATGGCCGATTACAGTTCGCCGGTCGACATCACGCGCTACTTCAATGCCAACACCTGGGCACTGCAGCTGACGCAGCCGCTGTTCCGCTGGGATCGCTGGGAAACCTACAAGCAGGGCGAACTGGCCTCGCTGGCGGGCGAAATCACGTTCCAGCAGGCGCAGCTTGACCTGATCACGCGCGCGTCGCAGGCGTACTTCGACGTGCTGGCCGCGCAGGACAATCTCTATCTGGCCGGCGCCCAGAAGAAGGCCATCGGCGAGCAGCTCGAACAGGCCAAGCGCAATTTCGAAGTCGGCACGGCCACGATTACCGATGCCAACGATGCGCAGGCACGTTATGACCTGGCGACGTCCACCGAGATCGCCGCCCAGAGCGCGCTCGAAGTCACCCGCGCCACGCTGCAGCAGATCACCGGCAACCCCGTCGACGAACTCATGGGCCTGCGCCCCGAAGCCGCGATCCCCGGCCCCATGCCGGCCGACGTGAACGCATGGGCCGCGCAGGCCGAGCAGACCAATCCGCAGGTGGGCATCGCCGGCTACAACCTCGAAACCGCGCAGCGTGAAACGAACAAGGCCAAGGCCGGCCACCTGCCCTCTGTCGACTTCGTCGCGTCCTATGGCTACACCAACGCCCAGGGCACGGCCACGCAGCTCAGCAATATCGGCAGCCGCTACAACTCGGGCGTGGTGGGTGTGCAGCTGAGCATCCCGATCTACGCGGGTGGCCAGATCCAGTCACGTGTGCGCGAGACGCTGGCACTGGCCGACAAGGCCGCGAGCGACCTCGAGTTCGCGCGCCGTACCGCCGCGCAATCGGCGCGACAGACTTACTCGGGCGTGTTCAATGGCCTGGCCCAGGTCAAGGCACTGGAAGCGGCCGAGCGCTCGGCGCAAAGTGCGGTGGAATCGAACCAGCTCGGCTATGAAGTGGGCGTGCGGATCAATATCGACGTGCTGAATGCCGAAGCGCAGCTGTTCTCGACGCGCCGTGATCTGGCGAAGGCACGGTACGACACGATCATGAACGGCATGCGGTTGAAGGCTTCGACCGGCGTGCTGTCCGAGGATGACGTCGTGCAGATCAACACGCTGCTGACATCCGTGCCGGGGTCGATGTACAAGCTGCCGGCAAAGACGCGAATGGGCGCGGCCCCCGCGCCAGCGCCGGCACGTGGGGAACGCGGCCGGCGCGAAAGCATGGTTCCGGCCGCAGCACCACGGTCCTGACTGCCTCAGTCCTGAGGCTTCTGCCTAGATGCCGCTGACGCTTGCACGAGTTACGCCGACAGGCGGCACGCTTTCGGCAGTGGCACGGGTGTCGAGACGACGCGTTGCGCGCGCCTCGAGTCCGGCCAGCCCCAGCAGCAAGCCGATGAGTCCCGCATAGAACACGACATTGGCCTGATGCGCCATCGTGACCTGAGTCAGGCCACAGATCAGCGAAGACAATACAGCGCCCATCCCCGCAACGGCCAGGCTCATGCCCTGATCGTTGCCGCCGGCACGGCATGCGCGCAATGCACGGCCAAACAGCCACACCGGCACCAGGAAGAGTCCCAGTGTGGTCAGGAGTCCGGGAATGCCTGTCGTGGAAGCCGCTTCGACAATATCGTTGTGAGCATGCTCAAGCACGCACGCCGCCGATGTCGTTTGCTGGCAAAACGGTGCGTTGTGAAGAATATGCGCAAACTGCCCCACGCCCGAACCGGTCCACGGATGCTCGATGAAGTACTGCATGCCGAGATGCCAGATCTTGAGGCGCACACCGACCGACGTCTCGATATCGCCTTGCTCGTACTGCTGGATCTCCGTCACAGCCTGGTCGACACGCTTGGAGACCGGGCTACCAGGAACCATATAGGCGCCAACCGCCAGCACGGCGACGGCTGCCACCGACACGAGAAACATGCGCAAGGTAAAGCGCCGATAGCGGATCAGCAGCATCGGCACGACGGTCACCAGCAAGGCAACAACCGCCCCACGGGTGCCGTTCAGCATCAGGATCATGACGCCGCACAAGACGTTGAACCATGCCTCGGCATGCGCCATCCGCGTCTCGCCCGGCCGGGCAAAGCCAACCAGCGCCAGCGCCGCGACCATATTGGCAAAGGCGATGGCTTGCGTCCATGCCGATGGCCGCTCGTAGCCCAATGCAAACTTCTGGTAGGCAACAATCAGCAGCGCAAAAAAGAGCCCCACGGTGATGCCGCGCCAGAGGCGGCCGGGGATCGGTGCCGAACGTACGATCACCCAGCACGTCAGGATCGCAAGCAGCGCCCGAGATGGGTTATCGATCACATTCCAGGGCACATCGAAGTACAGCTTCGACGCGATATGGACCGCCATGAAGGCCAGGACCGAGATGGCCAGGGGCATCAGCACTTCGGCATGCTCACGCCACGCGCGCCCCGCGCCCCGCCAACCCATCAGTGCCAGGACGCTGACGCCCGCGAGAAAGACCCCTGCGCCTCGCGGCACGCACAGGATCAGTATGGGAAAGGCAAGGACGAGGATGTCGGCCATCCTGGAGAGCCGGGCGTTGCTTATGGTCATAAAAGGGCTTAAAGAAGCGACGAATACGCCATGTATATGTGGGGCGCTGGAGATCAGGCCGGATTGTAAACGATCGGCTATGCGGCCCCTGCGCTTCACCGCCTATTTCGCCCGGGCACGCGATTCCACATTGAGCAACTCCCAGCGGATCGACGAAGCATCCGCTGGCGGGTTCTGAACCTGGTATTCGCGCACGCGCAGCTTGTAGCTGACGCCCGGTTCGAAATCGAGCCCCTCGATCGGCCCATACCAGAGTTGCCACGGCGCGTCGGGCGACTCGCGCCAGCGATAGCATTGCATCCTGCCCACGCCCGAGCACTCCACGCGCTGGGAGTCGATGTAGACAATCTTCTCCTTTCCGGCGGCCGCATCCAGCTTCGCGCCGCGCTGGCCCACCCCTTCGCGCTCGACAAACTGCAACAAATCGCCATCGACGGTCTTCCAGACGATCTGCCGACCGGTGGATCCCGCCGAAGGCTGCGTGCCGACGGTCGCGAACGGTGATTGCATCGCCTTGAGCAACGCCGCTTCCAGGGCCATCCGTGGCCCCGGACATGCCATGCGCGTGCCCGCGATGCGGTCAAAGCGGATGCCGGTGGTGGTCTTGCCATAGCCGCCCGTGAACCGGTTGCAGCCGCTGGTGCCGCTCACCGTGCCCTGCTGCGAGTCGATCCCGTCATTGAAATCGAAAATGATCGGCTGGCCGTTATCGCCATGCGGAATGTCACGCAAGGTGCCATCGGCCTGCTGCCAGCGCACCAACTCCCAGCGGCTCGGGCCACCCGATCGGGTCTCGTTCAGGCTGGCGTTCGCGGAAGGCTGATCCGGCACCGAGCCGGTCGCGCAGGCGGACACGAAGGCTGTGGCGGCAACCGCCAGCATTGCTGCCAGGCCGCGCAGTCGGGAAGATGCGAGGGATGGATGCTGCATGAATCGGCTCCTTTTTCTGGCGGGGCGGCGCAATCGACACGTACGTGTTACATGTGATCCGCCCTGCCCCGCCTTGCAGTGTAGAACCCTGCGTTGCGCGTGTATGTCAGCGCAACACTGGTTCTAACGCGGCGAGCGTGCGCGCGGTGGCACCTCGGTGCAGCCCAGCAAAGGTCAGCGCGTGGGCCCGCATATCGGCGAGGCGCGCCGGATCCGCCAGCACCGCGGCGGCCGTTGCCATCAGCGCGTCGGCATCGGCCACGCGCTCGCAGGCACCCGCCGCGATGGCGTCCTCGGTGGCCTGGGCAAAGTTGAACGTGTGCGGCCCCATCAACACCGGCGTGCCCACCGCACATGACTCGATCAGGTTTTGGCCGCCCAGCGGAATCAGGCTGCCGCCGATATAGGCGATGTCCGACGCAGCGTAGTACATCGCCATTTCGCCCATCGAATCGCCCAGCACGATGTCGGCGGCGATTGTCGCCTCGATTGCCACATCCAGCTGGCTGCGGCGCTGCACGCTGAAACCGGCCTTCGCGGCCAGCGCGGCCACTTCGTCAAAGCGCTGCGGATGGCGCGGCACCAGCAACAGCGCGGGACGATCCGGACCCGGCCAGCGCGCGAAAGCATCCAGGATCAGAGGCTCCTCCCCCTCACGCGTACTGGCCGCCGCGAGCACGTGCCGGTCACCGAATGCCTTGCGCAGCATGCGGCCGCGCGCCACGCCGGCTTCCGGCGGCTGCATGTCGAACTTCAGGTTGCCGGTGACTTGCACCGCCCGCACGCCCAGCGCGCGATAGCGCTCGGCATCGCCCGCCGTCTGGGCCAGCACAGCCGTGAAATCGTTGTAGAGCGCAGCCGCCGCGCCACCAAACCGCGCCGTCCGGCGATAGCTGCGTGGCGACAGCCGCGCGTTGACCAGGAACAGCGGCACGCCGACGCGGCGCGTCACGTGCACCAGGTTCGGCCACACTTCCGTCTCCATGATCAGGCCGGTATCCGGCCTGAAATACGACAGGAAACGCCTCACCAGCCACGGCAGGTCATACGGCAGATAGCACTGCTGGATGCGTGCATTCGCGCCATAAAGCTGCTGGCCCGTCTGGCGGCCGGTCGGCGTCATGTGCGTCAGCAGGATGCGGTGCGCCGGGTAGGCCGCCAGCAACGCGTCGATCAACGGCTGCGCGGCGCGGGTCTCGCCCACCGACACGGCATGGACCCAGATCCACGGGCCCGTGGCGGACAGCGCGCCATAGGCGCCCAGCCGCTCGCCCACGTGCCGGACGTAGCCCGGCTCCTTGCGTGCGCGCCAGACCAGGCGCAGCAATGCCAGTGGCAGGATGACCAGCCACAACAGGGTATAGACGACACGCAGCATCAGCCGACCACTCCGCGCACCCGCACGGCGGCGGAATAGACGTCATCGACCGAGGGCACCACGCCGTCATCGCCCACATTGGCGATCCGGTCGGACCAGTAGCCTTCCGTCTTCCAGCGCCAGGTAGCGGTATAGATTTCCACGGTCGGCCGGCACAGCGCCGCGGCGATGTGGACCAGCCCCGTATCGACGCCCACCACCACCTCGGCGCGATTGATCAGGCCAAACCCCTGCATCACCGAGAATCGCGGCAGCACCTGCGCCCCGGGAATGCCGGCGGCAATGCCCTCCGCGTCGCGTCGTTCCGATTCATTGCCCCAGGGCAACAGCACAGTCAGGCCTTCGGCCTGCAGCCGCAGGCCCAGCGCATGCCAGCTGGCCACCGGCCAGCGCTTCTTCGCACCCGCCGTGGCGTGGAAGCACACGGCATAGCGCGGCGGCAGGTCGGCCCAGAGCGGATCGTTGACATGGAGCGTCCGGGCCGTCGGACCGAAGAAGCGCGGCGGCTCGGGTGGCGTGGCGCCCGTGAGCGCGGCGCCCAGCAGGCGCGAGCGCCGGACCGAATGGGTCTGGCGCGGCACCTTGACCGGCGATGTGTAGAACAACCGCGCGGCAGGCTCGTAGCCCGAGCCCTGCGTGGCGTTCCCCAGGCCGATCACCGGCGCGCCGGCCGCCCGCGCGGCGGTACGCGCGACGATGGCCGTCTTGAGCAGGCCCTGCGTCTCCAGCACGGCGTCATACGGACGTTCGCGGATGGCGTAGCGCAGCGCACCGATCTCGGCCCACGTATCGCCCTGCCAGAACCGCTTGCGCCAGCGCCGCAGCGCGAACGGGATCACGCGATGGACATCGGGCAGCAGGCGCACGAGGTCGACGTAACCCTCCTCCACCACCCAGTCGATCTCTGCATCCGGCCAGCACGCGCGCAGGTCGTGCACAAGCGGCATGTTGTGCACGACATCGCCCAGCGACGAGACCTTGACGATCAGGATGCGCGGACGCGCCGGCAATGCATACGGCGACACCGCCGCCAGCGGCGACGGTGTCGTCATGACCGGATCCCCCATTGCATCAGAACGGGAGCTTTGCATCCGGCTTCTCTGCCAAGATCACGCGCTTGAATTCGGCCTGGATACGGGCCAGCGCGGCATCGTTATCCGCCTCGAAGCGCATCACCACCACGGGCGTGGTGTTGGACGGACGCGCCAGGCCGAAGCCATCGGGATATTCCACGCGTACGCCGTCGATCGTGATGACTTCCTTCGCGCCCTCGAACTTCGCGTTGGCGCGGATCTTGTCCAGCAGGGTGAAGGCCTCGCCCTCGGCGCACTTGAGCTGCAGCTCCGGCGTGCAGTTGGAGTCCGGCAGCGCGTTCAGCACCGCGCTCGGATCGGCGTGGCGTGACAGGATTTCCAGCAGGCGGGCGCCTGTGTACAGGCCGTCGTCGAAACCGTACCAGCGGTCCTTGAAGAACACGTGACCGCTCATCTCCCCGGCGATCGGCGCGCCGGTTTCCTTGAGCTTGGCCTTGACCAGCGAATGGCCGGTCTTCCACATCAGCGGGTTGCCACCATGCTGGCGGATCCACGGTGCCAGCTTGCCCGTGCACTTGACGTCGTAGATGACCTGCGCGCCCGGGTTGCGCGACAGGATTTCCTCCGCGAACAACATCAGTTGCCGGTCGGGGAAGATGACCTGGCCATCCTTGGTCACCACGCCCAGGCGATCGCCGTCACCATCGAAAGCCAGGCCCAGCTCGCAGTCGGTCTCGCGCAGGCACTTCATCAGGTCCTGCAGGTTTTCCACATGGGCCGGGTCGGGATGGTGGTTCGGAAAATGCCCGTCCACATCGCAGAACAATTCAACGACCTCGCAGCCCAGGGCGCGGAACAGGTCGCCCACGAACGCACCGGCCACGCCGTTGCCGGCATCCAGCGCGATTTTCATCGGGCGGGCGAGCTTCACGTCGCCGACGATGCGGTCGAGGTATTGCTGGCGTACGCCCACGAGCTTGTAGGTGCCGGCACCCTGCGTGAACTTGCGGGCCTCGATGCGCTGGCGCAGCGCCTGGATCTGGTCGCCGTAGATGGCCTTGCCGCCCAGCACCATCTTGAAACCGTTGTAGTCGGGCGGGTTATGGCTGCCCGTGACCATGATGCCGGACGTGGCGCTGCGGCCGTCGAGCTCGATATTGGTGCCGAAGTAGACCATCGGCGTGGCCACCATGCCGAGGTCGATCACGTCGACCCCCGCGGCACGCAGGCCTTCCACGAGGCCGCCCAGCAGGTCCGGTCCGGACAGTCGGCCATCGCGGCCAACCACGACGGTTTTCTCGCCAAGCTCGACGGCGGCTGAACCGAAGGACTGCCCGATGAAGCGCGCGACTTCAGGCGTCAGCGTCTTGCCAACGATGCCGCGAATGTCATAGGCCTTGAAGATCGTGGGGTCAATTTGCATAGATGGTCCCGTGCTAGTTGCGCTGCGTCAGCAGCCGTGAAGGAGAGCGGCCACACTGCCAAAGTTGCGCCAAAGGCGATATTTTGCCGGATTACGGCGACCGCGCCAGTTTATAATCACCGAGCCATGCCGGATCGCCGCCTAGTGCGCCGGGGCACACTCGGTGAACACACATGCGACGGGCCCTCGCGGACGGCACCGCAAAGTCCTTGTCAGCCGCAGCCCCCAAAAGCCCGGATACGGCCTGAGCCTGGCCGCCAGTGCTCCCGAACAGACTTTCCTCCGCCCTCGTGCACACCTCATCGCCCCTGCCCCGGCCCCGAATCGCCTACCTGATCACGAATTCCGAGATCGGGGGCGCACAGGCGCACGTCGCGGATCTCCTGCGAGCGCTGCGGGGCCAGGTCGATGCCACGGTTCTGGCCGGTGGCGACGGCCCATTGTTCGCTGCAGCCAGGGCAACTGGCGCCAACACCGTACGGTTGTCCCTGCTGGACAATGCGATGTCACCGCTTCGGGCCGTCTCCACATTGCGGCAGATCGTGGCTGCATTGCGCCAGGCGGCGCCCGACGTCATCCACGTCCACAGCGCCAAAGCCGGTGCGCTGGGCCGTCTGGCGGGCTGGTGGCTGGGAATCCCGGTTGTCTATACCGTGCATGGCTTCGCCTTCAAGCCGGCCGCTCCCGCCGTGCGCCGAATAGCGTCGCGTCTGGCCGAATGGTGCCTGGCACCGCTGACCTCGCATCTGATCTGCGTCGCGGACGCGGAGCGCGCCATGGCCGCTAGCCTGCCGATCGCATCGACGCGGGTCAGTGTGATCCACAACGGCATTGCCGACACACCCGAGCGTGCCGCACCCGGCGAGCCGCTGCGCCGCATCGTCATGGTCGCCCGCTTTGCCGCGCCGAAACGGCCGGAAGTGCTGATCCGCGCGTTCGCCCGCGCCGGCATTGACGACTGCGAACTGGTCATCGCCGGAGACGGGCCCATGCGCGACGACATGCGTGCGTTGGCCAATCAGCTGGCGCCCGGCCGCATTCACTTGCCGGGCAATATCGACGATATTCCCGGCCTGTTGGCATCCGCGCAGCTCTTCGTACTGGTCTCCGATCACGAGGGCCTGCCGCTGTCGATTCTGGAAGCCATGCGCGCCGGCCTGCCGGTCGTCGCCACGGATCTGCCGGGCATCCGCGAACAATTCGGCGCGGAATTGGCTGGTGTGCTGTTGAGCGGCAACGATGACGTCTCGCTGGCCAGCATCCTCAGTGCGCTGGCAACCAGCCCCGAACGGCGCATCGTGCTCGGCCAGGCCGCCCGCGGCCGCTGGGCGCGCGCCTTCGAACTCGGGCCGATGGCCGATGCGACCTGGCGGGTCTACCAGCAAGCCATTGGCCAGGCCGCCAGCGCGGCCCCGGTCCGGACAGGAGACGCCTGAGATGTCGGCCAACAAGGAAGCGGCGCCCATGCACGGCCATCGGGCCGGCGCCGGTAACGCCCGCGGATCCGAAACCGTCCGACGCGTGAGCCGGATGCTGGCCTGGGCGCTGCTCGGCCTCGTCCTGTTCGGCCTGAACACCGCGCTGGCGGAGTATCTCCACCATACCGGCATCGTCACGTACGTCTTTACACGCACGCTGCTGTGGTCGATCGTGCCCTACCTGTGCACCTTCGTGCTGCTGCACCGGTCCCTGCACCTGCCATCCATCGAGGGCAACAGCCTGGTTGGCGTGGCCGCCACGCTGCCATTTGGCCTGCTGCTCCTGGTGTTTGCCTCATTCCATATCGAGTATTCGCGCGGTGCGCTGCTGCTCGGCTATGTGACCACCCTCGCCTGGAGCGGCTTTGGCTATCGCCGCTTCGTGCAGAACTACGTACCGGTGTTCGGCTACACCGACCCGCGCGCGCTCGATCAACTCCGCGACATCCTGGCCATGCCGGGCGCCACGCCGCCCAGCCCCATGCGATTCGAGCAAATCCGCTCGATCGAGGAAGCCGTGCATTACAACGGGCTGATGCTCGATCGCACGGCCACGGCCGACCCCGAGCGCACGCGGGCGCTTGCCCGACTCAAGCTCAGCCATGTGCGGATGTACTCCGTGGAACGTGTTGGCGAAATGCTGACCGGCCGCGTGGGCCTGGCCCATATCGACGAGAACTTCCTGGATGACTACGCGCGGCACTACCTCTATGGCTTCGCCAAGCGCGTGCTGGACTTGTCCGCGGTGCTCTGCCTGGCGCCGGTTGCCTTGCCGGCATCGCTGCTGACCGCGCTGGCGATCCGACTGGAATCGCCGGGACCGGTACTGTTCCGCCAGACGCGCGTCGGACTGTTCGGCAACCCCTTCACGATGCTGAAGTTTCGCAGCATGGGCGTCCAGCGCGATGCCCCCGCGCAGTTCGCTTCGCGGCTGGACCCTCGCATCACCCGCGTGGGCCGCGTGATTCGCAAGTACCGGCTCGATGAACTGCCGCAACTGTGGAATGTGCTGGTCGGCGACATGAGCCTGATCGGCCCCCGCCCGGAGCAGGTGCCGATGGTCGATGAGTTCGCGGAAACCATCCCCTACTACCCATATCGCCATCTCGTGCGCCCGGGGCTGTCCGGCTGGGCGCAGGTACAGCAGGGCTATGTGGGCTCCCATGCGGAAACCGTCACCAAGCTCAGCTATGACCTCTACTACGTCAAGCATTGCTCGTTCGCGCTCGACCTGCTGATTTGCGTCAAGACCGTGCGGACGCTGCTGACGGGGTATGGGGCGCGATGATGGTCCGCACCACGCCCACTGGCGCGCCGATGCGGATTCTGCTGGTCACGACCGGCCTGAAGGTCGGCGGCGCCGAGCATCAGGTCGTTGCCCTGGCACGCGCGTATCTGGCGATGGGCCACGCCGTCGCGATCCTCAGCCTGTCGCCCGGTCGCGAGCTCGACCTGCCGGCTGACGCCCATGTCGTCGAACTCGGCATGCGCAAGACACCCGCGGGCATCGTCCGGGCGCTCTGGCGCGCGCGCGCGCTGGTCAGGTCGTGGCAACCCGATGTCATCCACGCGCACATGGTGCATGCCAACCTGTTTGCACGCGTTCTGACCCGCATCGTGCGCTGCCCGCCATTGATTTGCACCGCACACAGCTTTCGCGAGGGCGGCCGCATGCGTATGCTGGCCTATCGATTGACGGACCGGTGGACGTCACTGACGACCCACGTCAGCAACGACGGTCGCGCCGGCATGATCTCGGCAGGGGCGGTGCCGGGCGATCGCATCACGGTCATGCCAAACGGCATCGATATCGACCGGTTTCGCCCGGATACGACCTTGCGCGACGCCACGCGCGCGCGCCTGGGCATCGGCAGCGATACACGGCTGGTGCTGAACGTCGGACGGCTGGTTCCAGAGAAGGCACAGGACCTGCTGCTTCACGCATTCGTCCATCTTGACACCACGCCACCCGCGCACCTGTTCATCGCAGGTGGCGGGCCACTCCACGGGGCGCTGGCCGACCAGATTGCCGCGATGGGCCTGTCACCACGCGTCACCTTGCTGGGCCCGCGCGACGACGTACCCGCCCTGCTCAATGCGGCGGACACTTTCGTGCTGTCATCGAACATCGAGGGATTGCCAATGGTCCTGGTAGAGGCACTCGCCTGCGGCTGCCCCGTGGTCGCCACCGACGCGCCAGGCGTTGAGGAAGTCCTTCTCGACCAGGGCACCATTGTGCCGCGCGGCGATGCCCAGGCATTCGCGCATGCACTGGGAGCGGCGCTTCGGCAAGGCCGGGGTACGACAGTCGACGTAGCCGCCCGACGGGAGCGTGCCCTTACCGCTTTCTCGCTCGACGCGATCGCCGCGCGCTGGCTGAATCTGTACGCAAGCGTGGCCAGGACGGCCTCGCTGCCGCAGGTGGGGGTTGCCTGATGCGCCGGCGCGTGACGGGCAATCTTCTGTGGATGCTGGCCGAGCGCGGCTTCCAGGTCGGCATCGGCATCGGTGTCGTGGCCATGCTGGCGCGGGCGCTGGGTCCGGCCGGCTTTGCGCACTTCCAGTACGCGCAATCGATTGTCCTGATTGCCGCGTCCCTGGCACTCGTCTGTAGCGGCGAGGTGGTGGTACCCCGGCTCGTTGCGGAACCGGCACCAGCTGCGCAGTATCGGCTGCTCGCCCATGCCTTCGTGCTGCGCCTGGCCGGTGGCACGGCCGGCTACCTGCTGATGTGTGCCTACTTGGGCGTGACGTCGCCGGCGGCGGAAGTGTGGCACGCGGCGCTGTGGCTTGGCCTTGCGATCCTGCTGCGCGAACCGTTCGGCGTGGTGGTCGCCTGGATGCAGGCCCACACCAACAATCGGCCGGGCACCTTGTTCAGCCTCGTCGCACTGATCATCAAGGCGCTTATCGTCGCTGCGCTGTTTGCCACCGGCGTTCGCGAGGTGAGCGGCTACGCCGCCGCGTTCACGATCGAACCCTTCTTGGTGGCGGCACTTCTGGTCAGCTACTACCTGTCACGTTCGCCGGTGCGCGACTTTGGCTGGCAGCCCGCGCTGGCGCGCGCGCTGATGAACAGCGGCGCGCTGTTCTGGGTCAGCTTCATCCTCATGATGGGCGCGCGCCGCGTCGACCAGCTCGTGCTGCAGCCCGTCGTGCCGGCCGTGGACTTCGGCGCCTACGCTGCCTGCATGCAGGTCCTCGACAACTTCACAATGGTGGCCGGCATTCTGGCCGCCGGCATTGCGCCGACCTATGTCTACGCACGCAAGTCGTTCGACGAGGCGCACGCCAACATCGGCCGCATCGCGATCGGGCTGGGTGCGCTCGGTCTTGCAGGTGGGCTGGCCATTTCCGCTTGCGCGCCCTGGATCGTGCGCCTGCTCTACGGCTCCGCGTTCGACGCAACCGTGACACTGCTGCGCGCCGCCGCGGTGGCCTCCGCGCTCGTCTTCGCCGATGTCGGGCTGACACTGCTCGCGGTGTACCTGCGCAGGCCGCGCTGGCTTGCCATCAAATGGGCGCTGGTTCTGGGCGCCACGCTTGCCTTCGACCTGGTCATCATTCCGCGTTACGGCAACCTGGGCGCCATCGCCGGCTACGCGCTGGGCAATGGCGTGGCCGTGCTCGTCGGCCTGACCCTCTGGTGGCGCCATCGCCCGGTGCGAGAGGTGGCGTCGGCATGAACAAGCTGCCCACCGTCTGCTTTCTGACCGGTACGCTGAATGCGTTTGCGGGTGCGGAACGCATGACTGCGGTCATCGCCAATGCGCTGGCGGAGCGCGGGTATCGCGTGCTCGTGCTGAGTCTGTGGGATCGGGCCAGCGTGTTTCCGCTTCACGCGGATGTCGAGCACCACGCACTGTTCGACGAACGACCGTCGTTCAAGCGCAAGTACGTTTCCACGGTGCGCGGCATTCGACGGTTTGTCCGCGAGCACGGCGTCGAGGTGCTGGTCGAAGTCGATACCATGCTCACGCTATTCACGCTGCCCGCGACGCTGGGATTGAAGGTGCGACGCATTGCTTGGGAGCATTGTCATTTCGATGAGGATCTGGGAAGGCGGGCGCGGCGGGTGGCGCGGTGGCTGGCCGGGCGATTCAACAGCGCAGCCGTGGTCCTCACGGAGCGGGACAAGCAGCGCTGGCTTCAGCAATTGCATCCCCGATGCGAGGTTCATGCCATTGCCAATCCCCTGCCATTTCCCTTCCCTGCCGATGCCGCGTCCGGCCGCACACAACGCGTCTTGTCCGTCGGCCGGTTGACACGCGCCAAGGGATTCGACGTCCTGCTCCAAGCATGGTCCGAAGTGGCCGCGTCGTGCCCTGGATGGTCGCTTCAGATTGTCGGTGACGGTGAGGAACGTGAAACCCTGGAGTCGATGATTCGCGAACTCGGCCTGGGGGAATCCGTCAGCATGCCAGGGACGTCGCACAATGTGGAACAGTTCTATCGCGATGCATCCATCTTCTGTCTGAGCTCCCGATACGAAGGTTTCGGTCTCGTACTGGTCGAGGCGATGTCTTTCGGCCTTGGCGTGGTATCAACCGATTGCGAAGCAGGACCGCGCGAGATCCTGCGCCACGGCGAGAATGCCTGGATCGCGCCCGCCGACGACGCCAGCGCGCTGGCGCGCGCGCTCACACAATTGATGCGGGATGAAATCCTGCGCGAAAAGCTCGCCGAACAGGCAAGAACCGACGCACGTGCATTCTCGCTGAAGGCAATCGAAACCCGTTGGGATGAATTGCTGGCAACGGTCCCAACCACGCACGACGTGGCACAGAAGCGGTGGAGTAGCCCGCCAGATCGCGGGCAAACCCAATAAACAAACAAGCTACAATAGCAATTCCCTGATTTGGCTCCACCATACGTAACCAAATGCAAGCAAGCCCCCGCACAGAGTTCAATATGATTACCGCGTTGTCCATATTTGCCGCCCGATCGGCAAAGATGGTACTGGCGACCACAATCGTCGGCGGCTTGATTGGCTTTGCACTGTTTCATCTTCATGAACCGCGGTGGACCGCCAGGATGCTTGTGAAGCTGGGACAGATCACCACTTTTGCCGAATCCGGCGTGGCGGTCCGGCCAATCGAATCGCAGATGACCGCGGTAGACCAGATTAACCAGCCCGCCTATCGCTTCAACGTACTGAAGAACCTTGGCTTGCCCGCGCCGGATGGTGGGAACGCCGATGCCACACTGATTTTCGATTCGCTGCGCGCCGCACCCGGACGTGGTACGGATCTGCTCGCTGTCCAGGTCAACGCGCACTCTCCCGAGCTCGCCGCAAAGGCGTTGACAGCGTCGTTCGCGCTGATTGAGCGTGAACACCAGAAGATGTACAACGACGTCGTCGAGAGAATGAAGAAGGAGCTTGCCGATACCAACGCGAAGCTGACGGTTGCCGAGCAGGAATATGCGAAGGCCTATGATTCGCTGAAGGTATCTCAGGGGCGTGACGGCCCGGCAGTACGGGATCTGTTCACCACCAACATTGCGGCGACGGTATCCCGCCAGGTGATCGATTTGCAGCGTCGCAAGACCCAGCTTGAAGACAGCCTGGAGCCGATTCGAACCTACTCGACCCGCATCATGGATGCACCGTACGTACCCGCCACGCCGAGTTCTCCGGGCCGGACGGTGTATGTGGGATTGGGCGCGCTGGCAGGCCTGATCTTCGGTATTGCACTGTTTGTGCTGACGCGTATCCGCGGATAATCGCGGCCGCAAACTGCACAACCTGAATGCCGCGGTGTTGACTCGTTCGACACCGCGGCATTTTTGCTTTCCGGACTAGATGTCCTTGCGGTTTTGCCCCAGGAATCGCCAGCCCACGAACTTCGCGATCATGCGCAGCTGATTGACAAAATAGGCGGGATTCTTCCAGGAATTGATCGCCATGGCCTTGGCAAACGCCAGACCCAGGATCGAGAAGTAGTGAATATCGTGCAGACGCGAGGCAATGGTCTTCGGCGGAAGATGCTTCATGACCTTCTCGTCGATATCGCATTCAATCACGATGTGCACGCGCGTCTGGTCACTGCGATTTTCCACGCTATGCAGGTACGAGGTATCCAGCGACCAGAGCTGACCCGGCAGCATCTTGACGCGCTTGTGGGATACCTCAAAGATCACGTTGTCGTTGGTAATCACGGGAACGTGGAAACGGATCCGCGCATTCGAAGACGCGCCGGTCAGATCGCGATGAGGGTGCAGCATCGCGCCCGGCGACAAGTAGTAGAACACACACAGCCCGTCGCGCTTCGCCCCGAGGAAGTCATAGATCCTCTCGAGAAACGGATGTTCTTCGGCGACCAGATCGACCTTGTGCCACTGCAGGTCCTTGTAACGCCCTTCTTCATGGACATTGCTCTTCCGGGCATCCAGCTTCAGGCACAACTGCCTGATCGGCTCCAGCTCCTCGGGCGAGAAGAAATTGTCCTTGATGAGAAAAGATCCGTGGTTCATTTTTTTTGTGCTCCCGTCAAGCCCGGGTCTACCTTCCCGGGCAGCTAACAGCCAATACCAGGCACTACTGCCCTACGCTACCGTGGCATCGCCACACGCCAATTCCCGCCGGCCGTAGCCGTGCACATATTCCCCGAAAATGCTCCGGATCTGCGCGTCGTCATTCTGCTCGGCAGCATGACGCATCGAAGCCAGCACGGTGACGAATTTCTCCCACTGCACGTAGTCTTCCCGCGCCTTCATGATCCGTTCGTGCGCCGTCGGTTCTGGATTGTCACCGATCAGCAGCTCTTCATAGAGCTTCTCGCCGGGACGCAAACCAGTCACCTGGATCTCGATATCACCTGTCGGATTTGACTCATCGCGCACCGTCAGGCCCGAAAGCTGGACCATCCGCCGGGCCAGATCCATGATCCGCACGGGCTGCCCCATGTCGAGCACGAATACTTCGCCGCCATGCGCCATGGCGCCCGCCTGCAGGACCAACTGCGCCGCCTCGGGAATGGTCATGAAGTAGCGGGTGACTTCTTCATGCGTGACCGTCAGCGGGCCGCCTTCGTGCAACTGGCGCCTGAACAGCGGCACCACGCTGCCGCTGCTGCCCAGCACATTGCCGAACCGGACCATCGCAAAGACGGTGCGGTTGGGTGTCACGGTGCTCGGGCGCCTGTCGATCTCCTCGAAGTCGATCGTGCGCGACCCCGCCAGCGCCTGCAGCGCCAGCTCCGCCATGCGTTTGGTCGCACCCATTACATTGGTCGGACGCACGGCCTTGTCGGTCGAAATGAGCACGAAATACTCGACATCGCTTTCCAAGGCGGCGCGCGCCATGTTGAGCGTTCCGAAGACATTGTTCAGCACGCCTTCGGACGGATTGCACTCCACCAGCGGCACGTGCTTGTAAGCCGCGGCGTGGTACACCGTGGCAGGCCGGTACTTCTGGCAGATCTCGCGCAGGCGGCCCAGCTTCGACACACTCGCCAGCAACGGTACGATCTCGACAGCCAGCTTGTTTTCCTGGCACAGCCCTTCCAGCTCGCGATGAATCGTGTAAAGCCCGAATTCATTGTGCTCGACCAGGAGGATGCGGCGCGGTTTCTCGAATACGATCTGCCGGCACAGCTCGCTGCCGATGCTGCCACCAGCGCCGGTCACGAGCACGCACTTGTCCGCCAGATTGCGAGCGAGCAGTGCCTGATCGGGCGGTACGGGAGCACGGCCCAGCAGATCCTCCACATCGAGTTCCTGGAAGTCGCGAATGGTCACCCGACCGGATGCCAGGTCAGCCATGCCGGGGAGCGTGCGAACGTGCACCGGCAGTCCGCGCAGGCTGGCAATGATCTCGTTGCGCCGCATCCGACCAAGCGAGGGCACTGCGAGCAGGATGTCGGTCACACCCATGCTTTCCACGGCTTCGCGCACGTCGGACGGGCTGATGATGTCGAGACCGTTGATGGTGCGGCCGATCTTGGCCGGATCGCCGTCGATGAATCCGAGCAGCGCGAACTGGCAGCCGTACGCAAGTGCCGAGGCCGTCTGCACGCCCGCATCGCCAGCGCCATAGATCAGCAGCCGTCCCTCCCATTGCCGACTCCGGGCGGTGTTGCCCGCGAGCCAGATGCGCGCCAGGGCACGGCTGGCACCGACCAGAAGCAGGAACAGCATCGGCTGGATCAGCCCGACGCTGCGTGGCACGCCATCCCACTTGAACAGCACCAGCGCCCCGAAGAACAGCGCACCGTAGATGCCTACCGCCTTTGCGGTCGTGGCCAGCGCGGCCATACCGGTGTAGCGGAAGATCGCGCGGTACAGGCCCATGCGCACAAACAGCGGGAACGCCAGCAACGGCGCCAGCAGGTAGACGTACTTCTGCTGGAGAAACGGCAGGCCGCTCTGGTCGATGCGAAGGTAGAACGCTAGCCAGACCGATGCCACCGAGAGCACCAGGTCCAGGGCCACCACCACGCATCGCTTGGCAGGACGCGGCAACCCTAGCAGGAGCGCTATGAGTTTGTTCACCGGCTGGCCCGTCCCAGTACGTCTGCGATCACCGCGCAGCTCTTTTGGATCTCGGCATCGGTCAGCGTCGGATGCACAAGGAACATCAGGCTGGTCTCGCCGAGCTCGCGCGCCACTGCAAATCGTTCCTCCGGGCGCCAGCCCGTATCGTCAAATGCCTTTTCCAGGTACACCTCGGAGCACGATCCCTGATAGCAGGGAACCCCTTCAGCATTGATGGCTTCCGCGATACGGTCACGCGTCCATCCGGATGACAGCAGACCGGGATTCAGGTAGACATAGCACTTGTAGTGCGCATGCACCGAACCATCCGGTACCTCGGGAACACGCACGGCCGCGAATGGGCGGCATGCATTCCAGATGGCCTCGGCGTTCTTCGTGCGACGGGCAGTCCAGTCCGACATGCGACGCAACTGGATGCGGCCGATGACGGCCTGCATTTCGAGCATGCGCCAGTTGGTGCCGAAACTCTCGTGCAGCCAGCGGAAACCGGGCGGATGCTGACGCTCATAGACGGCCTCGTAGCTCTTGCCATGGTCCTTGTACGACCACATGGCGCGCCACAGGCTCTCGTCGTTGGTTGTCACCATGCCACCTTCGCCACCGGTGGTCATGATCTTGTCCTGGCAAAAGCTCCAGGCGCTGACATGGCCGATCGAGCCAACGCTGCGGCCGCGATAGCGCGCGCCATGGGCCTGCGCGCAATCCTCGATCACCTTGAAATCGTGCTGCGCAGCCAGCGCCATGATGGGGTCCATGTCGCACGGCCAGCCACCAAGATGCACGCAGATGACGGCACGCGTGCGTGGCGAAAGCACCTTGGCGATCGTCCGCGCGGAGAGGTTGCCGCTATCCGGTTCCACTTCGGCGAACACCGGCGTGGCGCCGGCATTGACCACACACGAGATGCTTGCGATGAACGTGCGCGGCGTCACGACGACCTCGTCGCCCGGGCCGATGTTCAGCGCCTTGAGCGCGACATCCAGGGCGAGCGTGCCGTTGGCCAGCGACAGCGCGTAGCGCGTGTCGGCCCACTCAGCAAACTCCTTCTCGAATTCGCGGCATTCGGTACCAGTCCAGTAGTTCACCTTGTTGGACAGCAGCACGCGCTGCACGGCGTCGGCTTCCTCCGTGGTGAAACTCGGCCAGGGGGAAAACGGTGTATTGAGCATGGTTGTCTCCCTCGGTCAGTTTAGCTTGTGCGGCGCTCTAGCGGCTTGGCGGGATTGCCCACCACAGTCACGCCCGGCGGAACGTTCTTTGTCACCACGGCGCCCATGCCAACCACGGCGCCACGGCCAATCACCAGCGGCTCGCCTGGCTTGCCCTGCCTGAGAATGGCGCCAGTGCCGATGTACGCGTGATCCTCGATCACGACGTTGCCATTGCACTTCACCCCGGGGGCCAACGTGACAAAGTCGCCCACCACACAATCATGGGCAACGTAGCTGTAGATGTTCGCGTGGAACTGGCGGCCGATGCGGACGTTGCTGGTCAGCATCACGAACGAACAAAGGATGGCCCCCTCGCCCACCTGTACGTCGTCCATGGCGACGACGTTGGCCGCACGCGGCTCGACAAAGGCGACGCCGTCCTCGGCACAACGCACCGCCAGCTTCTCGCGCACGGCACTGTTGGCGATGGCCAGACTGATGGCGCGATAGGTCGCCGGCTCGGCAAGCCATTGATCGTAGGTGAGGACACGATGTCCGTTCAGGCTCTCGACAGGCGGATTGTCGTCAACGAAAACGAGATCCCATGGCGCCGTCTCCGTGCGCTCCAGCTGTTCACGCAGGACAGGCATGACCTCGCGGCCGAATCCGCTCGCTCCAAATATCGCAAATCGCTTCATAGTAGTCGTGGTCGCACGTTTAATGCTTCGAACCGGCAAATCTGGACATCGTGGCCTCGCCCGATGCGCTGATCCCCTCACGAACCAGCACCTTGCGCACCGTAAGCCACAAGATCCTGATGTCTAGCCAGAACGACTGGTGATCGACATACCAGACATCCAGCGCGAATTTCTCTTCCCAACTCAGCGCATTGCGTCCGTTCACCTGCGCCCAGCCGGTCACCCCCGGGCGCACTTCATGCCGTCGCGCCTGCTCGGGTGAATATAACGGCAGATACTCCATCAGCAACGGCCGCGGACCCACCAGGCTCATGTCGCCATTGAGCACATTCCACAGCTCGGGCAACTCATCGAGGCTGGTGGCGCGCAGCAGCCGGCCAAAGCGCGTCAGGCGCTCGGCGTCGGGCAGCAATGTACCATCCGGGCCCCGTTCATCGGTCATGGTCCGGAACTTGACCATGCGGAACGGTTTGCCATCCTTGCCGGGGCGGGTCTGCGCAAACAGCACGGGGCTGCCCAGCCTGGTCCGCACCAGTATCGCCAGGCAGAACAGCGGGACTGCCAGCACGACAAGCGCAAAGGCGGCAACACAGAAATCGAAAAGGCGCTTCATGCGGATCGGCCTCGAACCATCTTTTTGAAAATGGCACCAAACCTGGAAACACCGACTTCCAGCGATAGATGCTCACGATAGTACGCCCGCGCGCGCGCGCCCATGGCCTCGCGCTCCTCCGGCGACAACCCGGCCAGAGCCTGTGCGGCTTCGGCAAGTGACCTTGCGTTCTCCGATTCCGCCACGACGCCGCCGCCGGACTCTCGCACAAGATCCGCCGCATCACCATCCACCGCCATCAGCAGCGGTTTTCCGACGGTCATGTAGGCCTGCGTCTTGGAAGGAATCGTGATCTGGAACAGCGGGTCGCGGCGCAAATGCACCAGCAGCGCGTCAGCAGCGTTCAACAAGATGCCTACCTCACTCATCGGTACCGGCGGGAGGAACACTACGTTGTCCAGGCCTTGCTCTGTTGCGCGTCGCGACAATCTTTCGACTTCGATCCCGCCACCGACCAGGACGAAGCTGACTGCCGAACCCTGAGCCTTCAGCAACACCGCGGCGTCGAGAACGACGTCGAGGGCCTGGGCGCGCCCCATGTTGCCCGCATATACAACGCGAAAACGCTCGGGGCCGGGAAAGCTCGCCGGCAGCGTGCCGGACGGGGCGGCAAGCGCGGCCTCGTCCGCCCAGTTGCAGATGACATTGATCTTGTCGTCGGGCACGCCGCGATCGAGCAGCAGCCGTTTGAATCCCGGCGATAGCACCACGATCTGGTCGACACGTTTGTACACCCACGCACAGACAGCGCCCACAATGCCCAGCGCACGTGGATTGCCGATCATGCCGGTGGCACGCAGCGTATCCGGCCACATGTCCTGGATATCGTAGACCACCGGCATGCGGCGGATCAGCCGCAGCAGGGATGCCGCGATACCCACCGTCAACGGCGGGTGATAGGCATAGACGACATCGCAACGACGCGCGAACACGCCGTGGCTCAACGCGGCCGCCGCGAAGCTGACATAGTTCAGCACGCGCTGGATCGCGGACTGGTCGTGGCTCGGGTACAACGGAACGCGCGTCACCCGGACGCCGTCGATGGTCTCCCGCTGGCGCCAGCGCATGCGATAGCCAGGGTATAGCCGTCCCCCCGGGTAGTTCGGGAAGCCGGTCAGCACATCCACTTCGAAGCCCTGCCGCACCAGTTCGCGCGCGAACACCATCCCCTTGAACGTCGGTTCAGGGTCGAACCACTGGGTCAGCAGGAGGACTCGGGTTGCCATCAATCAGTACTTCTTCCAGACCACGCGGTTCACGTAGTCGGTGTAGCTCTGGATGATCCGAAGTACCTTGTCGGAAACGTTCGGCATGCTGTAGTCCGCCACCTGACGCAGCAGGCGGCTGTCGCCGCGTGCCTGATCTTCCAGGATGGCCAGGCCCTGCATGACACGATTGGCCTCCAGGCCAACCATCATCACCGCAGCCTCTTCCATGCCCTCAGGGCGCTCGTGGGCTTCACGCAGGTTCAGCGCCGGGAAGTTCATGATCGACGATTCCTCGTTGATCGTGCCGCTATCGGACAACACCGTTCGCGCGGAAAGCTGCAGCTTGTTGTAGTCCGTGAAGCCCAACGGCTTGAGCAGCTGCACGTTCGCGTGGAAGCGCGCGCCCATCGCATCCACACGCTTCTGGGTGCGCGGATGCGTCGAGACGATGACCGGCAAGTCATAGTGCTCGGCCACGGTATTCAGTACCTGGACCAGCTTGCCGAAGTTCGCATCGGAATCGATATTCTCCTCGCGGTGCGCGCTCACGACGAAGAACTGCCCCTCCTTCAGGCCCAGGCGCGACAGGACGTCGGAGGCCATGATGGCGGGCCGGTAATGTGCAAGCACCTCTGCCATCGGGCTGCCGGTCTTGATGACCATGTCGGGCGGCAGGCCTTCCCGCAGCAGGTATTCGCGCGCGATCGAGCTATAGGTCAGGTTGATATCCGCAGTGTGGTCGACGATGCGGCGGTTGGTTTCTTCCGGAACGCGCAGATCGAAGCAACGGTTGCCCGCTTCCATGTGGAAGATCGGAATCTTGCGGCGCTTGGCCGGGATCACCGACAGGCAGCTATTGGTATCGCCGAGCACCAGCAGCGCTTCGGGCTTTTCGCGGCCGAGCACTTCATCCATCGCAATGATGATCTTGCCGATCGTCTCCGCGGCATTGCCGCCGGCTGCGTTCAGGAAGTGGTCCGGCTTGCGGATGCCCAGATCGTCGAAGAAGATCTGGTTCAGCTCGTAGTCGTAGTTCTGGCCGGTATGCACCAAAACGTGATCGCAGTATTGGTCGAGACGAGCCAGCACGCGGGACAGGCGGATGATCTCGGGTCGGGTGCCGACCACGGTCATGACTTTGAGTTTGTTCATCGTAATTCGCATCTATCGAATCGCGTGCCGCTTACAGCGGGCAGGCGAAGGTATCCGGGCGGGCACGGTCGAACACTTCGTTGGCCCATAGCATGACGATCATCTCGTCCTGGCCGATGTTCGTGATGTCGTGCGTCCAGCCGGGCACGGTTTCCACGATTTCAGCCTTGTCACCGCTGGTCACCAGTTCATGCGTCTCACCGGTTTGCATGTGACGGAACTTGAAGCGCGCCTGCCCCTTGATGACCAGGAACTTTTCGGTCTTGGTGTGGTGATAGTGACCGCCGCGCGTAATCCCCGGGTGGGCCGTGAAGTACGAGAACTGGCCGCAGTCCGGCGTCTTGAGCATTTCGACGAAGACACCTCGCGGATCACCGTATTGCGGCACCGTGTACGCGAACGATTCGACGGGCAGGTAGCTCACGTACGTGGCATAGAGCGCTCGCACGAGGCCAGTGCCAACGCGCTCCGTCACCAGTGTGTTGCGGCTATCGCGGAACGTGCGGATGTTGTCGGCCAGTTCGCCTACGGTAGTCGTGTACTGCGGCGTGACGGTGGCAAAGCCGTCCGCGTCGGTCTGGCTGTCCGCGCCATCCATCAGCTGCACGAAGCGTTCCACGACATCGTCGACGTAGACCAGCGTGACAGGCGCCGCGGGATCGTTCACCTGGATGGGCAAATCCCGGGCGACGTTGTGGCAAAACGTGGCGACCGCGGAGTTGTAGTTGGGCTTGCACCACTTGCCGAACACGTTCGGCAAACGGAATACATGAACCGGAACCTGGTGGCTTGCCTGCGCAGCGAACAGGGCTTGTTCGGCGGCGCGCTTGCTCGCACCATAGGCATTGTCGCGCTCGGCCTGCGTGGACGATGTGTAGATGACCGGCACGCGGCGGCCACGGGTCGCCGCCTCGTCGCAAAGCGCCTTGCAAAGCAACTCCGTCAGGCCCGCATTGCCGGAGACGAACTCGGCCGGATCCTGCGGCCGGTTCACGCCTGCGAGGTGAAAGACAAAGTCGGCTTCGCTCAGCAGCGCCGGCAGGCTCGCCACGTCGTCATCACGCGTGAAGGTTCGCACCTGTACATCCTTGCGCTCGGCAAAATGCAGCCGCAGGTTCTTGCCAACGAAGCCGTCAGCGCCGGTGATCAGCACGTTCATGCGACTTACTCCTCAGCGACCGCGTGCTCGCCACGCGCAATTCGCTGCATGAAGTCCAGCTTCAGCAGCAACTTCTTCATGCCTTCCACATCCAGCCGCGTCGTGTTGTGCGAGTTGTAGTCCTCACCGTGGAGGCTTTGCGTGATGCGTTGCTCGCCCTTCTCAACGAACTTCTCGTAGTTGAGGTCACGCCCATCGGGCGGGACGCGGAAGTACTCACCCATGTCTTCCGCGCACGCCATTTCTTCCCGGCTCAACAGCGCCTCATAGAGCTTCTCGCCATGACGCGTGCCAATGACGTTGACAGCATGCTCGGGCTTCCGCATCAGTTCCAGAATGGCCTTGGCCAGCACCTCGACGGTGGCCGCCGGCGCCTTCTGGACGAAAATGTCGCCGTTGTTGCCATGCTCGAACGCGTACAGCACGAGGTCCACGGCGTCACCCAGCGTCATCATGAAACGCGTCATGGTCGGATCGGTAATGGTGATCGGACGTCCAGCCAGGACCTGATCGACGAACAGCGGGATCACCGAGCCACGCGAGGCCATGACGTTGCCGTAGCGCGTACCGCAAATGACGGTGCCCGTGCCTTCGAGATTCCGGCTGGCGGCCACCATGACCTTCTCCATCATTGCCTTGCTGATGCCCATGGCATTGATGGGATACACCGCCTTGTCCGTGCTCAGGCACACCACACGCTTGACGTGCGCATTGACGGCCGCCTCAAGCACGTTCTCCGTACCCAGTACATTGGTCCGGACGGCTTGCATCGGGTGGAACTCGCACGACGGCACCTGCTTGAGCGCAGCGGCATGGAATACGTAGTCGACGCCCCGCATGGCTGCGCCAACACTTCCCATGTCGCGAACGTCGCCGATATAGAACTTGAGCTTCGGATCGGCATAGCGCTTGCGCATGTCGTCCTGCTTCTTTTCATCGCGGCTGAAGATGCGGATTTCGCCGATGTCCGAATTCAGGAAGCGGCGCAGAACGGCGTTACCGAACGACCCGGTTCCGCCCGTGATCAACAAAGTCTTTCCGAGAAACATTTCGCACACCCTCAAGTACAAAAATAGCCAACCAAACCACCGTTGCGACGTAATAATCCGGGCTTTGCGCCAGCTGATTATTAGCGGGCAAATAGACTATAAAAATCGACAACAGGGCAAAAACCATGATCCCGGACAGGCTGCGCTTTGCAATGGCAGCAAACCAGGCTCGGGAATAAATTGCGCCAATCAGGAACATGAATGGCGGCACACCCCAGAACGTCAGGTCCGAGGCGAGCCACGGGAAGGCAGAAGACCAGACGTAGCGATCGTCCCAGCCGCCCGCCCGCAGGGCGTACATCAGGCCGTCCTGATAGATGCTTTCCGAATCGAAGAAAGAACTGAAAAACGACACCAGGAACGACGAATGGCCAATACCGTAAGTCCAGTTGAAATCGGTATTCAGTGCCACGCTCAGACCGTAATAGCCCTGATTCAGATACGCGGACAGCATGCCGAACGAAAATCGGATGAAGTTGACAAAATCCGAGCCAGTGTCCACGGTAAAACAGGCGACGTCATTGTACAGGCAAAAGGACAGTGCACCCTGCATGCGTGCCGCCTTGCGCAGTGTGAACAAGGTCACAAACACCATGATTACACAGAAGCCAATTGCGGCACGACGCACAAAGGCCTTGCGATCGATTTGAGCGCCACGCAGCGACCGGAACCCGGCTGCAATTGCAATGCCTGTAAAGAAGAAGACCAGCAGGTCTCCCATTTCCTTGTCGGTTCCGCGAAACAGCGAAAACAGCAGGAAGCACAGCACCACGCCCAGAATGGACCAGCGGGCACGACGTGCCAGATCCGGCCAGTACACCGCCGCAGTCGGGAGAACCAGCAAAATCAGCGGGGCGCTGAGTCCGCGTAATGCCGACATGACTTTGCGCAACGGCGAGCCTTGCTCAAGGGCACTCAGTAACTCGAGATAGACTTCGCGCTGATTCAGGACCGAATCGATCTGCCACACATGTTTGCCGGTATAAGCGTAAATGGACGGCTCGACCAGCAAGGCCGACAGCACGCACGCCGCGACAAAGAACGCATTGATACGCGGATGCGGGCGCGGGTGGCGCGCGATTTCCACCCGTGTGGACGGCGCGAACAGCGTATAACCGAGCCCGAATGCCAAGACACAGGCAAAAAGGAATCCGATCAGCGTGTCGGGGTTGTCGAGTTGAAAATCGAACGGCCCCCAGAACATGAGGAAAAGCGGCAGCAGCGCCCAGACGCAAAAAAAGACCAGCGGGGCAAAGCGCACGCCGATCGATGCGTCGCGCAATGAAAATTCCCCGGCAGGTAGGTCCTTGGTAACTTCTGTCTGCATTCAATGCTGCCCAACGGATTCCAGCAAATAGTCGGAAACCCCGTCGACCTGGAAGCGCTCCCTGGCCCTGGCAAAGGCCTGCGTGTTATTCCAGGGCGCAGCCGGGCCAGCCGAAATCATCTGCTCGATAGCGCGAACGAATGCGCCGGCGTCACCCGCCGGCACCGACAGACCGATTCCACTGTCCTTCACAAACTCACCGAAGTCCGTGGCCTCTTCCACCGATGCGAGTACCGGCAGACCGATATTGATATAGTCCAGGGTCTTCGAAGGGAAAGTCGGCACATCCACCCCCCGCACCGTACTCACGATTCCGATATCGCAGGCCGACAGCAGCGACAGGTATTTCTTTCTCGTCAGGCCCGCCATATGCATGACGTTGTGCGCCCCTCCGCCTATTGCATCCCTGACCATACCTTCCTGCTCGCCATTGCCGACGATGAGGAATACACACGGCAGCGCCTGCAGTGCCGCCTGGCTTGCCGCCTCTAGAATGTCCTCGATCCCGCGTCCCTTGGACAACTGTCCGCCGAAAACCAGAACCGTCGTATCGGCTGGAAGCCCGAATTCCTGGCGCGCGAGACTCCGCCCGACATGCCCGGACGGCGGAAATGACGACCAAATTGGCAATTCTACAATTTTCTGCCTGGACGACAAATTGTAGTTACCTAGCAAATACGTGATATTTTTGGGCGACATGCAGCCGATCACTTCGAATCGCCGCATCAGCCACGTTTCCAGCCACTTCAGCACGCGAACCATCATCGTCCCGCTCAGCAGGCCAATTTGCGCGTGATGGTTCGGAAAGAAGTCCCACTGCACCAGGAACGTCCGCGCCCTCGAGAAAGCCGTCATCAGTACGATGGGCACAAGCATCGCGGTGGCCGGCGAGAAGCCAACCACCACATCTGCCTTGTTGTTCCGGCGGAACTTCAGGAGTTGACCGACCACGCTCATTGACGAGAGCGTCCATTTCGCGATCTTCCTGAGGAGCTGCGGCCCGAAGTTGAGCTGGAACGGATCGGCGACATAGACGCTGAGCTTCTCGTTGCGGATGGAAACCGGCTTGCCAAGCGGACGCTTCGACCAGTTCACCACGAATACGCTGACCTCGTGGCCCTTGCGCACGAGGGCCTCGGCCATTTCATCCGATAACGATGGGGTATCCGCGTCCAGCGAATAACCGGTGCATAGAAGGACGATCTTCATTTCGTCGTCAGCCTGAATCGTGCTCGATACGCCAGCACCATGCCAACCATCAGCACCAGGTAGGTTGCCCCATAGGCGTAGACCGGGGCACTGCCACCATAGTGATGCACCAGCAGCGTGGTACCAACAAACAGCAATATCCCTTGCAGGATCTCGTAGACCAGCGACACTCTGATCGTGCCACGCGCCATGAATAGCGTGGAAATGCTCACGGCAACCACGCGGAACGCATCACCGACCAGTTGCGGGACAAGCAGCCCGCTGGCCCCAACAAACTCGGCCGAGTACAGCAACCTGTACAACTCATGCCGAATTCCCCAGAGGAAAATGCCTCCGAGGCAGAACAGAAGAAGCACCTTCCGCTGAATCACGGCAAACGCCGGGCGAAGTTCGGCGTCATTGACGCCGGCAAGCTTCGGCATTGCATAGCTCAGCAGGAACACGCTGACAAACTGCATGTACACATCCGAAATCCGGATGGTCGACTGCCAGTACCCCACCTGCTCCCAGCCTGACACCGCACCGAGCAGATCGCGAACCGCCATCTGTCCGAGCGTGATACTGGCCGCGCCTGCCAGCGTGATCGCGGAGAACGAGAACATGTGCCCGACCTTGGCAAAATCGAACGACTTGCGGTCGATCTTCATTTTGCCCGGCAGGCTCCGCAACTTGAGCAGGACCAATGCGAGCCCCGGCATGGCAGGCAGCAAAACCACGCCGACGGCTGCGCCCTCGTAGCCGCCGTAGTGAGCAAGCACTGCCAGCAGAACGATGCCGGCGATTGCCCCCGCCGCATTGGATGCCAGGATAGTCCCGTACCTTCCGTAGGCGGATGCGAAGGCCTGATATAGCCCGCAAAAGCCGACAAGCGCCTGCGTGACACCAAGCAGCGAGACGGTCCAGCGATAGTCATCGGTACCAAACACCAACGACGAAAGCTGCGACGAGAACAGCAGCACCGCCAACGCCATGACGACGGTCGTCACCATGTAGATCTGCGTGATGACGCCGATCCAGTCCCGCTCCTGCACGCTGCCCTTGTGTGCAGCAATCACGCGCGTCACACCCGGTGCAATGCCGCCGGCCGCAAACATGCCCGCAAAGGCCGTCAGCGCCATGAACTGGGAAAGCTGCCCGAATTGCCCGAGACTCACCGATGTTGCGATGATTTTAGCAGTGGCAAGTCCAGCGAGTGCCTTGACGAGCGTTGCCCCGGCAAGCAAGCCGATTACTCTCAAATCACGCATGAGCCAGCCGGGGGGGGACAGATATTTTCATAGTTATGCAATCTCCTCGAAAGTGAAGCCGTGATCCAAACCGGAACGTCTGGATCGGAACGGTTTGCCGGCTTGTGCCAGACTAGGTCACCAGCAAATCCTCACACATCGCTTTCGGGAAACCTTGACTTCTAGTACTGCACGCACAATCTAAGTTGCGTATAAATCACTTTTGGCGACTCCAAGCTACCTCCCGCCATCTCCTCATGCCACTTTGACGTGGGGCCACATTTTATCTGAGGGCAGAACGCGGGCCCGCCAGAAATTGGCCGATTTGTTGCTTGCTGTAACCGTTTGGCGCATGAGCGAGCACAATTCCACATTTCGCAACACATTCGCCGCCTCTACAGCAAAAGTCTTGACACTTATGGGCTGCTGCTCAGGTCGACGCAGCAGAGATTGCCTTCGCGGTGCACTTTGCCGGCGAAGGCCCCCGGGAAAATAGTGCACTGCGCAATCACTGCCTGCGAGCCCAGCCGTTTCAGGAGCCTGGGCAAAGCGTCGCCCTGGAGGTCAACCCCGAATCCGTGCTCGTAGAGGTAGTCAGACTGCAGGGGCTCGCGCAGGCCGTCGAATGCGAAGAAGGTGAGATTGTCCACCACAAGGTGGCGCGCACCGTCCCCACCAACGTGGCATTGCCTGGCGAAATCACGGATCTTGAGGCGCTGCGCCGGATAACTGAGCGTTGGAATCGAAAGCCCCTGCTGCAACAGACCAGGATCCGCCGACCTCATGGAGTCGGCCGTAGGCGGCAACACGCGAAAGGCCAAAATCGCGGTACTCGCGAGGAATAGCAGGAGCAAGGGCGACAGGAGTGCCGCAACCATCCAGCCTGCACGCGTGAAACGGGCGATAGGCCGGCCGTCCAGAATCGCTGCAAGCGACAACACGATGCACCATGCTGCCAGCGGGATGACCAACGATGCCGAGTAGAAATTCCAGGTCTTGAAGAGCGCCAAGTGAGCCAGCAAACCAATCCACAGCACACAGAGCCACGGCAGCACACGGAAAGGTGCACGCCGCACCAGCTGATACAGGATAACCAGCGGCGGCAGCCAGAGGGCGACCCAGTAAACAGACCGCACAACGTTACCAATGTATTCGTTGACACGGACCGCACCCCACCATTCAGCGATGCCGGGAACCGGCGCCAACCACGCCGATTGATAGCTGTTCGCGAACCAGATGTGCTTGAGCATCGCGTCGGGCGCAGCCTGGATGTTCGCGATCATCTCACTCACAAACGCGCGCGGGTCACTGATCGCCCCACTCAGTGACATGGCATTCGATGACAGCAGCGATTTCAGCGCCGGCGCGTCGGGGCACTGCGTCACGATCGCGGCAAACTGAAATGTTTGCCAGGCGCAGCCCAGCACAAAGACTGAAACTGCAACGCACCAGATCCGGCTACGGCCCGCAAAACTTGCCAGGGCAGAGAGCAGTACCAGCGGGACGAAGAAGAGCGTCTTCGGGTGCGTATAGAAGAAAGTGCTGGCCGTCAGGGAAAATCCAGCGGCCAGCAGTGCAAGTCGGCCGTGATCC
Source organism: Cupriavidus sp. 01L415 (assembly GCF_056400065.1). NCBI lineage: Bacteria > Pseudomonadati > Pseudomonadota > Betaproteobacteria > Burkholderiales > Burkholderiaceae > Cupriavidus > Cupriavidus sp. 01L415. Next base: position 254,613 of record NZ_JBFTSP010000004.1, on the reverse strand, counting down.
CTGACCTTAGCCCATCGTCCTGCCACGATCGGGAAGCAAAGGAATACAGAAATCAGCAGGAGCAACATCTGCTCGCCCCGCATCATGACCAGCGTCAGGGGCAGTACTCCGAGACCGAGCACCGCAACGAAACCTGCAAGAATCCACGTGCCCAACACACGGGCTCGAAACAATCCGCGAATCCCCATTGCTGTCAGGCCGAGCCAGACAAAGATAATGACCAGACCTCGAATGCGAACCCCGAGCGGGGTGGTGGCGCCATACAGAGCCTCGGAAGCCAGCGCACCCGGCAGATGAAACCACGGCACCTGAAGCAGAAAATCCGGGCCGCATTGCGGCATCAGTGAATTCAATCGCCAGCCATTGTCGCGAAACATCCCCCGCATGAAAACACTGGCGACCTCGTCGCCATAGACAGGCACCAGCAGGCCTGCACCGAGAATGGCGCAAAAAAGTGCCACGAAGCCCCATGCGAGAGGCGCGCGTTGATTTTCGGAATTCACGATACCGGTGGACGTTCAGAAGTGTTCAGCTTCGGCCAGGGGTACCCCTGGCCGGGACGTGGCCATGATCAGCGGGATGCCTGGGTCCGGCCATGCGATGCCGATGTCGGCGTCGTCCCAGAGAATGCAATGCTCGGACTCCGGATGGTAGTAGTCGGTAGCCTTGTACAAGACGTCGGCGCTATCCGACACGACAAGAAAGCCGTGTGCAAAACCCTCCGGAATCCACATCTGCCGGCGATTCTCCGCATTCAGCGTGGCACCTACCCATTGCCCGAACGATGGTGAGTCGCGGCGGACGTCTACTGCGACATCGAATATCTCACCGGACACCACCCGAACGAGCTTGCCCTGTGGATGACCGAGCTGATAGTGCAGGCCTCGCAGGACACCACGGTGCGAGTGCGAGTGATTGTCCTGCACAAAATCGCGCAAGAGTCCGGTGGCCTGTGCGAACTCGGCAGCGTTGAAGCTTTCGAACAGGAATCCGCGGTGATCGTGAAAGATCTTCGGCTCGATGATCAATACGTCCGGCAAGGCCAGCCGAGTGACATGCAGCTTCAAGGGCGCGCCTCCCCGGACAGCTCGGCGATAATTCGAAGTAAGTATTCACCATAGCCGACCTTGCGCAACGGTTGCGCCAATTCAATCACCTGCTCTGCGGTGATCCAGCGATTCCGGTAAGCAATCTCCTCGGGACATGCGACCATCAGACCCTGGCGGTTCTGCAACGTCGCAATGAAACTGGCCGCGGTCAGCAGCGACTCGTGCGTACCGGTGTCAAGCCAGGCATGGCCACGCCCGAACATCGCGACGTCGAGTTGCCCCATTTCGAGGTAGCGCTTGTTGACATCGGTGATCTCGAGTTCGCCACGCGCCGACGGTTTAATATCGGCAGCAATATCGCAAACCTGGTTGTCGTAGAAATACAGCCCCGTCACTGCATAGTTGGAACGCGGTGCCACGGGCTTTTCTTCGAGCGAAACTGCACGAAACTTGTCATCGAACTCGACCACGCCGTAGCGCTGCGGGTCCTGGACGTGATAGGCAAAGACCGTCGCACCAGACGAACCCGCCGCGGTGCGCTGCAAGCGGCGCATGAGGTCATCGCCATAGAAGATGTTGTCGCCCAGGATCAGCGTGCTGGGCTTGTTGTCGATAAAGTCGCGGCCGATGATGAACGCCTGGGCCAGGCCATCTGGCGAAGCTTGCACGGCGTACGACAGGTTGATGCCCCAGCGCGAGCCGTCGCCAAGCAGATCAACGAAGCGCGACTCGTCTTCCGGCGTCGTGATCAACAGGATGTCGCGAATCCCCGCCAGCATCAGCGTGGTAAGCGGGTAGTAGATCATCGGCTTGTCGTAGACCGGCAGCAGTTGCTTCGAGATGCAACGTGTGACCGGATATAGCCGCGTGCCGGATCCGCCGGCGAGAATGATGCCCTTACGCATTGCCTTAGCTCTTATGAAAGTAATTGTTCCAGCAGCCAATGCACACCTTGCTCCCAGGGCGGCAAATGGATATCAAAAGTTGATTGCAGCTTGCCTGTATCGAGCACTGCGCAAGCGGGCCGCTGGGCACGCTGCGTCCCCGGCACCGACGCGATGGCCTCTATGTCCTCGACTCGCGCCTTGAGCACTGCCCCTCGAGCCCGCGCAACCCGTACGATTTCGCACGCATACGCATGCCACGACGCCCGCCCTTGTGCCGTCAGGTGATAGAGGCCCGATGGGAATGCCTCCTGGGCGCCCGCTAGCCAATAGCGCGACACGATCTGCGCGGTGACGTCCGCCACCAGCGCAGCCATCGTGGGGGTGCCGATCTGATCGGCGACCACCCGCAACTGACGTTCCCTTCCAGCCAGCGCCAGAATCGTTCTGGCAAAATTGGCGCCGTGAGCACCGGCAAGCCAGGACGTTCGCAAAACCAGCGACTGTCCTCCAGCGGCCTCAACCGCTCGCTCCCCTTCCAGTTTCGTGCGACCGTACACCGAAAGTGGGGCCGGGATATCGGCCTCGGTGTAGGGCTGAGCCTGTCGCCCGTCAAACACATAGTCAGTCGAATAGTGAACAAGCAGGCCGCCTGCATCACGCGTTACGTCCGCGAGAATGCCAGGCGCCAATGCATTGGCGGCATAGGCCGATTCGACATCGCTCTCGGCCTGATCGACCGCCGTGTAGGCGGCGGCGTTGAGCACGACGTCCGGCCGGTATTGCACAAAGACTTGTCGCACCGCATCAATGTGCGTGACATCGCATGCCTTGCGATCAAGAGCGATCACTTCCCCCAGCGGCGCAAAACTACGACGCAACTCGAAGCCGAGCTGACCATCCGCCCCGGTGATCAGAATGGTCGGCATGTCATCAGGCGGCATACTGCCGCGCGATCCAGTTCCGGTACTCGCCCGACGTCACGGATTGCATCCACGCCTGATTGTCGAGGTACCACTGAACCGTCTTGCGCAGACCGGTCTCGAATGTTTCCGCTGGGCGCCAGCCCAACTCACGCTCAAGCTTGTGCGCGTCGATCGCGTAGCGGCGATCATGGCCTGGGCGATCGGTCACGAACGCAATCAGACGGCGGTGCGAACCCAGCGGATCCGGCCGCATCTCGTCAAGCAGATCGCAGACGGTGTGAACGACCTCCAGATTGGTCTTCTCGTTCCAGCCGCCGACGTTGTAGGTTTCGCCCGGCAAGCCGCGTGCGAGCACTTCGCGCACAGCGCTGCAATGGTCCGTCACGAACAGCCAGTCACGTACGTTCAAACCATCGCCATAGATCGGCAAGGGCTTTCCTGCCAGTGCGTTGGCGATGATCAGCGGGATCAGCTTTTCCGGGAACTGGTAAGGCCCATAATTATTCGAGCAATTGGTTGTCAGGACCGGCAGACCATAGGTATGGTGATAGGCGCGCACCAGATGATCGGATGCCGCTTTCGAGGCCGAATAGGGGCTGTTCGGCGCGTACGGGGTCACTTCCGAGAACGGTGCGTCGCCGGGCGCCAGCGAGCCAAATACTTCGTCGGTCGACACATGCAGGAAGCGAAACTGCGCGCGCGCCTCGCCTTGCAGGCCACCCCAATAGGCACGCACAGCTTCCAGCAGCGCAAACGTACCCTTGATATTCGTTTCGATGAACGTGCCCGGCCCGTGGATCGAACGGTCCACATGGCTTTCCGCGGCAAAATGGACTACGGCACGCGGGGCATATCTGGCGAGCAGTTCCTCCAGCGCAGCCTGATCGCAGATATCCGTCCGAGAAAACAGATGACGCGAGTCGCCGTCCACAGTCGCCAAGCTCATCAGATTCCCGGCATACGTCAGCTTGTCGACATTGATGACACGGTCCGCGCGCTCGTCCTTCAGCCAGTCAAGCACGAAGTTGCTGCCGATGAATCCGGCTCCGCCGGTAACAAGAATATGCGACAACTGCTATCTCCCAGATTTCCGAAACGCGTACGACCTCGGGCCGGGACGCCAAGCGCAGGCAACATCACCGGCCGCCGCGAGTGGCTGTATTCTATCTGAACCGGCATGGGGTCAATCCCGCCAAAACCACCGCAAAACCACCGAAATCGCATTCCGCATGTCCCTGACCCACAATCGCCAGAAGGCCTTCCCGCTTCCCTACGCCATCGGCGACCTTCAGGGGTGCGCGTGTTCGCTTGCCGCCCTGGTCGAACAACTGCCGCCAGGCGCCCCGATCCGATTCGTCGGTGATCTGGTGAACCGCGGCCCCGCATCCCTGGAAACGCTTAGGGCGGTCCGCGCACTTGGCGCAAATGCCGAATCCGTGCTCGGCAACCACGATATCCACCTGCTAGCCGTGGCTGCGGGTGTTCGCAAGAAAGGGAAGTCGGACACCCTTGACGAGATCCTCTCTGCCCCTGATTCCGACGAAATTCTTAACTGGTTGAGATTTCGCCCCATGGCGTTGCGCGAAGATGGCTTCCTGATCGTGCACGCCGGGGTACTCCCCCAATGGTCCGCATCGCAAGTCGTGGATCTGGCCAAGGAAGTCGAAGAGCAACTACGCGGCTCAAACTGGCAAGGCTTTCTGGCAGATGTCTTCGGTAATGCCTCGGACCGGTGGAGCGCCAGCCTGCGCGGCATCGATCGTCACCGTGTTGTCGTCAACGCGCTCACGCGCCTGCGCTATTGTTCCGCGGATGGCGTCATGGATCTCAAGACCAAGGATGGTCTGGACAATGTGCCGACCGGTCTGATGCCTTGGTTCGATGTCCCTGAGCGCCGTACCAGGGACGTGACCTTGGTCACCGGGCATTGGTCGACCCTTGGTCTCGTGATGCGACCCGATCTTGTTGCGCTCGATACGGGCTGCGTCTGGGGCGGAAAGCTGACTGCCGTACGCATGGCGGCGGATCCCTCCGCACGAACACTGATCCAGGTCGAGTGTCCGCAGCACCAGGATCCGTTTGCCTGAGGATCAGGCTCGCTCGATCGCGGCCGCCAGCGTATCAACCACGCGCGCCTGCTGCTCGGTCGTCAGCCCGATCCACAGGGGAAGCCTGACCAGACGGCTGGCGATGCTGTCAGTAACTTCGAGCGTGCCGTGGGCGCGCCCGAAACGCAGTCCGCCCGGGGCCGAGTGCAGCGGCACGTAGTGGAAAACGGCATTGATCTCTTGCGCCCCGAGGTAATCCAGAACTTTCTGGCGATCGATGCCTGGCTCGAGCAATACATAGTACATGTGGGCATTGTGCGCGCACCCGGCAGGCACAATTGGACGCCGCAGCACCCCGGCACGCTCCAGCGCGGCAAGGCTTTCATGGTACGCATTCCAGAGCGCGAGGCGGCGCGCCGTGAGGTCGGCCGCTTCTTCCAACTGCGCCCACAGAAACGCCGCAGTCATCTCGCTTGGCAGAAACGAGGATCCCACGTCCTGCCACGTGTACTTATCCACCTCGCCCCTGAAGTACCGACTGCGGTCGGTGCCTTTCTCGCGAATGATCTCGGCCCTCAGGGCAAGCTCCGGATCATTGACGAGGAGTGCCCCGCCTTCGCCTGAAATCACATTCTTGGTCTCGTGGAAGCTGAACGCACCAAGGTCACCGATACTGCCGAGGGCTCGCCCCTTATAGCTCGCCATCACACCTTGCGCAGCGTCCTCGATCACACGCAAGCCATGACGGCGTGCGGTGGCCATGATCGTATCCATCTCGCAGGAGACGCCAGCATAGTGGACCGGCGCAATGCCGCGCGTGCGTGGGGTAATCGCTGCCTCGATCAGGCGCTCGTCAATGTTCAGCGTGTCTTCCCGGACGTCCACGAAGACCGGAACAGCGCCGCGCAATGCAAACGCATTCGCGGTCGACACGAATGTGTACGACGGCATGATGATCTCGTCGCCAGGCTCCAGGTCCATCAGCAAAGCCCCCATCTCCAGCGCCGCCGTACAGGAATGGGTCAGCAACGCCTTTGAGGTTCCGGTCTGGCTTTCAATCCATCCGTGACAGCGCTTCGTAAACGGGCCATCGCCGGCGAGCTTGCCGTTCATGTGAGCTTCGGCGATGTAGTGCAACTCCCGTCCCGTCATGTAAGGCAGGTTGAAGGGAATTCGAGACGATTTATTCATTGCGTCGATGCACCAGTCAAAAACAGGCAATCATGAAACGAGCATTGTCTTGCCTTCCGGAAAGACAAAAAACCTGAACATGATGAAAAGAAAACCCGCCACCACCAGAATTGCGATCCCTTGAACCAACTGATGCGGGTAGCCAAGACGATTGACGAACACGTGGAGCAGCAGGAAATTCAGTCCGTAACCGAGGGCATGTGTGATCCCGTATCGCACCAGACTTGGCATTACCTTGCCTCGATGCGAAAAAGCCCATTTCCGATTGCTCAGAAAGCCGATCGTCGCGCCGACGAAGTATAGCAGCGACATGGCGACGAGCGGCGGCACGCCAAGCCATGTCACCCCCAGGTAGAGACAATAGCCACATGCATTTGAAAATACTCCGACCAATGCATACCGCACCAGCGTCGGGAACAATCCACTATCTCGCAGGATCGTGAATCGCGAGACCGAATCCCGATTTGCCATAACCATTTCCGTTGTAAAGCATCAGCCTGCGTCCGGCGTGCTCGAACACGAATGGATACTCAATCATGTCCGCGTCCCAGCCCGCCTCCGACACATCGATACCAGTCTCATTCAGGCGCAGCGCCCATTCGTTACCGTCGGCGCTGCCCGCATAACCAATCCTGTAAGTCGAATTATTCCCCGAACGATACGAAAACCACATGTGATAACCCGACGCATCGGCCACCACGGTGGGACGGGAGAAAGCCTGCGCCACTCCCAATGTAAACGGCACGGCGAGTCCGGTCTTGCGCCACTGGTGACCGTCATCGGACACGGCACCTCGAATGACGTGGACCATTTCTCCATTGCCGGCGTCCCACGTGCTCGTCGAGCCATACCACATCCGGAACGAGCCGTCGGCCTCCCTCTGGACCCATGGATATGAAAGGCTGACGGGATCCTCGGCGTCCAGCGCCATGAACGGGCCATCGCCATCGAGATGAAGCGTCCAGTCTTCGTCAAGGCGCAAGCGGCCCACTTCACCGAACCAATGCGCGCCATCCGGGCATTGCCATCCCATGAACAGTATGTATCGCTTGCCATCGGCCTCGTAGCAATTGCCGATGCTTACACCATGGGAATAGAACGAACCCGGCTCGCCATGGACGAACACGGGGCGGTCGTGAACATACTCCACCGTACCGCGTACGACATCCACATCGACAAAACCCACCGAGGAGCGATTCTGCTCGTCCCGCCCGCTGTAAAAAACGCGATAGACGTCGCCACGCAACCAGATCGGCAATGGATTCGCCGCATGCGTTGCCAGCTTCGGATGGACTCCGCCCGGAATGTAGAGTTGCCCGGCCTTTTGCCACGTCATGCTAGATCTTCTTCAGACGTGTGCTGGGCACGCGTGAGCGCTCGGTTGCCTCGCCCACATAAACGCCCTCGGACTCGGCGTCCGAAAGCAATAGTGCTCCCGCACCAACCACGCACCGGGCGCCAATCTTAATGTGATCACGCAACGTGGCGTTGACGCCGATAAAGCACTGCTCGCCAATTTCCACGCCACCCGACACAACGATGTGCGACGCCAGGAAACAATGATCATGAATCACGGAGTGATGGCCGATGTGATTCCCGCTCCAGAGCGTGACGTTGTTACCGATCTGAACAAACGGCTGAATCGTATTGTCTTCAAGGATCAGACAGTTATCGCCAATCCTGCCGTCGTTGAGCACAGTCGCCTGAGGGCTTACGTATGATCCCATGCGGTATCCCGCAGCCTTAGCCGACAGGTATTTTTCCTTGCGTACCGTGTTGAGGCGAGCGTAGCTCACGGCTACGAACATGTCGCATTCCTCGGGCGGGAAGGCGCTATGGATATCCTCAAAGGGCACAACCGGCAGGCCATTGAATGACGGCTCCTTCACGTAAGCGGCGTCCACTGTAAAGGCAACCGGCTCGTACTCCGAAAAACGGTCGAAGTAAAACCACGCAACGTCGGCAATATCAGCAGCCCCGAAGATAACGAGCTTCCGCTTCATGGCACCTTTCTCACAATCATGGTGAACTCGTACAGGCCATAGTCGTGCAGCAACGCGACCTGACGTGAGTATTTGCGCTTGCAGAGGTCAAACAGTCGACACGGATCGGCATAGTAGAGATCCGGCCGCATCTTGTCCGCATCCGAGTAAGACGTCAGGCAATTGAATGCAAATCCCAGTCGACTCGTCCCGTCGAGCACATCGAGCGTCGATTCGAGGTACCTCGCCCAGTCTTCGTCCGATCGCCCCATGCGTACGTTGAAGATACCGCTGGCCACGCCATAATCGGCGATAGCATCCGGGGCATTGGCTACCAGGAACCGCGCTTGGGCATTACCGTCGAAGCGCTCGCGCGCCGCGCCAATCATCTCCGCCGAGACATCGATGCCCAGATAGCTGACATCGGCGAAATCCCGGTGCAGATACTCATAGAGCGCACCATAGCCGCAGCCGAGGTCGTTAATGGAGAAGCCGCTCGAGCCTTGATCTTCGATCACCCTGCACAATTGCTGGAAGCGCAGCGCCTGTGATGCCTCTCCGTTCCAGTCGACGCCGCGCGCGTTGGCCCCGTGCTCGGCGAGCTTGCCTGAGTAGTAGCTGGCTACTTCGGCCAGCAACGGCGTATTCTCTCGACTCATGCCGATTCCTTCTCCACAGCCGGCGCAGCTTCAAAATAGAGAACCAGAGCGCGCTCCGATCCGGAAAATAGCTTCTGCAACTGGAACAACGGGTACATCGTGTGCTCGTTGAGAAGCCACCTCAAAACGTTTGGAAACGTCGTCTTGTAACGGACCTGCCGTCTTCCCGACTGCTTGGTACGTTCGAGTGCAGACATCGAAAGCTTCTGACGCTCACTGCGATTGACCAGATAATTCGACACCGGCAGCAGCCAGTTCGACACCGGAAAGGTCAGGCCGGCCATATGGTGCAGCGTCCAGCCGGTTCCTGCGGCCAGGTCGTGCAGCGACGGACGCGTGTAGCGACGGCAGTGCCCCGCGATGTCGTCCTCGATGCCCCAATGTCGCGGAGACGCCGGTACCAGACCGATCATTCGCCCCCCCTTCGCTAGACGCGCGCGCGATTGCTGCATGAAGGCCGACTCCTGGGCATTATCAAGATGTTCCATGACCATGCATGAAATCACCAGATCCACCGGCTCATCCGTTTCGGACGCAACGTAGTCTTGATTGATGGCAGCGAAGCGCTGGGCGGCAATTTCCTTTCCGAATCGCTCTTTCAATGCGGAGATGGTGCGTGCCTCCAGGTCATAGGAGCAGCCAGTCCACCCGCTATCGAGCAGTAGTTTCGTGATTTCGCCGGCGCCCGGACCGATTTCGACAAACCTCCCCGGGGGCATGGTCTGCAAGCGTTCCTTGAGGTACATCAGTTGCAACAATGTACCGGGCGGCAATACGGGCCGTGTGTCTTTCAGTGTATTCAGCGACGCCATTGCGCTCATCCCCTGTTGTTCATGACTCATCGGCTCTGTTTCCGCTCTCTCGAGGTGAAATAGTCCTCAACAGACACAGGCTCAACATAGTCGAAGCCAAGCACATCCCGCGCCGTGGGGGTTAGCCGGGCGTCGTCCAGATTCCGGGGCAACTGAATCTGCTGTCTGAAGAACGGGATCGTGAAGACATGATTCACCGCACGGCGCGGGGAGTCTGTCTGGTTCGTGCCTCCGGTGTGATAGAGCATGCAATCGAGCACAATAAATGATCCTGCCTTGGCCTCAATCTGCAGCCTGTTGCGCTCCACATACCCGTCGGAGCCCAGTTCCTCGGTCTTGTGAGAGCCCGGCAGAACAAAGGTTGCACCATTCTCCAACGTGAAATCGTCGAGGCAGAATAGTGCATTGACTGCCAACGGACGGCTCGATACAAAATGCTGGTATGGCAGGTCCCGATGCCACTTGCCCTGGTTGTACTTCTCGCGCGAGGGATTGATGATACCGTTCTGCTGGTTCAGCACGAACTTGCCTTCAATCAGGAGACGCAGTGTTGCCAGCAGGTGCTCGTTCAACGCCAGTCGTAGAAAAGCCTCTTCGCCATGGGTGAGGAGCGCGCGAATCGTGTTGTATTCGTCGAGGGCACGCAGTCGCGACTCGCCGTAGCCATTGATATAGCGTTCTCGCACGCTATCGAACGCAACCGATAGAGCTTGCACCTCCTGAGACGTGCAAGCGGCTTCCAGAACGGAATATCCACGCTCGCGCACCTCTTCCGCAACCGCGTCATAGCGGGAATTGCATTGCCGCTGACGCAGCACGCCATAGGCCTCAATCCGCTTGCTGGTCATGATTGCCCTTCCCTGACACCGTCGTACGGAGCATTGCGGTAGACATCCCGCACGATTGAATACGGGCGGCGTTTTACTTCGAAGAACACCTTCGCGATGTAAATACCCTGAATGCCCATGAAGAAGATAATCAGACCCGAAAATAACCAGATGGATGCAATGATCGACGTATAACCATCGGGCGGTGATGCAACAAAGAAATAGCGGAACAACAGAAACGCGATGTACGCCATGGCTGTCAGCGAAATCACCAGCCCGGAATAAAACGTGAACACCAGCGGCAGGCTGCTAAACGAGGTTACCGCGTTAATCAGATGACTGAATTTCCGCGAGAACGAATAGGTCGTCGGACTGGTCGAGTGCTTCTTGACGACATGCTGACGCTGCGCGAACCCCGTGATGACCCACAACCCGCCAATATTGAGCTCACGCTCGCGGTGCAACAGCAGCGCATTGACATAGCGCCGCGTCATCAGCCGGGCTGTGACGATGTTATTGGGCTGCCTGATACCGGTCAGCAGACGAAACAGCCGATAAAACAGCATACCCGTGACACGCTCGATCGCTCCACCCTTGCGGGTTTCCTGCACGCCATACACTACATCGCAGGATTCTGTTTCCATTTTGGTCTTGAATGAGAGCAGCCACTCCGGCTCCTCCTCAAGATCGCTGTCGATCAGGAACACCTGCTCGCCCCGCGCATGAGCAAGGCCGGTCATCATCGCTTTGTGGTGACCGAAGTTGCGCGACAGGTCCACTACCACCACGTGCGAGTCAACCTCGCTCAGCGCAACCGCAATTTCGAGGCTGTTGTCCGGCGATCCGTCATTGACGAAGACAATCTCGTAGTCGTCACCAGCCAACTCACGGGCGACGGCGCCGGCGCGCCGATGAAACTCGGCAATATAGGCTGCGGACTGGTAGAGCGTTGCAACGATCGATAGGTTCATGAACGTACATGTTTCATATACTGCGGCGCTGCCTTCCCGCAATTGAACAGCAGGTCGAGAATGGTTACGCCGTGGGTGAACTCGCCCCACAATTGCTGATACTCGGGGTAGCCCGTGTACTCGAACCACGACAGGCTGATGTCGCGCGCGGCGAACACCGATTCATCCACATAGTCCTTCGCGGATGGGCCGGATACGTACACGGTTCCTCCCGCTTGTGCGCACAGATCGGCCAGCCGTTCTGTCTTGCCATCTACCAGCTCGTAGTCCCATGACCAGCTGAGCTTCGTCCGGATCCCCAGATATCCGCATACCGCTTCGATCAGCGTGCGGTTAAGTTGAGACAGATTGTCATGCGCGGTATCGATATAGATGGGCCGCAGCCACGCTGCGATCTCATCGAAATGTGCGGCACGCCGATAATTCTGCTCGAGGGTTTTCCAGTGCGAATGCGCCCAGTCCGAATCCTGGTCGATCCTGGTTTCGCGAATTTTCTGTTCATAGCGCCCCTTGACCTGGACCGGGACGGTCAGCCATTGCACGCCTTGCGGCGTCTTGATCTGGTTCCGATTACGCCAGTCGCGGCGCGTATACTGCATGTCGTCGTAGAGAATGAATTCATCTACGCTTGCGATCATGTCGAAATATCCCTTCCAGGGAATATAGTTCGACTGGAGAATGGCAACCTTTTTCATGCGGCGTTGTTCGTGGGACGGTTCCGGGCAGCTAGATTGGCGTGCCCTGCCGAAAGCCCGCTGGAGAAGATTTGCGAACGGCAGCCGGCAACTGTTCTTCTAACTGTTGTGAGTACCGACGAGATACCGGTGTAGACGCGCCGGCGCCGGCACTGTGGCCGTATTCTATCCGAATCGACTCCGGGACAGCCCGATAGCGGGGTACTTTCCGCCACATGGGAATAATCGCCACATGCAAACGATGAAAAGCTGGGCAATGTCCCCGAAACCGCGGCGATCTCAGCCAGAGCGGCGGGGGCTGATCAGGACTTTCGTTCGGCAGATCCGGCCCTGACAGGAGCCGGATACCGATCAGGTACCCGATACTGACACGGCACCCTGCATGTCAGCCGGTATGACGCTCAACACCGGCCGGGCGTGGAACGAAGCAACGGCTTGCGCCGCTGCCTCATGCTCCCCCTCCACCAGATGCACCACCACTTCCCGCGCCGACTCTGCCAGCTCACGTCGGCTTGCGGAAGCCGCCCGCAACTGCGGCCCCAGCACCAACCTTGCCTTGATCGGCGGTGCCTGCAGGATCATGTCGAGCGATTGCAACAGCGACAGGTCGCCGATATACGCCGGTGCCACGGTCGGCTTGCCCGTGGCCGCATCCAGATAAGTCAGCCCTGCAGGCTGGACCGGCAATCCACCCGCCACCGGCGCCTGCATCAGATTCGCATGGAAAGGCAGCACCTCGCTGCCATCGGTCGTGGTGCCCTCGGGAAACACGCACACCAGATCGCCCTGCTGCATGACTTCCGTGATGTGGTGCAGCACTCGATGCGCGTCACGCTTCCGGCCGCGCTCGATGAAGATCGTGCCGGTCTTGTCGCAAAGCCAGCCGACGATCGGCCAGCCGCGGATTTCCGACTTCGCCACAAAGCGCACCGGCTGCCAGCTGTGGATCACGTAGATGTCGAGCCACGAGATATGGTTCGACACCAGCATCGCGCCTTGCGGTACCGCCTGTCCGGGTGCCAGGCCCTGGACCTCGACCTCAATGCGGCAGATGGCCAGCAGCTTGCGCGACCAGCCGCGGATCAGGCGCTCGCGCAGGTGAGCGCTCGCCCACGGGAAAACCGTTGCGCACACGAGCATCCCGCGCAACAGATGACACCCAAGCCGCGCCTTGCGTAACCAGATCATGTCCTAGCCCCTGGGATTCGCCGCGAGAATCAGCGCTGCTCGTGCACAACCTGGCCACCGACCAGCGTCATGCGCACGCGCCCTTCCATCTCGTAGCCGAGCCATGGCGAATTCTTGCCCTGACTCTTCAGCGCGCTGCGTTCCACCTTCCAGATCTGCTTCGGATCGAACACGCAAACATCAGCGGCACTGCCGGTGGTCAGCGTGCCGGCGGCGAGGCCGATCACGCGGGCCGGATCGCTCGTGATGCGCCCCAGCGCCTTGACCAGCGGCACCTTGTGTTCGGCGGCCCAGCGCAGCGTCAGCGGCAGCAGCAACTCCAGGCCCGTTGCGCCCGGCGACGCCTCGTCGAACGGCAGCAGTTTCTCGTCGTCATCGACCGGCGTATGGTCGGAGCACAAGGCATCGATGGTGCCATCGGCCAGTGCCGCGACGATCGCATCACGGTCGCGCGTGCCACGCAGCGGCGGCGTAAAGCGCATCTGGCTGTTGAAGAAGCCGATGTCCACGTCGGTCAGCGATACGTGGTGGATGTTGACGTCGCAGGTCACGGGCAGGCCTTCGCGGCGCGCCTGGCGCACCAGTTCCAGCCCAGCGGCCGACGACAGCCGGCACAGGTGCACGCGCGCGCCGGTCGTGCGCATCAGTTCGAAGATCGTGTGCAGGCGCACGGTCTCGGCGATGACGGACACGCCGGACAGGCCCAGCCGCGACGCCACCGCGCCGCTGGCGGCCACGCCGCCGCCCAGGAACGGGTCCTCGGGGCGCAGCCATAGCGTGTAGCCGAAGGTCTGCGCATACTGCATCGAACGCAGCAGCACCTGGGTGTTCTTGATCGGCACCTCGGCCTGGCTGAAGCCGACGCAGCCGGCCTCGGTCAGCTGGCCCATCTCGGTCAGGGCTTCGCCCTTCAGCCCGACGGTCAGCGCGCCCAGCGGGTAGACGTGCGTCTGGTTCAGCGTGCGGGCGCGGAACTTGAGCATCTCGACCAAACCCGGCTCGTCGAGCACGGGGTCCGTATCGGGTGGGCACACCAGGCTGGTCACACCGCCGGCGGTGGCTGCGGCCACCTCGGATTCCAGCGTGGCCTTGTACTCGTAGCCCGGCTCGCGCAGGCGTGCGGACAGGTCGACCAGGCCCGGGCAGACGATCAGGCCCTTCGCATCGATAGTCTTGTTGGCGTTGAAGTCAGCGGGCGCGCGGCCCACGCCGACGACCTTGCCGGCGGCGATAAACAGGTCCTGTTCGGCGTCGAGATTCGCGGCCGGATCGATCAGGCGGCCACCCTGGATGTGAATCTTCATGTCTTGTCGCTTGGCGTTCGGTTGTTCTTGGGGGCTGCCTTAATCGTTGTTGCCGGCCACGATGCCCATGACGGCCATGCGCACGGCGATGCCGAAGGTCACCTGGTTCAGGATCACCGACTGGGGGCCGTCCGCCACGGCGGAGTCGATCTCCACCCCGCGGTTCATCGGACCCGGGTGCATGACGATGGCATCCGGCCTGGCCAGCGCCAGCCGTTCCGGCGTCAGCCCGTAGGCCTTGAAGTATTCCTGCGCCGATGGCAGCAGCGCGCCGCTCATGCGCTCGTTCTGCAGGCGCAGCATGATCACCACGTCCACGCCCTTGAGCCCCTCTTCCATGTTGTGGAAGACGCGCACGCCCATCTGCTCCAGGCCGGACGGCAGCAGCGTGCGCGGCCCGATCGCGCGCACTTCGGGCACGCCCAGCGTGGTCAGCGCGTGGATGTCGGAACGCGCCACCCGCGAGTGCAGGATGTCGCCAATGATGGCCACCGTCAGGTTGGTGAAGTCCTTCTTGAAATGCCGGATCGTGTACATGTCCAGCAGGCCCTGCGTCGGGTGCGCGTGACGCCCGTCGCCGGCGTTGATCACGTGGACATGCGGCGCCACGTGCTCGGCGATCAGGTAAGGCGCGCCCGAGCTGGCATGGCGCACCACGAACATGTCTGCGGACATGGCCGACAGGTTGTTGATGGTGTCCAGCAGCGATTCGCCCTTGCTGGTGGACGACGCGTTGATGTTCAGGTTCAGCACATCGGCGGACAGCCGCTTGGCGGCAATCTCGAACGTCGTGCGCGTGCGCGTGGAGTTCTCGAAGAACAGGTTGAACACGCTCTTGCCGCGCAGCAGCGGCACCTTCTTGACGTCGCGGTCGGAATCGGACAGCGAGACAAACTGGCTGGCGGTATCGAGGATGTGCGTGATCATGTCACGCGACAGCCCCTCGATCGACAACAGGTGCTTCAGTTCGCCGTTCTTGGTCAGCTGCGGGTTGCGGAACGTCTTGGTCATGGCAGGTCAGGCGCGGGCAGGGGTCGGTCTGGGTTATCTTGGGGGAGAGCTCTGGGGCCCGTCAGGCGCGGGCTTCGGTGGCAAAGGCAAAGCGCGTCGCGGCGCCCTCACCCTGGCGCGACAGCACGAGGGTCTTGTCGCGCGGCAGTTCCACGGTCATCGCGGCGAAGTCGGCGGCAACCGGCAGCTCGCGTCCGCCGCGGTCGACCAGCACGGCCAGCGCCACGCGGGCCGGGCGGCCGTAGTCGAACAGCTCGTTCACGGCGGCGCGGATCGTGCGGCCAGTGGCCAGCACATCGTCGATCAGCAGGATGTTGCGGTCCTGCACGTCGAACGGCAGCGAGGTCGGCTCCGCCTGGCTGTGCAGCCCCTTCTTGGCATAGTCGTCACGGTGGAAGGCCACGTTGATCACGCCGTGGCCAGCCAGCTTGAGGTCCGCCGCCAGACGCTCGGCGATCCAGGCGCCGCCCGAGTAGATGCCGGCCACGGACCAGTTTGCACGCTCGCTGGTGGGCATCAGGGCCTGGGCCTGGTCGCGCAGCGCGTGATACAGCGCCTCGGCGTCGGGAGTGGAGGTCTGGGTCATAGCGGAAACTCGTCGAAATACTGTTGCAGGATGATCCGGGCGGCCTCGGCATCCAGCGCACCGCGCCTGGCGCCAGCCATGGCGGCGGCTCGCGAGGAATAACGCTCGTCCACCCACTCCACCGGCAGGCCGAACCGGCCGTTCAACTGGTTGCAAAAGCGGCGCGCAAGCCGCATCGAGGCCTGTTCTTCATCGTCGGGGCCGGCTTCGGGATTGACCGGCATGCCAACCACCAGTCGCACGGGCGACCATTCGCGGATCAGCGCGCCGATGGCCTCGAAACGCGCCTCGACAGTGATATTGGGAAGGATGGTGAGGGCGCTGGCTTGCCGGGTGATGAAATTCCCGAGTGCAACGCCGATTTTTTTCTCGCCATAGTCGAAGGCGAGGACAGTACCGTCGTGGGGCGTCTCGCGCCCCGGCTGATCAGGCATGCCCCGCCTCGCCCGAGAGCATCGTGAAATCTATGCCCAGCAGGCGGATAGCGGCGGCAAAGCGTTCCTCGGGAGGCACGCTGAAGATGATTTCCGGGTCGGCCTGGACGGTCAGCCAGCCATTGCGGCTGAGTTCCTCCTCAAGCTGGCCGGCGCCCCAGCCGGCATAGCCCAGCGTCAGCAGGAAGCGATGCGGGCCGCTGCCGTTGGCCACGGCTTCCAGCACATCCTTGGAAGTGGTCATTTCCAGCCCGCCGGGTACCGCCAGCGACGACACATAGACGCCGACCGGATCGTGCAGCACAAAGCCGCGCTCGGTCTGGACCGGGCCGCCGAAATAGACCGGCTGGTGGGCCACTGGCTGGATTTCGAGCTTGAGATCGATCTTGTCGAAGAGCGTGGCCATGTCGATGTCGATCGGCCGGTTGATCACCAGGCCGAGCGCGCCGCGCTCGTTATGCTCGCAAAGGTAGACAACGGAGCCCGAAAAGGTCGGATCAGCCATGCCTGGCATGGCAATCAGGAACTGATTGGTGAGATTGATTGGAGCTTCGGGCTTCGCCATGCCTGCATTTTATCAAATCGCTGCCGGACGTCCGGAAAAGTTCTGAGGCAGCCCCGTCAGGCCGCCCGAGCAGTATTCGTCACTTTGACGCGTCGGTCTACTGTTCTGACGCCTTCAGCGCCACAAGATCCGCGGCGGTCAGCCAGCGCCACTCGCCCGGGGCCAGCGCCGGGTCCAGTTCCAGACCGCCAATGGCGCTGCGATGCAAGGCGGTGACGTGGTTGCCGACGGCCGCCACCATGCGTTTCACCTGGTGATATTTACCCTGGATCAGGGTCAGCCGCAGGCTGCGCTCCCCGGTGGCCTCGCAAGCATCGGCGGCGATCGGCGCCGGTTCGTCCTCCAGCTTCACGCCGGTGCGCAGCGCCTCCACCTGCTCCGGCGTCACCGGATCGAACGTCGTCACTTCGTAGATTTTGGGTACCTTGCGCTTGGGCGACGTCTGGGCATGGATGAACTGGCCGTCGTCGGTCAGCAACAGCAGGCCCGTGGTGTCGTGATCGAGCCTGCCCACGGCCTGCACCTCCCGCTGGCGCAGCGGCACTGGCAGCAGGTTGTAGATGCTCGGGTGGTGGCGCGGGCGCTGGGAGCATTCATAGCCGGTGGGCTTGTGCAGCATCAGGTAGGCCTTGGTGCAGGCCAGCCACTCCTCTCCGTCCACGGTCAGCCGCAGGCCGTCCACGTCAAAGCGGGCACCCGGGTCCTCGCACAATTCACCGTTGACCTCCACCAGCCCGGCGCCCACCAGGTCGCCACAGTAGCGGCGCGTGCCGAAGCCCTGGGATTGCAGAATACGGTCGAGAGTCATGGACATGGGAATGGCTCGGGAATGCTGGGGACTAGCCCGGTGATGGCCCGGTGATGCGGGCCTATCGTATGTTAGGGTACGGCGATGCCTGAATCGCCCTCACAACGCCCTGATGCGGACGCCGCTGCCGCGGGCCGCCTGCCCTACTGGATCGATGGCCAGTTCGGGCGGGGCCTGGTCTGGTTCCGGCGCGACTTGCGCGCCGACGACCACGCGGCGCTGCATTATGCCGTGAAGCACTGCCGGCAGGTGTGGTGCGTATTCGTATTCGACCGCGAGATCCTGGATCCGCTGCGCGAACGCGGGCTCCGGGCCGACCGGCGCGTCGAGTTCATCCTGCGGTCGCTGGAGCCACTGCGCGCCGCGCTGGAGCGGGCCGGAGGCGGGCTGATCGTACTGGACGATGCCGCACGCGAGGCCATCCCCCGGCTTGCGGCTGAACTCGACGTCGAGGCAGTGTTCGCGAACCACGACTACGAGCCTTCCGCCAATGCGCGCGATGCCGCAGTCCGCAAGGCGCTGGCGGCGGCTTCCCGCGTGCTCTTCACGTTCAAGGATCAGGTCATCTTCGAGGCCGACGAGATCCTTAACGGCCAGGGCGCGCCCTTTGCGGTCTTCACCCCCTACAAGAACGCATGGCTGCGGGCATTACGGCCCTTCGACCTGCGGCCGTACCCGGTCGACAAGTACCTGAAGGCCCTGACCCCCGTGCCGGCGAACCACCGCAAGGCGTTGCCAACGCTGGAAGCTCTGGGATTTGCGCCGAGCAACCTGGCCGAGGTGGCGATGCCCACGGGCAGCGACGGCGCCCATGCCTTGTTCGACGAATTCATAGACCGCATCGGGGATTACGGACGCCGCCGAGACTTCCCTGCCCTGCGCGGGCCGAGCTACCTGTCGGTGCACCTGCGCTTCGGCACGCTCTCGATTCGCACGCTGGCCCGCGCCGCGCACGAAACGGTGTTGCGCGGCGGCGCGGACAGTGTGGGGGCAGCCGTCTGGCTATCCGAACTGATCTGGCGCGACTTCTATTTCATGATCCTGCACCACCATCCGCGCGTGGCCGACGGCAAGTCATACCATCCGGAATACGACGGGCTGCGCTGGATCGACCGCGCCACCGGCGACCGCTATTTCGAAGCGTGGCGCGACGCGCGGACCGGCTACCCGCTGGTGGACGCCGCGATGCTGCAGATCCGCCAGAGCGGCTATATGCACAACCGGCTGCGCATGGTGACGGCCAGCTTCCTGGTCAAGGACTTGGGCGTGGACTGGCGGCGCGGCGAGCAGTATTTCGCTGACCAGCTCAACGACTTCGATTTCTCGGCCAACAACGGCGGCTGGCAGTGGGCGGCCTCCACCGGCTGCGATGCCCAGCCGTACTTCCGGATCTTCAACCCGGTCACCCAATCGGAGAAGTTTGATCCGCAGGGCCGGTTCATCCGCAGGTACCTGCCCGTGCTGGCCAATCTGCCGGACAAGTACCTTCATGCCCCCTGGACGGCCCCGGACGATGTGCTGGCGGCCGCTGGCGTCAGGCTGGGCGACAACTATCCAGGGCCGATCGTCCGGCACGACGTCGCGCGGCAGGAAACGCTGGCCCGCTACGCCCTGGTCAAGACACCGAAGGCCACGGCTGCAGCAAAAGCGGCACTGGAGAAAGAAAAGCGGGCGCCGGACGAAACGGCGCACGAGCCAGACAACGGCCATTAGAAAAGAAAAAGCCGGACGCGATGTCCGGCTTTCCGTTTCCCCACCAGGGTTTCTCCGCCGACGTTTCTCCGCCGACACCTGGCACTTCCGCCCTTACGCCGCCAGCATCGCGCTTTCGCGATAGTGGCGCTGCGCATCGTCGGGCCGCTCGGTTTCCTCGAACAGCCGCGCCAGTGCCAGGTGCGCACGCACGCGCAGCCGGCGTTGCGCGTCCGGATCGGCATACCTGAGCGCACGTTCAAAGTTCGACTGCGCCTTACCCCACAGTTGCTCCCCAAGGCACAACACGCCCAGCGTGTAGTAGAGATCGGCATCGGCGGGATGCTCGGTCAACCACTTCTCGGCCTGCTGGATCTGCGGCAACGCCTTGCCCGGTTCCGCGCAGTCGGCGTAGCGCTGCACCAGCCGGCTGTCCCAGTTGACCTTGAGCGCTTCCTCGACGATCCGGCGCGCCTCGTTCTGGCGGCCCAGTACGGAGAAATAGCGCGCGGCGGGTTCGGCGATGCGCACCGCGTGACGCTCGTCGGCGGACAGCGATCGCCAGAAGTGATACAGGCCCTCGGCATCGTGGCGGCGCTCTTCCAGCATCGCTTCCACCGCCATCTGCTTGAGCCGCAGCGCCAGCACCGGGTGCAGCGCATTGCGCTTTTCGAGGGAACGCGCCAGCCTCAGCACCTCGTTCCAGTTCTTCAGGTGTTGGTGCGCGCGCAAGGCGATCCGTTGCACGTGGATCTGGCGGCCGCCCTTTTCCTGCAGTTGCGCGATGGTTTCCAGCGCGCCCTCGGCGTCGCGGGCATCGACCAGCAACTCGGCCATCGACACCAGCCGCGCCTGTTCGCGATCCGGGTCCGTGACCTGCGCCATCCACGCGTCGCGCCGCTCCGATTCCTGCATCCGGTGCGCGGCCCGCGCGCCCACCAGCGCGGCGGTCTGGGCCTGCTCGGGCCAGGCCTGCGCCTCGCGCGCGGCGCGTTCCGCCCGGGCAAAACGGCCGGCAAACAGGTTCTCGATGGATTCGCGCAGGGCCGCCTGCGCCTTGCTCATGCGGCTGCGCTCGCGGTACGCGGCGGCACGGCGCGGCATCTCGGACAGGTGGCGGAACGTGGTCAGGATGGTCCAGACCACGAAGAACGCCAGCAACAGCAGCGCCAGCGCCAGGTTGAGCGACATCTCCACCCGGTACGGCGGATAGAACAGCACCACGTTGCTGTGATTGAATTGGGTGAACAGCGCCAGCCCGACAGCGCCCCCGAACAGAACCGCTACCCAGAAAAGAAGCCGCATGCGCTACTCCTTCTTGAGCGCACGCAGCGCGCCAAGGCTCTCCGCCATCGTTGGCAGAGCCACCGTCACGGCGCTGGCCTGGGCCTGCTTGAGCAGCGTCAGCACCCCTTGCACGCGGCGCGAGCGGGTATCGAAGTAGCGCGCGATCATCGCCTGCGCGACGGCCAGGTCATTGCGGAACACCGGCTCGTTGCGCGACAGCAGGGCCAGGCGCGCGTTGAGCAGGCGCAGCTTGACGTTCTCGCGCAGGAACCAGCCCTGGTCGCCAGACAGCAGCAGCGCGTTGGCATCATCGACCTTGCGGATGCGGATCACCTGTGCGAGTTCGTCGAGCACGTAGTTCCAGAGACGCGAGACGAAGTTGCCCCCTGTGCTGGCCGAGCCGGCAGCCGGATTGGCCGCAGACGTGGGAGACGCCGGCGAACCCGAGGCACCCTTCTGCGCGGCGGCCTTGTCGGCGTCGCCCGGCGTACGGTCGAGCATGCGTTCACCCGACAGCAGCGGCAGCGCGTCGATCTGGTTGATCGATTCGTCCAGCTTGATCGCGGCACCGGTCAGGTCCGTATCGGGCACTGCCTTCATGCGGGCGATGTCGCGCGCGATGGCACGGCGCAGCAGGTTGTACTGCGGCTTGTCGCTGCGGGCCAGCCGGGCATCGGCGCTCTGCAGCGCGGCCAGCGCCACCTGCACGCTGCCCGTGAGTTGCAGTTGCTGCCCGGCATTGGTCAGCAATTGCTGGATCTCGGCCAGCTCCCAGTCGTCCCGGTTGCGCATCAGGTCCTGGTAGACCTGCTCGAGCGCGGCCTGCTTGTCGCGGGTCTCACCCACCTGCCCGTCCAGCGCGCCGACCTTGGCCTGCAATTCCTTGACGGTGTCCTGCGCGTTGCGCGACAACACGCGCGTTTCCTGGACCAGCGCGTCGTTGCTCTGCTGGCGGCGTGCGAGTTCCTGCGTCAGTCGCTCCACCCGCGTTTGCAACCACCAGAAGCCCCCGGCGGTGGCCAGCACCAGCACGGCGACGAGGATCCACCACGGGTTCATGCGGCGCGGCGTGGCGGAAAGAGAAGCGTGCCCGGCGACTGGCGGCGGGGTAGCGGCGGAAGTGGACGTAGTGTCTGTCGTCACGCGATCGACCTTCGTTGACGTGGATTGCGGGGTAGCAGTGCCTGCCGGCGCAGGGGCGGACATCGGATCCGGGGCCGCGGCCTGTGGTACCGACGATGCCGGCGATGGCGACGATGCCGCGGGTACCGCTGGCGCCGGGGGTGCCGGTGCCACAGGCGGCGCCATCATGGCGGCCGGTGCGGACGGGCCCGCGTGGGCATCGGCCCATTGCTTGCAGGCGGCCAGCAAACCGGCGTCGCCCGGTGCGGCGGGCAGCACATGCGCAAAACCGAGCGCCTCGGCCTGCGCGGCAATTCTCGCATGCGGTGCGATGCACTGCACCTGCTTCAGGCGTTCGTGTTCTTGCGGCGACAGTTGCAGGCGGGCCAGCGCATCCAGGTTGCGCACGGCCTCGGAACTGGTCAGCAGCCAGGCACACGGCGACGCCTCGGGCTTCAGGCCCTCGCGCACCGCCTGCCATTGCATCGCGCCGGGTTCGGGCAGCGTGCGGCTGTAGGCTTCGACGGCCTCGACCGTGGCACCCGATTCGCGCAGGCGGTCACCCAGCCAGTCGCGCCCGCCATTGCCGCGAATGATCAGCACGCGGCGGCCCGCAAACGCGCCGGGCGTGGTGTCGAGCTCCGACCAGAGCGCCTCGGAATCGAAACGGGCCGTCTCATGGCTGGTTTCGGGGTTGCCGTGTGCGCCGGCCGGCGCGATCACGCGATGCGCGGGCGCGGCGATGCCGCGTTCCGCCAGCGCCGCCACGCTCGACGGGCCGACCACGGCCAGCGCCACATCCACCGGCCATTGGCCACCGGCCGGTGCGTTCTGGACCTGCGCCAGCGCATCGAGGGCATACGCCACCGCGTTGGGACTGACGAAGACGACGAGCGAGAACTCGGCCAGCCGGGCCAGCGCGGCGCGCAACGGACCGTCGTCGGGCGCGGGGCCGATGGCCAGCAGCGGGAAGCCGAGCACGTCCAGACCGGCGGCCTGCAGCGCCTCTGTCAGTTGCCGGGACTGCCCGGCAGGTCGCGTAACTACGACGGTCGGGCGGGGCATCGCGCCGTTCTCAGGTCGGGGCTGTGGTGGACAGCGTCGCCAGCACCTCGCCGGCACCCTGGGCGAGCAGGTCACCGGCGACCAATGCGCCGAGCTGCTCCGCCTCGGCGACCGTATCGACCGGCATCGACGCGTGCGCGCGCAGCTGGCGGCTGCCGTCGGGCAGGGCCACGAAGGCATCGAGCTGCAGGTCGGCGCCATGCCAGCGCGCATGCGCGGCCAGCGGAACCTGGCAGGACCCACCCAGGCGGCGTGACACGACGCGCTCGGCGGACACCGCCAGCAGCGTCGGCAGATGGTTCAGCGGCGCCAGCCATTCGGCCAGCTCGGGCCGTCCGGAACGAATCTCGATGCCCAGCGCGCCCTGACCCGCCGCCGGCAACGACGACTCGGGATCGATCAGCGCGCGGATGCGGTCGCCCAGGCCGAGCCGCTTGAGGCCGGCCGCGGCCAGGATGATGGCGCCGTACTCGCCACGATCGAGCTTGCCCAGCCGGGTGTCGAGATTGCCACGCAGCGGCTTGATGACCAGATGCGGATAACGACTGCGGAGCGCGGCCTCCCGGCGCAGGCTCGACGTGCCCACCACGGTGCCGGGCGGCATCTCGGCGAGCGATGCGAACTGCGACGACACCAGCGCATCGCGCGGGTCCTCGCGCTCCATCACGGCCGTGAGCACGAAGCCCTCGGGCAACTCCATCGGCACATCCTTGAGCGAGTGCACGGCCAGGTCGGCACGGCCCTCGGCCATGGCCACCTCGAGTTCCTTCACGAACAAGCCTTTGCCGCCTACCTTGGACAAGGTCTTATCGAGAATTTGATCACCCCGTGTCGTCATTCCGAGAATGGACACATCGCACGCGGGATAGTATTGTTGCAACGCAGCACGCACATGTTCAGCCTGCCACATCGCCAGCCGGCTTTCGCGCGAGGCGATCACGAGCTTGTGCGGCATGCTGCGAGATACGGCAGCGGACGAAGAAGACGGGAAGGCAGGTGCTTGCATGCGCGCATGTTAGCACGCACCCCGGCGGCCTCAGGCCCCAAAATGCCGTCCCCGCAAGGCTTTGCCGCCGGTCATATGAAGGAGGGCGCCACCCGTACGCCCTCACCTATAAGAGATACGAGGAGATTGTGCATGACGCAGCCTGCTGCGCGCCCCACTGGCCGCCCCCGTTCCACCGGCCGCAAGTCTGTCCTGAAGGCCTCCGGCCCGCGTGACGCCGACGGCGCTTCCACCAAATCGACATCCCCCGCGCCCGCCAAGGCCAAGCCTTCGGCCAAGACGGCAAAGACCCATCTGGCCGTGGTGGCCACCAACGGCGCCACCGTGCCCGGCGCCGCCCCGGCCCGCCGCGCCGCCGCCGACAAGGACCTGCCGCTGCGCGAGGACATCCGCTTCCTGGGCCGTCTGCTGGGCGATTGCGTACGGGAACAGGAGGGCGAAGCCGCCTTCGACCTGGTCGAGACGATCCGCCAGACCGCCGTGCGTTTCCGCCGCGAGAACGACCGTGCGGCCGGCGCCGAACTGGACCGCCTGCTGAAGCGCCTGTCGCGCGACCAGACCAACTCGGTGGTACGCGCCTTCAGCTATTTCTCGCACCTGGCCAACATCGCCGAGGATCAGCACCACAACCGCCGCCGCCGCATCCACGCGCTGGCGGGTTCGCCGCCGCAGCCGGGCAGCCTGGCCCGGGCGCTGGAAGCCATCGACGCCGCCGGCGTCACCGGCAAGGAACTGCGCAAGTTCCTCGATGAGGCGCTGATCGTGCCGGTGCTGACCGCGCACCCGACCGAAGTCCAGCGCAAGAGCATCCTGGATGCCGAGCGCGAGATCGCGCGCCTGCTGGCCGAGCGCGACCTGCCGATGACCGCGCGCGAGCGCGACCACAACACCGCGCAACTGCGCGCCCGCGTCACGACGCTCTGGCAAACCCGCATGCTGCGCAACACGCGGCTGATGGTGGTCGACGAAATCGAGAACGCCCTCTCCTATTACCGCACCACGTTCCTGCACGGCATCCCGCGCCTGATGGCCGAGCTGGAAGAGGACATCGCCGCAGCCTTTCCGGCCACCAAGAAGGGCCGCGCCGGCGCCCCGCCCGCGCCGCTCGCACCGTTCCTGCAGATGGGGTCGTGGATTGGCGGCGATCGCGACGGCAATCCGAACGTCACCGCCGAAACGCTCGAGCACGCGGCGCGCCAGCAGTCGGCGCTGATCATGGAGTGGTACCTCGACGAAGTGCACGCGCTGGGCGCGGAGCTGTCGATGTCCTCGCTGATGGTCGAAGCGGGCCCCGAGTTGCTGGCCTTGGCGGAAGCCTCGCCCGACCACTCCGAGCACCGCGCCGACGAACCGTACCGCCGTGCGCTGATCGGCATGTACGCGCGCCTTGCCGCCACCTCGCAGCAGCTGACCGGCCACGTGGCCCAGCGCCATCCGGTGGCGGACACGGCGCCGTACGAGAGCGCCGAGGCGTTTGCCGCCGACGTGCAGATCGTGGTCGATTCGCTGCGCACCCACCACGGCGAGGCGCTGGCCCGCGCCCGCATCGACGCGCTGTCCCGCGCCATCGCCATCTTCGGCTTCCACCTGGCATCGGTGGACATGCGGCAGGTGTCGGACGTGCACGAAGCCGTCATCGCAGAATTGTTCGCAGCCGCCGGCGTGGAAAAGAACTACGCCGCCCTGCCGGAAGCGCGCAAGCTGGAACTGCTGCTGGCCGAGCTGCGCCAGCCGCGCCTGCTGACCATGCCGTGGCACGACTATTCCGAGCAGACCCGCAAGGAGCTGGCCATCCTCGCGATGGCGCGCGACCTGCGCGCCCGCTACGGCAAGCGCGTGGCACGCAACTACATCATCTCGCACACGGAAACGCTGTCCGACCTGGTGGAAGTCATGCTGCTGCAGAAGGAATCCGGCATGCTGCGCGGCACGCTGGGCAGCAAGGCGGACCCGGCCCGCATGGAGCTGATGGTCATTCCGCTGTTCGAAACCATCGAAGACTTGCGCAACGCCGCCGGGATCATGCAGTCCCTCCTCGACCTGCCCGGCTTCGACTCGGTCATCGCCCATCACGGCGTCGAGCAGGAAGTCATGCTGGGCTATTCGGATTCCAACAAGGACGGCGGCTTCCTGACGTCGAACTGGGAACTCTACAAGGCCGAGCTGGCACTGGTGAAGCTGTTCCAGGAACGCCGCGTGAAGCTGCGCCTGTTCCACGGTCGCGGCGGCACCGTGGGGCGCGGCGGCGGCCCGACCTACCAGGCCATCCTGTCCCAGCCGCCGGGCACAGTGAACGGCCAGATCCGCCTGACCGAACAGGGCGAAATCATCAACAGCAAGTTCGCCAACGCCGAGATCGGCCGACGCAACCTGGAGACGGTGATTGCCGCCACGCTGGAGGCATCGCTGCTGCCCACGCAGAATGCGCCGAAGGACCTGACGACGTTCGAGGGCATCATGCAGCAGCTGTCCGATCACGCGTTCGGCGCATACCGCGACCTGGTCTACGAGACCCCGGGCTTCAAGGATTACTTCTTCGCCACCACGCCGATCACGGAAATCGCCGACCTGAACCTGGGTTCGCGGCCGGCATCGCGCAAGCTGATGGACAAGCGCCATCGTCGCATCGAGGATCTGCGCGCGATCCCCTGGGGCTTCTCGTGGGGGCAATGCCGCCTGCTGCTGCCGGGCTGGTTCGGCTTCGGCAGCGCCGTCAAGGCCCTGCTGGACGGCGCGGCGGACGAGAAGTCGCGCAAGGCCACCGTGGCCACGCTGCGGCGCATGGTCAAGTCGTGGCCGTTCTTCTCCACGCTGCTGTCGAACATGGACATGGTGCTGGCCAAGACTGATCTGGCCGTGGCATCGCGCTACGCGCAACTCTGCGATGACGCCGCGCTGCGCAAGTCCGTGTTCGCCCGCATCAGCGCCGAATGGCATCTGACGTGCGACATGCTGGCGCTGGTCACCGGCCGGCAGGAACGGCTGGCGGACAATCCGCTGCTGGCGCGCTCGATCAAGAACCGCTTTGCCTACCTGGACCCGCTGAACCACTTGCAGGTGGAACTGCTCAAGCGCTACCGGGCCGGCAAGGATGCCGACGACGTGCGCGTACGCCGGGGGATCCACCTGACCATCAACGGGGTAGCGGCCGGCCTGCGCAACAGCGGTTGACCGGACACCGGCACCGGGGCAATCGCCCCCGGTGCCGGCCGTGACAGGCAGGCCGTTGCATCGGCCTGGGAAATGGGACAGGGCGAGAGGGCAGGCTTACGCAGCATGGATGCGTCGCGAGCCAGCGCTGGCTCCCGGTCCCCGGAATCGTCGACGGCGCACTCGACCCCGCTGCACCCGCCCTCTCGCCCTGTCCCATTCCCTTCGCTCCTTCCTCAACCCACAAATGCGCCCGGCACGGGGTCTTCGCCCAGCGCTTGCAGCAGGATGGCCCAGTGCATGGCTTCATCGCCCAGGATGCTGCCGGCTGCCTTCGTCAGTTCCCGGTTGTGGAAGCTCGGCAGCACGCCCAGATAGGCCGCGGTCGCCCCTTTCTCCAGCCCGGCGGCAAAGCGCAGCACATCGGCCTGCGTTTTCAGCTGCTCCGCCGGGAAGTTGTACTCGGACGGCTTCTTCGGCATGACGGGCGATCCGCCCAGCTTGCTGACCGTGCCGGACAGGACCTGCGCGTGCGCCTTGTGGTGGCCCTGGAACTTCACGGCGGTATCCAGCACGGGCTTCTGCAGCAGGCCGCTTTCCGCGCCCACCTGATAGGCGGCGATCGCCTGGTACTCGAGCCCGAGCGCGGTATTGAGGATGTTGATATCGTCCTTGGTGCTCCCCGACTGGGTCTGCGCCCAGGCCGGCATCGATTCGCCAAGCGAGATCACGGCCAGCGAACCGAGGGCGAATAGCCCGGGGACTTTCAGCAGGCCGCGCCTGCGGGCGTCCGGCAGGGTGACGATGCGCGATTCCGGTGTGCGTTCGAAACGGGTCATGGTGGTCTCCTGATGGGGTGGACTGGCGCCTGTCTGGCAGCGCGCCTGACTCATATACGTTCGCGCCGCCCGATTGGATGCACATCGGATGCACGTCCCGCGCAAACGGCCCGCGCCCGAGGGGCGCGGATGTCTATACTCAGGCGGAGCCCATCGCACATCACATCGAGCCAGGTGCCCGCTTCCTTCCCCTCCTCCGCTGATGCGTCGTCCCGCGCCGGGGCCGATCCATCGGGCCGCCCTGAATACGCCCCGCCGGCGGACGCCGGGCGGCTGGCCGCGCTGCTGCAGGACATCAGCCTGGGCAACCGCCAGGCGTTGCGCACCCTGTACGACCTCACGGCAACGAAACTGTTTGGCCTTGCGCTGCGTATCACTCACAGGCGGGACTGGGCGGAGGACGTCGTGCAGGAGAGTTTTGTCAGCATCTGGCATCACGCCGGCGACTATCGCCCGCATCTGGCCGCGCCCACCACGTGGATGACGGCGATCGTGCGCAACCGGGCGCTGGATTGCCTGCGCCGACAGGCCGCGGCCCATCTTGGCCAGGCGGCCGACCCGGACGATGACCTCGCCGAATGGCTGGCCGACGATCACGCCGGTCCGGCAGAGGAAGTGCTGGCCAGCGAACGGGCGCGCGCGCTGGACCGCTGCCTGCAGCGGCTGGAACCCTCGCAGCGACAGGTGATCGCGCTGGCGTACCTGCGCGACATGAGCCACGCGGATCTGGCCGCGCAATTGCGCGTGCCGCTGGGCACGGTGAAATCGTGGATCCGGCGCGGGCTGGAACGGCTGCGCACCTGCCTGGAGGGCCTGACATGAGGCTGACCGGCCATCCCGACCTGCTCGACCGTCTGGCCGCCCAGTACGCGCTGGGGGTGCTGCGCGGCGGTGCCCGGCGCCGCCTGGAGCAACTGGCACGCGAGGAAGCGGCCGTGCGCACGGCGATCGGCCACTGGCAGGCGCGGCTGGCCGGGCTGGCGGAGTTGCAGCCCGCCGCCGAGCCGGTCGAGGCGGTCTGGTGCGGCATCGAGCAGCGGCTGGGCTGGAAGCCCGCACCCGGTGCAAAGCCCGCGCAACCGTGGTGGCAGCGGCTGTGGGCGGCGCCCACGTTCTGGCGCGTGAGCACGGCCGCGCTGGCCATGGTGACCGTGCTGGCCATCGGCGTGTCGAGGATATTGGTGAACCAGCTCGAACTCACCCCGCAGGTATCCGCGGTGGCGATCCTCAATGACGCGCAAGCCCAGCCCGCCGCGCTGGTCACCTGGGATGCCCGTGCGGGCATGGTCACGGTGCGGCGCCTGGATCACCTGAAGCTGACCGACAAGCAGGTGCTGCAGCTCTGGGCACTGCCTGAAGGCGGCAAGCCGCAGTCGCTCGGTGTGATCGGCCAGCGCCACGAGGTCCGGATGGCCGTCAAGGCCGCGCCGGGCACCGTGCCGGCGCTGGCGATCAGCATCGAGCCGCCCGGCGGCTCGCCCAACCCGGACGGGCCATCGGGTCCCGTGGTGTTCCAGGGCCGCCTGGTCAACCAGCCGGTCTAGCCCGGGCGCATCCCGGAGCGCATCCCGCGCGGAATCCCGGGCCGCATCCGGCACGGATTCGGGCATTGGGCGGGCTGTGGGGCGATATAATCGCGGTTTCCCGATTTTCCGCTTGCGCCACCGCCCGGCCCCGCCGCCGCCCTGGCGCTCGCCATCCAACCGTCTCGTCGCCCATGACCTCCCAACTTGCCAAGAAAGGCGAAGCCTGGTCCGCCCGCTTCTCCGAACCGATGTCCGACCTGGTGAAGCGCTACACCGCATCGGTCTTCTTCGACAAGCGCCTGGCGCTCTTCGACATCCACGGGTCGCTGGCCCACGCGGCCATGCTCGCGAAGCAAGGCATCATCGCCGAGGCCGACCGCGCCGAGATCGAGCGCGGCATGACGCAGATCCGCGGCGAGATCGAATCGGGCGCATTCGAGTGGAAGCTGGACCTCGAAGACGTCCATCTGAACATCGAGGCCCGCCTGACCGCGCTGGTCGGTGACGCCGGCAAGCGCCTGCATACGGGCCGCTCGCGCAACGACCAGGTGGCGACCGACATCCGCCTCTGGCTGCGCAGCGAGGTCGACAACATCATCGGCCTGCTGGGCGCCCTGCGCGGCGCGCTGCTGGACCTGGCGGACGCGAACGCCGCGACCATCATGCCCGGCTTCACCCACCTGCAGGTGGCACAGCCGGTCACGTTCGGCCACCACCTGCTGGCCTACGTGGAAATGTTCACGCGCGACACCGAGCGCATGGCCGACTGCCGCAAGCGCATCAACCGTCTGCCGCTGGGCGCCGCCGCGCTTGCCGGCACGAGCTACCCGATCGACCGCGAATTCGTGGCGAGCCAGCTGGGCTTTGACGGCGTGTGCCGCAACTCGCTGGATGCCGTGTCCGACCGCGACTTCGCCATCGAATTCTGCGCGGCCGCCGCACTGGTGATGACGCATGTGTCGCGCTTCTCGGAAGAGCTGGTGCTGTGGATGAGCCCGCGCGTCGGCTTCATCGACATCGCAGACCGCTTCTGCACGGGCAGCTCGATCATGCCGCAGAAGAAGAACCCGGACGTGCCCGAGCTGGCGCGCGGCAAGACCGGTCGCGTGAACGGCCACCTGATCGGCCTGCTGACGCTGATGAAGGGCCAGCCGCTGGCCTACAACAAGGACAACCAGGAAGACAAGGAACCGCTGTTCGACACCGTCGACACCGTGGTGGACACGCTGCGCATCTTCGCCGACATGGTGCCGGGCATCACCGTCAAGCCGGAGGCCATGCGCGCCGCCGCGCTGCAGGGCTATGCCACCGCGACGGACCTGGCCGATTACCTCGTCAAGCGCGGCCTGCCTTTCCGGGACGCCCACGAGGCCGTGGCCCATGCCGTGCGCGCCTGCGACGACCGCCACTGCGACCTGGCCGACCTGACCGTGGCCGAGCTGCGCGACGTGTCCGGCCTGGGCGACAAGGCCACGCTGATCGGTGACGACGTCCACGCCGTGCTGACGCTGGAAGGCTCGGTCGCGGCCCGCAACCATATCGGCGGCACCGCGCCCGATCAGGTCCGCGCGGCCATCGCCGCCGCACGCGCCGCGCTGTAAGTTTCGCGTAAGCGTCGCGCAAGTAAAAAGCCGCCGGGCGGATGCCACGGCGGCTTTTTTCATTGCTATCGTTGGATTTGCGCAATCCGGTAGGTACAACCCCCAAGCGCCGATAGATTTTGTTACAGATACACTAATCGCCGCAAAAACCGGGGAGACAACCCATGTATTACTTGCTTGGTCTGTCACGACAGATCGACAGGTTGAATCAGCACACTGGCAGGCTTGCAAACATCATGATCCTGCTGTCGTGCCTGATCAGCGCAGGCAACGCCCTGCTCCGCTACGGCTTCAACCTCAGCGACAACTGGCCACTCGAACTGCAGTGGTACATGTTTGCCATCGCCGTGATGTTCGGCACCTCCTACACGTTCCAGCGCAACGAGCATGTGCGCGTCGACCTGATCTACGGCAACGTGTCGGAGCGCGCGCAACACTGGATCGACATCTTCGGCATCGTCGTCTTTCTGCTGCCGTCCACGATCCTGTTCACGTGGCTGTCGTGGGATTCGCTGTTCCTGCCCTCGTGGCGCATTCTCGAGCAATCCGGTAACTCCGGCGGCCTGCCGCGGTACCCGATCAAGCTGGTGGTGCCCGTCGGTTTCGCCCTGCTGACGCTGCAGGGGATTTCCGAGCTGATCAAGCGCTTCGCCGCCCTGAAGGGTCTGGTGCGCATCGAATCAAAATACGAAAGGCCGGTGCAATGATTCCGTTGGAATATATGCCGCCGCTGATGTTCGGCGGCCTGGTGGTGTTCATGCTGATCGGGTTCCCGGTCGCGTTTTCCCTCTCGGCAGTGGGCCTGGCCTTTGGCTTCCTGGCCATCGAATGGGGCTACTTCCCGATCCAGTTCCTGCAGGCCGTGCCCAGCCGCGTGTTCGGCAGCGTGCTGGCCAACGAGCTGCTGCTCGCCATCCCGTTCTTCACGTTCATGGGTGCCATCCTGGAGAAATGCGGGCTGGCGGAGGACATGCTGGACTCGATGGGCCAGCTGTTCGGCCCCGTGCGCGGCGGCCTGGGCTACTCGGTCATCATCGTCGGCTTTATCCTGGGCGCGATCACCGGCACGGTGGCGGCGCAGGTGATCGCGATGGCGATGATCTCGCTGCCCGTGATGATGCGCTACCGCTACAACATGAAGTACGCCACGGGCGTGCTGGCCGCATCGGGCACGATCACGCAGCTGGTGCCGCCGTCGCTGGTGCTGGTGGTGCTGGCCGACCAGCTCAAGACGCCCGCCGGCAGCGCCGACGTGGGCAGCATGTACCTGGGTGCCTGGGGTCCGTCGGTGGTCCAGATCGCGCTGTTCGCGCTGTACACCTTCGTGCTGACCCGCATCAAGCCCGACTGGCTGCCGCCGGTGCCCGCCGAGGCCCGTACGCTGCGTGGCTGGGCGCTGTGGCGCAAATGCCTGCGCGGCATCATCCCCTGCGCGGTGCTGATTTTCCTGGTGCTGGGCACGATCATGCTGGGCATCGCCACCCCGACGGAATCGGGCGCCATGGGCGCGGTCGGCGCGCTGGTGCTGGCCGTGATCCGCGACAAGGGCTTCAGCAAGATCGACCGCAACATCTACCGCGTGGGCATGGTGGCCACGCTGGTGGCGGCCGCGGTGGGCTTTTTCGCCTTCGGCTCCCATCTGTTCCGCGTCCCCCTGGCCGTGGCCTACCTGGTCGTGCTCTGGCTGCTGATCCGCGCCGGCCAGCTGACCGACCTGCGCCTGCTGATCGTCGACGCCTACCAGTCCACCGCGCGGCTGACCGCCATGGTGGTGTTCATCCTGATCGGCTCCACCTGCTTCTCCGTGGTGTTCCAGGGTGTGGATGGCGGCGCGTGGGTGGAGCATCTGTTCACTTCGCTACCCGGCGGCTGGATCGGCTTCCTGATCGTGGTGAACCTGTTCATCTTCTTCCTGGCCTTCTTCCTGGACTTCTTCGAGATCGCCTTCATCGTGGTGCCGATGCTGGCACCCGTGGCCGTCAAGGTGCTGGCGCCGGTGGTGATGGACTCGATGGGCGGCAACCCCGAAGCCGCGGCGACGGCGGCGCTGGTGTGGTTCGGCGTGATGCTGTGCGTGAACATGCAGACGTCGTTCATGCACCCGCCTTTCGGCTTCGCGCTGTTCTACCTGCGCGGCATCGCACCGAAGGAAGTCAAGAGCTCGGACATCTACTGGGGCGCGCTGCCCTGGGTGGGCCTGCAGATGGTGATGGTGCTGCTGGTCATGTTCTGGCCGGGCATGGTGACCGGGCTGCTCGACAAGGGGTCGCTGAAACACAGCAATGCCGCCGAGGTGAGTATCCCGCTTGGCGGAGGCGGTCCGGAGGCGGACAAGCCAGCCTCGGTGCCGGGCGCCGCGTCGGGCCCGGCCACGCTGGAGCTGCCGGGCAGTTCCGCTCCGAGCGAACCGGCCGCGCCACAGTTCGAGTTCGACAAGAAGAACTGATGGCAATCGCCGGATAGCCGGCAAGCAAGATCCCCGGCTCCGAATCGTCCCCCTTCAGTTGGGCGAATCGGAGCCGGACCGAAAGGGCTGAGTCCTGCATGACGCGGACTCAGCCTTTTTCTTTGGGCGGCAGGCCGGTTGCGGCGAAAACGGCATTTGGCCCCGCCCCGGCACGCGCAAACCGATAGCGGCCTTGCAAGCCGGTCACGCCTCGCTACTCTGAGTGCAGGGTCCCCGGAAACGACGTAGTGGCCCTCACCGTCCAGGGCCAGAACAGGTCCCGTGGTCACAAGGAGGCGACATGAACACACCCGGTGAACCGCTGACGGTCGGGGCGACCACGGCTGGACGGTATGCCGCGCCGCACCAGGGCACCGGGGACCGGATACGCGTCGCGTCCGCGGCGGCGCTGGCGGGTGGTGGCGTCCTGCCGATACAGGTCGACGGCGTGGATCTCGTGCTGGTTGGCCGCGAAGGCGCCGTCTCCGCCTTTCAGGGCCGCTGCCCCCATCAAGGCACGCTACTGGCGGAAGGATCGCTGGAGGACGGCATCCTGACCTGCCGTGGGCATGGCTGGCGCTTCGATGGCATGTCGGGGATCCGGGTCGGTCAGCCTGATGTCTGCCTGTGGCGCTTCACGGCCACCGTCGAGGGCGACGATGTGTGGGTGGATCGCGCGGAGATCCTCGCCTGGAAGGCCCGGCTCGACGCCCGAAGCCAGCCGGCCTCGGACAAATCCGAGACCCGTTTTTCCGATATGCCGGCCCGGCCGCTGACGGCGCTCCCCTGCCCGCATGGGCTGCCCTGGCTCGGCAACGCGCTGCAACTGCGCAAGACACACCTGCATACCGACCTCGAACGCTGGGGCGAGAAATTCGGCCCAATCTACCGCTTCAGCCTGATGAACCGCCCGGTCGTGGTCATCTCGGATGGCGAATGGATCGACCGGATCCTGCGTGACCGGCCCGGTACCTTTCGACGCGCCAGCGTCATCGAGGCGCTGTCACGCGAGATCGGCACCGTGGGCGTATTCTCCGCCGAGGGCGAGGCGTGGCTGCGGCACCGCCGGCCGGTTGCCCAGGCGCTGGACGCCCGCCACCTGCGCGATTTCTTTCCGACGCTGGTCAACGTCACCCGGCGCCTGCAGCGGCGTTGGGATCAGGCGGCGGCCGAAGGACGGTCGGTGCATGTGCAGCACGACCTGATGCAGTACGCCGTCGACGTCACCACCAGCCTGGCCTTCGGCCATGACATGAACACCCTGGAGGGCCACGGCGGCGAGGTCCAGCATCACCTCGAGCACATCCTGCCCATGATTGCCCGCCGCCTGAACTCGGCCTTTCCTTACTGGCACTACATCCGCCTGCCGGCGGACCGCGCCTTCGACCGGTCGGTGGAAGCCGTGCGCGCGGCGCTTGGCGACATCATCGCCGCGACGCGCGAGCGGCTGTCGCAGTCGCCCGAACTGGCGGCGCACCCGCGCAACTTCCTGGAGTCGATGATTGCCGCGCAAGCTGCCGGCGAGGCCGCGCTGAGCGATGACGAGCTGTTCGCCAACGCGTTCACGCTGCTGCTGGCGGGCGAGGACACCACCGCCAATACCATCGCGTGGATTCTGTACATCATGTGCCTGCACCCGGAGGTCCAGCGCAGGATGCAGGAGGAAACCGGCGCGGTGCTGGGGACGGCCGACGTGCTGACCGACATGCAGGATGCCGCGCGGCTGGTCTACCTGGATGCGGTGGCGCACGAATCGCTGCGCCTGAAGCCCGTTGCGCCGCTGATCTACCTGGAGCCGAACGAGGATGTGGCGATCGCCGGGTACCTGGTGCCGAAGGGCACGCTGATCGTGCTGGTGACACGGCCCAACGCCTTGCGTGAGAGCCAGTTTGCCGCGGCGGGCGAGTTCCGGCCGGAACGCTGGCTGGAAACCTCCGCGGCGGCGCATCATCGCAGCGGCTTCGTGCCGTTCGGCTCCGGCCCGCGCCTGTGCCCCGGCCGCAGCCTGGCGTTGCTGGAAGCCAAGGCGGCGCTTTCGATGGTGTGCCAGCATTTCACCGTCAGGCTGGCGCCCGCTTCGGGGCCGGTCAGCGAGACCTTTGCCTTCACCATGATGCCCACCGGGCTGCGCGTGGTGCTGGAACGCCGCCAGGCAGGAGCCCGGCCCGTCTGACAACCTGATCGGCGCTGGCCCGGCCGATCCGCCTGTGCGGTCGCCAACCCGGAGAGGACGCCTTGCCCGACTATCCCTTCAACAGTCCCGTGCCCCCGGCGCGTGCGGGCCAGCGCGCGGCATCGGGCTGGCTGCGCTGGGTGCCGGGCGTGCAGATGCTGCGCGAGTATGAGGCGAAATGGCTGCCGCATGACCTGGCAGCCGGCCTGGTGCTGACCACCATGCTGGTACCGGTGGGCATCGCTTATGCGGAAGCCTCCGGCGTGCCCGGCATCTACGGGCTGTATGCCACCATCATTCCCCTCCTTGCCTACGCGCTGTTCGGCCCCAGCCGCATCCTTGTACTGGGCCCCGACTCCGCGCTGGCGGCGCCGATCCTGGCCGTCGTGGTGCAGCTGTCGGCTGGCGACCCGGCGCGGGCGATCACCGTGGCCAGCATGATGGCCGTGGTCTCCGGCGCGGTCTGCATCCTGGCCGGCGTGCTGCGACTGGGTTTCATCACCGAGCTGTTGTCCAAGCCGATCCGCTACGGCTACATGAACGGCATCGCCTTCGCCGTGCTGATCAGCCAGTTACCCAAGCTGTTCGGCATTTCCATCGACAGCGCCGGGCCCTTGCGGGACGTGCTGAGTCTGGGCAGCGCCATTCAGGCCGGTCAGGCCAACTGGTACAGCCTGGCGGTGGGTGCCGGCGCGCTGGTGCTGATCCTGCTACTCAAGCGCTTCGAGCGCGTGCCCGGCATCCTCATTGCCGTGGTGCTGGCCACGCTCGCCGTGGCGCTGTTCGGGCTGGAAGATTTCGGCGTGAAGGTGCTCGGCAAGATGCCGCAGGGGCTGCCCACCTTCTCGCTGCCCTGGCTCAGCGGAGTGGATCTGGCCAACATCGCGCTGGGCGGCTGCGCCGTCGCGCTGGTGGCATTCGCGGATACCAGCGTGCTGTCGCGCACCTATGCCGCGCGCATGAAGCGGCCGGTGGATCCCAGCCAGGAAATGGTGGGCCTGGGCGCCGCCAATCTGGCAGCGGGACTGTTCCAGGGCTTCCCGATCAGCAGCAGTTCGTCACGCACCCCGGTGGCCGAGGCGGCCGGCGCCCGGACACAGCTGACGGGCGTGATCGGCGCGCTGGCGGTTGCCGCCTTGCTGCTGTTTGCGCCGGACCTGATGCGCCACCTGCCCAACAGCGCGCTGGCCGCGGTGGTCATCGCCGCGGCGATCGGCCTGTTCGAATTCGCGGACCTGAAGCGGATCTATCGGATCCAGCAATGGGAGTTCTGGCTGTCGATGGCCTGTTTTGCCGGCGTTGCCGTGTTCGGCGCGATTCCGGGCATCTGCCTGGCGGTAGGGCTCGCCGTCATCGAATTCCTGTGGGATGGCTGGCGCCCGCACCATGCGGTGCTGGGCCGCGCCGAGGGTGTGCGCGGCTATCACGACGTACAGCGCTATCCGAATGCGCGGCGCGTGCCGGGGCTGGTGCTGTTCCGCTGGGATGCGCCGCTGTTCTTCGCCAACGCGGAGCTGTTCCAGGAGTGTGTGCTGGCGGCCATCGAGGCATCCCCGACGCCGGTGCGGCGCGTGGTGGTGGCCGCCGAACCGGTGACCAGCGTCGACGTGACGTCGGCCGACATGCTGCGCGAGCTGGACAACACCTTGCGTGATCGCGGCATCGAACTGCATTTCGCCGAGATGAAGGACCCGGTCAAGGACAAGCTCAAGCGCTTTGAACTGTTCGACCAGCTGGGGCAAGACGTCTTCCACCCTACTGTCGGCGCGGCGGTGGACGACTACCTGAGCGATCACGGCGTGGACTGGACGGCCTGAGCTCGCCACCGGGGTCGCAATCGGGGTCGCATCGGGGCCGAAAAAAGAAAAACCCCGGCCTGCCATGTGGCGGGCCGGGGCATCTTGCGCAGCGATCAGTTGCCCTGCTTCACGCAATCCACGAAGTAGGCGATCTGCCCGTCCACCTCTTCCTCCACCAGCCCGTGCACGTCCGTCTCGAAGCCCGGGAAGAGCTTGTTGAATTCGCGCGCGAACTTCAGGTACTGGACGATGATGCGATTGAAGCGCTCGCCCGGAATCAGCAGCGGGATGCCCGGCGGGTACGGCGTGAGCAGGATGGCGGTGACGCGGCCTTCCAGCTCGTCCACCGGCACGCGCTCGATCTCGCGGTGCGCCATCATGGCCCACGCGTCCGACGGCTTCATCGCCGGTTCCATGTCCGACAGGTACATCTCCGTGGTCACGCGCGCGACGTCGTTGGCCTTGTAGACGCTGTGCACGGCGTCGCAGAGGTCACGCAGGCCCATGCGCTCGTACTGCGGGTACTTGGCAACGAATTCCGGCAGCACGCGCCACAGTGGCTGGTTCTGGTCGTAGTCGTCCTTGAACTGCTGCAGTTCGGTCACCAGCGAGTTCCAGCGGCCCTTGGTGATGCCGATGGTGAACATGATGAAGAACGAGTAGAGGCCCGTCTTCTCGATGATGATGCCGTGCTCGGCCAGGTACTTGGTGACGATGGCCGCCGGAATGCCGCGGTCGCTGAACTCGCCGTCCACGTCCAGGCCCGGGGTGATGATCGTCGCCTTGATCGGGTCCAGCAGGTTGAAGCCATCGGCCAGGTCGCCGAAACCGTGCCAGCGCTCGTTGGCCCTGAGCATCCAGTCCTCGCGCTCGGCCATGCCGTCCTCGGCCAGCGTGTCCGGACCCCACACCTTGAACCACCAGTCGCCATTGTTGCCGGCCTCGTAGTCGGCTTCCACCTTGCGCACGGCGCGGCGGAAATCGAGGGCTTCCTGGATGCTTTCCTCGACCAGCGCGGTGCCGCCCGGCGCTTCCATCATCGCCGCAGCCACGTCGCACGAGGCAATGATCGAGTACTGCGGGCTCGTCGAGGTGTGCATCAGGTACGCCTCGTTGAAGCGGTAGCGATCCAGCTTGCGCTTCTCGGAGTCCTGCACCAGGATTTGCGACGCCTGCGACAGGCCGGCCAGCAGCTTGTGCGTGGACTGCGTGGCGAATACCAGCGCGTCCTTGCTGCGCGGCCGGTCGCGGCCGATGGCGTGCATGTTGTGATAGAAGTCGTGGAACGCGGCGTGCGGCAGCCAGGCTTCGTCAAAGTGCAGCGTGTCGATTTCCGACGCCAGCATCTCCTTGATCTGCTCGGCGTTGTACAGCACGCCGTCGTACGTGCCCTGCGTGATCGTCAGGATGCGCGGCTTCTGGTTCTTCGCCTTGCTGGCGAACGGATGCGAGGCAATCTTGCGGCGGATCGTCTCCGGATCGAATTCGCTCTTGGGAATCGGGCCGATGATGCCGTAGTGGTTGCGCGTGGGCATCAGGAAGACCGGGATCGCGCCCGTCATCATGATCGCGTGCAGGATCGACTTGTGGCAGTTGCGGTCCACCACCACGATGTCGCCCGGCGCCACGTTGGCGTGCCAGACCATCTTGTTCGACGTGGACGTGCCGTTGGTCACGAAGAACATGTGGTCGGAGTTGAAGATCCGCGCGGCGTTGCGTTCGGATGCCGCCACGGGGCCGGTGTGGTCCAGCAGCTGGCCCAGTTCCTCCACGGCGTTGCAGACGTCCGCGCGCAGCATGTTCTCGCCGAAGAACTGGTGGAACACCTGGCCCACCGGGCTCTTCAGGAACGCCACCCCGCCCGAGTGGCCCGGGCAGTGCCACGAGTACGAGCTGTCCTGCGCGTAGTCGATCAGCGCCTTGAAGAACGGGGGCGCCAGCGAATCCAGGTAGACCTTGGCCTCGCGGATGATGTGGCGCGCCACGAACTCCGGCGTGTCCTCGAACATGTGGATGAAGCCGTGCAGCTCGCGCAGGATATCGTTGGGGATATGGCGCGAGGTGCGGGTCTCGCCGTACAGGAAGATCGGCAGGTCCGAATTGCGGCGGCGCACTTCGTTGACGAACGCGCGCAGCTTCTCGATGGCGGCGGCTTCCGGCTGGTCGTCGGCGCGAACGAATTCGTCGTCGTCGATCGACACGATAAAGGTCGATGCCCGGCTCGACTGCTGGGCGAACGACGTCAGGTCGCCGTAGCTGGTCAGGCCCATCACTTCCATGCCTTCGCGCTCGATGGCCTCTGCCAGCGCGCGAATGCCCGAGCCGGAAATGTTCTCGGAGCGGAAGTCTTCATCGATGATGATGACGGGAAAGCGGAATTTCATCGGGCATCCTTGATGAGCGTGCTTGGAAAGACTTGAGCCACATGGCCGGCGGGAGGTTCCCCGCAGCGGCGGCATGTGGCTCTTTAGTCAGGTATTGGCGGCCTGCCGGTCCATGGCCGGCGGACTCACCCGGCGACGGACGCCGGCATTGTAATGCGGTCAGGTCTTGGGCAGTGTGACACCGTGCTGGCCCTGGTACTTGCCACCCCGGTCGGCGTACGAGGTCTCGCAGATCTCGTCGGACTCGAAGAACAGCACCTGCGCGCAACCCTCGCCCGCGTAGATCTTGGCGGGCAGCGGCGTGGTGTTGGAAAACTCCAGCGTCACGTAGCCTTCCCATTCGGGTTCGAACGGCGTCACGTTGACGATGATCCCGCAGCGCGCGTACGTGCTCTTGCCCAGGCAGATGGTCAGCACGCTGCGCGGAATGCGGAAGTACTCCATCGTGCGGGCCAGCGCGAACGAGTTCGGCGGGATGATGCAGACATCGCCCTTGAAGTCCACGAAGGACTTCTCGTCGAAGTTCTTCGGGTCGACGATGGTGCTGTTGATGTTGGTGAAGATCTTGAATTCGTCGGCGCAGCGGATATCGTAGCCGTAGCTCGAAGTGCCGTAGGAGACGATCTTGCGGCCGTCCGCCTCCCGTACCTGACCGGGCTCGAACGGTTCGATCATGCCGTGCTGGTCCGCCATGCGGCGGATCCACTTGTCGGATTTGATGCTCATAAGGGCGTGGCGGAATGGACGCGCGGTGGGCCGGACGGACCGGTACCGCTGGAATGGGCCGCATTGTACAACCAATCGGCTACGGGGCCGTCACTCCGGCCGGGCCACGCCGCGGACGGCTCAGGCCGGGGCGCCCTCGGCCGTCAGCGGGGTCGGCTGGGCATGCCGGAAGCGTTCTCGCCCCGTGTAGAGCAGGAAATGCTTGCCGGTGCAGCGCGCGAACAGCGTGATGCCGACGCGCTGTGCCATCTGGTAGCCCATCTGCGTCACGCCGGAGCGCGACAGCAGGAACGGAATCCCCATCTGGGCGGCCTTGATGACCATCTCGGAGGTCAGCCTCCCGGTGGTGTAGAACACCTTGTCGGCGCCGCTCATGTCCTCCAGCCACATGCGCCCGGCGATGGCGTCCACGGCGTTGTGGCGGCCCACGTCCTCGATGAAGATCAGCAGCTCGCTGCCCTGGAACAGCGCGCAGCCGTGCACGGAACCGGCCTGCTTGTAGACCGACTGCTGCAGCCGAATGGTGTCGATGATCGCGTACAGCGTCGCCTGGTCCAGCATGGCATCGCCCGGCAGCCGGACGCCGTCGATCTCGTCGAGCAGCGATCCGTACACGGTGCCCTGCCCGCAACCGGTGGTCACCACGCGCCGCGCGGTGCGTTCCTCGATGCGGTCCACGCCCGAGCGCGTGGTCACGGCGGCCGATTCGGTCTCCCAATCGACCTGGATCGCCGCAATCTCCTCGATCGAGTCCACCAGCCGCTGGTTGCGCAGGTAACCCAGCACCAGGTGCTCGGGCGCGCCGCCCAGCGTCATCAGCGTCACCAGTTCGCGCTTGTCGAGATAGACCGTCAGCGGGCGCTCGCCGGGCAGCCAGGCCGGGCGCGGACGCCCCAGTTCATCGACGACCTCGACCTCCTCGATCAGCGGGACGGAGGCGTGGGTCAGTTCGGGGCGCAGGGACATGTCGGGGGCTGATGGCAAATGGCCGCGCGTTGGCCGCGCAGTGGCCAGGATGGCCGGCACGGAACGGGCAAGCCATCCGGCCGGCGGTGGGAACATCAGGACATTTTCAGTCAGGCGATCTTCCGCCGGATATCACGATGCGGCGACGACCCCGCAGGCGATGCGGCCGCCCGAATTGCCGGTCGGCTGAGTGCGATAGTCGTCGGGATCCTTGTGCACGACCACGGCGCGGCCCACGACGCTGTTGGGGCCGGGTGCCACGGTCACGTCGGACATCACGAACTGCACGCGCGCATTGCCGGCGGAATCCGCCGTCAGGTTGTTCATGTCGCCGGCATGATGGTCAGGCATGGTCATCTGGCCGTGCGGCTTTCCGGTGGGATTGAAGTGCCCGCCCGCGCTCATCGCGTCGGGCGCCGAGCAGTCGCCCTTCTCATGCACGTGGA
The DNA here is from genome assembly GCF_056400065.1 of Cupriavidus sp. 01L415. Lineage (NCBI taxonomy): Bacteria > Pseudomonadati > Pseudomonadota > Betaproteobacteria > Burkholderiales > Burkholderiaceae > Cupriavidus > Cupriavidus sp. 01L415. The sequence continues at coordinate 212,445 of NZ_JBFTSP010000004.1, read as the reverse complement.
AGCCGTGCGAGGTGCCCGGGGGCAAGCCCGTCACCGCCACCACGACCATCACGCCACCCGACTGCTGATCGAAGGTGACGCGGCCCGCGGTGGCTGTACCGCTCTTGGGCGCCAGCGTGGCCGCAGCCTTGCCGCCCGCGGCCATCGCCGCGCTGCCGGGGCTGGCCGCCGCCGTCGGAGTACTGCCGCCGCCGGTGCCACAACCTGCCACCACTACCGCGGCAGCGCCCATTGCCAGACCGAAAAGTACACGTTTCATGCCGAACCCTCCTCTTACGGTGATTGCCGTGGCGATTGTACCGCCTGACCAGCGGGCGCGGCCGCCGGTTTGTGATCGGAGGGTGTTCCAACCGGCGCCGTGGCCGGGCCGCCAGCGACCTTCGCTGCGTCGTCGGCCGGAGTGGGCATCGCAAACGGGCCCGGATCCGCACATGGGGCGCCCGGCGTGCCAGACGGAACGGTCTTGCCGCTGGCCTTCATCGATTCCTGATAGCGGGCGACGACCTTGTCCTGCGCCTTGCACAACTGGTACGCGGCAACCTTGTCGCTCCAGGCCGCACGGGCGCGGGTCTCGGCGAGTTTCGCCTGCTGGGCGGCGTCGGGCGCGGGCAGTTTGGCGAGGGCGCCCGTCGCGGCCACGGCAAGGAGCGGGGCCAGCATCAGGGCGGCGAAGCGCGCCTTGGCCATGGGCGCGGAAGCAGAATCTGCAGTGGCAATGGCCGTAGCAGTGGCCACAACAGTGGCCGTAGGAGGAAGAGGCAGCAGGCGCGTCATGGTCGTCTCGGGCAGGTTGCGGATGCTGCAGCGCGTCAGACCTCGCCCGGACGCTGCCGGGAGCGTCCCGGCGCCTCGTCGGGCGGAGTTGAGCGCTGGGCGGGAATCTTGCCGGCCTTGATATCGTCGTACCACAGCTCGTGGTGTTCCCTGGCCCAGGCTTCATCCACGTAGCCGTCGCGCATGGCGCGATACGCGCCCTCCATGCCGATCGTGCCCATGTAGATATGCCCGCAGGCCATGGCAATCATCAGCACGGCGCCAATCGCGTGGATGACGTTGGCAATCTGCATCGTCGCGCGGTAGTAGTCCATGCCCGGCACGATCATGTCGAGTACCCAGCCGGATGCCGACAGGATCAGCCCGAAGACCACCAGCCCGATCCAGAACCACATCTTCTCGCCCGCATTGAACCGCCCGCTCGGCACGTGATGGCCGGACACCAGGCCCCCCAGGCGCGCGAACCAGGTCAGGTCGTCGCGGCTCGGCAGGTTGTCGCGCACGAAGATCACGAACGCGACGATGATCGACATCGTGAACACCGGCCCGGTCAGGTTATGCAGGTTCTTGAGCAGGTAGGTCAGCCAGCCGAACAGCGTATGGCCCATGACCGGCAGCAGGAAGTACTTGCCGAACAGGATCACGATGCCGGAGATCGCCAGGATCACGAACGAGATCGCCATGGTCCAGTGGACGATGCGCTCGACGGGCGTAAAGCGTTCGATCATGCGGCCCGTGCGGGGCGCCTTGAGCGGGATCGTCCCGCGCCACGCAAAGAAGGCCAGGATGGCGGCCGGCACGAGCACGATCAGCCATCCTCCCCAGATCGTGATGACGCCGTTGCGGAACAGCCGCCATTTCTGGCCGGTGCGCTGGATCAGCACGCCAGCCTCCTTCGCCGGCAGGCTGCTGTAGTGCGGCTGGTCCGAATTGATTTCGCGCCAGACCGGTGCGTTATTGCCGGGCTGCGTCCGCGTGCGCTCCTGCTGGGACTGGGCCTCGGCGGCGATGTCGCGGCGCGGGACGTTGAAGATGTTCTCCGACGCGATGCCGGCCAGCGGTTGGGCCGGGTGCGTGGCGGGATTGTTGGCGTCAGCCTGCGACTGCGCGGCGGCGGCAGGCTGGGCCGGCGCGGCGGTGGATTGTTGCGGCGCCTGGGCCAGCGCGCCGCCAGCGGCCATCGCCAGCCAGGCCAGCGCGCCCGCAATCAGTGCCCGCGCGCCGTGGCGGGCGGCGCGGCCGGAAGCGTGCATCGGCATCATGAGCCCTCCCTCGGACCGACTTGCCATGACGTGGTGCGATGTGGCGCCATACGGCGCTCTGCCTGTCATGGCGCGCGGTTGTATTCGTTCTGGTACTGGTTGCGCTCATGGATCTGGCGCTGCCAGCTGTCCTTGTCCCCGGGCTTCCATCCCTGGGCGACGAACGGATCGCCAGGCGCACCCTGCCAGGCCACCGCATCGGACTTCTTCTGCGCGGGGGTGGCCGTCTGCGGCTTCTCGCCGCATGCGGCCAGCAGGGTCCCGCCGGCCACCATCAGGGCGATCAGCGCGGCGCGGGTCATGATGGCTGCCCTCCGGTGGCAGGCGTGGCCGCCGGGGCTGCCGGCGCGGCGGGTGCAGCAGGAGCCGTCGGCGCAGCCGGTGCGGCCTGCGCGTTGCCGCGCGCACTGCCATAGGCGGTGCCCCAGCCGAACACATCGCCGCCCTTGCCGCGCTTGACCACGCGATTGCGCAGGATGTCGGCGATCACGTCGCCGTCGCCGCCCAGCAGCGCCTTGGTCGAGCACATCTCCGCGCACAGCGGCAGCTTGCCCTCGGCCAGGCGATTGCGGCCGTATTTCTCGAACTCCGCCTCGCTGCCGTTTGCCTCCGGGCCGCCCGCGCAGAAGGTGCACTTGTCCATCTTGCCGCGCACCCCGAACGTGCCCTCACTCGGGAACTGCGGCGCGCCAAACGGGCAGGCGTACGAGCAGTAGCCGCAGCCGATGCAGACGTCCTTGTCGTGCAGCACCACGCCGTCCTCGGTGCGATAGAAGCAATCCACGGGGCAGACCGCCATGCAGGGGGCGTCCGAACAATGCATGCAGGCCACCGAGATCGATTTCTCGGCGCCCACCACGCCATCGTTGACCGTCACCACGCGACGCCGGTTGACGCCCCACGGTACCTCGTGCTCATTCTTGCAGGCGGTGACGCAGCTGTTGCACTCGATGCAGCGCTCGGCGTCACAGATGAATTTCATGCGTGCCATGTGCGTCTCCGCTCTTACGAGAACCTTTCGATCTGACAGATCGTGGTCTTGGTTTCCTGCATCATCGTCACCGAGTCATACCCGTACGTGGTGGCGGTGTTGACGGCCTCGCCCCGCACGATCGGGAATGCACCCTCGGGATAGAAGGCCTTCAGGTCCTTGCCCTGCCACCAGCCCGAGAAGTGGAACGGGATGAACGCCGTATCCACGCCCACGCGTTCGGTCACCAGCGCTCGCACCTTGAGCTTCGCGCCAGTCGGCGTGCTGACCCAGCAGTAGTCACCGTTGCGGATGCCGCGCGCACTGGCCGCCTGCGGATTGATCTCGACGAAGTTCTCCTGCTGCAGTTCCGCCAGCCACGGATTCGAGCGGGTTTCCTCGCCACCACCTTCGTACTCGACCAGCCGGCCGGACGTCAGGATGATCGGGAATTTTTCGTAGACCTTGTTCTCGATGTTGCGCTGCTGCAGCGACTTGTACAGCGTGGGCAGGCGCCAGAACGCCATCTTGTCGTCGTGCGTCGGGTACTTGGCGACCATGTCCGGCCGCGTGGAGTACAGGGGCTCCCGATGCTGCGGAACCGGGTCCGGGAAGTTCCACACCACCGCGCGCGCCTTGGCGTTGCCGAACGGGTGGCAGCCGTGGTTTTTCAGCACGATGCGCTGGATGCCGCCGGACAGGTCGGTCTTCCAGTTCTTGCCCTCGGCCGCCTTCTTTTCGGCATCGGTCAGGTCATCCCACCAGCCCAGCTTCTTCAGCAGCACGTGGTCGAATTCCGGGTAGCCCGTGGTGATCTCGGCGCCCAGCGAGCACGAACCATCCTCGGCCAGCAGGTTCACGCCATCGCGCTCCACGCCGAAGTTGGCGCGGAAGTTGCCGCCGCCGTCCATCACGTGCTTGCTGGTGTCGTAGAGGTTCGGCGACCCCGGGTGCTTGAGCTCGGGCGTGCCATAGCAGGGCCAGGGCAGGCCGAAGTAGTCGCCGGTCAGGTCGTAGCCCGTGAGCGGGTCCTTGCCGCTCTTGCAGCGCAGCGTGCGCACATCGAACATCTGCATGTTGCGCATATGGGACTTCAGCCGCTCCGGCGACTGGCCGGTGTAGCCGATGGTCCAGTTGCTGGCGTTGATCTCCCGAAGGAGAGACTCGGTCTCCGGCTCCTGCCACGTCCGGCCGGCGCGCTTGACCTCGATCATCTTGTAGTTCTTCGACAATTCCTTGCCGAAGCCAAGCTTCTCGGCAAACGCCTGCATGATGGTGTGGTCGGGCATCGACTCGAACAGCGGTTCGATGACCTTCTCGCGCCATTGCAGCGAGCGGTTCGATGCCGTGCACGAGCCGGAGGTCTCGAACTGCGTGCAGGCCGGCAGCAGGTAGACCGCGCGATTGGGGTTGATCTTCTCGCCTTCGGGCGGGGTCATGTTGGCCATCGCGGCCGTGGCGGACGGATACGGGTCGATCACCACCAGCAGGTCGAGCTTGTCCAGCGCCCGCTTCATCTCCAGCCCGCGCGTCTGCGAGTTCGGCGCGTGGCCCCAGAAGAACACGCCGCGCACATTGTTGTCCTGGTCGATGAGCTCGCTCTTTTCCGTGACGATGTCGATCCAGCGCGATACCGTCGTGCCGGACTTCTCCATCATCGCCTGCGACACGTACTGCTTCTTGATCCATTCGTAGTCGACGCCCCAGACCGCGGCGTAGTGCTTCCACGCGCCGGTGGCCAGGCCGTAGTAGCCCGGCAGGGAATCGGGATTCGGGCCCACGTCGGTGGCGCCCTGCACATTGTCGTGGCCGCGGAAGATATTGGCGCCGCCGCCGGATACGCCGATATTGCCCAGCGCCAGCTGCACGATGCAGGACGCGCGCACGATGGCGTTGCCGATCGTGTGCTGGGTCTGGCCCATGCACCAGACCAGCGTGGACGGACGGTTCTTCGCCATGGTCTCGGCTACCAGGCGCACCTGCGCCTCGGGCACGCCGCAGACCTCCTCCACCTTGTCCGGCGTCCACTTGGCCAGCACCTCGGCCTTGACCTTGTCCATGCCGTAGACGCGGTCGTTCAGGTATTTCTGATCCTCCCAGCCGTTCTGGAAGATGTGATACAGCACGCCGAACAGGAACGCGATATCGGTGCCGGAACGAATCCGCACATAGTGATCGGACTTGGCCGCCGTGCGCGTGTAGCGCGGATCGACCACGATCACCTTGCAGCCGTTTTCCTTGGCGTGCAGCAGGTGGAGCATGGACACCGGGTGGGCCTCGGCCGCGTTCGACCCGATATACAGCGCCGCCTTGGCATTCTGCATATCGTTGTACGAGTTGGTCATCGCCCCGTAGCCCCAGGTATTCGCCACGCCCGCCACGGTGGTGGAGTGGCAGATGCGCGCCTGGTGATCGGTATTGTTGGTGCCGAAGAACGACACCCACTTGCGCAGCAGGTAGGACTGCTCGTTGCTGTGCTTGGAGGATCCGACGAAGAACAGTGAATCCGGCCCGGTCTCTTGCCGGATGGACTTCAACTTTGCCGTGATCTCGTCGAGTGCCTTGTCCCACGAGATGCGCTGGTACTTGCCGTCGACCAGCTTCATCGGGTACTTGAGCCGATATTCGCCGTGGCCGTGTTCGCGCAGCGCCGCGCCCTTGGCACAGTGCGCGCCCAGGTTGATCGGCGAATCGAACACCGGTTCCTGGCGCACCCAGACGCCGTTCTGCACCACGGCGTCCACCGCGCAACCGACCGAGCAGTGTCCGCACACGGTGCGGCGCACGACGATGTCGCCCTTGCCGCCGGCCGCGCCGGGCTTGCCGTCTTCGGCGTCGGCCTTGCGCATCATCGTGAGTTGCGTGGCCGCGAGGCCGGCGCCGACCCCAATGCCAGATCGCTTCAGGAAGCTGCGCCGGTCCATGGTCGGCATCGCGCCGGCAAGGCCAGCGGCCAGGCGCGAGGACAGGCGGCCCGACGCCGGGGCGGGTTCGGATGGGGATGTGGTGTGCCGGTTCGCGAGCCGTTCGGTCTGGCCTTGGTCCGCGCGTTTGCGGGTCAGGATCATGTCTTGCCTCGGAGTGTGAGGAGCGGCGACATTGCAGCCATGGCGCGCCGGCCGGCACGCCATGCGCGTGCCGCCTAGATCAGCGTGGTCCGGTAGTACTTGCGAATATGCGCCGAGACCCGGTACCCCTGGCTGTCCGGCGCGGGGTCCGCCGGCTCGGCATTGGCGATCGCTTCAGCCACGGCAGGCTGCCCGCGCGTGGCGACCGTGGCGGCGCCGGCGGCTGCAACCACGCCGGCACCGACGAGGAAGGTGCGGCGTGCGACCCGGGGTTGCTTGTCTTTCATGGAGACTCCTCGGTTTAGCAATACCGATGGACGGGCGATTTATGCCCTGTTTTGCATATTCTAGGTGCAAGATATTCGATTGACTACGCAGACAATCGGAAAATCCTCAAACTCCGGACAAACCCCGATGCGAGCGACCCCTCAGGTCATCTCCAGCGCCACCGCCTCCACGCCCGCGAACGCCCGCAACAGTCCCGCTGCACTGCGGTAAAAACGTGCCTTCGGATGGCTGGCCAGGGCGTCGCAGAGCTTTTCCACCCACGGTTGCAGGTGCCGCGAGAAAAAACGCTGCTGCTCGCCGAGGTTGGACACCGCCACGTCGTCGCCGGCCACCAGGAAACGCATGACCTCGCATAGCGCGGCGATATGGTCCTCCGTCTCGCTGATGCCCTCGTGCCGCGTCAGCCCGTAGCGCGCCAGGTCGTCGCGCAGCGCCACCAGCGGGCGCTCGTTCAGGAAGCCGGCAAGGTAGTAGGACCCGTAGAGAAAGATCTCCTGCTTGCCGACGCCGATAAACAGTTCCTGGTATTCGTCGGCAACGTCGTCTGTACGGCTCGTCGATGCCGCATCGCACAAATCGTTCCACGCCCGGCCCAGCACCGTGTCAGCGTCGTCTCCCACCGCCCGGTTGGCGGCGATGTGGTGCAGCAATGCTGCATCCGGCGCCTGATGGAACAGCGTGGCAAGCAGGCCGTAGAGATCGGCCCGCGCGACGTCCTCGGGGTCCGGCTCGCCACGGGCCGGCGCGGGAGGGATAAGCTGGATCGGCTGGAAATCCGTCATGTCTTGATATGTCTTATTGGAGCGTCGCGCCGCTGGCGGCACCCGTGTCCTTTTCCATCATGTCCACGACGCGGCAGTCGGGGCACATCTTCAGCCGCTCGGCGGCGGCACCGGCAAACGCCGGGTGGCCGGCCAGCCGGACCAGCATCGACTGCACCATCTGCGCCGTGCCGAATGGCTTGGCGCAGCGGATGCAATGGAACGGCTGGGTCTCGTTGAGCGTGATGGCACGCCGCGCGCCCTCCCCCGTCAGCAGGCGCGGGATCAGCGAGATCGCATCTTCCGGACAGGTCTTTTCGCACAAGCCGCACTGGATGCAGTTGCGCTCGATGAAGGCCAGCACCGGCTTGTCGATATTGTCGCGCAGCGCCTGGGACGGACATGCGCCCACGCAAGCCATGCAGAGCGTGCAGCGTCCGGTATCCACCGCGATGGCGCCGAACGGCGCGCCCGCCGGCAACGGCACGGTTTCCGCCGGCACAGGCGCGTGGCGGACCAGATGGTCGATGGCAAAGTCCAGCGTTTCACGCTTGGCCAGCGCGGCGCGGAATCCGGCGGCCGGCAACGGCGTCATGCGACCTTCCGTGCGACCGTCCGCGCGATATTCGGGACCGGGAGTGGCGATAGCCGCCAGCCCGGCATCGAGCGATGCCGGATCGCCGGCTTCCACCAGCGCCAGACGCCGTCCGCGATAGCCGAGCCCCTCCAGCATCGCGCGCGCCACGGCCATCTGCCCGGCTAGCGCGGCCCGATACTGTGGCGCCTCGTCACCGGTCAGCAGCACGGCCACGCCATCGGCACCCCAGCACAGCGCCGCCAGCCAGAGCTCGATCCCTGCGGCAGCCGGGTGAAACATCGGAACGGGAATGACGTTGGGCGGCACGCCTTGCGCCTGCCCGGCACGTGCCGCGCGGCCCAGCGCCAGAATCGCCGGATTGCCATATTCCTCGCCATGAAGCAGCAGCACGGCATCGCGGCCACCGGCGGCGCGATAGGCCGAGACCAGCGTGCGCAAGCGTTCGCCCAGCGTCTCGGGCCCGGGATAGCCGTAGCTGATGGCACCGCTCGGACAGACCGTGGTGCAGGCGCCGCAGCCCATGCACAGGTTGGGCGTGACCTCGATCCGGCCCTTGCCGTCATGCCATTGCGAGCGGATCGCCTGGGTCGAGCAAATGTCGATACAAGCCGTGCAGCCGGTGGTCTGGTTGCGGCCATGGGCACACAGGCTTTCCTTGTAGCGGAAGAACTTCGGCTTCTCGAAGTCCCCGACCAGTTGCTGCAGCAACAGGGCCTGCGCCTGCTGCCGCACCACGTCGCCGCCGGCATGCAGGTAACCCTCCGGAGGCTGGTGCATCGTGAATGCGGGCGCGTCGTTGAGATCGAAGACCAGATCGAAGCGCGCTTCGGTCACCGCCATGGGCCGGTCGAAGTCGATGGCGGCCGCCGCGCCGCAGGCCTTCACGCAATCGCGATGATCGCGGCAAAGGTCGAGGTCGATCTGGTAGCTGAAATCGATGGCCTGCTCCGGGCAGGCCGCGATGCAGGCGTTGCAACGTGTGCAGAGGTCCAGATCGATGGGATTGCTCTTGCCCGCGCCGGTCTCCCACGTTGCCGTGAACGCGCCCAGCCAGCCCGTAAGCGCCGTCAGCGTGCCGCTGTGCACGGGCCAGGCGCGTTCGGCCGGTTGGCTGGCGTGACTGGCCGCATGGCCGCTCAGCAGGACCGTGACTTCCAGACCGGCCTCCGTTAGCCGCGAGGCCCAGGGCAGCGCGCGCTCGGCGGGGCCCATCACCAGCACCGCGCCCTGGGACCGGTAGTCGACGACGGGCACCGGCGCCGGCTCGGGCAGCGCCGCAGCCGCCAGCAGCGCGGCAATCTTGGCGTTGGCCGTGGCGGGGTCGCGGCGGGCGCCCTGCGACCAGCCGCCGGTTTCCCGGATATTGACGAAGCGGACCGGCGCCGTGACCACGCCGGCATCGCGCGCGGTTTGCGCGGCGACCTCGGTGAACAGGGGACTTTCCTGCGTGCAGGCGACGATCACATCCTCGGTGCCGTCGAGCGCCTGGCGGAAATCGCCTATCTCGCGACGGCACAGCAGTCGGTGCACCTTCAGGGGACCCGCGTCCGGATTGGCTTCGGACAGCGCCGCCCCGTCAAGCGGCATCGTGTCGTTGCAATTGCAGATCAGCGTCGGCATGGGGAATGGCCGCTGGCCGGCCTGGTGCCCTCTGCGAGGGTCTTGCAGCCGGTGGATTTGTGGGGTGGCCTATTCTAGGCCGGCACGCGGCGCGCGGCTACGCGTGTTTGCCCGCAGGAACAAGGGCGGGCCCGGGCGCGGATTCGGGGACCGGCACGGCATGGTCTTGCGATGATGGCGCACTGGCGGCTGCCGGCGCCAGCGCGATTGCCGCGTCAGGCGATTTGGGCGACTTGTGAGAGTCTTCTTCGCCGGTCGCTGCCACCGGCGTGCCGATGTCAGCCGTATCGGTCGCATCGGTCGTATCGGCCGGCTCGGCTGTATCGCCGGACTCACCGGCATCGGTGGCATCGGCAATCCTGGCGGCTGGATTGGCGGCAGCTTCCTCGTCGAGCGGAGCAAACAGGCCCAGCGTCTCCGACTGCCGCAACTGGCGCAGCACCTCGGGCGGAATCGGGTCTGGCTTGCCGTAGTCGTCAATATAGGTATCGAGCCCGTCCATCACATTGAAGTGCGGATCGGCAAACAGGGTTTTCAGCGCGGCGCGCTTGACGGTCTCGTCCACGCCACGTGCCACGAAGCGGGCGATGTTGTCGCCGGGCTGGAGCAGCGCGACGTCCGCCAGCGTGGGCGGCGGCGTCTCGGCGGCAACGGGAGGCTGGGCGGCCTGCGGGCCGGTTTGCGGGTTAGCTTGCGGGCCGACTTGCGGCACGTTGGTCGCGGGGTCAGGCGCCACCGGCGCTTCATCGGGCACCGGCTGGCCCCCGCGCACCGCCGCCTTGCGGCGCGACCAGCGGGACAGGAAGGTCGAGTCGGAATCGCTCATCGGAAATCGCTCATCGCCGTCGCCCCCCAGGGTTCAGTAGCGCGCCCGCTCGTCCGGCGCCTTGAATGATTCGGGCCGGCGGCGTTTCTTGGGCTCGGGACGATAGTGCTCGTTCGTGAATGCCTGCAGCCAGTCGCGCTGCGCGGGCTCCAGCGGCACGTTTTCGACATTCTCGCCGGCATCGAGCCAGCGTCCGGCCTCGTTGTAGGACAGGGTCACCGTCACCGGGACAGGCCGCCGGCCGTCATCGACGTCGGTATCGCCCCCCGGATCGGGATCGCCGCCGGCCTCGGGCTCGTCCGCCATCCGCCACAGCACGAACCAGCATGGCGTGGTGGACGTCAGGTTGAGGTAGTAACCCTCGCCTTCGTCGCGGAACAGGGTGACGTCATAGCCGGGATACAGCCAGCGCGCGCCGTGGCTGTCGGCATCAAGCCGCATCGGCACGGTGCCGAATTCGCCCAGGTCCGGCAGCACCGCATCGAGTTCCCATTTCCACGGCTGCCAGCGATTGGTCAGCGCCACCTTGCGCATCACCACCGCCATCGTCACGGTGGGCCGGCCGGGGGGCGGCGTGTCGGGCGGGGAGGAGCTGACCGGGGTGTCCATGGCGCCTCAGGTGTTCTGGACGACGATGCTCGGGAACTTGTTGGTCATGTCCCGCGCCTTGTCGGCCACCTTGATGGCCACCTTGCGCGCGACTTCGCGGTAGATCGCGGAGATCGGGCTGTCCGGATCGGCCACCACGGTCGGGCGGCCCGAATCGGCCTGTTCGCGGATCGACAGGTTCAGCGGCAGGCTGCCCAGCAGGTCTACGCCATACTCGGCGCTCATCTTGTCGCCGCCGCCTTCGCCGAAGATGTGCTCGACATGGCCACAGTTCGGGCAGCAGTAAACGGCCATGTTCTCGACGATGCCGAGGATGGGAATGCCCACCTTCTCAAACATCTTGAGGCCCTTCTTGGCGTCCAGCAGCGCGATGTCCTGCGGCGTGGTCACGATCACGGCGCCCGTGACGGGCACCTTCTGCGACAACGTGAGCTGGATATCGCCGGTGCCCGGCGGCATGTCGACGATCAGGTAGTCCAGGTCGTGCCAATTGGTCTGGCGCAGCAGTTGTTCCAGTGCCGAGGTGACCATCGGACCGCGCCACACCATCGGATTGTCCTGTTCGATCAGGAAGCCGATGGAATTGGCCTGCAGGCCGTGGCCCTCCAGCGGCTCCATGGTCTGGCCGTCGGCCGATTCGGGGCGGCCGTCGATGCCCAGCATCATGGGCAGGCTCGGGCCGTAGATATCGGCGTCCAGCATGCCGACGCGGGCGCCTTCCGCGGACAGGGCCAGCGCGAGGTTCACCGCCGTGGTGGACTTGCCGACGCCGCCCTTGCCCGATGCCACGGCAATCACATTCTTGACGCCCGTCAGCAGCTTGACGCCGCGCTGGACGGCGTGCGCGACGATCTTCATCGATACCGTCACGCTGACATTGGTGACGCCCGGCAAATTGCGCAGCGCACCAATGACAAGCTTGCGGATCGGTTCCAGCTGGCTCTTGCCTGGATACCCGAGTTCCACTTCCAAGGAGACCTCGCCGCCATCGACCCGCACGTTGCGGGCCGACCGCGTGGACACGAGGTCCCTGCCCGTGTTGGGATCGATCACGGTGCGCAGGGCTTCGGTTACCTGTTCAATGGTGAGGCTCAAGACAGACTCCGCTTCTTTATCAGTCAATGGGGATGAGGCGCGTAATGTAGCAAAGTATGGAGCAGCAGCCAGCAGTGTGCCGCAGCGCGGTGAGTCCCCCTGTGCTGAGTGGGGAATTACAGACATTTACATCTCTCACATTCTCGCGCTTGTGCGCGTCCCGCCATATCCCTATTGTAGTGCGCTTGCGTCCGGCGACCCCATGGCCGGCTGTCACCCGCGGGGCCATTCCGCGCGTTTTTACAGGCATGATGAAACTTGTCGGCCTGATCTGCGCCCTGCGGCCGGAAGCAGTTACCATGCGGTATGCCGTCGGCAGAACATTTACAGGATTCACCAGAAGGAGAAAGCATGAAATTCAAGTTCGTCACCGTCTCGCTCGTCGCAGCTGCGGCACTGGCGGGTTGCGCCACTGAACAGCAAACGAACACGGCGGTCGGTACCGGCGTAGGCGCAGCCGTGGGTGCCGGACTGGGTAACCTGATCGGCGGCAACTCCACCGGGACGCTGATCGGGGCGGCAGTGGGCGGTGCGGTGGGTGGCACCACCGGCTACAACTGGAACGCCATTCGCGGCAAGCTGAACAAGGATACGGCCGGCACGGGCACCCAGATCACCGAACAGCCGGATGGGTCACTCAAGGTGAACATTCCGAGCCAAGTGACCTTCGACACCGACAGCTCGACGATCAAGCCGTCGTTCCGCGGCGTGCTGGACCAGGTGGCCCAGACGCTGGGTCAGCATCAGGATGTGGTGGCTAACGTCGTCGGCCATACCGACAGCACCGGCAATCCGAGCTACAACCTGCAACTTTCGCAGCGTCGCGCCCAGAGCGTGGCGTCGTACCTGGGTGATCGCGGCGTCGCACGCAACCGCCTGACCGCCGAGGGCCGCGGCCAGACCCAGCCTGTCGCAGACAACGCCTCCGAGGCCGGACGCACCCAAAATCGCCGTGTCGAAATTTTCTTGAAACCAATTCAGGGATGAGCTGGTCATACAGTTCAGGTACCGCTTGCCACCGTTGCTGGCTCGCGATGGGTGGCTGACCTCCCGGGCGGTACCTGATTTCTCCTCCTTTTCCGTTGTGGAAAGCTGCGCCGGTGCTTCACCGGCGCTTTTTTTTGCGCGTCCGCTTTGTTGCATGCCGACTTTTGCCGGGCGACGGGCCGTCGCGCTGCCACGGATTTCAGCCCGGATCGGCGCCGAACTGGGCGCCCGCGCGCACCGCTTGCTAAAATAGCCGTTTCCCGGCCACGCAACCGGGCACGCATTTCCATCCTCCTGGCTCCTCCCTGGCTCTTTACATGACCGCACGCCGCATCCTCGTTACCTCTGCCCTGCCGTACGCCAACGGCCAGATCCACATCGGCCACCTGGTGGAGTACATCCAGACCGACATCTGGGTGCGTTTCCAGCGAATGATGGGCAACGAGGTCTACTACGTGGGCGCCGACGACACGCACGGCACCCCGGTCATGCTCCGGGCCGAAAAGGAAGGCATCACGCCCAAGCAGCTGATCGATCGCGTCTGGACCGAGCACAAGCGGGATTTCGACAGCTTCCTGGTGTCGTTCGACAACTACTACAGCACCGACGCCGACGAAAACCGCCAGCTTTGCGAAAAGATCTACCTGGCGCTGAAGGACCAGGACCTGATCGCCGAACGCGAAGTCGAGCAGTTCTTTGACCCGGTCAAGAACATGTTCCTGCCGGACCGCTTCATCAAGGGCGAGTGCCCGAAGTGTGGCGCCAAGGACCAATACGGCGATTCGTGTGAGGTATGCGGCACAACTTACGTGCCGACCGACCTGAAGAACCCGTACTCGGTGGTTTCCGGCGCCACGCCGGTGCGCAAGTCGTCGACGCATTTCTTCTTCCGCCTCTCCGATCCGCGCTGCGAGACCTTCCTGCGCGAATGGGTGGCCGACCTGGCCCAGCCGGAAGCCACCAACAAGATGCAGGAATGGCTCGGTGCCGAGGGCGAGACCTCCACGCTGTCCGACTGGGACATCTCGCGCGACGCCCCGTATTTCGGCTTCGAGATCCCGGGCGCCCCAGGCAAGTACTTCTATGTCTGGCTGGATGCCCCAATCGGCTACTACGCCAGCTTCAGGAACCTGTGCGCGGCGCGCGGCATCGACTTCGACGCCTGGGTGGGCCCGCACTCGACTGCCGAGCAATATCACTTCATCGGCAAGGACATCCTGTACTTCCACACGCTGTTCTGGCCCGCGATGCTGAAGTTCTCCGGCTATCGCACGCCGACCAACGTGTTCGCGCACGGTTTCCTGACCGTGGATGGCGCCAAGATGAGCAAGTCGCGCGGCACCTTCATCACCGCGCAGAGCTATATCGACACCGGCATGAACCCGGAATGGCTGCGTTACTACTTTGCCGCCAAGCTCAACGCGAGCATGGAAGACCTGGACCTGAACCTGGACGACTTCGTCGCCCGCGTGAACAGTGACCTGATCGGCAAGTATGTGAACATCGCCAGCCGCGCCGCCGGCTTCCTGGTCAAGCGCTTCGACGGCAAGGTCAGCGAGGCCGCGCTGGGCAACCCGCTGCTGGTGCAACTGCGCGAGGCCGCCCCGCAACTGGCCGCGTTCTATGAAGGCCGCGAGTACAGCAAGGCGCTGCGCCTGGTGATGGAGCTGACCGACGCCGTCAACGCGTTTGTCGACACCAACAAGCCGTGGGAACTGGCCAAGGACGAAGCGAAGCGCGATGCGCTGCACGCCGCGTGCTCGGTGTCCCTGGAGGCCTTCCGCCTGCTGACGATCTACCTGAAGCCCGTGGTGCCGGAAATGGCGGCTGGCGTGGAACGCTTCCTGAACATCGACCCGCTGAACTGGCGTGCGATCGACAAGCAGCTGTCCGCCGACCGCCCGGTGCAGCCGTACCAGCATCTGATGACCCGCGTGGATACCAAGCAGATCGAAGCCCTGCTGGCCGCCAACCGGGATTCGCTGCAAGCCGCCGGTGGCGCGTCCGGCGCGCCGTCCGTCGAGCCGATTGCCGACACGATCACCATCGACGATTTCGCCAGGATCGACCTGCGCGTGGCGAAGATCGTCGCCTGCGACCGCGTGGAGGGTTCGACCAAGCTGCTGCAACTCACGCTGGACCTGGGCGAAGGCAAGACGCGCAACGTGTTCTCCGGCATCCAGTCGGCCTACACGCCGGAGCAACTGGTGGGCAAGCTGACCGTGGTGGTCGCCAACCTGGCGCCGCGCAAGATGAAGTTCGGCATGTCCGAGGGCATGGTGCTGGCCGCCTCCGCCGCCGACGAGAAGGCCGCGCCGGGGCTGTACATCCTGGAGCCGCACAGCGGCGCGGTGCCGGGAATGCGGATCCGCTAAGCCTCTCACGCATCACCCTCGAAAAAAAACGGCGGCGCCTCCCGGCCGACCGCCGTTTTTCTTTACCCCGCCCGCCCCAGGCTCATCCGCCCTGCCGCTTCGACGGATCGTCGCTGCGCGACGTCGTCGTCACGGTGCCCTGATTATCAAAATGGACGTTGAAGAACGCGCGGTCGGTTGACGATTCGAACCAGCGATAGCCCCAGACCTCCTCCTGCTTGAGCGCGAAGGCCTCCACCTTGGTGGGCTTGCCAAGCATCCGGCGGATCTGGTCCTTGTTCATGCCCGGCCGCACGCGCGCGAAATTGTCCGCGGTCAGCACCTGCTCGATGCTGCGCACGGTGCCGTCGGCGCTCGTTGTCACCATCCAGGTGGTCGCGCCCTCGGGGCCGCGCGGGTATTCCAGGCGCTTGCCGCCGTCGGCTTCCTCCCAGACGATCTCCGGCTTGCCCGCCTGACGACGGATATCCTCCTCCGTCGATTTGCCGATCTCGATGCCCTTGAACAACTGGCTGTCGGGCTTCACGCTGTTCCACGTATTGCGTGCGACGTCGCCGGCGCGCTTCATGGCTTCGTCCACTTTTTGCTGGTCGCAGCCAACCAGCGCGAGCAAGGAGGCAATCAGTCCCATGGCGAGAAGGCGTCTGCGCGACGCGTCAGTAAATGGCATGTCAACTCCAGTTCGATAAGAACGCTCATCGCTTGATGGCCTCCACCGGGTCCCCGGCCGGGGCGCTGGCGGCACCGTCCGGGCTGTCCGCATCCGCCGCGCGCCGTCCGCCGGCACCGCCCGAGAACAGGCTACTCCAGCTACCGAAGCGGCGGTTGAACAGCACCGACAATCCGTTGATCGAGCCCCCCTTGGCGATCAGCGACCAGCGGCGCGAAAACGCCCAGGTCAGCTTGACCACGTTGGACGCGGAAGTCAGGCTCTGCTCGTAGCCGACGGAAATCTGGTCGGTCACCGCCTTGCCGATGCTGACCACCTGCTGGTCGTTCAGGCCGGCCGTGGACGGACCGATCGAGAATTCGTCGATGCCGAAATGCGACACGACGCTCTTGCCGGCTTTCCCGCCGATCATGCCCAGCGCCGCGCCACCGAGCGCGCCGCCACTGAGCTGGCGCTGCTGGCCCGCGCCGGCGCTTTCCGCACCGTAGCCGAACATCAGCCAGGACAGCTTGTCTTCGTCCGGCACGTTCGGCTCGGAAACCAGTCGCACGCGCGGCAGGCGCACGGTGCCGGTGACCTCCACCCCCGCCTCCACTTCCAGGTTGCGGCGCATGGCGCGGATATTGATGTTGGGGTTGTCCACCGGGCCGTTGAAGTTGATGATGCCGCGCTCGATGTTGAGTTTGCGGCCGAACGCCTCGTACGTGCCATCGACCACGCGCACCGTGCCGGTCGCGCGCATCGGCGCCAGCGGCTCGCTCTTGATGCCGAGCTGGCCCGCGAGCAGCAGGTCCGCCCCGGCACCACGGAAGCGGAAGTCGTTGCCCAGGTCCACCGTGACATCGATGACCGGGCTGAAGCGGCTGGCCGGCTGGGTTTCGGGCACCGGCGTGGCCGCCGTCTTCACCTCGCGCTGGTCGCTGCGGCGCACCACGACCACATCGTCGCCCAGCACCGGTGCGCCGGCCTTGGGCAGGTCAAACAAGCCACGGTCGACGCGGAACTTGCCGCGAATCACCACCTGGCGGTTCTCGTTGGCGATGCCGGCCTCGCCCGACACGATCAGCGTGCGCTCGGGGCTGGCAAACAGCTGGAGCTTGTCCGCCACGATCCTGGCCGTCAGGTTGGGATCCGCCTCGCCCAGCTTCACATTGCCCGTCGCGGTCAGCGTGCCGTCGCCACCGCGGAAGCGCACCTGCTTCAGTTCCACCGTGTTCTGGTCCAGCACCACTTGCACCACGCCGTCGGTCAGGCGGATGCCCTGGTCGTACAGCGTGATGCCGATGTCGCTGCCATCGATGGTGCCCGTCAGCAGCGGGCTGCCGACCGTGCCGGCCAGCCGCAGCGCCGCCGCCAGCTTGCCGTCGAACGCGTACTGGGGACCAGTCAGCGCTTCCAGCGACTTCAGGCGCGGGATGTCCGCGGACACCGTGCCGCCCAGCGTGGATGCCGGACCGACCGTCAGCAGGCCCTGATCAGCCACCAGCCCCGCGGAGGCATCGATCGCGAGCTTGCCGATCCGCGTGGAGGACGTGCCGCCGCGCAGCGTCATGCGATTGCCGGCGAACTCGGCCCGCAGCGCGGTCTCGCCGAGGCCCAGCGTGGTCCAGCCACGCCCGGCATTCACCGACGCATCGCCGCTGCGGCGACGGATCTCGGCGAACCCGGAGACGGTCTCGGCCAGATTCACGTTCCAGCTACCATCGAGCACGAGGTCGGACCGGATCGGCGGCGCCTCGCCCGTCAGCGTCTGCATCAGCTTCAGCACATTGCCGACCTGCAGACCGTCGAGATTGCCCTGGGTGCGGATGCGGCCGTGGTCGAACTCGAAGCCATCGACGGTGAGCGTCGCGCGATCCAGCAGCAGCCGCGCCGGGCCCAGCCGGATGTGCTGAACGGCGACCAGCAGTTCCGTGGGCGCCGCCAGCCGCATGTTGGCCGCGCTGCGTGCCTCGAGCGTGCGGATCGTGCCGTTCCAGCCCTTCTCGCCATGCCATCCGCCCTGCCCGGACAGCGCCAGCTGCAGCGACTGCTCGTGCAGCGTGCCGACGGCCTTCGCATCGAACGTGTGGCTGCCCTGCGTGCCGGAGAGATTGGCGTCCAGCGTGCGCAGGCTGGCTTGCGGCCCCTGGTAGTCGCGCGCGGAAAGTTGCGCGGACAGCGTGCCGTCCAGGCCGCCGCGCAGTTCGGCATGGCCGCTGGCGCTGGCCACCTTGTGCGGGCCGATGACCAACGCCTGTGCGCTGTAGTCGCCAACGACCTCGGGCCGCCGGAGCGTGCCCGTGATATCGGCATCGAGCTTCGCGCGGCCGGACACGCCGAATTTCAGCCGGTCGAGCTGGGGCGCGTCCACGTTGACCCTGAGGTGGTCGCCGCGCGCGCCAAAGCTGCCCCGCAGGTTGACCTGGTTGCCCGCCATCGACAGAGACGCCTCGCTCGGCAGCAGGCGCTCTCCTTCCAGGCGCACCTTGCCGTTGCCCGTCATCGGCAGGCCGGCGTATTCGCTTTCCTGCAGGCCGAAGTCCACTGCCACGCGCAGGACCTTGGCGAGGGAGCCCGTGGCCGTGAAGTCCGCATTGATCCGACCCGGCGCCACCTTGGCCAGTCGCGCGGGGTCGAAGTTCGCCAGCTTGCCCTTGAAGCTGAACGCTTGCGTGTCCTTAAGCCCGAGCTTGCCCTCCGCCGTCAGCGTGCCGGCACCCAGGCCCGCGCGCAGTGCCGACAGCGTGACCGACTCCTCGTCGACATGGGCGTCGGCAAACAGCTTGAGTTCGCCGCCGGCCAAGTCCAGCGCCACGCTCTGGCGGCCCGGCTCCAGCCGCAGGATCACGGGGCCCGAGAGATTGGTCGGCACCAGGCTCGTGTGGAGCGCGGCGGCGTCGAGGCGATGCACATCGAGGTCGAAGCCGCCTCGCCCCTCGTGCAGCATCCCCTGGCCGACGATTTCGGCGCGGCCGGGCAAGGCGATGCGCAGGTCACGCAGCGTCTGCGCCATCTCGCTCAGTTCCACGCGCGCCTGCACGCTGTGCACGGGCAGGCGTTCCTTGTCGATCGGACCCGGATCGAGGTTGCGGACGGACACCTCGCCCGCGACGGCCAGCGGCGTTGGCTTTGGCACCGGCTGTGGCGGTGTTTGTGGCGCCGGTGCGGGCACAGGCGCGGATGCCGACGCGGCAGAGGCCGCCGCCACGGCACTGGCGGTGGACTGGCCCGGCGTCGGCGTGGCGATCTTCGGGGGCGGCGCCACGGCCTCCACCGGGCGCAAGTCGGCGTGCACGGTCAGGTTCGCTTGCGGCGCGGAGGGGCTGAACAGGCGCGGATTGATCCGCTCGCCGTCCAGCAGCAAATGTGTGAACGGCACCTTGCCGAATGGCGTGAGGTCGATGGCGGCACGGCCGCGAATCCGGTCGCCGGTCGCTTCCGCCTCGGCGCGCAGGGCCTCCAGCGATCCGCTCGCGGTGGCGGCCAGCGCGAAGGACTCCTGCTGCCACCGCCCCTCGAGCAGCGCTTCCGCCGATAGCGCGAACGGCGCCTTGCCCGCGATCTGCGCGTTGGCCTGCAGCTTGCCGTAAGGCGTCGTGAGCCGGTCCACCACGGCGCGGTGGCGCTGGCCATCGGAATGCAGTGCGCCCGACAGCTCGGAAAACTCGAGCGGCGTGGCGGTGGCCGGCGGGCCTTGCAGCAGCGTCAGGCGCTCGATCGTCAGCGTGTCGATATCGATCGCCAGCGGCAGTTCCAGCGAAGCCGGCATCTTCGCCGGCTCGGTCGACGGCGGCGACGCCGGCAGGCGCGCGTCCACCTTGCCGATCCGCAGCCATGCCACATGCAATCGCGCCGGGGACCACACCACATCCCATCGGGTATCGATACGATCCACGGCCACGCGGGTGTCGCCGCTCTCGAACACCACGTCGCGCAGCCGCAGCCCGCTCGCCACCGTGCCGCCGTCGAGCTTGCCGGCCAGCATGCCGGCGGAGACGCGCGTCGCCAGGTTCCACAGGTGCCGCGTGCCGGCTTCGGTACGCAGCGCCAGCACGATGGCGGTTGCGGCAACGACGGCCAGTATCAGCACCACGCCGACGATCCAGGCCAGCGCGTGCCAGACGTGCCGCCAGCCTCGCCCGCCCCGTCCGCCTTCCGGACGTGGCGCGTTCTGGTCGCGGCGCGGCACGGGGGGCATGTCGGGCACGCTCATGCCGCCGCCTCCGTTCGCCATGTCTTGCACGTCGCCATCAGAACGCCACCCCCAGCGAGATATGCGGCCGGAACTGCTTCTGCTGGATGCCGTAGCCCACATCCAGCTGCACCGGGCCTACCGGGCTGCGCCAGCGCGCGCCGACGCCCACGCCGTGATAGATCTTGATGCCGTCGAGGTTGTTGGTGGCGGTGCCCATGTCCCAGAATACCGCCGCGCCCCACTCCGGCTTGAACCAGTACTGGTATTCCACGCTGCCGGTGCCCAGATAGCGCGCGGGCAGCACGCTGGCTCCATCCGGCGTGCCGATGGACTGGTAGCTGTAGCCACGGATGGAATCGGTGCCACCCGCGCGGAAGCGCAGCGAGGCCGGGATGTTGGCCGGATCGCTCGATGTCATATCGGCCCCCACCTCCAGACGCGCGATGAACAGGTCGCGGTTGCCCACCGGCACGTACTGCCGGATGCGACCGTAGACCCGCAGGAAGGTCGCATCGCTGAGAAAACCCTTGGCGGCCACGCCGACCTGGGTGTTGATCACGTTGCCCCGGCGCGGGAAGACGGGGTTGTCGACATCGCGCCGCGTCCACGCGAACGCCGGCACGAGCGCCTTGGACAACTGGCTTGGCTGGCCGAACGGCACCAGGTTGTCGTAGTAGTAGTCCAGCGACACCGTGGTGTCGTACCTCTCCCGCGAGCGCGAGCGCTTGAGGCCGGCGCGCCAGCTGGTCAGGTCGGTACTCTCCAGGTCGATCGTGCGTTCGTAGCTGCCGTAGATGCTGTTGCGAAAGGTGTGCGTATCGGGCGGCATCGCGGCTTCCAGGAACCCATACTGTCGCTTCTGTTCGATCCGCGCCTGCGAGTCGAGCACCCACGCCCGATTGAACAGGTTGTAGTACGAATAGCGCCCTTCCACCTGCGCGCCAGTATCGGTCGTATAGCCCACGCCGGAGTTGAGCCGGTGGGGCGGATTCTCGCGCACGCGCACCCTGACCGGAGCCACCACCGTATCGGGCAGCACGGCGCCACCGGCGGCTCCCGCGGCGCCCTCCGGCCCATCGGCTTTCACCGGGGTCGGGTCCACCAGGTCGACCTGCACGTTCGAGAAGTAAGGCTGGTTCTGGATCGCCCGCTGCAATTCGAGCAGGCGCTCCACGCGATAGGGCTCGCCCTCCACGAGCGGGTTCACGTTGCGCACGATCAGTTCAGGATAGCGGCGCGGGCCCTCCACCTGCAGCGGGCCCAGCACGTAGGCCGGTCCGCTCTCATAGCGTGCGGAGAGGTCCGCCGCCTGTTCGTCCGGTTCCACGCGCGCCCGCGACGCCGCCAGTTTGGCGCCGTAGTAGGTGTGGCTCTGCAGCGTCACCAGCGCGTCTTCCTTGGCCTTGTCCCAATCGGCCTGGCGGAACGGATCGCCCACGGGCAGGCCCCATTTGGCGCGCATCTGCGCCACCTGTTGCGGGTTTTGCGTGGCGGCCGGCCCGGTCACCTCCAGGTCCACGCGGCGGATCAGCGTGCGGGCGCCCGGGTCCACGGTGATATGGACCACGCGATCCTTGCCCTCGCCTTCCACGGTGGCCTTGGTCACGGGATCGAACCAGCCCTCGGTGGAGGCAAACTGGCGCACCTGCTCGCCCACGGTTTCCACCATGTAGTCGAACTGGTCGTCAGACATATCGGTGCGGGTTGCGTAGCGCGCCAGGTCCAGGTGCTCTTCGAGGATGCCCTTGAGCGCCTTGGGGGCGTCGATTTCCACCTTGTAGGCGGCGCTGGCGGCCGGGGCAGCCGGGGCGAACAAGGCCAGCGCCGTGGCCAGCGCCAGCGTCAACGCCGCGAGGCCGGCGCGGATCGCGGGCGCGCGATGGCCGGCACCCGTCGGGGTGCGGCGCGGCGCCAGGCTTGCAGCGATCTTCGCGGCCAAGTGACCCAAATCGATCCCCATCCGTCCGTGTCGAACCAGCAAAGTCGCTATTTGACCACACCCGGCACGGCGTCCGAAGCCGAAATCGGCCCCGGTGGCGGCCTGGCGGGCCATCCGGGGGCTCCGGCCCACGGATTCCTGCCGGCGCCCGTGCCCGATACGGTAAAATCCAGCCCCACTATTCCCCTACTCAGCCCAAGGGCGCAGGTTTCATCATGGCCATGTACGAATCGGACATTACCCAGTTCATCAAGACGCTCAAGCAAGAGCGTCCCGCCCTGGAAGCGGAACAGCGCGAGGGCCGCGCCCTGCTGTGGGACAAGACGCCGATCGACCTGGAAGAGCGCTCCCGCGCCGACGCCTCGCGCGTGGCGCAAAAGCCGTACGTATATTCGTCCGGCAACTGATTCCGGACCCCGAACGGGACCCGACCGGATGCATCCGAGCGAAAAGGACGCGCAGGAGAAGCTGACCCTGCCCGTGGAGCTGCCCAGCGTGGCCCCGGGCGCGGCCGGCATCCCGCCCGGCCCCGGCGACATGGTCGACGGCATGGCGTTCGCGCGCCTGTATGGCGAGCCGCTGTTCAAGCTGCCGCAAGACCTGTACATCCCGCCCGATGCGCTCGAGATCTTCCTGGAAGCGTTCGAAGGCCCGCTGGACCTGCTGCTCTACCTGATCCGCAAGCAGAACTTCAACGTGCTGGACATCCCGATGTCCCAGGTGACGCGTCAGTATCTCCTGTATATCGAGGAGATCCGGAAGACCAACCTGGAACTGGCCGCCGAGTACCTGCTCATGGCCGCCATGCTCATCGAGATCAAGTCCCGCATGCTGCTGCCGGTCAAGAAGGCCGACAGCGACGAGGAAGCCGAGGATCCGCGCGCGGAACTGGTACGCCGCCTGCTGGAATACGAGCAGATGAAGCTAGCCGCGCAGCGGCTGGACACCGTACCGCAGCTCGGGCGCGATTTCCTGCGCTCGCAGGTCTATATCGAGCAAAGCCTGGCGCCGCGCTTCCCGGACGTGGAAACGGTAGACCTTCAGGCCGCCTGGGCCGACGTGCTCAAGCGCGCCAAGCTCAACCAGCATCACAAGATCTCGCGCGAGGAACTGTCCGTGCGCGAGCACATGAGCCAGATCCTGCGCCGGCTGCAACACGCGCGGTTCATGGAATTCACCGAACTGTTCGAAGACGCCATCCGCTCCGGCAAGGGCGTGCCGGTGGTGGTCGTGAACTTCATCGCCATGCTGGAACTGTCGCGCGAGGCGCTCGTGGAGATCACGCAGGCCGAGCCGTTCGCGCCAGTTTATGTGCGATTGGCGTACACGCCGACCTGATCCCGCCGATTTTTGCGCCACCGGCGGCGCCCCGCGCGCCGCGCATGCTCTACAATCCGCCCACAGCCGGCCAGGACGTTACAGAGCCCGGCACCCCCGATGCCAGTCACCGGGACGCTCCTACCACGACAGCACTCCACGTTCATGAAAGTCATCTCCACCATTCAAGAACTGCGGGACCAGTTGCGCGGGCAGAACCGCGCGGCGTTTGTCCCCACCATGGGCAACCTGCATGAAGGCCACCTGTCGCTGATGCGCCTGGCGCGCCAGCATGGCGACCCCGTGGTGGCGTCGATCTTCGTCAACCGGCTGCAGTTCGGCCCGAACGAGGACTTCGACAAGTACCCGCGCACGCTGCAGGACGACATCGAGAAGCTGCAGAAGGAAGGCGTGTATGTGCTGTTCGCCCCGACCGAGCGCGACATGTATCCCGAGCCGCAGGAATACCGCGTGGAGCCGCCGCACGACCTGGGCGACATCCTGGAAGGCGAATTCCGCCCCGGCTTCTTCAAGGGCGTGTGCACGGTGGTGATGAAGCTGTTCTCGTGCGCGCAGCCGCGCGTGGCGGTGTTCGGCAAGAAGGACTACCAGCAACTGATGATCGTGCGCCGCATGGTCAACCAGTTCGCGCTGCCGATCGACATCATCCCTGCCGAGACCGTGCGCGCCGAGGATGGCCTGGCGCTGTCCTCGCGCAACCGATACCTGAGCCCGACCGAGCGCGCCGAGGCGCCCGTCCTCTACAAGACGCTGCACGAGGTGCGCGACACCGTGCTGGGCGCGGATGGCGTGGACCTGCTGGCCGTGGAGGCCGATGCCGTATCCCGGCTGCAGGCGCGCGGCTGGAATCCGGACTATGTGTCGATCCGCAAGCGCAGCAACCTGCAGGCGCCGACGCGCGAGGAATTCGCGGCCGGCGAACCGCTGGTGGTGCTCACCGCCGCCAAACTGGGACCGACGCGCCTGATCGACAATCTGGAAATCTGATCCCGACCGCACTGGCGGACGAAAAAAAGGCCTGCTCTCGAACTTTCGATGCAGGCCTTTTTGCTTGTTTTTGCTGGCTTTGACTGATTCCCCCGGGACGGCTGCAAGACGCGCCGCCCCCGGCACCGCGCGACACGCTACGCTCGCCGTACGCGCTCCCGCTCCTGCGTGCGCACCACGTGCCGGCGATGACCGGTGCGCCGCTTCCACCAGATCAGCACACCCGTCACGGCAAACGCCAGCGGCATCAGCCCGAACAGCGTGATGAACGCGCGGCCGGGGATTCCGAACGCCTCGCCCGTGTGCAGCGGGAACAGCCAGTTGATAAAGGTATCGCCGGACGACGCGTCATGCGGGTCGCGCGCGCCGAGTCGCTGGCCGGTGTAGGCGTCGAGCCAGAGTCGCGTGGCGCCGCTGTCCGCGCGCACTTCGCCCGGCTGGCGCAGACGCACTTCGTAGGCGTCGCCGGGCTTGCGCGGCAGGCTGATACGCGTCACCAGCGCGGCCGGGTACTGCTGCTGGGCGGCCGTCATCGCCTGTGCCGGGGTGAGGGGGTGGGCGCCGGGCGCGGGGGTGGCCGACTGGTGCTTCTCCGGCGGGCTCACCGTCATCACGCTGCTGATGATCGGCGTGACCCACTTGGGCAGGTTCAGGTACCAGCCCGAGAACGCGATCGTCGCCAGCACCGGCGCCATGAAAATGCCGCCTACGCGGTGGAAGGTGTACGTGAACCGTGACCAGGAACCGCCGTGCCGGATCCGCACCGACTGCTTCAGCGCGCGCAGCTGCAACTTGGGCCACCAGAGCGCCACGCCCATCAGCACCGTGATCAGCAGCATCATCCCCGTCACGCCCGTGATGGTCTTGCCGGTATCCCCCGAGAGCAGGTAGCGGTGCAGATGGAACACCGTCGGCAACAGTTGCTGGCGCGACAGGCCCGGCACGCCCCAGAGCCGCTCGCCCTTCACGGCCAGCGTGATCGGGTCGATCATGACCTGGCGCGAACGACCGACGCCGGCCTCCGGCCCTTTGATCGGATAGTACGCAATGAAGACGCCGTGCTCCTCCATCGGCAGCATCAGCAGGTTCGGCTTGCCGTAGTGGGGGTCCGCCATCAGCTTGGCCGTCACCGATTCCACCGTGGCGGCGCCGACCGGAATGCGCGTGGCGGACGATGCCTGGAGCAGGTCGGGGTTCAGCCAGGTGTCGAGTTCATCACGCCAGGCGATGACAGTACCGGTCAGCCCCATCAGCACGAACAACAGTCCGAAACTCAGGCCAACGTAGAGATGAAGCTTGACGAAAACGGTGCGCAGACGGCCGGAGACCATGGAGGGGGGCTAGGACGGTGTCGATCCGGCGTGGCGAGGCATCGCACGACGGGCTATATATATCTGTCGCAGCAGCATCTGTGCGGATTGCCGCAAATGCAAATACGAAGGATTCGCGATTCTATCAGCGCCGCGCTAAGATCGGCTAAGATCGGAAAACGACGCCCCCGCCGCCCCGTCGCGCATCGCCAACATCGCCCCCCATGTCTGACATCGAACTCGTCCCTGCCACATCCGAAGATGCGGACCTGCTGGCCAACCTACACGCCGATAGCTGGCGGCACGCCTACATCGGCCTGATTCCCGACGACTATCTGCGGCACCACGCGCACGCCGAGCGCCTGGCCACCTGGCGCGCGCGCATGCTCGATGGCGCGGAGGGGCCGCTGGATGTCACGATCCTGCGCGTGGATGGCAAACCCGCCGGATTTTCCTGCCTGATGCCACTGGCCGAGCCGGGCTATGGCATCTACCTGGACAACCTGCACGTGCTGCCAGCGTTCCATGGAATGGGCCTCGGCAAGCGGCTCATGCACCACTGCGCCGCGCACGTCGCCGCCGAGTGGCCCGGCAAGCCGCTGTTTCTGTACGTGCTGGATGGCAACGAGCAGGCGCGCACGTTCTACCGGCGCCTGGAAGGCGAGGAATCGGACCGCTTTGACGATCCGTTCCCCGGCACCGACGTGATGGTGCCGATCCGTCGCGTCACCTGGATGGACGTGGACGTGCTGGTCAGCCGGCTGGCGCGGGCGTAGCCCCGTCGATCCCGGACGGTGGCGCGCCGCCGTCGAGCCAGTGCAGAATGGGCTGCCACTGCTCCCAGTCGCGCGCCACGCGCGATGGCGCCACATCCCACAGCGTCAGCCCGTGCGCGGCCAGCTGGACGTAGTTCTGCGTATCGCGCAGGTAACCCAGCACCGGCAGCCCCAGACCCTCCACGAAGCGCCGCAGTTGCTCGGCCGCGCGCGTGCGCATGTCCACGCGCATGCCAATGACGCCGACGGGCACCTCGCCTTGCCGCACGCGCTTGTCGTCAGCCAGCTTGGCGAGAAATTCCTGGGTGGCGAGGATATCGAACATCGAGGGTTGCAGCGGCACCACCACGCGGTGGGCCAGCTTCATGACGTCGGAGAATCGCCAGCCGTGGAGCCCCGCCGGGGTATCCAGCACCACATGTGTGGTGCCCCTGGGCGGCCTGGCGATGTGGTCGGCGTTGATGTCCCAGCTGAGGATCGGGGGGGCGGATGCCGGGCGCAGGCCCAGCCAGGCGCGCGAGGACTGCTGGCGGTCGGTATCGCCGAGCATCACGGCATGCCCGTGACTGGCGAAATACCCGGCGAGATTGGTCGCCAGCGTGGTCTTCCCCACGCCGCCCTTGGGATTGGCGATCACGACTACCGGCATGAAAATCCTCCAATGTCCGATGGCTGCCATGAACTGCCGTGAAACCCATGAAAAACGCCGCCCGGGCTGGCGGCGTCATGGCGGGCCGGCCAAGCCCTCCGCTAGTGTAGCGGTTTCGCCCCTTATTCCGGCATCCGCAATGGCCCCAACATCGCTTCCAGGTCCAGGTGGGCGGCCAGGCTGTCGGCCAGCCGGTGGATCGACGCCTCGCGCAGCGCGGCCAGATCCACGCCCTCCGCGCTCCCGAGCCCCGCCCAGCACAACAGCGCGCCGCAGCCGGCAGGGTCGTCGAACAGCCCGTGGACATAGGTCGCCAGCACCTGTCCGTCGGCGGACCGGGCCCCGTCCGGCCTGTTGCCATCCAGCCACAGCGCCGGACGATCGAGCGCCGGCCCCGCCGTCACGCCCAGGTGGATCTCGTAGCCACGCACCGTGGCGTCTTTCCGGGCGTTCTCCCCGGCGCTTTCGCCGACCTCTTCCGCGAGGGCCAGCCGGCCACTGACCTGCCGCAACTGCTTTTCCGGGGCCAGCGTCGTGTCGAAATCGAGCCAGCCCAGTCCCGGACTCGATCCCGCTTGCCCTTCCCGGCCGTCCGGATCGTGGATCTGGCGGCCCAGCATCTGCATGCCGCCACAGATCCCGATCAGCTTGCCGCCATAGCGCAGATGCCGCGCCAGCGCGCGGTCCCAGCCATGGGCGCGCAGGAAGTCGAGGTCGGCCCGCACGCTCTTGCTGCCGGGCAGGATGACCAGGTCCGCCGCAGGAATCGGCATGCCCGGCCCGATGAACTGAAGGTCCACCCCCGGGTGGGCGCGCAAGGCGTCGAAATCGGTATGGTTGGAAATGCGCGGCAGCACCGGCACGATCACGCGCAGCAGCGCGTCCGGCGTGCCACGCTTGGCCGCCTGCGCGCCGATGATGGCGTCCTCCGCATCGAGGTGCAGCCCGTGCAGGTAAGGCAGCACGCCGAACACCGGCTTGCCCGTGCGCGCGGTCAGCCAGTCGAGCCCCGGCTGCAGCAGGCCGATGTCCCCGCGAAAGCGATTGATGATGAAGCCGGTCACGCGGGCCCGCTCGGTCTCCGACAGGCAGTCGAGCGTGCCGACCAGATGCGCGAACACGCCGCCACGGTCGATATCGGCGACCAGCACGACCGGGCAGTCCACGCGTTCGGCAAAGCCCATATTGGCGATGTCGCGGTCGCGCAGGTTGATCTCCGCCGGGCTGCCGGCGCCCTCCACCAGCACCACGTCATACGCCTGTTTCAGACGGTCATGGCTCTCCAGCACGGCGGCCATCGCCTGCGGCTTGTAGGCGTGATAGGCGCGGGCGTCCAGGTCCATGCGCGCGCGGCCGTGAATGATGACCTGCGCGCCGATGTCGCTGCTGGGCTTGAGCAGCACCGGATTCATGTCGGTATGGGGGGCCAGTCCGGCCGCCAGCGCCTGCAGGGCCTGGGCCCGGCCGATTTCGCCGCCATCGACCGTGACGGCACTGTTCAGCGCCATGTTCTGCGGCTTGAACGGCGCCACCGGCACGCCGGCGCGCGCCAGCACGCGGCACAGGCCAGCCACCACGGTGCTCTTGCCCGCATCGGAGGTGGTGCCCTGAACCATCAGGGTGCCGCGTAGGGCACGCGGGGCAAACGGAAATGCAGGAACGGAGGCGGGATCGGGTCGCATCGGCGAATTATCGCAGGGCGACCCCGAAAACGGTCACGCACTCTGCAAGATCCGTGCGTGCGGCGCCCGGATGCGACCGCTACAATACGCCGCATGGAAACCAAGGCTACCGCCCGCGCGCTGGGCATCACCGCCAGCGCTGAACCCGCATCGGCAGGCGCCGCCACCGCCAGCGAACCCGCCACGCAGGTCGCCCCGCGCGAAGCCCCGGGCGGCATGGCGCCGCGCGAGCTCACGCTGGTGCTCGGTGGCGCGCGCTCCGGCAAAAGCCATTTCGCCGAACAGCTGGCCACCGACCACGCCGCCATGACGCGTGGCCCCGTCACGTACATCGCCACGGCCCGCCATGACGCCGATCCGGCCGACGAGGAAATGGAGTTGCGCATTGCGCTGCATCGCGCGCGCCGGCCGGCGGACTGGGCGCTTGTCGAAGAGCCGGTCCATCTGGCGGACGCGCTGTATGCGCATGCCAGCCATGACGGCTGCATCCTCGTGGATTGCGTGACGCTGTGGCTCAACAACCTGCTTTTCGACGAGAACCGCAGCTACCCCGAGCACGGCGTCATCACGCCGCCGCCGGCGTTCACCGAGGAAATCGACGCGCTGCTCACGGCCCTGCCGCTGCTGCCCGGACACGTGATCCTGGTCTCCAACGAGATCGGCTTCGGCGTGGTGCCGACCGGCGCGGTCACGCGCTTCTATGTCGACGAACTGGGCCGCCTGAACCAGAAGCTGGCCGCCGCGGCGGATCGCGTGCGGTTGCTGGTGGCCGGGATTCCCGTCGCGGTCAAGGGTGCGGATCCCGCATGATCATGCTGTCCTGGCCGGCCTGCGTGGCGGCCGCCATCTCCGGCGTGCTGCTGGACCGCTGGCTCGGCGAGCCGCGCCGGTGGCATCCGCTGGTCGGCTTCGGCCGGCTGGCTGCGGCGCTGGAACGCCGCCTCAATCGACCTGAACGCGCCAACCTGCGCCAGCGCATCGCGGGCCTGCTGGCGTGGGCGCTGATGGTGCTGGGGCCGGCCACAGTTGCGTGGCTGCTGGTCGACCTCGCGCGAGCCGTGCACCCTGCCCTGTCCTGGCTGCTGCACGCGATCGCGCTGTACGCCGCGCTCGGCGCGCGCAGTCTCGATCAACACATCGCCCCGATCGCCAGTGCGCTGGCCCAGGGCGACCTGCCCGCCGCGCGCGCGCTGACCGCGCGGATCGTCTCGCGCGACACCCACGATGCCGACACCGAAGCGCTAGCCCGCGCCGCCTGCGAGTCAGCGCTCGAGAACGGCAACGACGCCATTTTCGGCGCGTTGTTCTGGTTCCTCGTTGGCGGCGCGCCAGCAGTCATCGCCTTCCGGCTGGCCAACACGCTG
This sequence comes from Cupriavidus sp. 01L415, assembly GCF_056400065.1. Classification (NCBI taxonomy): domain Bacteria; kingdom Pseudomonadati; phylum Pseudomonadota; class Betaproteobacteria; order Burkholderiales; family Burkholderiaceae; genus Cupriavidus; species Cupriavidus sp. 01L415. The sequence continues at coordinate 182,320 of NZ_JBFTSP010000004.1, read as the reverse complement.
GATGCGATGTGGGGCTATCGCACGCCGCGCCTGCTGATGTTCGGCTGGGCGGCGGCACGCATCGACGACCTCCTGAACCTGATTCCCGCGCGGCTCACCGCGTTGTCGTACGCGCTGCTCGGCGCCACGTCGCAGGCATTGCGCTGCTGGCGCACGCAGGCAGGCGCGTGGTCCAGCCCGAACGCGGGCCCGGTCATGGCGGCCGGCGCGGGCGCGGTGGGCGTGGCACTCGGCGGCGGCGCGCGCTACCACGGCGAGTGGGAAGAGCGACCGCCACTCGGCGCGGGCCAGCCCCCCGGCGCGGCCCATGTGCACGCCTGCCTGCGGCTGGTGCAACGCACGCTGTGGCTCTGGCTTGGGCTGGCAATGGTGAGCGTGCCCGTGGCCCGCGCGCTGGGCCTGGCATCGTGACGAACGTGGTGCCGAATCCCACGACAAATGCCATGAAGCATCCTGCAATCGATCCTGCGGCGAACCGCGACACAAGCCTCGCGCCGAACCTCGTGACAGGCGTCGCTCCCGTGCCATCGACTTCGCCAACGCCGGCGATTCCCCCCATTCCCCCCATTCCCCCCATTCCCCCGATCCGTCACGGCGGCAACCTGCTGGCCGCCGTGCACCGCTATGGCAGGCCTGCCGCCGCGTGGCTCGACCTCTCGACCGGCATCAATCCGGATGGCTATCCCGTCCCGCCGCTTCCCGCCGATGTGTGGCAACGGCTGCCGCAGGACGACGAAGGCCTGGCGGAGATCGCTGCGCAGGCCTACGGCGCGCCGCATGCACTGCCGGTGGCCGGCTCGCAGGCCGCGATCCGCGCGCTGCCGCGCCTGCTCGCGCCGGGGCGCGTCGGCATGGCCGCGCTCGGCTACAGCGAGTACGCGCCGGCCTTTGCGCAGGCCGGCCACACCGTTGTGCCGCTGACCGAAGCGGACTTCGCGCACGACAATCTGGTGGAGGGGCTCGATCATCTGGTCGTCGTCAATCCCAACAATCCGACCGCGCGCCTGCTGCCGGCGGACACACTGTTGCGCTGGCACGCGCAACTATCGGCGCGCGGCGGCACGCTGATCGTCGACGAGGCATTCATGGACGGCGTGGTGACCCCACCGCTGGCGACACCATCGGCGCTATCGTTGGCGACACCGTTGGCCGCGTCACTGGCCGCGTGCGCCGATGCGCCGGGCCTCGTCGTGCTGCGCTCCATCGGCAAGTTCTACGGGCTGGCCGGGTTGCGCTGCGGCTTTGTGCTGGCGGCGCCGGACCTGTTGGCCGCGCTGGCGGAACTGCTCGGCCACTGGACCGTCTCCGGCCCGGCCCGCGCCGTCGCGCGGCTCGCGCTGACTGATACGGCATGGCACGCGGCCACGCGGGCGCGTTTGGCGACGGCGGGCCAGCGGCTTGCCATGCTGCTGCGCGACCACGGCCTCACGCCGGTTTCGCAGCCACTGTTCAGCTGGGTGCCCACCCCGCACGCTGCCGCACTGCACGAGGCCCTGGCGCGCGAAGGCGTCTGGACCCGCCTGTTCGACGCCGCGGGCGATTGCGCCCCAAGCCTGCGTCTGGGGCTGCCTCCTGACGACGATGCGGCCTGGCAGCGGCTGGACCGCGCGCTGGCGGCCGCCATCTGCGCCCTCGAAATCCGCGCCCTCGAATCCTGACTGATCGCCGACACCTCATGAATGCCTCGTGGATGACCGGCACATGACGACCCGCCAGCCGACACCCGTAATGACGACCTGCCAATGATGACCCACTTCACAGCACGCGCCGCGCTGGCTGCCGCTGCCCTGATCGCCCCCCAACTCGCCCACGCCGCCGTATCGGCGGTGGACGATTCCGGCCAGACCGTCACACTGGCCCAGCCGGCGCGCCGCATCGTCTCGCTGGCACCGCACGTGACCGAACTGATTTACGCAGCCGGCGGCGGCGACCGCATCGTCGGCACCGTGAGCTACAGCGACTTTCCGCCAGAGGCGCGCGACCTTCCGCGCGTGGGCGATAACAAGGCGCTCGATCTGGAGCGCATCGCCGCGCTCAAGCCGGACCTGATCGTGGTCTGGCGCCACGGCAACGCGCAGAAGCAGACGGACCGCCTGCGCGCGCTGGGCATGCCACTGTTCTTCAGCGAGCCGCGCAAGCTGGAATCGATCCCCGAGAACCTGGAAAAACTCGGCACGCTGATGGGCACCGAGGCGGTGGCCACACGCGCCGCGACCGACTTCCGCCAGCAGGTGGAGACGCTGCGCAAGACCTACGCCAGCCGCGCGCCCGTGACGGTGTTCTACCAGGTCTGGCAGCAGCCGCTGATGACCCTCAACGGCCAGCACCTGGTCAGCGACCTGCTGGCGCTCTGCGGCGGCCGCAACCTGTTTGCGAACGAAACCCCGCTGGTGCCGACGGTATCGGTGGAAGCCGTGATCGCCGGGAATCCCGAGGCCATGCTGACGGCAGGCATCGGCGCCACGCGCCCGGACAAGCCGCTCGCAGATTTTTCGATGTGGGAGAAGTGGAAGCAGGTGACCGCCGTGGCGCGCAACAACCTGTTCATCATCGACGGCGATCTGGTCAATCGCGCCGGTCCGCGCGTGGTCAAGGGCGCGGCGGAGATCTGCAAGGATCTGGAAATCGCGCGCTCACGCAGGGCCGGCCGGCCCGGTTAGTGGTTGGATCGAAAGCGCGCGGCCGCAGACAGCACAAGTGGTACGGCAAGGCCGCGCAACAACGCCAGGATCGTTTTGAAACGACCTCTCAGTCTGCCAGGCGGTTCCACCAGCCGAGCCGCGCAGTCCCTGCTCCACGCGGGTCGCCCAGCCGGAAGTGGCACGTGGCGCCGAACGCCAGTTCCCACTGCATGGTCTGGGCGAGCGTCAGGCCCAGCCAGTGCGCCGCCAGCATCCGCATCGGGCCGGCGTGGGTCACGACCCACAGGCAGCGCTCCTGGCCATCCTGGCCGGCAGGCAGCGAATCGGCCCACTCCACGACGCGCGCCATGACCTGCGCGGCACTCTCGCCGCCATGCGGGCGCGCCTCCATCAGGTTCGCCGCCCAGTCATCCAGATCCGCGCTCGGGATCGTGTCCCAGTGGCGCCCTTCCCATTCGCCGAAGTCCAGCTCACGCAGCCGGGGCTGAACCTCGCACGCCAGCGATCCGGCCTTGTCCGGTTCGATGCTGTCCAGCCACCGCACCAGTTGCGCGGCGGTCTCGCGTGCACGGGCCGCCGGACTCGTGATGATTCGGTCCGGCCACAAGCCGTGCAGCGTCGACACGATGCGCGCCGGCGCCGGCGAAACCGGCATCGCCAGGGCGAGGTCGAGTATGCCGTAGCAGATATTCGGCGCCACCTCGGGACGCGCGTGCCGGATCAGGACCAATTCCATGCCGCGGCCACCAGATAGATCGACAATTCCGCAAGCTGTTGGGCCATGCCGAGGCAATCCCCGGTATAGCCGCCCAGCCGCCGCACGAAGTACGCGCCCAGTGCCGCGCGCAGGACGGCCAGCACCAGGACGGCCACGCCCGCGAACATCGGCGACAGCAGCACCAGCGGCACCACGCCGCACGCCAGTACGAACAGCAGCCCCAGACCCGACAGGCGCTGCGCAACCGGCTTGGCCTTGCCCTCGGCCCGCACATATTCGTGCGTGGCCAGGAACGTGATGGCCATGGTCCGGCTGGCGCCATGGGCCGCCACCAGCACGGCCAGCAGCACCACCAGTCCGCCCGCATTGCCCACGGCCAGCAGCAGTTGCCACTTCAGCAGCAGCGCGATGACGATGGCAATCGCCCCGAACGCGCCCACGCGCGAATCGTGCATGATCGCCAGCACGTCCTCGCGCCGGTTGCCTCCGCCAAACGCGTCCACGCAGTCGGCCAGGCCGTCTTCATGAAACGCCCCGGTCAGCAGCAACGTCGCCGCCATGCCCAGCACCACGGCCACCGAGGGCGACCACAACTCCATCGCACCCGCCGTGACCAGTGCGCCCGCCAGCCCGACCAGCAGGCCGACCAGCGGAAAATACCGCGCCGCTGCATTGAGGTAGTGCGGCTCGAACCCGACCCAGTCCGCCAGGCGAGGCGGCAACGGCACGCGCGTGAAATAGCCGAGGGCCGTCAGGAAGAAGCGGAGCTCGTTGGCCATGGCTGCGTTGTGTTTCAGGCCGATGCGGTGCTGACGCCCGCGCCGCTGAACGTGGCCATCTCGCGCAGGAATGCGGCGGCGGACGCCACCAGCGGCCAGGCCAGCGCGGCGCCGGTGCCCTCGCCCAGGCGCAGGTCCAGCGCCAGCAACGGCTCGGCGCGGAACTCGGCCAGCAACGCGCGATGGCCGCGCTCGTGCGAGCAATGCGAGAACACGCAGTACTGCAACACGGTCGGGTCGATGCGGGCGGCCACCAGCAGCGCAGCCGATGCGATGAAGCCATCGACCAGGATCACCATGCGGCTGGCGGCTGCGGCCAGATAGGCGCCGGTCATCGCCGCGATCTCCAAGCCGCCGAACGTGGCCAGTACGTCGAGCGGCGCGGTGACCTCGGCGTGCCGCGCCAGTGCCTGCTCCAGCACCGCGCGCTTGCGGGCCACGCCGGCATCGTCCAGGCCCGTGCCGCGGCCGGTGCATTCGGCCAGCGGCAGGCCGGTCAGCCGGCTCATCACGCAAGCCGCGGCGGAGGTATTGGCAATGCCCATTTCGCCAAAGCCGATGACGTTCGTGCCCTGCTGCGCGTGGCTCAGCACGCGCGCGATGCCGGCCTGGATGGCCGCGCCGGTCTGCTCGCGCGTCATCGCCGGTTCGTCGACAAAGTTGCGCGTGCCATTGGCCACGCGGCAGTTCACCAAGCCTGGCGCCGCCGGCAGTGGCGCGCGCACGCCGGCGTCCACCACTTCCAGCGCCATGCCGTGCAGCCGCGTGAACACGTTGATCGCGGCGCCGCCGCCCAGGAAGTTCAGCACCATCTGGGCGGTGACTTCGGCCGGAAACGCACTGACGCCCGCGTCGGCCACGCCGTGGTCGCCGGCAAACACGATGATGGCCGGACGGGTCAGCTCGGGCTTTGTCTCGCCGCGAATCAGGCCGATCTGCATGGCGAGCGATTCCAGCCGGCCCAGCGAACCGGGCGGTTTGGTCTTGTCGTCGATGGCGGCCTGCAGCACCGGACGCAGCGCTTCATCGAGCGGCGCGATCGGGGGGAGCGGCACGGCGTAATCGGCAAGATGCGCCGAAAGGTGCGCGGGGAGATTCTCGGAGAGAGGCGGCATGTTTCGAATCCGGATTGACGATCGCTGACGGTTGGCGTGGTGGCAACGGGATTACATTTCCACACCGCGCTGGGCCTTGATGCCCTGCTGGAACGCGTGCTTCACCGGGGTCATGTCGGTCACGGTGTCGGCGGCTTCCACCAGCGCGGGCGGCGCGCCGCGACCCGTGATGACCACGTGCTGCATGGCGGGCCGCGCACGCAGGTCGGCAATCACCTGTTCGACATCGAGGTAGTGCAGCTTCAGCGCGATATTGAGTTCGTCCAGCAGCACCAGGCCGATGGCCGGGTCGCGCAGCAGGCGGCGGGCCACTTCCCATGCGGCCTGCGCCTTTGCGACGTCGCGCGCACGGTCCTGGGTCTCCCAGGTGTAGCCCTCGCCCATCACGTGGAATTCGCACTGTTCGGGATACCGCCGCAGGAACATTTCCTCGCCGCTGGGGATGGCGCCCTTGATGAACTGGACCACGCCGGTCTGCATGCCGTGGCCCATCGCGCGCACCACCATGCCGAAGCCGGAACTCGACTTGCCCTTGCCGTTGCCCGTGGTGATGACGATCACGCCGCGCTCGGTTTGCGCGGACGCGATCTTTGCATCGACGACTTCCTTCTTGCGCTCCATGCGCGCCTTGTGGCGGGCATCGCGTCCGGCGTTTTCGGGGGTGGTATCGATATCGCTCATGTCTGGTTTCCATTGGCGTCCGTTACCGGACGCGAAATGCCATCGGGAATCAGCGCGGTGTGCGTGCCGTCGCTGACGCTGACGATGGGCGTGCGCAGCGCCCGGGAGCACTGCGCGGGGGTGAGTACCTGGTGGGCGGGGCCGTGCAATGCGTGGCCATCCTCGGCCATCAGCAGCGCGTGCGTCGCATAGCGGCGCGCCAGGTTGAGATCGTGCAGGATGACCAGCGCGGCGTGGCGGCCAGCGGAGGTCAGCCGCTTCAGCAGTTCCAGAACCAGGATCTGGTGGCGCAGGTCCAGGTGGGCCACGGGTTCGTCGAGCAACAGCAGCGGTGCTTGCTGCGCCATCGCCGCCGCCAGCGATGCGCGCTGGCGCTCGCCGCCCGAAAGCGTGAGCACGTCACGCACGGCAAGCGATTCGAGATCGAGTTCGCGGATGACGTCGCGCACCACGGCGTCGTCATCCCCCTTGCCCCAGCCCCAACCGCTCAGGTGCGGATGGCGGCCAACGCGCACCGCATCGCGCACGATCATCGAGAACGTATCGTGCACGGCCTGTGGAAGGTAGGCGCGCTGGCGCGCCAGCGCCGCCGGGGCGATGTCCGTGGCGGGGGTCTCGTCGACCCGCACCTCGCCGCCGTCGGGTGCGCGCAGTCCCGCCAGGACGCCCATCAGCGTGGACTTGCCCACGCCGTTGGGGCCAACCACGCACCAGAGCTGGCCCGCTTCGATCTGCATCGACAGGCCATCGACCAGCACCCGGTTGCCCGCGCGCAGGCGCACGTCGTGCAAGGCCAGCCGGGGGCACGGCGCGAGCGGCTCGAACCAGTGGCTCATCGCGGCCTCCGCAGCAACAAATAGAGAAAGGTGGGAACGCCAAGCAGCGCGGTAATGACCCCCACCGGCAATTGCGCCGGGGCGATCACGGTCCGCGCGATCAGGTCGGCGGCCATCAGCAGCGCGCCGCCCATCAGCACGGACGCTGGCAGCAGCAGGCGCTGGTCGTTGCCCCATGCGAGGCGCACCAGGTGCGGCACCACCAGCCCGACAAAGCCGATCGACCCGGCCGTGGTGATGGCCGCCGCAATCGAAAACGACGCAATCAGGAACGTGCCCAGCCGCACGCGGCCGACGCGCACACCGAGTGATTGCGCCACGGTCTCGCCCAGCAGCATCACGTTGAGCGAGCGCGCCATCGGCATGGACAGCCCGAGGGCCACGACCAGCGTGGCCAGCGCGGCACCGTAGCTGGCGGTGCCGCCCAGGTCACCGGTCAGCCAGAACAGCATGCCGCGCAGCCGCGATTCCGGCGCAATTGCCAGGATCAGCGTGATCAGCGCGCCCCAGCCCGCGGCCAGGATCACACCGGTCAGCAGCAGCCGGGCACCGGCCTCGTGATGACCGCCCTGCACCTGCGGATGCAGCAGGTCACGGCGTGCCAGCGTGGCCACCAGCACCATCGAGAACAATGCTCCGCCGGCCGCGCCTGCCTGCACTGCCCACAGTGGCAGCGTCAGCAGCATCGCCAGCAGCGCGCCCGTGGACGCGCCGCCGGAGACGCCCAGCACATAGGGCTCCGCCAGCGGGTTGCGCAGCAGTACCTGCATCAGCGCGCCGGACAACGCCAGCAGGCCGCCGCAGGCAAAGGCCGCGGCGGCGCGTGGCAGGCGCAGTTCGCGCACGATGGCGCCAGCGGTGCCGGTATCGGCCCCGGTCAGGGCCTGCCAGAGCTGCGCGGCGTCCAGCGAGACGCTGCCGAGCGCCAGCGACAGGCCAAACACGGCCAGCCCCGCTACCCCGAGTACCAGCCAGACAGCCAGCGCGCGCCGGAACTCAGCCATGGCGCCCCTGCTGCTGCGGCTGGGTGCGTGGCGTCATTTCTGGCGCCATCCCAGCGTGACGAACCCCGCCCGGCCCTGCGTGTTGTACGGGTAGGCGAGCTGGTAGTTCTTGTCGAACAGGTTTTCCACGCGGGCGGCGACGAACCATTGCTTGTCGATGTTGTAGCGGGCGTTGAGGTTGACGATACCGTATCCGCCCAGCGTACGCGACCCGTTGTCCAGGCGCGACGACGACACCAACCACTCGCCGCCAAAGCGCCAGTTGCCGAAATTCCGGCCGGCATCGAACGACGCGTGACGCCGCGCGCGGCGCAGCAGCTGCGTATTGTTGGTTTCGTCCACCGGGTTCTGGAACGTCACGCTGGCGCCGAGGTCCGTGCCGAGCACTGTGGCGCGCCACGACGCCTCCACGCCCTGCACCTTGGCCTTGTTGACGTTCTGCGCCAGGAACAGGCCGTTGGCCTGCTGCGTCGAGACGATCAGGTCGTTGTAGCGCGTCTCGAACGCCGTTACGCGCAGCAGGCCGACGCTGGCGGTGTCGACCTGTACGCCCAGCTCGGCGGACTTGGCGCGCTCCGGCTGCAGGTTTGGCTGGCCGAAATTCGGGAAGTAGAGCTCATTGAACGTCGGCGCGCGGAACGCGTTGCTGACGTTGGCAATCAGCTTGACGGCATCGGTCACGTTGAAGCCATAGCCGGCAAAGAAGCTGCCCTGGTTGCCGAAATCCGAATAGTGGTCGTTGCGCGCGTTGAGCTGCAGCTGGTGGCGGCCGATGCGGCCCTCATACCCGCCATAGACGGAGAACACGTTGCGCGATGGCGCGGTGTACGAACTCGAGTTCAGCTCCTGCTGCAGGTAGTCCGTGCCGAACAGCAGCGTATGGTTGGCCGTCAGCGCGTATTCGTTCTGCCAGTTGAACTGGCGCGTCCGCGTGCTGAACAGGCTGTCGAACAGGCCGTTCTTGGTACCCTCGCTGCGGTCTTCGCTCTGGGCGATCTTGAAATGCGTGGTCCAGTCCGGCAGCAGCTTGCCGTTGACGAAGGCGGAGAGCGTATAGAGCTCGCTGTCCATGCGGAAGTCGTCGGTCGGCTTGCCGCTGGTGCTGTCGTACGACAGCTGGCTGTTGGAGTAGTACGCGGCCACGCCGGCGTCCCAGTCCTTGGTGAACTTGTGCTTCACCTGGCCGGAAACGCTCTTGTTCTCGTACGGGTTGTCGGCCGGGTTCGGACCGATATTGCGTGCGGCGCGCGTGGGATTGTCAGCATTCCATTGCGCGGCATTGATCGAGGAGAAGCCATCGGTCTTGAACATCGACCCCGTCACGTTGAACGAGGTATCGCCCACCTGGCCGCCGTAGCCCACGGTCCCCTGGCGCGTGTTGTTGCTGCCGTATTCGACCTGCGCGTTGGCGGCGGGCGCCTGGCCCACGCCGTTCTTGGTGAAGATCTGCACCACGCCGCCGATGGCGTCCGAGCCATACAGCGCCGACACGTTGCCGCGAACCACCTCGATATGGTCGATCTGGTCCGGCAGGATATTGGCCAGCTGGGCCGTGCCGCCGCTCACCCCGGCAATGCGCACGCCGTCGATCAGGATCAGCACCTGGTTGGAGTTGGCCCCGCGCATGAACAGTGTGGTGTTGGCGCCCATGCCGCCGGTGGTGGCGAATTCCACGCCGGCCTGGCCGCGCAGCAGCGAGCGCAGGTCCGGGGCCTGGGAATTGACGATGTCGTCCTGCGTGACCACCGTGGTGTGGGGCAGCGCTTCCGTCACGGATTGCGATGTGCGCGACGCGGTGACGACCACCGGCGCCAGCGACGGTGCCGCGGGCGCGGACGTGCGTGCGGCCTTGAGGCCGGACGTTGACGCGGGCGTCGATGCGGACGTCGATGCGGATGTGGATGTGGTCGCGGATGCGGGTGCAGCCGGGAGTGCCGGTGAGGATGCCGATGGCGCCTCGGCCGTCGGCACGTCTTGCGCGTGGGCGGCCATGACGGGCATGGCAAAGGCGGCGATGGCCGCCAGGATGGCGGGCACGGACGGACGGACCGACGGCATTGCCGCGACGGTCGACCTGTAGAGCGTTGAACGCATGATGCAGGATGGAAGAGAACGGCCGGGCCCGTTCCCCCGCGGGCCATGTGGCGATGAGGCGAGCCGCGTGGGGCGGTCGCCCGCGTTCAGGCCGGTATCCGGGCTGGCGACATCAGGTCGGCCGCCTTCCCGATGCACCGTGTACGGTGTGGATCAGTGGCGTGTTGGCCGGCCCTGCGAGGGCGCCTCCCGGCTCCATCCGGATTCTGTGGGATGCTGACGTGTGGCGCGTGTTCGCGGTCGCTTACCGTTGCGGGGGCAGCACAGGTTGGCCTGCCCCGACGTGGCGTCGGCGCCTGGCTTCCTGTTTCCCGTTGAACTGCAGCCCTGATCAGGGTCTGCTAGCACCTGGAACGGCGCGAGTGTAGGGAGTTTCAAAGTTCGCGTCAAATGCGGCACGGATGCTGCGGCAATCGCCCCACACGCCGGAAGAACTACGCCATTCGGTGCTGTTCCATGCAACTTCCATGCGACAACGGGGTCAGAACCCGCTCGTTGACGACGTGACCGACCACGCATCGGCTAGAATCCCGAAACCTGACCCACACTCCCACCGGACACGACAGGCACTATGCTCAACGAACTCGAACAACTGGCCGCCAAGATCGGGCGCGTGCTGCATCATGCAGACACCCTGGCGGCGGAAAACCAGCGGCTGCGCGCGGAGATCGACCGCCTGCAGGCCGAAGCGAGCCAGTTGCGCACGGACCGCGAAGCCATGGCGGCCGACCGCGAACTGCTCAATATCAAGATCGAGGAAGCCCAGCTGCGCATCCAGTCGATCCTGGACAAGCTGCCCACGGCCAGCGATGCGCGCCAGCTCGACCTGCTGGGCGACAGCGCCACCAGCGCGGCGGCGGATGGCGCGCACAAGGCCCCAGGAGAACACGCATGAGCAACAAGCAAGTCGAAGTGAACATCGCTGGCCAGCCCTATCGCTTTGCCATTGCGCCGGACAACGAGGCCGCGCTGCTGGAAGCGGTGGCCCTGGTCGACAACCAGATGAACAAGCTGCGCGGCAATGTCTCCGCGAAAGGTGTGGAGCGCGTGGCCGTGATGGCGGCCATCAGCATCGCATCCGACTTGCTGGCCATGCGCCGCAAGCAGGAGGAAGACGGCGCGATTCCCGTGGACGCGGTACGTGCGCGCATCCGGGAGCTCAACGAACGCGCCGATGAAGCACTGCGCCAGTACGCGCACGTGGGCACGGGCACACGCGCGCAAGGTTAAGCAAGGAGAACGCGGGGCCTTGAATTGCGTGGACGCGGCCACATATGACGTCCATGTGAAGCCGATGCCGCGCACCCTATCAGCGTTGTGGAAAATGTAACGACGCGGCAAGTCGAACTTGGTATGCCAGTCGACGCGGTGTATAGTGTAGCCAGACTGCACGGAGCATCGCAGGTGCAGCAAAAAGGTCGGGTTATCGCGCCCGGCCGCCGTTTTCATCCCATCCTAGTTAGAAACGGCAAACGTCTGACATCACTCCCGTCCCGTACGTGGTGTGAACCGAGAGTCAGACGTTTGACAGTTTCCCTGCCTGGTTCGTGAGGGTCATAAACTCCTTGAACCGATATGCATTGCATGGTGCGGGATTATGTCGTGTGGGCGAGCGCGTCGCCGCACTCACAGTCTGGGCCAAGCTTGGACTCCCTGAGTGGGTGATGTACCCAAAATACGACTTCCGCAGCCACTCTGAACCTCACTTGGGTTCAGGATGCCGACCCAGCGGCCGAGGCGGGGACCCCTCAGAAGGCGGTGGTTTTCACGAACCACCGCCTTTTTTTATGACCATCGTTTCATGAACACCGATTCATGAGCGCCGTCGTACTGACCGACTGGTACCGTGACGCCTCCCAACGCCCAACGCGCCCGCCAGTACTGGCTGATGAAGTCCGAACCGGACGAAGCCAGCATCGATGATCTCTCCGAGCGGGGCACGCTGCCCTGGACCGGTGTCCGCAATTACCAGGCGCGCAACTTCATGCGCGACCAGATGCGCATCGGCGACGGCGTGCTGTTCTACCACTCGTCCTGCCCCGAACCCGGCATTGCCGGCATCGCCGAGGTCTGCTCGCAGCCCTACCCCGACCCCACGCAGTTCGACGCCAAGAGCGACTACTACGACAAGGCCTCCAAAAAGGAAGACCCGCGCTGGTCGCTCGTCGACGTACGCTTCGTGAAGAAGAGCGCGCTGATTCCGCTGCCGGCATTGCGCGAACACGAGGCCCTGGCCGACATGGTCGTGCTCCGTCGCGGCAACCGGCTTTCCATCACGCCGGTCACGCCCGCGGAGTGGCGCTACATCACCGAGCGGCTGATGAAGTGACTGGCCGGATATGCATCCTGTCCTGATTCCCGGGCTGCTGGTCCTGGGCGCGTTCACCGGCTTTTGCGCCGGCCTGCTGGGCGTGGGCGGCGGCATGCTGATGGTGCCGTTCCTGACGCTGCTCTTCACCGGCATGCAGTTTCCCGACGCCGCCATCGTTCACATGGCCATCGCCACGTCGATGGCTACCATCCTGTTCACGTCGCTGTCCTCCGTGCGCGCCCATCACAAGCGAGGCGCGGTACGCTGGCCGATCGTTCTGGCACTGGCGCCGGGCATCCTGCTCGGCGGGCTGATTGGCGGCGGCAAGATCTTCAGCGTGCTCAAGACCGGATGGCTCTCTCTGATGTTCGCGGGATTCGTCGGCTTCTCGGCATTGCAGATGTTGCGCAGCCGGCGGCCACCCGCGTCACGTCAGTTGCCGGGGCCGGCGGGCATGGTCGGCGCGGGCTCCGTCATCGGCATGGTGTCGAGCCTGGTCGGTGCCGGTGGCGGCTTCATCTCAGTGCCCTTCATGACGTGGTGCAACGTGCCGATTCACAATGCCGTGGCCACGTCCGCGGCACTGGGCTTTCCGATCGCACTGGCCAGCGTCGTTGGCTACGTGTGGGGCGGCTGGAACGAGACGGGCCTGCCGCCCGGGTCGCTCGGCTTCGTCTATCTGCCCGCGCTGGCCGTGATCGCCATCGCCAGCGTGCTGACCGCGCCGCTGGGCGCGCGGGCGGCCCACAGCATGGATATGGGCGTGCTGCGCCGGGTCTTTGCCGCGCTGCTGCTGTGCCTGGCCACCTACATGCTCTGGAAAGCCTGGCAGACCTTCTGATCCGTTGAAACACCCGGATACAGTCGCGAAGTGTCCCATGCGGAACGAAGCGCGAGGCGATGCGTCTGATTGCCATCACTTTGATCGGGAGAACAATATGAAGAAACTGCTTGCTGCCTCGCTGCTCAGCACCACCGCCGCAATAGCATCCGCGCAGACCGTGCCGCCGCCCTCTGGCGTGCTGTCCCTCTCCGCGCAGGCCGCGACCGAGGTGCCTACCGATGTGGTCCACCTCACGCTGGCTGCCGAACAGGAGGGCGCCGAGCCGTCAGCCATTTCGTCCGCACTGTCGGCACGTACGCAGGCCGTGCTGGCGCAGGCCAAGCGTACCGCAGGCGTGGAGGCCCAGTCGGGTGGCTTCACGATCCATCCGAATACCGATCGCAACGGGCGCATCAGCACGTGGCGCGGCCGCTCGGAAATCGTCCTGCAGTCGAAGGACTTTGCCGCCGTGTCCAAGCTGGCCGGTGAGCTGGCCAACCAGATGCAGGTGCAGAACGTCGCGTTCTCGCTGTCCCGCGAGGCCCGCCAGGCGGCGGAGACGAAACTGGCCGACCAGGCCGTCGCCGCATTCCGCGACAAGGCGCAGGCCACGACCAAGCTGTTCGGCTATGGCAGCTATTCGATCCGGGAAGTGTCGGTGAACGAATCCGGCGGCATGGTGCCCCCGATGCCGCGCATGTATGCGGCCAAGGCGATGTCCGCCGATGCCGGCGCGCCGATTCCGGTGGAAGGCGGCAAGACCCAGGTGACCGTATCGGTCAATGGGTCGGTTCAGATGCTGAAGTAAGAAGTCGGCGCGCAGACGCGCGCCCTCCGCGGGCCACAACACTCCTCGCTCAGCCGTCATGACGACCATCGTTGTCATGACGCGCATCCCCGTCCGGCTATCCACCGCCTCTGGCAGTGGAGCCGGCGCAGCCTCTCACCCGCCCCTTGCGGGTACCCCTCGTCGACCCATCCCGACTCCCCATCGGTGCTCGACATCTCCATTGCTCATTGCCCGCACCCCAGCCTAATTACGCGCTTTATGGAAGCCACGATGCCAACCTGGCAGGTATAAGTGGCCTATGCAAAACAGGGCATTCGGCCACCTTGCGACGGCATCCACACGCTTCCGGACCCATGCCACCAGCGGTTGCTTGCGCTCATCCGAGGAAATCGTCAGTCATGCTTCGCGTCTCGTCTCAAAGCCCCGTATCCCCTACCGCTCCCCACGCGCGCTGGGCTACTGATATCCGGACGGGGGAAGCCCAACACCTTCGATATCTCGATGCACTGCTGCATGGGGAACCCGTCAGCCGCCGCCTGGAAAATAGTCAGCTTGCCCGTGCCGAGCTCCTGACTGTCTATATGCCGGACTATATCGATAGCCAGACCACGCTCGATCTGGACGACCAGATTGAAATGTTCAACAACGCATCGGCATTCCGGCGATGTCTGTTTGTTGACTGGTATGCCATCAGCGACTACGGCGAAGCCGGATATGTCGGCATCAATCGACTGGTGAGGGACTACCCGGAAGGCGCTTTCGATAACGCCGTAGTCGTGCAGCTGACCCGGGCCTTGATGCACCAGATCATGGTGGAAAAAGCGAACAATACCCACCACTGCGACGACATGCTCTACCGGGGCGAAACCAGGAAACTGGCCGACATGCTGGAGATCGAGGAAGGAACGAATATCACCTTTCACGCCTTTACCAGTGCATCCGGAAGCGATGACGTGGCGCATTCGTTCCGTGCCGAGCTGGAATATCTCGGGCCTGACGTAATCAACGTTCTCTATGAAATAGAGCGCACGACAGCTCTTGCCGGACCCAACATTACCGACTTGCTACGCGACGGTGAGGAGGAAGTCGTGTTCCTGCCATTCTCCCGCTTCACCGTCACCGATGTCGCGTATTCGGAAGCAACCCGATCCATGACGATTGGGCTCAGGACTTGCGACGTGGATATGCATGAGTGGGACCAGCAGCTGGCCTCTCTTTTCTGAGCAGGTTTCGGAGGCCTTTCCAACGCATCCTGCGGCGAACCCCATGCGCCTGCATGGAATTCGCTGCGAGCCATGTGGCGACAGTTTTTACAGCGTCGCGAAGTGCTGGCGCAGCACGTTCTTCTGCACCTTGCCCATCGTGTTGCGCGGCAGTTCATCCACCACGTGCACGCGCTTGGGTACCTTGAAGTTGGCGATGCGCCCCTTCAGCGAGCCGATCATGCCGGCCTCGTCGATCTCGGCGCCGGGCTTGCGCACCACCACCGCCACCACCGCCTCGCCGAAATCCGCATGCGGTACGCCGATCACGGCGGACTCCGCCACCCCCGGCATTTCGTCGATGAAGCTCTCGATCTCCTTCGGGTACACGTTGTAGCCGCCAGAGATGATCAGGTCCTTGCTACGGCCGACGATCGTCAGGTACGTGTCAGGCACTGCGCGCTCGCCAGCCTGGCTGACGAGCGCGCCGCCAAACCGGCCCACGTCGCCGGTCTTGAACCAGCCATCGGCCGTGAATTCCTCTGCCGTTTTCTCCGGCATGCGCCAGTAGCCCTTGAACACATTCGGGCCCTTGACCTCCACATTGCCGATGACGCCCGGCGCGCAGGCATGGCCCTCGCCGTCCACCACGCGCACCGAAACGCCCGGCAGCGGCATGCCCACAGTCCCGCCGATGCGTTCGCCCAGCGCCGGCTCGTACGGATTCGACACCAGCATCACTGTCTCGCTCATCCCGTAGCGTTCCAGGATCGTATGACCGGAGCGCTCACGGAATGCGTCGAACGTCTCCAGCAGCAGCGGCGCGGAACCCGACACGAACAGCCGCATGTTCCGGCAGGTCTCCTTGTCGAAGCGCGGTTCCTGCAGCATGCGCACGTAGTACGTGGGCACACCCATCATGACCGTGACACGCGGCAAGAACTTGAGGATCTGCGCCATATCGAGCCGGGGTGCCCAGATCATCTTGGCGCCGGCCAGCAGCGCGCCGTGGGAGGCGACGAACAGGCCGTGCACGTGGAAGATCGGCAGCATGTGCAGCAGCACGTCGTCGCTGCGCCAGCCCCAGTACGCGTGCAGCGTCTGCGCGTTCGATGCCAGGTTGTGGTGCGTGAGCATCGCACCCTTGCTGCGCCCCGTGGTGCCGGAGGTATAGAGGATGGCCGCGAGATCGTCCTCCGCCATGTCGACGGTGCGGAACGTGTCAGGCTGCGCGGCGGCACGCTGCAGCAGCGATCCGGTGCGGTTCTCGTCCAGCGTGAACACGTGGGCGGTGCCGTGGCGGAAGGCCACCTTCGACACCCAGCCAAAATTGTTGCTGCTGCACACCACCACGGCCGGCTCGGCATTGCCGACGAAGTAGTCGATCTCCGCCTCCTGGTACGCCGTGTTCAGCGGCAGGTACACGTAGCCGGCACGGAGCGTGGCCAGGTACAGGAAAAGCGCCTCGGGCGACTTCTCCACCTGCACCGCCACGCGCGCGCCAGCGGGCAACTTCAGCGCGGTCAGCAGGTTGGCCAGCTTGGCCGTGGCGCGGTCCAGGTCCTCCCAGGTGTAGTACAGGCCGTCATGGGTTTCGATGCAGCATGCGGTGCGGTCGTCCGGGAAACGGGATTCGAACAGGGCGAACAGATTGGCGTTCATGGTACGGATCGATGAAATGAAGATGCCGGGATTGCTGGCGGCGCCGGGCGTCGGTTTGCCCGGCCGGCCGCCATCTTACTCCCCGGTGAAATCGGGCGGCCGGTGCGCCAGGAAGGCGGCCACCCCCTCGGCGTGATCGCGGCTGCCGGCGTAGGCGAAGTGCGCGTCAAGCTCGGCCTGCGTGAGCGGTGCGGGGTCGGGCGCCAGGCGGCGAATCGTCGCCTTGTTGATGCGGGCCGCCAGCGGCGCGCCGGCGCAGAGCCGTTGCACGGTGGCGGCCACTTCGTCATGCAAGGCAGCCTCCGGCACCACCCGGGTCAAAAGGCCCTTGCGCTCGGCCTCGGCGGCATCGAACACGCGGCCTTCGAGCAGGATTTCCAGCGTCACGGCCCGGCCGGCCAGGGCCAGCAGGCCGCGCAATTCGCCGGGTGCCATCGGAAAGCCAAGCCGGTTGATCGGCACGCCAAAGCGGCTGCCGGCTGCAGCGATGCGCAGGTCGCAGTGGCAGGCGATCTCCAGCCCGCCGCCGACGCAGACGCCCTCGATCATCGCCAGCGTGGGATGCGGGCAATTCGCGATGGCCGTCAGCGCGGGCGCGATGATATCCATGTGGTAGCGGCGCAGCGACGCCTCGTCGCCCCGCACCACCGGAAACTCGGCGATGTCGGCCCCTGCGGCAAAGTTGCCGTCAGTCCCGCGCACCACCACGCAGCGCAGCGCACGATCCGCCGCCAGCCCCGCGAATCCGGCGGTCAGCGCCTGCCACATCTCCGCCGAGATCGCGTTGAGCTTGCCGGGATGCGACAGCGTGACCGTGGCCACGGCCCCGTCGCGCGCGAACGTGACAGTGCCGCTCATCAGTCGATCTTGGCGCCCGAGCGCTGCACCACGTCCGCCCAGCGCTTGATTTCGGCGTGCTGGAACTGCGCGAACTGGTCCGGCGTGAAGGCCGGCGTATCCGAACCGTTCTGCAGCCAGATCTGCTTCATCTCGGGACTGTTCAGCGCCTTGGTGGTCTCGGCGTAGAGCTTGTCGACGACATCCTTCGGCGTGCCCTTCGGCGCCCACAGCGCGTACCACGTGGACACCTCGTAGTTGGGCACCCCTGCCTCCGCCGCCGTCGGCACGTTGGGGAACGCCGCCGATCGCGTCTTGGAGGCCACCGCCAATGCCTTGATGCGGTTCGCGCGAATGTGCTGCGCCGAAGAGCCCAGGCCGTCGAACATCATGTCCACCTGCCCGGCGATCAGGTCGGACAGCGCCGGGCCCGCGCCCTTGTAGGGAATGTGGGTGATGAAGGTCTGCGTCTGCAGCTTGAACAGTTCGCCCGCCAGATGATGCGCGGACCCGTTGCCGGCCGAGCCGTAGTTCAGCTTGCCGGGATTCGCCTTGACCAGCGCGATCAGTTCCTTCAGCGTGTTGGCCTGCACCTTGGCCGGGTTGACCACGATGACCTGCGGCGGCTGGGCAATCACGGTGATGGGAACGAAGTCTTTCTCGATGTCGTAGTCGAGCTTCTTGTAGAACGACGGGGCAATCGCGTGGTGCGCGCCGCCGATGAAGATGGTGTAGCCATCGGGAGCCGCCTTGGCGGCCAGGCTCGCGCCCAGCGTACCGCCCGCGCCGCCGCGGTTGTCGATCACGAACTGCTTGCCGAGCTGCTTGGAAAGCTGTGCCGTCAGCGGACGCGCAAACGCGTCAGTGCCGCCGCCGGCAGGGAACGGCACGATCACGGTGACCGGCTTGCTTGGCCAGGTATCGGCCTGCGCGGCCGGTGCGTACAACGACCCCGCGGCACCGGCTGCCACGCCGGCGACCACCCCACACACGCGCGCAAACGCGGTCAGATTGAACTGACGACGATTCATGTACTGTCTCCTCTCTCTACTGGATGCGGAAAGTCAATCGAAGTACTGCAAACCACCCGACAAAAGTAAAACCTTGCCTGGCGTTATCCGTGCCCGACCCACGGGTCACAGCAGCTTTGCCACCGCTCTGCTGATGCGGGGATTGCCATCGCCAAGGCGTGCCAGATTGTCATCCAGCGCTTCTGGCTCGTAAAGATAATTCACCATCATCCCGCAGGACTGGGTGCGGCCTTTTTTCGACAGATCCGCACCCCAGTTCAGCCGCTCCACGCAGGCGCCATTGCCCAGGTGAAAACGCGCCACCGGATCGGCTGGCTGGCCCTTTCCGCCCGCGCGTACCAGGTAGTGCGCAGCCAGCGTCAGCGCGGTATCGCGCACCACCGGTTCCTCCGCATCGGCCAGCAGCGCGGCCAGCCATGCGGCACCATCCGCCGGTGCTGCGCCGAGGCGGTCCGCCCAGCGCGACAGCCGCTTGTCACCCAGCACGCGTGCAATCGCTTCGCCATCCTGCTTGCGGAGCCAGTCGGCAAACCCCGGGATCGGTGACAGCGTGGCGAATTGCTTGAGCTTCGGAAACTCGCGCTGGAGCTCTTCAATGACACGCTTCAAGAGGAAATTGCCGAAGCTGACGCCGCGCAGGCCAGCCTGCGTATTGGAGATGGAATAGAAGATGGCCCACTTCACGCGACGCAGGTCTTCCAGCGGCGCGGCTTCGTCGAGCAGCGCGTGGACGTTGGCGGCCATCTCGGGAACGAAGGCCACCTCCACGAAGATCAGCGGCTCGCGCGGAATGCGCGGGTGGAAGAATGCGTAGCAGCGGCGATCGGAATCGAGCCGATTGCGCAGGTCGGTCCATGACGAGATTTCGTGCACGGCCTCGTAGCGAATCAGCTTTTCCAGCAACGATGCCGGCGAATCCCACGTGATCGGCTGCAGCTCCAGCAGGCCGACGTCGAACCAGTTGGAGAACAGCGCCTCCAGGTCTTCGTCGAGCACGCGCAGGCCCGGCACCCGCTTGTGCCAGCGCAACATGTCCGCGCGCAACTGGATCAGGAAATGCAGCCCGCAGGCGCTGTTGCCACGCTGGCCGTGCAGTGCCGCGAGTCGCTTGAAGAATCGGATGCGTGCATTGGACAACGCTTGCGATAGCCCGGTCGCCGTGGCCGGCTGCGCTCCGGCCGCATCGCTGCCGGCAGCAACTTCCGCCAGCACGGCGAGCATGGCCTGGCGCACCGGTTCGCCCGCCGCCTCGTATTCGGCCTGCCAGCTTTGCGCGGCGGCGTTGGCGGCGCCATCGGTCAGGCGTGCGTCGAAACACTGGCGCAACTGCTCGCGCTGACGCTTGATCGCACGTGTGGAGAGCGTCTCAGGCGTGCTCGCCTTCGCCGGCTTGCTGGCGTTCGCATCGGCTTCGCCCTTGCGGCTCCACCAGCGTCCAAAGCGGGAGAGCAGTGTATCGCCGGCGGGCTCGGTGGCCTCCAGCGGGGCGCTGACTTTCTGTTCGACGGGATCGAGGGCGCTCATGAGATGTCCTGCGGTCAACGAGTTAAGCGAGGGATGCAAGCAAAGCGAGTCGGGCGGATCCGCGGATGCAACGCGTGCGGCAAACCGGCCATCGAAACATGACGGACACGGGAATCAATGGGGCTGGCTCAACCCTCCCCCGCCAGCCGCAGGCGGCTACGGATAGTGGGCGCCTCGTGTACCGCTGGCGGCACCGGCACTGGCGCGGGGTCCGCCTGATCCAGCGCACGCAACGCGCCGCGCTGGCGCAGCACGTGGGTTTTCATCGACACCTCGGCACCTTCCGGGTCATGCGCCTTCAGCGCGGAGAACACCGACATGTGTTCCGCGCACGATTCATGGATGCGCCCCTGGAGCTTCAGGCTCTTGTGCCGCGACAAGCGCAGCACCTTGCGCAGATCACTGACCACGCCGGACAACCAGCGGTTGCCCGCCAGTCGCTGGATCGCCTCGTGGATCTGGTAATTGGTTTCGTAGTAGGCATCGATGTCGCCGGCTTGCGCGTAGCGCGCCAGTTCGGCATGCAGCCCTTCCAGCGCGTCCAGATCGGCCTGGGTGACATTGCGGGCGGCCTCATAGGCGCAGCGTCCTTCCAGCAGCGCCATCAGCGGAAATATCTCGTCGAGGTCCTGCTCGGTGAGCGCGTTGACAAAGCAGCCACGCCGCGGCTCCAGCCGCACGAGACCTTCGGCCGCGAGGACCTTGAGCGCCTCGCGCAACGGGGTACGCGATATGCCAAGCGAGGTGGCCAGCGCCACTTCATCGATCCAGGCACCCGGCATCAGCGAGCGGTCATCGATCATGGCCCGCAGCCGGTCCGCCACTTCCAGGTACAACGCCTGCTGGACGATACGCATGAGGGCTCTCCACGCCGGAAGCACTGCGGCCAGGCGGCGATTACGCCGCAATAATTCATAATTATGGAGAACGGTGTCACCGGATCAAGTGCTTTCGATGTTGCAAAGCGGCAATTGGCCACAAACCTGTGGCGCGCGGGCATCGATCGATGCGCGAACGCGGCGCTTGCCGTGGCAGAAATGATACGAAGGGAATCAACGAGGTGCGGCGGACGATCCCCTGCCTCCCTGCAGAAGACCGCCCGCGCCTGAAAGAACCGCTATCAGACGTCTCATCGTCGGCCGGCAAGACCGGTCGCACGTGGGTCAGAGTTGACATGCCGGGCACTGGCCCCGTGCCCCCCCTGTCAAAAGCGTCCGGCTGGCGGACGCGGGATTTCCCGCTGGCTATCTCTTTTCCGTTATCGGTAGCGCCCCATGCATCGCCCGTGCATGTCCTGCCCCCGGCGCTCCCGCTGGCTGGCTTTGCCTGGCCCGCCTGTTCTTGTAACAGACTTAAAAGCGAGGACCGTGCCAGACCCGGCAAGTCATTGATTCCATTAAGGGGGATGATCCGAGACTTGTTACAAGATGGCAGCGATGTAACAGGATGTTTCTCCGTCGTTACGACCTCGGCTACGCTATCGATCGCAGCGAATGCCGTCCATGCCCGGTCCGGGGCCCGCTTTGTGATCCTTTGCCGCTACAGCGATGCGACAATGTGTGGCGCGAAGCACTAACGCGCCGCTCCAAACGGTTGCAAAAACGAAACAAGGGCAAGCCATGCCCGAATCAGGGAGAGGTCAATCATGCAATGGGATTCGCACAACGGCGTCACCATGGGCGGCGGCACACCCGTGGAGGACATTCCGCAGCGTTCGCTTCAGCTGTCCTTCACCGGATCAGGGTCCGAGTTCTTCCGGATCTGGATCGTCAACACGCTGCTATCGATCGTGACGCTGGGCATTTACTCGGCGTGGGCAAAGGTCCGCACGCTGCAGTACTTCTACCGCAATACAAGCCTGGACGGCGCTACGTTCGACTATCACGGCCGCCCGATGGCGATTCTCAAGGGCCGCGCCATTGTCTTCGTGCTGGCTGGGCTGTTCCAGTTCAGTGGCATCGTGTCGCCGCTGCTGACGCTCGCGCTGGTCCTGGTATTCGCCGGTGTGTTCCCGTTCCTGCTATTGCGCTCGCTGCGTTTCCGCATGGCCAATTCGAGCTATCGCGGCCTGCGGTTCGCCTTCGCCGGCAACGATGCGGAGGCCTACAAGGTCTTTCTGCTCTGGCCCATCCTGACGGCCCTGTCCCTGTACGCCCTGGCCCCGCTGGCGCATCAGCGCTTCAAGCGCTATCAGCACAACAACACCCGGTTCGGCACCGCGCCGTTTGCCTTTGACGCTACCGCCGGCGACTTCTATGGCACGTATCTGCGCACGGGACTCGTGGTGGCCGCGTTTATGCTGGCGTCCGCCGTTGCAGGCGTCGCGCTTGGCGCTGCGGCCGGCCAGCCCGGGGCGGTCGTAGCGGTGATCCTCGGCATGATGACGATCGGCACTTCGCTGGGCTTCTTGATGATTCGCCCGTACTTCACCGCACGCCTGCAGAACCTGGTCTGGAACCACACCACCCTGGCCCCGCACCGCTTCCGCAGCGAGGTCCGTGCGCGCCGCCTGCTCTTCATCTCGCTGACCAACCTGATTGGCATCGTGCTGACGCTCGGTCTGTTCCTGCCGTTCGCACGTGTCCGGGCCACGCGCTATCGCGTGGAGTCAATGACGATGCTGGCGGCTGGCCCGCTCGATGCCTTTGTCGCCGGAGAAGCCGAACAGGTCGGCGCGCTCGGCGATGCGGCGGTCGACTGGTACGACATCGACATCGCTCTCTGAGCGTCAACGAAGGATCGCCATGGTCGCCGCCCAGTATTTCGACACGCGCTCTTCGCGCGCCCACCCGGTGGTACTGATCGTGACCGGCGGCCAGGCCATCCTCCATGACGCCGATGGCGAAGAGTTGCGGCGCACGCCGCTGGCCTCGCTGCGCGTCTCCGAACGCAACAAGCGCGCGCCGCGGCTGGTGACGTTCGACGATGGCGCGTACTGCGAGATTGCCGACCACGCCACCTTCGAGGCCATGCTGGCGGCCACCGGCCATCGCGAAGGCTGGGTGTCCCGCGCGCAGAACAGTTGGCGGCTGGCGGGTGCATCCGCGCTCGGGCTGATCGTCGTCATCGTCCTTTCCTACTACTACCTGCTGCCCTGGTCGGCGTCGTGGCTGGCCGATGCGGTGCCGGCTTCGATCGAGGCGCAACTGGGTCACGCCACGCTCGACAGTCTGGATCACGGCCTTGTCGCGCCCACCGCGCTGCCTGCCGCCGAGCAGCAGCGCATCCGTGAAGGATTTGCCGCGCTGCGCCGTCCGGACGATCCCGGCCATGACTATCAGATCCTCTTTCGCAAAGGCGGGCGGATCGGCCCCAATGCCCTGGCGCTCCCCGGCGGCACGATCGTCGTGACCGACGAACTCGTGCGGCTGATCGGCACGGATGCGGGAATGCTGGGCGTACTCGCCCACGAGGCCGGCCACGTGGCGCAGCGCCATGGCCTGCAGCAGGTCATCCAGGATTCGGCCGTGGGTGCGCTGGCGGCCTACATGTTTGGCGATTTCTCATCGATGCTGGCCACAGTCCCCGCTGCGCTGCTGACGATGCGCTACTCGCGCGATCACGAGCGCGAGGCCGACGCCTACGCGGTGGACGTGATGCGGCGGAACCGGTTGCCGATATCGGCGTTTGCCGATGTGTTGCAGAAGCTGGAAGACGCGCACGAACGGCGCGCCGGAAATGGCAAGGAAAATCAGCGGGCCGGACGGGACCGGAAGGAGACGGAGGGGGACGACGCCTCCGGCTTCTTCTCGACCCACCCGCTCACGCGCGAGCGGATCGAAGCCATACGCAACGCCGGCCAGTAGGCGATCACGCTCAATGGGCCGGCGAGGACATCAGCGCGCGGCCCCTGCGGCTGCGCCTGCCTGGCGGCGATAGGCCCACACCATCAACAGCACGCCGATCAGGATCATCGGTAGGCTGAGCCACTGCCCCATCGAGAAGTTCAGCGCCAGCAGCCCGAGGAAAGTGTCGGGCTCGCGCGCGAACTCGGCCAGGAAGCGGAAACCGCCGTAGCCGATCAGGAACGCCCCCGACACGGCACCCATCGGCCGCGGCTTGCGGGCGAACAGCCACAGGATGATGAACAACGCGACGCCTTCCCCCGCGAACTGGTAGAGCTGCGACGGGTGGCGGGGAATGTTGTCGCCAGCCTGCGGGAAGATCATCCCCCACGGGAGGTCGGTCGGGCGGCCCCAGAGTTCGCCGTTGATGAAATTGCCGATCCGTCCCGCTGCCAGGCCGCACGGAATCATTGGCGCGATGAAATCGGTGACTTCCATCCAATGCCGGCGCCGCACCTTGGAGAACACCCACATTGCGACGAGCACGCCCAGGAAGCCACCGTGGAATGCCATGCCGCCTTCCCAGACCTTGAAGATCTCCAGCGGATGCGTGAGGTAGTAGCTCGGCTTGTAGAACAGCACGTAGCCAAGCCGGCCGCCCAGGATGACCCCGAGCACACCGTAGAACAGCATGTCGTCCAGGTCCCGCGTGACCCAACCGCGCGCCGCGATGTGCGGCTGGCGGATGCGCAGGCGGCCAAACCACAGGAACATGATGAAGCCGGCCAGGTACATGAGGCCGTACCAGCGGATGGCCAGCGGCCCCAGATGGATGGCGACCGGGTCGAATTGCGGATGAACGAGCATGGCTGTCGTGAAAGTGGCTGGATGTTGTGGTTGGCGGCGCGGACGGTCCGGCTATGACGTTATGCCAGCATCGTGCGTCAGCCCGATGGCGGTGGCGAGCCCCGTGGCAATGTCGATGAAGGACCGCAGCACGGGTGCCACGCCGGCCGCGCCTTCGCGCCAGACCAGCCCCGTTTCGATCTCCGGCCCGGCATCGCGCAGCGCCAGGTAGGACACCCCCGTCCGCCGCAAATTGCACAGCGACGCGGGCACCAGTGCCACGCCCATGCCAGCCGAGACCAAGCTGACGATCGTCTGCATCTGGATCGCCTCCTGGGCAATCACGGGCACCAGGCCGTCGCGCGCGTAGTAGCCCGTAATGATGTCATAAAACGCCGGCGCACTTCGCCGCGGGAAGATGATCAGCGGCTCGTGCGCGGCCTCGCGCAGGGACACGGCCTGCAGCGTCGTCGCGTCCGCGTCGCGGCCGGCGGGCCGCCAGCCGTCGGGCACGGCCAGCACCAGGGGCTCGCGCACCAGCGGCAGGTAGGAGAGCCCGTGCGGCATCGTCAGCAATTGCGGGCGGATGACCAGGCCCGCGTCGATGGTTCCATCGATCAGCGCCTCCAGTTGGACATCGCTCGTGGCTTCGCGCAATTGCAGCTGGACCTCCGGGTGACGTGCGCGGAAATGCCGCAGCAGTTCGGGCAGGATCCCGTAGTCGGCAGTGCTGACGAACGCCAGCGCCAGCGACCCGATTTCCCCCCGGGCCAGCCGCTGGGCGAGCCCTGGCAACGCGGCGGCATCGGCCAGTACGCGGCGCACCTCGGGCAGCCACTGCTGGCCGGCAGGCGTGAGCATCACGGAGCGCCGGGTGCGGGCGAACAGCTGGACGCCGATTTCCTCCTCCAGCGCCTGGATCTGCTGCGACAGCGGTGGCTGTGTCATGGCCAGCCGGCGCGCGGCGCGGCCGAAATGCAACTCCTCCGCCACCGTGACGAAGTACCGCAGCTGACGCAAGTCCACACGGGCTCCTGATATGTTTTTCGACTCAATGAAGGTCAAATAATATATTTGACACCACAAAACGCAAGCGGCATTCTCTTGCCCACAACACGGCGGGCGCGCGCCTCGACTGGCCGCTGCGCCCCGGAATCCCCCCGGAGAGACCCCATCATGGCTTTCAACAAACGTTCCAAAAACATCACACAGGGCGTCGCGCGCTCCCCCAACCGGTCGATGTACTACGCGCTCGGCTATGAGAAGGAAGACTTCGACAAGCCGATGGTCGGCATCGCCAACGGCCATTCCACGATCACCCCCTGCAACGCCGGCCTGCAACGCCTGGCCGACGCCGCCGTGGACGCCGTGAAGACCTCCGGCGCCAACCCGCAGATCTTCGGCACGCCGACGATTTCGGACGGCATGTCGATGGGCACCGAGGGCATGAAGTACTCGCTGATCTCGCGCGAGGTGATCGCCGACTGCATCGAGACCGCGGCCCAGGGCCAGTGGATGGACGGCGTGGTCGTCATCGGCGGCTGCGACAAGAACATGCCGGGCGGCATGATCGCGCTGGCCCGCACCAACGTGCCGGGCATCTACGTGTACGGCGGCACCATCAAGCCGGGCAAGTGGAAGGGCCAGGACCTGACCATCGTGTCGTCGTTCGAGGCCGTGGGCGAATTCACCGCCGGCCGCATGAGCCAGGAAGACTTCGAAGGCGTGGAAAAGAACGCCTGCCCGTCCACGGGTTCGTGCGGCGGCATGTACACCGCCAACACGATGAGCTCGTCGTTCGAGGCGCTGGGCATGTCGCTGCTGTACTCGTCGACGATGGCCAATCCGGACCAGGAAAAGGTCGACAGCGCCGCCGAGTCCGCCCGCGTGCTGGTCGAAGCCATCAAGAAGGACATCAAGCCGCGCGATATCATCACGCGCAAATCGATCGAAAACGCCGTGACGCTGATCATGGCGACCGGCGGCTCGACCAACGCCGTGCTGCACTACCTGGCCATCGCCCATTCGGCTGAAGTGGAATGGACCATCGACGATTTCGAGCGCATCCGTCTGCGCGTGCCGGTGATCTGCAACCTGAAGCCCTCGGGCCAGTACGTGGCCACCGACCTGCACCGCGCGGGCGGCATCCCGCAAGTGATGAAGATCCTGCTGCGCGCCGGCCTGCTGCATGGCGACTGCCTCACCATCACCGGCCGCACGCTGGCCGAGGAACTGGAACACGTGCCCGACCAGCCCCGCGCTGACCAGGACGTCATCCTGCCGATCGACAAGGCTCTCTACGCCAAGGGCCACCTGGCAATCCTGAAGGGCAACCTGGCCGAGGAAGGCGCGGTGGCCAAGATCACCGGCCTGAAGAACCCGGTCATCACCGGCCCGGCCCGCGTGTTCGAGGACGAACAGAGTGCGATGGATGCGATCCTGGCCGACAAGATCCAGGCCGGCGACATCCTGGTGCTGCGTTACCTGGGGCCGAAGGGTGGTCCGGGCATGCCGGAAATGCTGGCCCCGACGTCGGCCATCATCGGCAAGGGCCTGGGCGAATCCGTGGGCTTCATCACCGACGGCCGCTTCTCGGGCGGCACCTGGGGCATGGTGGTTGGCCACGTGGCGCCGGAAGCGTTCGTGGGCGGCACGATCGCACTGGTGCGGGAAGGCGATTCCATCACCATCGACGCACACAAGCTGCTGTTGCAACTGAACGTGCCGGACGAGGAACTGGCCAAGCGCCGCACAGCCTGGAAGCAGCCGGCACCGCGCTACACGCGTGGCGTGCTGGCCAAGTTCTCGAAGCTGGCATCGACGGCCAGCAAGGGCGCCGTGACGGACTGATGCCTGGCTGATGCCGGACTGATCGTCCGACTGATTGTCGGAAGCGCTGAAAACAAGAAAGGCCTGCGAAGCGATTTCGCAGGCCTTTTTTCGTGGCGTTCGTACGGACAAGGCATCCAGGCCCGGGGCCCGGCCCCCGTCAGAGCCCGCCCGGATCCCGCTCGATCTCTTCCAGCGTGGCGTCCAGCCACTCCACCAGCCGCGCCTCCAGCGCCTGCGTCAGCTCGGTGGCGAGCTGCGCCGTCAGCGGTGCCAGGCGCGATTGCAGCGTGGCCTCCGTGTGGGCTTCGACCACCTGCGGCCATTCGGTGCGGAACCGCATCATCACGCGCGTCAGCAATTCCGTGCGCACCGCGCGCAGGTCGTCTTCGCCCGGCAGGAAGGGCGCCGGGTCAATGATCGCGGCATGCGCCTCGGGCGCGGCGGCGTCCTCGATCGGCGCCAATTCCGTGTCCCCCACCGCCGTCACCAGGCCCGACTCGGGCATGTCGGCGGTATCGATGACCGTCGCCTGCTGCGGGTGTGCCGGGTGCGATGCGGGT
The DNA here is from genome assembly GCF_056400065.1 of Cupriavidus sp. 01L415. Classification (NCBI taxonomy): domain Bacteria; kingdom Pseudomonadati; phylum Pseudomonadota; class Betaproteobacteria; order Burkholderiales; family Burkholderiaceae; genus Cupriavidus; species Cupriavidus sp. 01L415. The sequence goes on along the minus strand of NZ_JBFTSP010000004.1, from coordinate 154,248 downwards.
TGAGGGGTCGAAGCTGGCGCCACGGCGGGCGCCTCGAATACGGCGTCGGGCAGTTCGATGACTTCCGTGAGCAGCGGCACGCTGTCGTTCGGGCCCAGCCGCGGAATCACCCGCGAGGTCGTGCGTTCGCTCATGCGGACTCTCCTTTGGCGGACTGGCCAATGTCATGGTGCGTGAGCGGATATCCCCGCTCACGATAGAAACGATAACGCTCGCGCCCGGCGTCGCGGGCCTCCGCGCTGATGCCGACCACCTCGATCAGGCGCTCGAAGCTGGCGAACTGCGCGGGCGCCTGCTCCGCCAGGTTCACCAGCAACTGGTGGTGCGGCACGCCATCGAGCGTGGCGGCCAGGATGATCGGCGTCACGGCCGCGTGCGGACTGTCCAGCCCGCAGTGCGGCAGGAAGTCCAGCGGCGAAAACGACCACAGCCGCGCGTCCAGTTGCGACAGCTGCTGCGGCGTACCGTGCACGACCACCTTCTGGCCGGCACCATACGCCTTGCGGACCAGCCGGCAGACATAGGCCAGCGTGTCCGGCACGTTGCTGTGGAAGTCGATGCGAGTCATCCCGGCTACCTGCTCTATGGCGATATTAAGACGCGCGGTCCATCAGGAACTGCGTCAGCAGCGGCACCGGCCGGCCCGTGGCACCCTTGGCTGCGCCGCTCTTCCAGGCCGTCCCGGCGATATCCAGGTGCGCCCAGTCATACTTTTCCGTGTAGCGCGACAGGAAACAGGCCGCCGTGACGCTGCCGGCCGGGCGGCCGCCGATGTTGGCCATGTCAGCGAAGTTGGACTTGAGCTGGTCCTGGTAGTCGTCGTCCAGCGGCAGGCGCCAGGCCGTATCCATCGCCTTGCGGCCGGCGTCGAGCAGCTGGTCGGCCAGCACGTCGCTGCGCGCGAACAGGCCGCTGTTCACATGGCCCAGCGCGATGATGCACGCGCCGGTCAGCGTGGCCACGTCGACCACGGCGGCAGGCTTGAAGCGCTCCACGTAGGTCAGCGCGTCGCACAGGATCAGGCGGCCTTCGGCATCCGTGTTGAGGATTTCGATGGTCTGGCCGGACATGCTGGTGACCACGTCGCCCGGCTTCGTGGCGATGCCGCTCGGCATGTTCTCGCAGGTCGGCACCACGGCGACGACATTCAGCTTCAGGCCCATCTCGGCCACCGCCTGGATCGTGCCCAGCACGGATGCCGCGCCGCACATGTCGTACTTCATCTCGTCCATGCCCTCGCCCGGCTTGAGCGAGATGCCGCCGGTATCGAAGGTGATGCCCTTGCCCACCAGCACCACCGGCGCCTGCTTGGCGCTGGCGCCGTCATAGCGCAGGACGATGAATTGCGGCGGCTCCACGCTACCCTTGGTCACGGCCAGGAAGGCGCCCATGTTCAGCGCCTCGATCTGCTTGCGGCCCAGGATCTCGGCCTTGAGCTTGTGCCGCTTGGCGATGCCGCGGGCAGTGTTGGCCAGGTAGGTCGGCGTGCAGATGTTGGACGGCAGGTTGCCCAGGTCGCGCGTGAGTTCCATGCCGTTGGCGATGGCGGTGCCGCGCACCACGGCCTGCGTGGCCGCCTTGGCGTTGTCGGCATCCACGGCCAGCACGATCTTGCGCAGCGACGGCTTGTCGTTGGCGGCGGCGCCCTTGGGCGCACGCTTGAGCTCGGGATGGCGCTCCAGCAGGCGGTAGCCGGCGTCGCGCACGAGCGTGATCGTGGTGATCACGGCCCAGGCCACGTCGCGCTGCTGCGGCGGCTGCTGGGCCAGGCACCAGAGCGCGGAAGTGGCGCGCGTGCCGGACAGCGCACGCATGGCGGTGCGCACGGCCTCGGCAAAGGCCTTGTCGGAGAACTCGGCCTCCTTGCCCAGGCCTACCAGCAGGACACGGGCGGCACCGATGCCCGACACCTCGGGCAGCATCACCTGGGTGCCGCGCTTGCCTTCGAAGTCGCCCTGCTTGACCAGACGGCCCACCAGCCCCTTGGTGGCAACGTCCAGCGCCTTGGCCACGCCGGCCAGATTCTGGCCTTCGAACAGCCCAACCACCAGGCAGTCGGTCTTCGTGGCCAGGAAACCATTTTGGCCGGCTTTGCTCCAATCCAGGGCTTTTGTGCTAAATTCCATCGCGCTTCCTTCCAGGGGCTCGTCGAAAAGAAAGCCCCCATTATCCGCGATTTTCATCCGCGATCCGCCGCCGCCGATCCGCCACGCTGACAGCCCGCGGTCCTGCCAGTCCCTCGGCCCCCGGTACATCGCCCGCTCCGGCCGGCAGCCGGAAGCGATTCCGCATGATCTTTCAACAAGCCCTGCGACGTGAGCTCGCCTACACCGCCGGTGCGGTGTTCCTGGTGATGCTGACCTTCATGCTCACGTCGCTTGTGATCCGCATCCTCGGGATGGCCGCCAATGGCAAGGCCAGTCCCAACGACGTGCTGATGCTCATCGGCCTGGCGACCATCGGCTACCTGTCGATCCTGCTGTCCGCCACGCTGTTCATTTCCACGCTCATCGTCCTGACCCGCTGGTACAAGGATTCGGAGATGGTGGTGTGGTTCTCGGCCGGGATTTCGCTGCGCGATTTCGTCAAGCCCGTGCTCCAGTTCGCCGCGCCATTCTTCGTCATGGCCCTGCTGCTGGGCATGTTCGCGTGGCCGTGGGCCAATCAGCAAAGTTCTCTGTTCCGTGACCGGTTCCAGCAGCGCGGCGTGCTGTCGATGATCGCCTCGGGCCGCTTCATCGAGCCGGCCAACGGCACCTACGTGCTGTTCATCGAAGGCATCGACGGCGACATGAAACACGCGCGCAACGTGTTCGTGGCCAACGCCGAGGCCAACAAGATCGGCGTGGCGCTGTCCCACCAGGGCCAGTTCGAGACCATGCCCAACGGGGACCGCCTCGTGGTCATGGAGCACGGCCGCCGCTACGCGGGCACCCCGGGCCAGCTGAACTACCGCATCCTGGAATTCGACCGCTACGCGGTCAAGGTGGACAACAAGCCGCCCGAGACCGAGGCGGACATGCCCGCGAAGAGCCGCTACACGCTCGACCTGATCCGCAACCCGACGCGGGAGAACCTGGGCGAACTACTCTGGCGTATTTCCCTGCCGATCCTGGCCTTTAATTTTGTGATGATTGCGATCCCGCTGGCGTATGTGAACCCGCGCCTTGGCCGGTACACGCCACTGGTCTTTGCGGTACTGATCTACCTGACGTACTCCAACATGATCAACCTGTCCCAGGCATGGGTGCGCTCCGGATCGCTCTCGTTCTGGATGGCGCTGTGGCCGATCCACCTGGCCGTCTTCCTGGGGGCGCTCATGCTGTTCCGCTACCGGCAGAACCGCAGCCTGGGTGGCTGGCGCGCCGTCTTCGGCCTTGGCCGCAAGCAGGCGGGAGGCAAGGCATGAGGGTGCTGTACGTCTACGAGCGCTATTTCGCCCGCCTGATCTACGGCGTCTTCTTCTTCATCCTGTTCGCCGTGCTGGCGCTGTTCGTGTTCTTCGACATGCTTAGCGAGCTGGAGAGCGTGCAGGGTCGCTATACCTCGCTGATCGCGTTCTTCCACGTGATGCTGGAAGCCCCCACGCGGATCTACGAGGTCCTGCCGATCGCGGTGCTGATCAGCGCGATCTACGTGTTCTCGCAACTGGCCAGCCAGTCCGAGTTCACGATCTTCCGCGTTGCCGGCCTGAATACGCGCCAGGCGCTGTTCTCGTTGTTCAAGCTGGCGATTCCGCTGGCCGTCACGACGTTCATCTTCGGCGAGTTCATCGGCCCGGCGGCCGAGCAATATGCCCAGAAGATCAAGCTGGAGGCCATCGGCGCCACGGTGTCGGCGGGCTTCCGGTCCGGGGTCTGGGTCAAGGATCGCGACAAGGACAACACGCCCGAAGGCGCTGGCAGCGAGGTGACCCGCTTCGTCAACGTGCAGGGCCTGAAGCCCGACCAGAGCATCAATGGCATCACGATCTACGAGTTCGACAAGGACTATCGCCTGCGCGTGATTCGCGTGGCGGAGGAAGGCCGCTATCAGGGCGGCCAGTCCTGGCAACTCAACAACGTCAACGAGACGCGCTTCTTCGAACTGCCGCATCAGGAAGGCGGCAATCGTGACGCACTGGCGCCGGATTTCCGCGCGGAGCAGGCCAAGTTCCCGAACATGGTCATGCATTCGGAACTGACGCCCCAGATCCTTTCCGTGCTGCTGGTGACGCCGGAGCGCATGTCCACGGTGGACCTGTTCCGCTACATCCGCCACCTGCGCGACAACAAGCAGGACACCCAGCGCTACGAGATCGCGTTCTGGAAAAAGGTGGTCTACCCGCTCACGCTGTTCGTGATGGTGGCGCTGGCCCTGCCGTTCGCCTATCTGCATGCCCGTGCCGGCGCGGTGGGGGTGAAGGTGTTCGGCGGCATCATGCTGGGCCTGTCGTTCCACCTGTCCAACACGCTGTTCTCGCACGTCGGCCTGTTGCACACGTGGCCGCCGATCGTCTCGGCGCTGGTGCCCGGCACGCTATACCTCATGGTGGGGCTGACGGCGTTGCGCTGGGTGGATCGCCACTGAGCCCGGATGGCCGCGCCATGACGACACCCACCGGCACACAGGGCCTCGTACTGTTTGCACACGGCGCGCGCGATGCCCGCTGGCGCGAGCCGTTCGACCGCCTGCACGCCAAGCTGGCCGCCCTGCTGCCCCAATGCGCCGTGCGTCTGGCGTTCCTGGAACTGATGACGCCGGCGCTGCCGGACGCGCTGGCGGAGCTGGCCGGCACGGGCGCGACCGACATCACGGTGGTACCCGTCTTCTTCGGGCAAGGCGGCCACCTGCGCCGCGACCTGCCGGCGCTGATCGACCAGTGCCGCCAGCAGTACCCCGCGCTGCAGATTCGCAGCGTAGCCGCCGTCGGCGAAGCGGAGAGCGTGCTGGATGCCATCGCGGCGTATTGCGCCGGGGCGCTGACGAGCTGAACGCCGGGTCCCTCGCCATCTTGCGAAAGCGCCCTGTCGGGGCAGCGCGGCGCACAAGGGACGCACAACCGACGTGCAATTGACAACAACCGGCAACGAGCGGCACACAACCGGCAACAACAAAAAAGGCCAGAGTCCTGACTCTGGCCTTTCTGCTTTCTGCTTTCCGCTATCCGCCTTCTGCGAAATCCTCAGGCAGCGCGCTCGCCGTGCTCGTGGGGCTCGATGACCTCGGTCGCCCGCGTTCCCAATGCCTCGCCGATCATCAGCAGACTCGGCTGCACCGGGTCCATCCAGTGTGCGGCCTCGCCAACGGCCATCTGTCGCAGCGTGAACTGCCGGCTGCGCTGCCGGGGCGTGGTGGCGGCTTCCACCACCCAAGCCGGCGTCGATGCCGGCTTGCCGCGCGCGATCAGCTGCGTCGCGATATTGGCGGCCTGGTCCCGCCCCATGTAGTAGACGATGGTGTCGGCCTTCACATCGGCTTCCACGTCCACGGCGTCGGCAGCCTTGGCCTGCGTCGCAAACGCCACGCTGCGCGACACGCCGCGCTTCGTCAGCGGCCGGGCAATCGCGCTGGCCGCTGCGAGCGCCGCCGTAATGCCCGGCACCACCTCGTACTCGATGCCAGCCGCTTCCAGCGCCTGCAGTTCCTCGTCGGCACGGCCGAACAGCATCGGATCGCCGCCCTTCAGGCGCACCACGCGTTCGTACTTGGTGGCCAGGTCGACGATCTGGCGGTTGATGAACAGCTGCGCGGTGGAACGCTGGCCGCAGCGCTTGCCCACCTCGACGAGCTGGGCCTGGGGACACCAGGCCAGCATCTCCGGGGACACCAGCGCATCATGCAGCACGACCTGGGCCTCGCCCAACAGTCGTGCACCACGCACCGTAATAAGGTCGGCCGCGCCGGGGCCTGCACCAATCAGGTACACCTTCCCGGCCGCCTTGCCCTGCTGCTTGTTCATCTCAATCCTCGTTCCGCTTACTGTCTGACCTGTTCAGATCAGGAGTATGCACGGATCATGCCGGCCGCCACGGTGTGGTGGGTGGCCTCGTCGATCAGCACGAACGCGCCCGTGGCGGGGTTGTCGCCGTAGGCATCGCACACGATCGGCTTCTGCAGCGAGATCTGCACCGAACCGATATCGTTCAGGCGGATGTCGTGCCGGCCGGTCTCGTGCGACAGCGTGTGCACGTCCAGCACGCGATCCACCGCCGAAATGCGCGCGAACACGCTAGCCGTGGTGTGCTTGAGCACGTACTTGCGCGACGGGTTCAGCGACTCATCGTCGAACCAGCAGAGGTCGGCCGTCAGCTTCTTGGCCGACACCGTCGTGGCCTCGGCGGCGACGAACATGTCACCGCGTGACACATCGACGTCTTCCGCCAGACGTACCGTCACCGTGTCGCCGGCGCTGGCCGAATCGGCCGCGCCATTCGGCGTCAGCACTTCCGCCACCACCGCTTCACGGTTGACCGGCAGCACGCGCAGCTTCTGGCCGACGCGCACGGTGCCGGCTTCGACACGGCCCGCGTAGCCGCGGAAATCGTCGGACTGCGCGCCGTCCTGGCGAACCACCAGCTGCACCGGGAACCGTAGCGCGGCATCGCCCTCGGGGGCCACATCTTCCACGGGCAGGGCCTCCAGCAGCGGCAGCAGCGGCTCACCCTGGTACCACGGCATCGCTTCGCTGGCATGCACGATGTTGTCGCCACGCAGCGCCGACACCGGCACGTAACGCACGTCCTTCAGGCCGAGCTGGTCCGCCAGTTCGCGATAGGCGGTGCGGATCTCGTTGAAGCGCTGCTCGCTGAATTCGACCAGATCCATCTTGTTGATGGCCACGATCACGTGTTGCAGCTCCAGCAGCTTCAGGATGGCCGAATGGCGCTTGGTCTGCGCCAGCAATTCGGCACGGCCGTCCTTGACGGTCACGCGCGTGGCATCCACCAGCACGATGGCGGCGTGCGCCGTGGAAGCGCCCGTCACCATGTTGCGGGTGTACTGCTCATGCCCCGGGGTATCGGCGATGATGAACTTGCGGCGCGCGGTGGAGAAATAACGGTACGCCACGTCGATCGTGATGCCCTGCTCGCGCTCGGCTTCCAGGCCGTCGGTCAGCAGCGAGAAGTCGATCTGCTCGCCCGCGGTGCGCTTGTTCTTGGCATTGGCCAGCGCGGTCAGCTGGTCGGACAGCACGGCCTTGCTGTCGTACAGCAGGCGGCCGATCAGCGTGCTCTTGCCGTCATCGACAGACCCGGCGGTGATGAAGCGCAGCAGGCCCTGGTGTTGAGATTCGTGCGACATTGGAAATTCCTTGTTCATTCGCCCCACGCCGCTTGCTCCGGCGCATGGATGGGATACGGCGCCAGGCGCGCGAGGGCGACGTGTACTGCGGGACACGAGCACTCGCGCAACCACGCGCCGTGCCCGTCTATGCATCCGATTTTAGAAGTAGCCTTCCTTCTTGCGGCGCTCCATCGATGCCTCGCTGGTCTGGTCGTCCATGCGCGTGGCACCGCGTTCGGTGATCTCGGTCACCGCGGTCTCGGCGATGATCTCCACCGGCGTGGCGGCGGTGCTGGCCACCGGGCAGGTGCAGCTGATGTCGCCCACGGTACGGAAGCGGACCGACAGCACTTCGCTTTCGTCGCCATCCTGCTTCGGCGTGATCGGCGTCACCGGCACCAGCAGGCCGTTCTTGCGCACCACTTCGCGCTGGTGCGCGTAGTAGATCGGCGGCAGGGCCAGGTTCTCGCGGGCGATGTATTGCCACACGTCCAGCTCCGTCCAGTTGGAGATCGGGAACACGCGCATCTGTTCGCCCTGCGCCATGCGTGCGTTGTACAGGCTCCACAGTTCCGGGCGCTGGGCCTTCGGGTCCCATTGGCCGAACTCGTCGCGGAACGAGAAGATGCGCTCCTTGGCGCGGGCCTTCTCTTCGTCGCGGCGGGCGCCGCCCATCAGCGCGTCGTACTTGTTCGCCTCGATGGTTTCCAGCAGCGTCACGGCCTGCGCGGCGTTGCGCGAATCGGTTTCCTTGCGCAGGCGCACGGTGCCGCGCTTGATGGAATCTTCCACATGGCCCACCACCAGGCGCGCGCCCAGTTCGGCCACGCGCTGGTCACGGAACGCGATGACTTCTGGATAGTTGTGGCCGGTGTCGATATGCACCAGCGGGAACGGCAGCTCCACCTTGCGGTCGCCCAGGCGGAAAGCCTTCAGCGCCAGGTGCAGCATGACGATCGAGTCCTTGCCGCCGGAGAACAGCAGCGCCGGGTTGCGGCACTCGGCCACCACCTCGCGGATGATGTAGATCGATTCGGCTTCCAGCCGGTCGAGGTGGTCGTTCTGGACCTGAAGCAGGTGTTCAACGCCTGCGTCTGCGATGTCGTTCATGATGCCCATGTCGTTCCTGGCCTCAGTTATCTGTTTAATGCTTGATGTTCTGCTCGTGGAGGCCGCACTCTTTCGAGTCCTTGCTCTCCCACCACCAACGTCCGGCGCGCACATCCTCGCCGGCCTTGACGGCCCGCGTACACGGCTCGCAGCCAATGCTCGGGTAGCCCTTGGCATGCAGCGCGTTGACCGGGACGTTGTGGCGCACCAGGTAGGCCCACACCTCGGCTTCGGTCCAGTCGGCCAGCGGATTGAACTTGGGGATGCCGCGTGCTTCGTCCAGTTCCTCGAACGGCAGCTCGGCGCGCGTGACGGCCTGCTCGCGGCGCTGGCCCGTCATCCATGCATCGGCATGCGACAGCGCGCGATTCAGCGGCTCCACCTTGCGGATGCCGCAGCAGTCCTTGCGCAGGTCCACGCTGTCGTAGAAGCCGTTCAGGCCATTCTTCTTCACGTAGTTGTCCACGGCTTCCTGATCGGGCGTGAACTGCTCGATCGTGTAGCCGTAGTGCGACTCGACCTGATCCAGCACGGCCAGCGTCTCCGCGTGCAGGCGGCCCGTGTTCAGCGTGAACACGCGTACGCCGGCGCGCACGGCGTCGGAGCCACGCAGGATCGCGTCGGTCAGCACCATGTCCTCGGCGGCCAGGCTGGTGGCAAAGCGCGCACGGAAGAAGCGCCCGGCGATACCGGCCAGACGTTCGGCCAGCGCGCGTTCCTTGGCCTCGAGCGCCTCCACCGTGCCGGTGTAGAGCGGCATCGACCACAGCGTTGGGGGGCGCAGGGTCGACGTGGCCGCCTCTTCCACCACGGAGATGTCGGAAAGCGCAGTGCTCATGCCGCGCCCCGGGTGCTGCCGGCCGTCACGTCGGCGCGCGCGCGACGGAACAGCGGCAGCGGCTCGTCCACGGAGGCCTGGTAGGCCACGGTGAATTCGGTGAAGCCCTTGATGGCGTCATCGATGTTCTTGTCGGCACGCACCGCGAAGGCGTCAAACCCGCAGCGCTTCATGAAGTTGAGCTGGTCGCGCAGCACATCGCCGATGGCGCGCAGCTGACCGGCCCAGTGATAACGGGTGCGCAGCAGGTATGCCGTCGAGAAGCCGCGTCCATCGCGAAACACCGGGAAATCCACGGCCACCAGCGAGACGCGGTCGAGAACGGCCTCCGCATCGCCGGGTTCGTCTTCCGGTGCCAGCCACACGCCGGTGATGGCCTTGTCGCGGCCAGCCAGCAGGGCTTCGTGCGCACGCCACACCGACAGCGGGAACAGCACGGCGTCCTGGCCTTGCGCGGCGGCGGCTACCTTCGCTTCGTCGAGCGTCTCGCCCTCGGCGGCACGCAGCACGGTCCAGTTGTCGTCGACGATGACGGGACGGACCTCGGCGGCATCGCGTTGCAGTTGAATGATCTTTGCCATGTTCAGTCTCTCCGGTCTTCAGGCTTCGGCGCGTTCTTCGCGCTGCTTGTCGGCGTACACACGCTCCTTGAACGGGGCGATGCCGATACGGCCAAGCGTGTCGATGAAGCGCTCGTCCTCGACACGGTGAGCGACGAAGGTATCGATGATGCGGCTGATCACTTCAGGCATTTCCTCGGCGCTGAACGACGGGCCGATGACCTTGCCGAGCGCCGACTTGTTGCCCTGGGCACCGCCCAGCGTGACCTGGTACCACTCGGAACCATCCTTGTCCACGCCCAGCACGCCGATGTTGCCCACGTGATGGTGGCCGCAGGCGTTGATGCAGCCCGAGATGTTCAGGGAGATCTCGCCCAGGTCGTAGACGTAGTCGAGATCGTCGAAACGCTCCTGGATCGCCAGCGCGATGGGGATCGACTTGGCATTGGCCAGCGAGCAGAAATCGCCGCCCGGGCAGGCGATGATGTCGGTCAGCAGGCCGATGTTGGCTGTGGCCAGGCCAGCCTTCTTCGCTTCCTGCCACAGCGCGAACAGATCGCGCTTCTTCACGTCCGGCAGCACGAGGTTCTGTTCGTGCGCCACGCGCAGTTCGCCAAAGCCGTAACGGTCGGCCAGGTCGGCCACGGTGTCCATCTGCTTGTCGGTGGCATCGCCCGGGGGCGAGACCGGACCCGGCTTGGTCGACAGCGTCACCGCTGCGTAGCCCGGCACCTTGTGGCCGTGCACGTTGCGGCTGACCCAGCGCGCGAAGGCCTTGTCTTCGAGCAGGTGGTTTTCGAACGAGGTATCGGTGTCCGGCAGCTTCTCGTAGGCGGGCGGCTGGAAGTACTGCGCCACGCGGTCGAACTCGGCCTGCGTGATCGTGGCCGGGCCGTCCTTGCTGTGCTGCCATTCTTCCTCGACCTCGGCGGCGAACTTCTCGGCGCCGATGGCCTTCACCAGGATCTTGATCCGGGCCTTGTACTTGTTGTCGCGGCGGCCATAGCGGTTGTACACGCGGATCGCCGACTCGACGTAGGTCAGCAAGTGCTGCCACGGCAGGTCGTCCTTGATGACCGTGCCCAGGATCGGCGTACGGCCCAGGCCGCCACCGGCCAAGATGCGCAGGCGCGTCTCGCCCTGCGCGTTCCGGTAGGCGTAGATGCCGATGTCGTGCATCTGCACTACGGCGCGGTCATCGGCCGAGGCCGAGATGGCGATCTTGAACTTGCGCGGCAGGAACGCGAATTCCGGCTGGAACGTGCTCCACTGTCGAAGCAGTTCGGCCAGCACCCGCGGGTCCACGGATTCGTCCGGGGCCACGCCAGCGAAATGGTCGGTGGTGATGTTGCGCACGCAGTTGCCCGAGGTCTGGATGCCGTGCATTTCCACGCTGGCCAGGTCCGCCAGCACGTCGGGCACGCGCTCCAGCTCCATCCAGTTGTACTGGATGTTCTGGCGGGTGGAGAAGTGGCCGTAGCCGCGGTCGTATTCGCGGGCGATGTGGGCCAGCATGCGCATCTGCTTCGAAGCCAGCAGGCCGTACGGAATGGCCACGCGCAGCATGTAGGCATGGCGCTGCATGTACAGGCCGTTCTGCAGCCGCAGCGGCAGGAATTCTTCCTCGGTCAGCTCGTCGGACAGGCGGCGACGCACCTGGTCACGGAACTGGGCAACGCGCTCCTGGACGATGCGCTGGTCGTATTGATCGTACTGATACATGGTGTGGGTCCGTTCAGTATTCGGTGAATGCTTAGGAAACGAGCTTGATGGCCACCAGCGTGAGCGTGGTGGCCAATGCGGCGCGCACCAGCCGTTCGGGCAGCGCCCGCGACAGTTGCGCGCCCAGCCAGATGCCGGGGATCGAACCCACCAGCAGCGCCAGCAGCAAATTCCAGTCGACGGTGCCGAGCCACACGTGGCCCAGCCCGGCTACGGCCGTGAGCGGCACGGCGTAGGCGATATCGGTGCCGGCCACTTCGGCCGGCTTCATATGGGGATACAGCAGCAGGATCAGCGTGGCGCCAACCGCGCCGGCGCCGATCGACGACACGGTCACCAGCACGCCGATCACGGCGCCCACCACCACGGTGGCCACCACCTGCGCGCGGCCTTCCAGCTGAAAGCGCGGGTTGCGTTCGAGCCAGGCCAGCATCTGCTTTCGGAAGAGCAGCGACAATACGGTCAGCAGCACGGACACGCCGATGGTCAGGCGGATGGCGTGCAGCCATTGCGCGTTCAGCTCGCCCGCGCTCTTGAGCACGAGGATCGCGGCCAGCGCCGCAGGCAGGCTGCCCAGGCACAGGCGGCGCACCACTTGCCACTGCACGTGGCCGTGCGCGCGATGGGCGATGGTGCCGAAGCCCTTGGTGATGGACGCGAAGGCCAGGTCGGTGCCGACTGCGGTGGCCGGCGAGAAGCCGAACAGCAGCGTCAGCAGCGGCGTCATGAGCGAGCCCCCGCCGACTCCGGTCAGACCAACCAGGAGACCTACCAGCAGACCGGAAACGGTATAGGCAAGGGACATCGGGGGCTTTTCTCTACAGTGCCTTACCGTCCACCGCGCTTCGCCGCCAGGATCAGGCTGGGCGTGGACGCAATACGGGCAGGGCGTTCATTAACAAAGTTCGAGAATCGTAATAAACTCGCCTCATATCCCAAACTAATAAGAAGTTGTTTGTTTATACGCCCGAAGTTATATGAACCTGCACCAGTTTCGCTTCGTCCGAGAAGCCGTCCGCCAGAACTACAACCTGACGGAGGCTGCCAAGGCGCTTTATACGTCACAACCCGGCGTTTCCAAGGCCATTATCGAGCTGGAAGAGGAGCTGGGTGTCGATATCTTCACGCGGCACGGCAAGCGGATCCGCAGCCTGACCGAGCCCGGGCGCCGTATCCTGACCTCGGTGGAAAAGATCCTGCAGGAGGTGGAAAGCCTGAAACGCGTGGGTAAGGACTATGCGGCCCAGGATCAGGGCAACTTCACGATCGCCACGACGCACACGCAGGCCCGCTACTCGCTGCCGCGCGTGATCGGCGAGTTCACCAAGCGTTACCCGAAGGTGCGGCTGTCGATCCAGCAGGGCAATCCGGCGCAGATCGCCGACATGATCCTGCATGACCAGGCCGATATCGGCATCGCGACGGAGGGCATCTCCGGCGACAAGGGCCTGGTGTCCCTGCCCGGCTACCAGTGGCAGCACGTGGTCATCACCCCGCCCGACCATCCGTTGCTGGAAAAGAAGCACCTGACGCTGGAGGATCTGGCCAACTACCCGCTGATCACCTACGACCCGAATTTTGCCGGCCGGCCGAAGATCGACAAGGCGTTCGAGCTGCGCCAGCTTCAGCCGGACATCGTGCTGGCGGCCGTCGATGCCGACGTGATCAAAACCTACGTGGAGATCGGCCTGGGCGTGGGGATCGTGGCCGGCGTCGCGTTCGACGCGGACCGCGACCGCAACCTGCGCGGCCTTCCCGCCGGCCACCTGTTCGGGACTAACGTCACGCACCTGGCCGTGAAGCAAGGTGCGTATCTGCGCAGCTTCGTCTACACCTTCATTGAGTTGTTCTCGCCGACCCTGAACCGCAAGCTCGTGGAACAGGCGATGTCCRGCGATCACGAGGCTTATGAGCTCTAAGCGCCATATTTACGTGAGCCCCGCCGCTCTCTCTATATAACTATGTCTGCCAACCCTTCCCTACCCACCATCCACTGGACCGAGGACGGTGCCGAACGCAGCGCCCTGTGGCGCTCCGAGGCCGGCCTGCAGCCGCCCAGGCGCGTGGTGATCGTCGACGACCAGACCCCGGCCGACACCGCCTTCCGGCTGGCCAGCGAGGGCGTCGCCCTGCTCTGGCGTGGCGACTTCCAGAACGCGCGCCAGTTGCTGCATGCCATGGCCCGCCGGACCGACCGCAAGCCCAAGCGGCCGGGCAAGCCGCCCGCCAGCACCACCGAGGCGTTCCACAAGCATCGCCTGGCGCAATCCCAGCGCGCCCGCACGCTTGGCATGCTGCTGCTGCCTTTCGAGGCCGGCCACGTCGTGCCGCTGCGCCGCGCGCCGGATGTGGCCGAAGCCTGCGCGCAGGTCTATGGCGCGGCCGATGCCCCGTACGTGGCGTCCATGCGGGAACTGCTGGGCCTGATCGGCGCCTACGAATGGCGCAAGAAGGGAGTGGAGATCCCGGCACTCGGTGAACGCGTGCACCCGTGGTACGGCGTGTTCTCGCCGGTGCGCGGCGAATACATCGACCTCGTCGCGAAGGAGCCACTGCCCACTGACAAGCTGGCGTTCGATATCGGCACCGGCACCGGCGTGCTGGCCGCCCTGCTGGCGCAACGTGGTGTGCGCCGCGTGGTCGCCACCGACCAAGACCCGCGCGCCCTCGGCTGCGCCCGCGCCAATCTTGAGCGGCTGGGGTATGCGCAGGACGTCGAGGTCATCGAGGCCGATCTCTTCCCGGAAGGCCGCGCGCCACTGGTCGTCTGCAATCCGCCCTGGGTGCCCGCGCGCCCGAGCTCGCCAATCGAGCACGCCGTGTTCGACCCCGAGAGCCGCATGCTGCGCGGCTTCCTGGACGGGCTGGCCGCCCATCTGGAACCCGCCGGCCAGGGCTGGCTGCTGCTCTCCGACTTCGCCGAACACCTGGGCCTGCGCTCGCGCGAGGAACTGCTCGGCTGGATCGACGGCGCCGGGCTCAAGGTCCTCGGCCGCTCCGACATTCGCCCGCGCCACCCCAAGATCACCGACCCCGACGATCCGCTGCACGCCGCCCGCAAGGCCGAGGTGACGTCGCTGTGGCGCCTGGCGGCCAAATAATAAGCACTCAACCCGCATCTGCCTCACCGATCTCACCGCTCGACGAGAACGCCCATGCTCCTGCGCAAGCTGCTGCTGGTCACGACCCTGCTGTCAGCGGGATTCGCCCACGCCGACATCCGCGTCGGCATCGACCTGTCCACCACCGGGCCGGCCGCGGCAATCGGCATCCCGTCGCGCAATACCGTGCAGATGTGGCCGCCCACGCTCGGCGGGCAGCGCGCGCAGTATGTGATCCTCGATGACGCCTCCGACCCCGCGTCGGCGGTGCGCAATGTGCGCAAGTTCATCTCGGAGGAAAAGGTCGACGTGATCGTCGGCCCCAACATCACGCCGACGGCGATTGCCGCGCTCGATGCCATTGCGGAAGGGGAAACGCCAATGGTGGCGCTGGCGGCCTCCGCCGCGATCATCGAGCCCGCCACCGACGCGCGCCGCCGCTGGGCCTTCAAGATGCCGCAGAACGATTCGCTGATGGCCACGATCCTGACGGAACACATGGCCAACCAGGGCGTGAAGACCGTGGGTTTCATCGGCTTCAACGACGCCTACGGCGAAAGCTGGTGGCGCGAATTCTCGAAGATGGCCGACGTGCGCCGGCTGCGCGTGGTGGCCAACGAGCGATTTGGCCGCACCGATACCTCGGTCACCGGCCAGGTGCTCAAGCTGATCTCGGCCAATCCTGACGCGATCCTTGTGGCCGGGTCCGGTACGCCGGCCGTGCTGCCGCAGAAGACGCTGGGCGAGCGCGGCTACAAGGGCAAGATCTACCAGACACATGGCATCGCCACGTGGGATTTCCTGCGCGTGGGAGGCAAGGACGTGGAAGGCACGCTGTTCCCCACCGGGCCGGTGGTGGTTGCGCGCCAGTTGCCCGATATGCATCCGGCAAAGAAGGTGGCGCTTGAATTCGTGACGCGCTATGAGGCGAAGTACGGCGCGGACACCGTGACGCAGTTTGCCGGCGACGCATGGGGAGCATGGCAGCTCCTCGACGATGCCAGCCGGCGCGCCCTCCAGAGCGGCGCGCGGCCCGGCACGCCGGCCTTCCGCCACGCCTTGCGCGACGCCATCGAAACCACGCAGCAACTCACCGTGCCCAACGGCGTGCTGAACCTGGGTGCGAAGGACCATCAGGGCTTCGACCAGCGCGCGCGCGTAATGGGCATCGTCCGCAACGGCAAGTTTGCCTACGCGGGAGACAAGTAGTCCGCCGCGCGCCCCTGCCTCGGGCAGACACGGCGCGATGTCACGGAAGGAAGCCAAAAAACACGGCTCAAGGAATCACTCATGACCACAGTTGCATTTATTGGCCTGGGCGCGATGGGCGCGCCGATGGTCGGCCACTTGATCGCGGCCGGCCACACAGTGCGCGCGTTCGTGCGTCGCGCCGAGGCCGCCGACGCCGCCCGCAAGCTGGGCGCGGAACCGTTCTTCACGCCCGCGGAAGCCGCCCGCGGCGCGGCGGTCGTCTTCACCAACGTGACCTCGTCGGACGATGTGCGCGAGGTCCTGCTCGGCAAGGATGGCGTGGCCGAAGGCGCCGCGCCGGGCACCATTTGCGTCGACCACAGCACCATCTCGCCGATCGTCACGCGCGAGATCGCCACGGCGCTGGCCGCGCGCGGCATCGAGGCGCTGGACTGCCCGGTCTCGGGCGGGACGATGGGTGCGCAGGCCGGCACGCTGACGATCATGGTCGGCGGCAAGGCGGAAAATCTGGAAACGGTGCGCCCGCTGCTGGAAGTTCTCGGCAAGACCATCACGCATATCGGCGACCACGGCGCCGGCCAGGTGGCCAAGCTGTGCAACCAGATCGCGCAGGTGGTGAACATCGAGGGCATTGCCGAGGCGATGCGCTTTGCAGGCGCGCAAGGCGTGGATACCGCAAAGGTGTTCCAGGCGATGTCCACCGGGCTGGCGGCCAGCCGCATGCTGGACATGATGGGTCCGAAGATGGTCGCGCGCGACTTCGCGGCCGGCATCGAATCCCGGCTGCACGCCAAGGACTTCGGGCTGGCGCAGGACATCGCCGATGAAATCGGCCTGGACCTGCCCGCGACGCGCGCCACGTCGGCGCAACTGGGTCAGTTGATGGACAACGGCTGGGGCAAGGACGACACGTCGTCCCTGCTGCGCGTGCTGGAACAGCAACAGCCCTAGACGCCGCCGATCATTGCCAGCAGGGCGCGAATCAGCGGGCTGCCGTCGTGCGCAAGGTCGTCCATCGCGTTGAAATGGTGGCGGCCCGGCAGCGGAATATCCTCGCGCGCGTTATCCGGCCATGCGGCGCGGATCAGCGCGTTCTGGCGATGGTATTCGCTCGATTCGATCTCGCCCACCGCCGTGATCAGCGGCGCACGGGTAGCCGGCTGCAGGAACGCCGGCGACAACCGTGCGACGTCCGCCTCCGTCAGTTTCAGGTCGGCTTGCAGGAAGTCCGCGCGGCGCAGCGGCTCCAGGTCATACAGGCCGCTGATCGACAGCCCGCCCTTGACCAGGTCCGCCGGCAGGTCCGCGCCCACCTGCGGCCAGAGCGCCGCCATCAGCATCGCCACGAGATGACCGCCGACGGAATGGCCGGCCAGGAAGATGCGGCGGCGATCATGACCGAGTGCATCGGCCTGCCGGTAGAGCCACGCCACGCTTTGCACCACCTGCCGCACGATTGCCTCGACCGTGACGGCCGGGCACAGCGAATAGTTGATCACCGCCACCGATACGCCACGCCGCGGCAACACACTGGCCACGAAGCTGTGGTCGCGCTTGTCCAGCGCGCGGTAATAGCCGCCGTGTAGGAAGATCAGCAACGGCGCGGGTGAGCCGGCGGGGCGCAGCGTGGCGGGAAAGTAGTCGAGCCGCTCGGCGTCGGCATGGGACGAGGCGGGGTCGCCGTATGCCAGGTCCTCGAAGAACGACATCGCGGCGGCACGCACCAGTGCGGAGTCGGCGGCCCAGCGCGCCATGTGCACGGCGTTGTCGGGCACCAGGGCCCGGTTGTTGTAGGCGCGGGCGTAGAACGCCGGGTCCTGCGAAGGCAATTCGGCAAGACTGGCCAGGGATGGCTGGGCTGACATGACAATCCGCTCCGGTGAGGTCTGGCGATGGGGCTGGCGATCGGGTCTCGATCAGGTCCGGGTACGCCGCCGACGGGGCCCGGACATCGAAGACGGCGTTGCGCGCTATCCTACCCCAAGCCGCGAACTTACTGACTTCACAGGAATCCGCATGGTCGTCAAACGCCGCCTGCGCGCGGGCCAGGATCGTCAGCTCGGACCGCCCCCTGCCGAAGCGGTGCCCCCCGATGCCACCTGCCCGCTGTGCGGACGCCCGCTGCTGGCCGATGCCAGCACGGACCTCCACCACCCGGTGCCGCGCAGCCGGGGCGGCCGCGAGGCGGTGCCGATGCACCGGGTCTGCCATCAGAAGATCCATTCGGTGTTCACGGAGGCCGAACTCGCCACGACGTATCACGACTGGAACGCCCTGCGCGCCCATCCGGCCATGGCGGATTTCATCCGCTGGATCGCCCGCAAGCCGCCGGGCTTCTATGACCGGAGCCGCCACACCCAGGCCCGCAGGGGGCACTGACCGGGACCCGGTTGTTCCGAGGGGGGATTTGCGGCATAATCCGCGGTTCATTGCTGCCGCGCGATGTCCGCTCTGGGTCATCGCCGCACACCCTGCCCGGGTGGTGAAACAGGTAGACGCAGGGGACTCAAAATCCCCCGCCGCAAGGCGTGTCGGTTCGAGTCCGACCCCGGGCACCATCAGCCTCAAGCGACTGATTCAAAAGAAAATTCTCCAGCGCAAGCACACTGGAACAGCCCTCTCTTCAAGAGGCATAGCCGCACGAATTTTCCGCAAATTTTCCGCACTGACTTCCCCATATTTTATCCCCCGTCTTGCAACTCCGCTGACATCGATACCTGCTACTCAGCTCAGCCTCAGTTGACACTAAATCGACCCTCGCTGCACTCACACATTCTGCAAACTAACTCTCCGGCAAGCCCTAATCCATCTAGGTCCGTCGAAGGCCGGCTGCTATCATGCAGGGTTATCTTAGAACAGTCGGTCTCGGTGACCGGCAATCTGCGCGAAGGAATACGAGGATGTCAGGCAAACCACCAATCACTACGCTTCCCGACGGTAAGGTCTGCGACTTCATTGATGGGACCATCCGCAACGACACTCCTGAAGAGTATGTTCGCCAGAATATCGAGCGACGCCTTGTAAAAGAACTCGGCTACAAGCCCGAGCGGATTGCTATTGAGTTCCCCATCAAGGTCGGGTCGTCAACCAAGCGAGTTGACATTGCCATTTTCCCAGAAGGTGCTCAGCACCTTCAGCAGCACATCGATATCATCATCGAGTGCAAGCACGAAAAAGTGAAGCCTACGGACAAGAAGGATGGTGAAGACCAACTCAAGTCCTACCTTTCCTCTTGCCCCAACGCTGCCTGGGGTATGTGGACCAACGGCCGTCACAAATCAGTTTTTCGGCGAATCGATGTCAAGGGAAGGGTCGTTTGGGAGGAGCCCAACGACATTCCAGCTCATGACGGGAACATTGACGACACCAACAGGCCTTCACGAGACAAGCTCGTACGGTCCACCGATGACAACCTCCTGTTCTCATTTCGCACGTGCCATGACCACATTTACATTACGGACGGCCTGCCAAAAGACAAAGCATTTTTCGAGCTTCTGAAAGTTATTTTTTGCAAAATTCATGATGAGCGCAACATCCCTCGTCCGCTTGAGTTCTATGCAACAGCCAAAGAAAAAGCAAGCCAAGATGGCCGACTGACAGTACAAAAACGGCTTGGGAAAATATTCACTGAAGTGAAGAAACGCTACCCTGCCATTTTTGATGCGAACGATGTTATTACGCTGAAACCTCGCTCACTTGCGCATATCGTTGGAGAGATTCAGCGTTACAGTTTCCTTGACACCCATATTGACGTTAAAGGAAAGGCATACGAAGAGTTGGTTGGAAGCAATCTTCGTGGTGACCGGGGAGAGTTTTTTACCCCCCGCAACGTTCAGCGCATGGCTATCCAGATGCTCGACGTCGAGCCAGGAGAGCGAATTCTTGACCCCTCCTGTGGGACCGGTGGCTTCCTTGTGATTGCGATGAACGAAGTAATAGCCCGTCTAAGAGGCTCTCTGCGTGGCATCCCGGAAAGCGATGCCTATCGGCAAGCCTTAAGCGAAAAAATACGAGATACGGCTTCGCGGAGTTTCTTCGGCTTTGACATTAACCGGGAGCTGGTCAAAGCCACCAAGATGAATATGGTCATGAACAATGACGGCTCTGGCAATATACTTCAATGCGATAGCTTATCCCATCCGCATGAGTGGGAGCCAGAATTCCGCGATAAGCTCGCAAGCGCACTGGAAATCGAAGCATCTGAGCTTCGAGGGCCAGACGACCTCGGTCATTTCGACATAATTGCAACGAACCCGCCTTTTGGTGGGAAACTACCGATATCCGACCGAGAAACGCTCTCGCAATATCAGCTTGCGCGCGTTTGGAAGGAGGAAGCGGGTCAATGGATTATGACGGACGACTTTCACGGCTCACGTCCGCCAGAGATTCTCTTTATCGAGCGTTGTTGGCAGTTCCTCCGCCCAGGTGGACGCATGGCGATAGTCCTCCCCGATGGCATTCTTGGGAATCCTGACCTCGAGTACGTTCGATTTTGGCTCATGGTGCATTGCAGAATTGTTGCTAGTGTCGACTTGCACCCCGACACATTCCAACCGAACAACGGTACGCAGACATCAGTCCTAGTCTTGCAGCGCAAGACTGAACAAGAAATGAGAAAAGAAGAGCGACAAGGCCGCCTTGACGATTACGAAATTTTCATGGCGCAGACTCTTGCTATTGGACACGACAAACGCGGCAATACTGTCTACAAACGGAATGACGACGGCGAGGAAATTCTCTTCCCGCCCACAGGTGAAGAAGCTGAATTTTTTGAACTCTCGGCATCGGGAGAGGCTTCGCGTCGCATTCTAAGACCGAGCAAGCAGGTTGACGATGATACGCCTGTCGTCGCACGTGAATTTCTGACGTGGAAGCAAGAGGCGGTGCTCGGATGGTAAAGCGCGCGCGGTCCGAAGCCGCAAGAGAACACCTTGCAAGCCGAAGTGTGGGTGTCAGGCTATCTGAGGTCTTCCAGGCCGGCATAAGGCTTGAAGCATCTGCCTATGCGCTGGACGCACGAAAAGCCGTTGCCGAGCTCAAAGAGTCCCGCCACTCTTTGCAGCCATTGCTTGGTCCGGGAGGAATGTGTCTTAGCGGAAATAACGCCTTTCGCTTCCCTCGTATTTATGTTGGTCCCGAGCGTGGAGTCCCGTTCCTTTCTAGCTCCGACATTATTGGATTGCGACCTGAGCGGGGGAATTACCTTAGCCTGAAGACCCCTCGACTCGACGAGCTAAAGATTCAGCCATGGGAGGTGCTGATTTCGTGCTCGGGCACTATCGGCAACATAAGTCTCGCCTCGCCACGAATGGCTGAATGGGCCGTGTCACAGCATGTGATTAGATTGACGGCACCCGATTCGGAGACCGCTGGCTTTGTGGCGGCGTTTCTGCGGTCCGAATGGGGCAGGCCACAACTCACCGGGATGACTTACGGCTCGGTGGTACAGCACATTGAGCCTCACCATTTGAACCGCGTCTATGCGCCAGCCCTGCCCGCCATAGCGCGCATACAAATTGGACGCAGCTTTGTGCGTGCCGCACAGCTTCGGGACGAAGCCAATGAGAAGCTTGATGAAGCCGATGTAGCTTTGCGCAAGGCTTTGAAGTTACCCCCACTTGAACGCCCAGTCCATGGTCCTATCGTAAATAGAATCAACGCCTCAAACTGGCAAGGTCGGTTGGATGCGACGTACCACGACCCTGTCGCCAACGGGCTGGTAGAAGCCCTGGAAGCCTCGAAGCACAAGATTGTGCCGCTGAACCACCCGGACTGGTCGGTGTCTGTCAATGGGGTCACTAAATTTCGGAAACGCGTTTACGTTCCAAACGGTGGTATTCCCTTACTTTCCAGCAAACAGCTGTTCCAAATCGACCCTATTGAGCAAAAAAGGCTCGCGAAAGGCGCGCACGAGGGCGACTTAGAAGAGATTTGTCTGGCGGAAAACATGATAGCAATTACGCGCTCTGGGACGATTGGGCGCGTGCAAATCGTTCCGAAGTACATGCACGGCTGGGCCAATAGTGAGCATACTATTCGAGTTGTCCCAAAGGATTCAATTGCTGCAGGCTATCTTTACGCGTGGCTCAGCAGCGAGTACGGGCAAACATTGCTCACTCGATTTAGCTATGGCTCGGTTATCATTGAAATCGACCGATTCATGGTTGCGAGAATACCAGTACCGACGGTAAGCAAGGATAAGACAATTGAAATTGCTGAGCTCGTACTCTGCGCGAATCGTCTTCGTGACGAAGCGTGGCAGTTAGAACAGGAAGCATTGGGTATCTTGCGCCAACAGATTAAAGGACGGCGCCGGGATTCAAGCTCGCCAACGTCACAGTAAGAGCTGCGCCGCAGAAGGGCAGCTTCCACATCACTGGGGCGCTCCGCTCCACGAGCCCGCGCCGCTTTTTGCTCTCGCCAAACGCCCGCCCCAGAGCGGGCGTTGTCTTTTTGCCTGTTCGCCAGCGGCGGAGCTGGCATCCTCAGTAAGGTGTGTCGACTCGGGTCCGACCCACCAGCGCTCGTAATACGGGGGCATTGTCCTGGCCCCCTGTTCACTCTTAGCCGCCTGATGGGCGGCGTCTAAAACTCCCGGCTAAGCCTGGCCGGAGGCCTGTCTCCGCTAAAAGGCTAAACCCGAATCGCACACTCCTGACGTAGACCTGCACCTGCGGGTCTGCCGAGCCACGGCCCGCCTTGAACAGGCGCTGGACCGGGCTCGCTACACATTGCATCCCAATTGTCAGGAGCGACTCATGTTTGACCCCCAACTGGCCCTCGAGGGCCGTACAGAGAAAGTACACACCCCTGCAATCTCCGATTGCGGCGCATTCGCGCCCGAAACCCGCGCCACGCGTGGCTCGGCGCGTAGACCCACCCCGAGTGCAGCGGTCCACAAAGTGACCACGCCCAGTGCTGGCGCGGCTTCGCGGGCAGCAGGCGTGCGCAGCAAGTTCATCAAGGTGCGGGTGGCGCCGGGCGAGTACGCCGGCATCGCGCGCCATGCCGATGCGGCCGGCCAGACTATGAGCGAGTACGTGCGCGAGCAGGTGCTGGCGGTCCACCGCACGCTGGACGTGCAAGCCGAGCTCGCAGCCCTGCGTGGCCTGGTGGCGGCGCCTGCACGGTCCACGGACAGCACGCTGGCACTGGAAGCAGTGTTGCTGCTGCGCGAGCTGGCGGCAGCGCGCGACGCGCAAATCCTGGGGCGTGTGCGCGCCCAATTGGCGCAGCAGACGCAGGGAGGACGGGCATGAGCACGCGCGACCCCTTCCTTGGTAGCTTGCTCATCGTGCTGGACCGGACCTGCATGTGGCTCACGCTTACGAGCGTCAACTTCATGGTGCTGTGGGCGGCGGTGTGGCAGCGCGGCCTGGGCCTGTCGTGGGGGCTGGCCGTGCAGCAACTGCAAGCGGTGTTCACCGGCGGTGCCGAGCGGCTGACCGTGACGCTGTTCGCGCTGACGCTGGCGGTGGCGGTGCTGGGCACCAGTGTGCTGTGCGCGTGGCTGTTCGCCCGCTGGCGCCGAAAGGGCGAACTGCGGGGTGGTCACGTGCGCGGCCCGAAGCTGGAGGGCTGACATGCATGGCACCCTTACGCTTGCCGGCGTGCCGCTGCCGCGCGAATCCGAGCCACTGCACTGGCTGCTGGCCGGCAGCACGGGCGCAGGCAAGACCACCGCCGTTGGCGAGCTGCTCGCCGGCATCCGGGCGCGCGGCGAGCGCTGCATCGTGTGCGACCCCAATGGCGGGTATCTCGCTGCCTTCGCCGAGGACGGCGACCGGCTGCTGAACCCCTTCGACGCGCGCAGCGAGCGCTGGAGCCTGTTCAACGAGCTGCGCCGCGACTTCGATGCCGAGCGCCTAGCGCGCAGTGTAGTGCCCGACGGCCAGGGCGAGAGCGCGGCCTGGCACGGCTATGCGCAGGGGCTGCTGGCCGAACTGCTGCGCGCGCTGGTGCGCACCGGTGACACGTCAACCGAGCGCCTGTTGCACTGGAGCGGCGTCGCCCCGGCCGCCGAGCTCGCGCGCCTCTTGGCGGGCACTCCGGCGGCGGGCCTGTTCGACCCCGAGGCAGCCAAGGCGCTGGCCTCGACGCGCTTCGTGCTGGCCACGCGGCTTGCACCGCAGCGTTACCTGGCGCCGGGTGCGTTCAGCCTGCGCACCTGGCTGGAGACTGAGGCGGGCAGTCTGTTCCTGACCTGGCGCGCGGACATGCAGACGGCGCTGGCGCCGCTCGTGGGCACCTGGGTGGATGTGCTGGCCAATGCTGTACTGTCATTGCCGGCCGACCCGGGCCGGCGCCTGTGGCTCATCGTGGACGAACTGGCCGCGTTGGGGCCGCTGGCCTCGCTGGAGGCGGCGCTGACGCTGGGGCGCAAGCATGGCCTGTGCGTCGTGGCTGGCCTGCAGAGCACGGCGCAGCTGGACCGGCTCTACGGGCCGGATGCGGCGGTTGTGCTGCGTTCCTGCTTCCGAAACTTGCTGGTGCTAGCGATTGCGCGCACCGACCCCGACACCTGCGAAGCACTGTCGCGCTCTCTGGGCGAGCGCGAGGTGCAGCGGGCGGAGGCCTCTCGTTCGCAGGGCAGCCAGGGTACGAGCCGGGGCGCAAGCCTTGCGACCGTGCAGGAGCGGCTGGTGCTGCCGTCTGAAATTGCCACGTTGCCCAATCTGCAGGGCTACCTGGCCCTGACCGGTGATACGCCGGTGCGCCGCGTTGCCCTGGTTCCGCAGACGCGCGACACGGTGACCGAGGCCTACGCCGAAGAGGCTGCATGCTGACGCTGGCGCCGGTGACCTCCGGGGCGGCCGCTGCTAGCTACTACGAAGCGGCCGACGACTACTATGCCGAAAACGGCCAGGCGCCCAGCGTCTGGTGGGGCGGCGGGGCCGAAGCGCTGGGCCTGGCCGGGACGGTCGATACGGCAGCCTTCAAGGCGCTGCTGGATGGTGAACTGCCGGACGGCACCACAATGCACCACGGCGGCGAGGGTCCGCGCCGGGCGGGCACGGACCTGACATTCAGTGCGCCCAAGAGCGTGTCTATGCAGGCGCTGATTGCGGGCGACCGTTGCCTGCTGGCGGCGCACGACACGGCCGTGGCGCGGGTGCTGGCGCACATCGAGGACCGGCTTGCTGCGTGTCGGGTGACAGAGTGGCGTCACACGCGCACGGAATCGACCGGCAGCCTCGTGGTGGCCAGCTTCCGGCATGACCTGTCGCGTGATGCCGACCCGCAGTTGCACACGCACGCGGTACTGTTGAACCTCACGCAGCGCGACGATGGGCAGTGGCGCGCGCTTGATGCCACGGAGCTCTATGCACAGCAAAAAATGCTGGGGGCACTATACCGGGCCGAGCTCGCACGCGAGGTCCAGGCACTGGGATATGCGGTGCGGCTGACACACACGGATGGCCGCTTCGAGCTGGCGCATCTCACAGACGCGCATGTGGCAGCCTTCAGCAGCCGCAGCCAAGCGATAGCGAGCGCGCTGGCGGCGTTGGGCAAGGACCGCAGCACGGCGACAGCGGCCGAGCGCGAGATTGCCACACTGGCCAGTCGCAAGACCAAGGGTGAGCTAGACCGCACGACGCTGCGCCAGCTGTGGCAGGACAAGAGCGCAGCGCTCTCCATCGACTACACGGCGCAGGCCCCCGAGATGCTGAGCGAGGACGAGCGCCAGGCGCGGGCCGCCACGGCCGTGGACTTCGCCATCTTGCACCTAACCGAGCGCCAAAGCGTCGTGCGGCATGAGGCCGTAGTGGGCTGGGCGCTGGGCGGTGCCACCGGGGCGGCAACGCTAGCCGACATCGAAGCCGCGTTGGCGGCGCGCATGGCCGATGGGAGCCTGCTGGCCTCGGACGGCTGGTACACGACCGCCGCCGCGCAAGCGCTGGAGCGTGAACTGCTGAACATAGAGGCACGGGGGCGCGGGACGCTCACGCCAATTGTGCGCCAGGGCTGGCGGCCAAGCACAGACGACGGCGCACTCAATGCCGGGCAGTGGGGCGCGGCAAGTCTGATACTGACAAGTGCGCACCGGGTGGTAGGGGTACAAGGGCGTGCCGGTACGGGCAAGACTCGCATGTTGACCCAGGTGCGCGACACGGCGGCCATGCACGGCTGGCGCTGCGTGGGACTGGCACCTTCGGCGGCGGCTGCGAAGGAGGTGGGTGCGGCCGGCATCGAGGCGAAGACCATTGCCGCCTTCCTCGCGCGCAACGGCGGCGGGCTTAATGCCCGCACGCTAGTAGTGCTGGACGAGGCCGGAATGGTGGCTGCCCGCGATATGCATGCGGTGCTGGCGGCGGTGGAGCGCACCGGCGCCCGCATCGTGCTGGTGGGCGACACGCGGCAGTTGAAGGCGGTCCAGGCGGGTATTCCGTTCGCGCAGTTGCAGATGGCGGGGATGGCGACCGCACACATGCAGGATATCCAGCGCCAAACCAGTGCGACTCTCAAAGCGGCGGTGGAGCGCGCGGCCGAGGGCGAGGTGGCGGCGTCGCTCAGGCTGCTCGCGCCCCGCATTGCCGAGGTGGCCCATGCGCGTGAGCGTTATGCGACCATCGCACGCCATTACACAGCGCTACTTCCGCAGGCACGGCAAGAGACGCTCATCGTGGCCGGCACGCATGCGGCGCGCGAAGCAATCAATGCGGAGGTGCGTGCGCGGCTGAACCTCACCGGCACCCCGGTGCGCATCCTGGTGGGACGGGACCTGACCGAGGCGCAGCGCAAATGCGCGATGTCGTACCAACCGAACGACGTAGTGCAGGTGCAGAAGGACTATGCCGCGCTGGGCTTGGCGCGCGGGGAGTTGGCCAAGGTAGTATCCGCACAACCTGGCCGAGTGACCCTGCTTCGCGAGGACGGCAAGACGGTGGAGTGGCGTCCGGCCCAGAATCCGCACGTGGCCGTGTATCGAATGGTCGAGCGTCATATGGCCGTCGGCGACCGGGTGCGTGTCAGTGCTAATGACTATGGGTTCGGTCTCATCAACGGAGAGTTCGGCACGGTATCAGAGTTGACGCCCGAGACGCTCACGCTAACAAAAGAAACGGGGATGCAGGTAGTACTGGACCTGCACCAGCCGTTGCACTTGGAACACGGTTACTGCACTACTGTGCACAGCGCACAAGGACAGACTTGCGAGCGGGTGATGATAGACGCGGACGTATCGAGCTCGATGGCCAACGAGAGCTTGTACTACGTTGCCATTAGCCGTGCCCGCAGTGAGGTGCTCCTGTACACGGATGACCGTAGCCTGCTGGCGACAGCGATGAGCCGCTTGGACATGAAGACGGCCGCTCTTGACCTAGGGAAAAGCCATTGGGCGCTGGGTTCGTAGCAGCGGAACTCACCCAGAGGCCCCTGCAAATCGGGGCATCTCCTTAAGGTAGCGATAGCTGCTGCCGATAAGTGATAGCCGGTATTGATGCCGGCCCTGAGTATCAAACCTAAGCTTCAAGACAAGGAATAAGGAATGACAGCGACCAAAGGGTATGCAGCAAAGCCGACTCCCATAATTTTTGAGCATGTGGATGGTGAGAAGGCAGCTAGCGCTTACATCGAATTTGGCGGGTGGTGCACGAAGACCCGCAAGCTCGGGTCGATTCGCGTCGCAGATTTGGCGACTATGCCGGGGGCTGCAGTCATTTCCTGGGTCCTCGACAGTCTAACTGCTGCCGTCGAAGCCGGAGTAATGGATGACGAAACCTATCTCCAGAAGCTTTTTTCTAGCCGAGAAGACCTCGATGCTTTCGTTCATGCGTTGCGCGAGGAAAGTGACATCCTGTGGGTAAATGACCGACATTTCCGGGCGCTGGAAGCCCTAACAGGATATGGGGACGAGCATCTGTTGACCTATGCAGCTATTGCCGATGCGCTCGAACTCGAAGCCGTAGATTGCGATTTGTAGGATTGCATCGAACGAAGCCTGTTTTCTGGCTCTTGGGACGGGCAAGGCAGTCCTCTCCGCCGGACGGGCTCGGGAGCCTGGCGAAGCAAAGCTTAACCAGGCTCCACGACCCTGCAGCGTAACCATGAATCTGGCCGCCTCAAGGGTTCGCTGCGCCAGGCTTCGCCCGCCCTTGACCCGGCCAAATTCACCTACTCGAAATACGAGAGAGGGGGCTTCGTGATACCGAACTAAAGCTTATGTCGGAGTCCAAGCTCATCGAAAGTACTTGCCGAGCTCCATCATGTCCAGCACCTAGGCAGCTTGTAGAAGAGCGCTCTCTTCGCCTCCTTCTGGCAGCGAGAGCAATTTAAAGTCGTCAACAGAATGACCCGCTTGTTTGAGACGTTCCGCAGTTTTTTCAGACATCGGCCGCTCGCCCACCAGCTCAAGCAAAAACTCAGCGGCGTCATTGGCTATGGTTCTCAAAGTGGTTAAGTCGTGCTGAATGTACTGCTTCGTAATCTGACTGGCAGACACCACCATATTCCTATCATCCACAGCCCATTTGTGAGTTAGCAGCACTGCCACCTTGTCTATCTCGGCTCCGAATCGCAATCTAGCTGCTGATGCGAAGGTCCGACGCAGGTCATGAGCCGACACACGCGGCAAATCGCATTCCATGCACACTGTCTTTAAGGCGTCGCTCACCCTACTAAGGTGCGGAGGCGAGCTTGTTCCGTGTCGCTTGGGAAAGATATAGGGGACCTGACTATCATCGCGTCCTTTCCTACTTCTTAGCAACTCGATAACGTAGTCACTGAGTGGCACCACCCCGGTGAAGCCCTTCCAACCCGCCTGCCCAGGCAATACGTAATAGAACCCTTCATCGAGATTTAACTGGTCCCAACGCATGCCCAGCGCACCAGAGAGCCGCATCCCACTCATGAAAAGAAGCTTCAACGCATCTTTACTATCTCGCCGCGTTAAAGCGACATCTATTCCTTGATAGAAGCTTCGTAGCCGAATTGCTGGGAGGTGCCTTGCGCGTGGTGTCGGAGCAATGAAAAGGCGCCGTAGCCGTACCTTGGTCATCGGATTGACGTCGGCCTTATCCAGGCCCATCAAAAAACTATATACGGCCGACACAATGTTGAGCATGTACAACGCTTTCGACTTTCCATGCGTCGTATCAACATCGCCTAGGAACTTCGTCCACTCGGTGACGGACACGTCTGTCAGTTTCAGGTCCTTAACCGGCTGGAGAGCCGCACGATACCACTTCGTATAGTCAGTCTTTGTTGCTGGGCTGAGCGGCTGCCCGCCCCTTGTTCGCCTGTCTCGAAGAAATGTGTCCCATACTTTGGCCAGAGTGGAATACTCAGCATCGGCCACTTCCGCAGCTCGCTGGTCCGGCGATTTGTTAGCTTGCTGCATTTGCGCAATCGCCCAAGCCTTCGCCTGCTCGTAGTCAAACGATGTCAGGCCATCTGCGAGTCCTGCATGGGCCGCGACCCCCTTCTTGGTAAGTCGGTGTTCTAGCCCGGCCGAATCACGGAATCGAGCAAACCAGACGGCCTTGAGTTTGGGCGAGACTTGGAGACCGAGAGAAGGAAAATCCTTGTCCGTGTATCTACCCGGCTTCCGAATTGCCCCGCCAAAGACCGCGCTTCTGGAGAGATTAATTCTCTGCGCCTTATCTCGTGCTGCAAGTTTTTTCTCTTCTGTCACAAGGCACCCGGAATTTCCGCAAATTTTCCGCAGATTCTATACTTTCCGGGCATACTTCACCACTTTTCCGTAAAACCACCGTCGTAACGATGCTAAAAAACTACGTAAAATCAATACATTATATAAAATCCATCCCAACATCAGGGGACTCAAAATCCCCCGCCGCAAGGCGTGTCGGTTCGAGTCCGACCCCGGGCACCAGATTACAGATCCATCGCAGTCCGACAAACCCCGCCCAGCCTGGCTTCGCGGGGTTTTTTGTTGCCGGCGCCGGCGATCAGGTCATTCCGGACGCCTCAGAAGGCCGCCGTCGCCGACAGCATCAGCGCGCGCGGCTCGGCGATGGCCAGGCCACCGTAGCTGTCCACCGCCGCCCAATAGTGGCGGTCAAACACGTTGCGCACAGCGAGACGAAAGGTGGTTTCCTTGCCAGCCACCCTCGTCCGGTAGCGTGCTCCCAGATCCACCCGGGTCCAGGCTGGCACGCTTTGGGTGTTGGACTGGTCGACATACTGGCGCCCCGTATAGGCCAGCGCACCGCTCAGCGTCAGACCTGGCAGCCAGACGGCATCCCATTCGGCGCCGAAGTTGACCTGCAATCTCGGGGCGCCGATCGCGGTCTTGCCCACCGTTCCCGCGTCGGCGTCGCGCGTGATGGTGGCGTCGAGCAGCGTCGCGCTGGCCAGCAGCCGCACATGTCTGGTGGGCTCACCGTACAGGCCAAACTCGAGGCCCCGGTTACGCTGCTCGCCGTTGATCGCGAACATCGATCCGGCAAGCTCCCCGCCTGGCTTGGTGATCTGGAATGCGCTGAGCGTCGCACGCATGCCGCCCTGCTCCAGTTTCACCCCGACCTCGTATTGCCGCGACTTGTACGGCGCGAACACTTCCCCGGCATTGCCCGCGCTGCCTGGCGCGATATCGCCCTTGCTGAGCCCCTCGATGCGATTGGCGTAAAACGACACCGCTTGCCAGGGCCGGACCACCAGCCCCACCAGCGGTGTCCACGCACCCTGGTCGTAGCGCGAGCCCGGCGCGCCGTCGGGATTGACGTTGTCCGACTGCACGCGCTGATGGCGCAGACCCAGCGTCAGCTGCAAGCGGCGATCGAGCACCGAAAGCGTATCGGCCAGCGCCACGCCCGCCAGCGTTGTCTTCGACACCGTCGGCACGCTCGATGGCGCCGGCACGTCCTGAAACGGCAGCATCGCGGGCGCGTAGAGATTGGTCAGCGAAGTCGTGCTCGCGGTGTTGAAGCTGCGTCCAAGCCGGTCGTGGTAGCCGCTGGCCACGACGCTCAGCTGGTGACTCACCGGTCCGGTCTCGAAGCGCGCGCGCAGGCCGGTGTCGGCGCTGACGCGCGCCACATGGAAGCGGTAGTTGGAGTCGGTCACTGCCACATCGCCCGCTGCATCGATGATGGTGGGTGTGATCGCAAACAGCCGCGCCACGCGCGTCTGCCCACCGCCACCGTTGGCGAAGCACGTCACGCCGTTGGCTACGTCGTACTCGGCGCGGAAGAGCAGCGAGTTGTCGCGGATATGGGATTGCTCCCACGGCTGCGAGATATTCCGGCGTCCATCGGGCGCTTCGGGCACGGCGATGCCTGGCACGATATGCAGTAGCCGCGACGGCGCCGAGATCCGCTCGCGCTGGTCGATCACATCCAGCGCGAGCGCTCCCGACGTGGCGCGGCGCGACTGGTTGTCGAGCGCGGTGCCGCCACCGAGATAGCTGCCGTTGAAGCGGATGCCAAACGGGCGCGCACCGCCCAGCCGGCGGCTGATATCCACGCTGCCGCCGAACTGCGAAGCCGCCGCATAGTCGGCCGTGACTCGGGATATGTCGACGGAACCTGCGCGCTTGGGCAGGATATTGATGCCGCCTCCCACGCTGCCGCTGGGCGCCATGCCGATGAGCATCGCCGTGGGTCCCTTGATCAGTTCCACACGTTCGACATAGCTGGTGGACACGCGATAGTTGGAAGCCACGCCGTAGACGCCATCGAACGCGATCTCGCCGAAGTTGCCGTTGCCGACCGGAAAACCGCGGATGCTGAAGGCATCAAGAATCCCGCCGGGCTGGCTGACGTAGCGCACCGATGCATCGTTGGCCAGCACGTCGCCCACGGTGCGTGCCTGCTGGTTCTCGATGAACTCCGCGGTATATCCCACGGCGTTGAAGGGCGCGTCCATGTTGTCGGTGTTACCGAGCAAACCCAGACGCACGCCTTGCGCTACCTGTCCACCCGCCAGGGGTGGCGGCTCGCTGTCATGTTTGCCGATGACAAGAACTTCGGGCAGCGTGTCCGGCGCAAGGCCGCCTTGCACGGCGACGCGCCGCACGGTGTAGCCGCCGCCGGCCATCGGCACCGCCTCCAGTCCGCTGCCCGCCAGCAGCACGCGAAAACCATCGGCCACGGAGTAGCTGCCATGCAGGCCGTCGCTGCGGACATCGGCCAGTTGCGCGGCATCGTAGGAGAGATTGATGCCGGCGGCGCTGGCAAAGCGGTTCAGCGTGACCGTGAGCGGACCGGGCGCGATGGCGAAAGCGCGCATGTCGGCGACACGCCCGTTGTCTTGCGCCCGTGCCGACGGCGCGCCGCCAGCCAACATCGAGACGGCAAGCAGTGCGCCTGCCGTGGCCGCCGCGCAGCGCGTACGCCACGACGCCGTGGCCGGGGATCGGTGCGACGGCGACTTGCCCACGCCTCTCCGCTCAGAAGTCCACTGCCACAGACGCCATGACGGTGCGCGGAGCGCCCTGCGAAATGGTGCCGTATGACGCCACACCGGACCAGTAGTTGCGGTCGAAGGCGTTGATCAGCGCCGCGCGGAAGGTGGTCGCATGACCGCTGACCTTGGTTCGGTAGCGCGCGCCCAGATCCACCGTGGTCCACGACGGTACGTGCTGAGTATTCGCCTGATTGACGTAGGCGTTCCCGGTGTAGTTCACCGCGCCGGTCAGCGTCAGTCCCTGCACCCACGGCAGGTCCCATTCGGCGCCGGCGTTGGCCATCACCTTGGGCACCCCAACGGGGCGATTGCCAAGGGTGGCCGCGCTGTTGGTCTGGGTCAGCTCCCCGTCCAGCAGCGTCACGCCACCAATCAGGCGCACGCCCCTGTATGCCTCGCCGGACAGCGCGAGCTCAACGCCCTGGTTGCGCTGTTCGCTGTCGATCGCATAGACCGTGCCGAACAGCTGTCCGCTGGGCTTGGTCATGCGGAATACAGCCAGCGTGGCCATGACCTTGCCGGCGTCGAGCTTCACGCCAACCTCTTGCTGCTTGGTCTTGTATGGCGCGAATACCTGGCCCGCATTCGACGCGGTGGCTGGCGCGATGTCACCCTTGCTCAGGCCTTCCACGTAGTTGGCGTACAGCGACACATGCTGCCAGGGCTTGTACACGATACCTGCGAGCGGCGTAACGGCACTCTCGTCATACGAGGCCGTCTTGACGCCATTGCTGCTGTAGTTGCCGGACTTCACCTGCTGGTAGCGTAGGCCGAACGTCAGCTGCAACCGATCGTCGAACCCGCTCAGCATGTCGGCCAGCGCCACGCCGGACAGCGTCGAGTCGGACACCTTGGGTACAAAGCTCGGCGCGGCCACGTTCTGCTCGGGGCCGGCCACCGGGTTGTAGATATTCGAGCGCACCGCGGTGCCCGCATTGTTGGCGCTCGCGAAGCGATCCATATAAAGGTTGGCCTGCAGCGCCAGCGCATGCTTGACGGGGCCGGTCTCGAATTTGGCCCGCACGCCGGTATCGAACGAGGAGCGATTGATCTGGAACTTCCAGTTCTGCGGCAAGGCCGAGGTGTCACCGCTGGCGTTCAGGATGCTGGGAGTCTGGTCGGAGAAGCGCGCGACGTCGGAACGGGTGCCACCGGTATCGGCAAAGATGGTAATGTTGTCCGTGAGATCGTACTCGGCGCGCAGCAGCGTCGAGACATCGTTGGACTTCCACCAGCCCCACGGCTGCGAGACATTGCGCCGGCCATCCGGTGCCGACGGCACCTCCACGCCGGCGGCAACGAGGAACGGGCGCGTCGGCGCATCGATCCACTGGTATTGCTCGATCACGTCGAGCGAGGCGCGCAGGCGGTCGCCCTGATAGTCCAGCGACAACGCGGCCACTTCGGCGCGCGATTTCTGGTTGTCCAGCGGCGTCGGGCCCTGGCGGTGCAAGCCGTTGAACCGCACCCCCCACTCGCGCTTCTCGCCGAAGCGACGGCTCAGGTCAACGGCTCCGCCCACCTGCGCGTCGGAAGCGTAGTCGAGCGTGAAGCGCGTCAGGTCTGTGGCCAGCGCCCGCTTGGGCACCACGTTGACCACACCGCCCACGCCGCTGTTGGGCGACATGCCATACAGCAACGCGGCCGGGCCCTTGAGCACCTCGACCCGCTCCAGGTACTCAGTGAAGAGATGGTAGTTGGGGGAAACGCCGTAGACGCCGTCGAAGGCCACCTCGGACAGGTTACCCTCGTTGATCGGAAAGCCGCGGATGTAGAACGAATCGGTCACGCCGCCAATCTGGCCCGTGAAGCGCGCGGATGGGTCGCTCCCCAGTACTTCCGCCAGCGTCACGGCCTGCTGGTCTTCCATGCGCTGCGCCGTGTAGTTGGTCGTCGCGAACGGGGCGTCCATCACGCCCTTGTTGCCCAGCAGCCCGAGCCGGCCGCCGCGCGCCACCTGGCCACCCGCGTACGCGTCAGGCAGGTTACCGGCACTATCGGCGCTGGCGCTGACGGTCACGGCAGGCAGCGTTTGCGGGTCGGCGGCCTGCGCCAGCACTTCAACCGGTGCCACGGTCGCCCCCAATGTCAGGCAGACGCAGGCACGGCGCAGCGCGACTGCCAGCGGCCTGGGCCGCGATGGGCACGCCACGCGAGGCAGCGGTGAAAGGTGAGCGTTGGCACAACACAATACAGACATCATTCTCTCCGGCAGCGATAAGTTTCGGGTTCCTACGCTGTAGGCCGGTCGAGAATCGAAATCCCCTCATTGTTTCTGAAAATTCTTCTGGCACCCCTGGCATCGTCGTTCAGCGCGGGCCCACGCTGACCCAGAAACGCGTGCGGTAGCGGATGTCGATGGGCTGCGCCTGCGCAAGGAATGCCAGCGCCCGATCGGTGTCGCCCACCTGAAACGCGCCGGACACGCGCAGGTCCACCACGCGTGGATCGCAGACGATGCGTCCGCTGCGGTAGCGCGACAGCTCGGCCAGCAGGTCCGCCAGACGCATGTCGTTGCCAGCGATCACGCCTTCGGCCCAGCCGTCTTCTGTAAAGGGCCGGGCTGGCGCCGGTGTACTGCCGTCGGGTGCCAGCCACCAGCTTGTGCCGGGTTGCGCCACGTTGGCGTTGCGGTCGTCAGCCCGACCGTTCGCGGGATGCAGGGCTACCGCGCCCTCGAGCACGCTGACGCGCGCACGGCCGTCCTCCAGCCGCACCACGAAGCGCGTGCCCAGCGCGTGCAGTCCGCCGAACGGCGTTTCCACCCAGAACGGCCGGGCCGCGCCACGGGCGGTTGCGATTCGCGAATCGCGCCCGGTGGCAACCAGAATCTCCCCGCGCCGCAACGTGACGACGCGGCGCTCGGCATGGAGGCTTGTGCTGATCGCGGTATCGGTATTCAGCACGATCGTGCTGCCGTCGTCGAGCTGCACCATGCGCTGTTCGCCAGTGGCGGTGCTGGCATCGGCCAGCAAACGCTGCCAGGGTGCCCGCTCGTGCGCGGTGCCGGCAGCGAGCACCGAGACGCCGGCCAGCGCCAGGATCTTGAGCGCCTGGCGCCGCTTGATGCGGTGCGTGCCACGACGATCGCTCACGGCCTTCAGCGTATCCAGCGCGAGGGCCGGCGGCATCCGGCTGAAATCGTCCTTCAGGCCCTGCACACGCTGCCAGGCCAGCCGATGCAGCGGACTGGCGTCGATCCATTGTCCAAAGGCCTTCTGCGCAGCCGCATTGCTCTCGCCGAAGTCGAGCTTGACCGCCCAGCGGATGGCCTGGTCGACAATATCTGACGGAACAGAGGGCTCAGGCTGCTGCACAGGCCTGCCGCGATCAGTCATCGGGGCTCACCCACCAAAGCGCAGCGTGTAGCAGTGGCGCAGCGCGGTGGCGACATAGCGTTCCGCAGTGGCAAGCGACACACCCAGGCGCTCGCCAATCTGGCGACACGTCAGCCCTTCGAGCTGCGCCCACAGGAATGCGGTGCGCACCTGGGGTTTCAGCGCATCGAGCATGCGGTCGATCGCGATCAGCGTCTCCAGGAACTGAAGACGACTCTCCGGCGACGGAGCTTGCGGTTCGGGCAGTTGTGCCAGCGTCTCCAGCCAGGCCAGTTCCAGTTCGCGGCGACGCCAGTGTTCGATGACCAACCCGCGCGCGATGGTGCTCAGATAGGTGCGCGGCTCGCGAATATCGCAGGGTTCCCGCCGTAAAAGGCGCAGGAATACGTCCTGGGCGAGATCGGCAGCATCGCAGGCATTGCCAAGCTGACGGCGCAGCCACCCCTGCAACCACCGGTGGTGATCGCTATAAAGGGTGTGAACCTGCTGCTGGAGTGTGGAGTCGGCGCCGCCCATCTGCAGAACCTTCGGTTGTCTCGGGCCCCGCCAACGGTGAGCGCGACAATGTAAATGAGAATTGTTCTTATCTTAAGGCAATTCAAGCCAGTTTCGCAAGATGCCCCGCCGAGCCCCGCACGCTTGCAACCCTCGTCCCCCACCCCGCCGCAATCAGAGAACGCCGATTCTGGTCGGTCCATGTCGGACGGACTCCACTGGCGCACCCCCGGCTTCGTTGCCTATGCTCCTAGCCTGCGGCATCGGACATGCGCGCCAGATGTCCGCAAACCATAACGTCGACTTTCAGGGAACCGATCATGAAGCGCTTCATCGCTACTGGCGCCGCCATGGGCTGCGCGCTGCTGCTGGCCGGCTGTGCCGGTGCCAACTACGACAGCCTGTCCCAGGCCGGCGGCAGCCTGTTCACGGCGGCCACGCTGTCGGACGCCAACGTCAAGCAACTGTCCGACCAGTCGTGCGCGGAAATGGACAAGAAGAACACGCTGGCCACGCCAGACAGCACCTATTCCAAACGCCTGGTCACCATCATGAGCGGGCTCAAGAACACCGGGCTGCCGCTGGACGCCAAGGTGTATGTGACCAAGGACATCAACGCCTGGGCGATGGCCAACGGTTGCGTGCGCGTCTATAGCGGGCTGATGGACATGATGAGCGACGATGAAGTCCGCGGCGTGCTCGGCCACGAGATCGGCCACGTGGCATTGGGGCATACCAAGGCGGCGATGCAGGTGGCCTACACCACCGCAGCAGCGCGCGGGTTGCTGGGGTCCACCAGCAGCGCCACGCTGACCGCGCTGTCATCCTCCCAATTGGGTGAACTCGGCGAGCAGTTCATCAATGCCCAGTTTTCCCAGCGCCAGGAAAGCCAGGCCGATGACTACTCGTTCGACCTGCTGACCAAGAACGGCGCCAACCGCCAGGCACTGGTTACCGCGTTCCAGAAACTGGCGAAGCTTGACGGAGGCCAGTCCAGCCTCATGAGCTCGCATCCGGGCTCGGCCGCGCGCGCCCAGCACATCCAGGATCGCATCGCCAGCGGCAAGTAACACGCAAGCATGCTGCGGCGCGGCCACTGGTCGCGCCGCAGCGCCGCATCCGGCTTTCTTGCCGTTCCCTTTCCGTTTCCTTTCGGCACCCTTGCCGATCGCCGTCGGTTTGATTGCGCTTAATACGCGCTCGAAAGCTTTCACTACGCGCGCCACAACCCCACGCGGATAATGCTTCACGCCGGCGGGTCTCTGCACGGCAATGCCATGAGCCAATGGAGGCCCCCGCCGCGCCATGGAATCCGCATTCGCCCTCCTCGCCAGACAACCCGAGATTGCGCTTTTCCTGGCCCTCGCCGTCGGACATGCCGTGGGTGCAATCCGCTTTGGTCCGTTCCAGCTCGGCGGCATCTGCGGCACGCTCATCGCGTCGCTCGTCATCGGCCAAACCGGCGTGCGGCTCGATGACGATGTCAAGAACGTCGCCTTCGCCGTGTTCATCTTTGCGCTCGGATTCACGGGCGGACCCCAGTTCTTTGCCAACGTGGCGCGTGAATGGCGCATCGGCGTACTGTCGCTCGTCGAAGTCTTCGTGCTGCTGGCGCTGCTGGCCATTGCCGTGCCGCTGATGCGCCTCGATCCGGGCACCGCTGCCGGATTGCTGGCCGGCGCCGCCACGGAATCGGCCGTGATCGGGACCGCGTCCGAGGCCATCGCGCGACTGACCCTGACGCCAGACGCCGTGCGCGTGCTGCAAACCAACATCGTCACCGCCTACAGCGTCACCTACCTGTTCGGACTGATCGCCATCGTCTTGTTCACCAGTCAGCTGGCACCGTGGTTGCTGCGCGAGAACCTGCGCGAATCCGCCACACGTCTCTGGCACAAGCTCGGCGGGCAAAACGACATGCAAGAGGGCCAGACCGCCGCCTTGCCGCTGTTGGTGGCGCGCGTGCTGCGCGTGGAGGGCGTGGCCGGCATGCACGTGCTGGAGGCCGAGCGGCAGGTGGCGCTCGGCGTCACCATCCGGCGTATTCGTCGCGATGGCGAGACGATCAAGCCTTCGCCCGATGAAGTCCTGCACGCGGGCGATATCGTGCTGGCCGTCGGCCGGCGCGACGCCATGATTCCGTTCGCCGCCGCCGTGGGCCCGGAAATGCCCGAAGAGCCGGGAATGGATGCCGTGATTCAGGCTGAGCAGGCCGTGCTGCTGACGCGGCGCGAGGTCGTGGGCCTGACGATCACACGGCTGCGCCAGGCGGTGGACGTGGGCATGGGGCGCGGCGTCTTTCTTGCCGGCATCACCCGCATGCAGCATCGCGTGCCGACGCTGCCCGAAACCGTACTGGAGCGCGGCGACGTCCTCACGTTGTCCGGCCCCGACGAAGCCATCCGGCGCGTGGTGCCCGAACTGGGCTACGCCGTCACGCCGACCATCCGCACCGATTTCGTCTTCCTCGGCATCGGCGTGCTGCTGGGCATGCTGCTTGGCTCGCTGAGCATGAAGATCGGCCAGGTGGATCTCACGCTCGGCACCGGCGGTGGATGCCTGGTGGCGGGGCTCGCATTCGGCTGGCTGCGTGCGCGCTTTCCGGTGATGGGATCGCTGCCGGCCCCGGCGGCGGAAATCCTGAAGGACTTCGGGCTGGCCACCTTCATCGCCGCCGTGGGTCTTTCCGCCGGCCGCGACGCGCTGCTCCTGATCGAGAAGTTCGGCCTGCTGCTGCCCGTGGCCGGTGTACTGGTCTCCATCATCCCGGCGGCGGTATCGCTGTATATCGGGCGGCGCTGGCTGAAGCTCGACATGCCGATCCTGCTGGGTGCCGTGGCCGGCCAGCATTGCAGCACGCCGACGATCATGGCGCTGACCAACGCCGCCGGCAACGGCACGCCCGTCATCGGCTACACGATCACCTACGCCATTTCCAATGTCCTGCTGCCGTTGCTGGGCCCCATCGCTGTCGTGATGGCCAGCGCCCTGGCGGCGCACTAGCGCATCCATCGTGCACCGGTCGCCACAAGCGGCCTGCGCAAGAGTCACCAACCTTCGTCACGCGTATCAGGAGGTCCCATGGATTGGTTGCACACTATCTTTCAAAAGTCACCCGAGTCAGCGCTGTTCCTGTCGCTGGCCGTCGGGTATGCCATCGGCAAGATCACGTTCGGCAAGTTCCAGCTGGGCGGCGTGGCCGGGTCGCTGCTGGCGGCCGTGGTCATCAGCCAGGTTGGCGTGGAAATCGACAACGGCGTCAAGGCGGTGATGTTCGCCGTGTTCATCTACGCCGTGGGCTATGAAAGCGGTCCGCAGTTCTTCAACTCGCTGAACCGCAACTCGCTGCGCGAGATCGCCATGTCGGTGTTCATGGCGGTGGCGGGCCTGATAACGATCGTGGTCCTGGCCAAGCTGTTCCACCTGGACAAGGGCCTGGCCGCCGGCCTGGCGGCGGGCGGCATGACGCAGTCGGCCATCATCGGCACGGCCGGCGACGCGATCACCAAGCTCGGCTTACCGCCGGACCAGGTGAAGACGCTGCAGGCCAACGTCGCCATCGGCTACGCGGTGACGTACGTGTTCGGGTCGCTCGGCGCGATCATCGTCTGCGTGAATATTCTGCCGCGCTTCATGGGTGCCGACCTGAAAGCCGACGCCAAGAAGGTGGAGGCCGAGATGCAGGGCGGCCTGCCGCAGTTCGGCCCCGGCCAGGTCGGCGCACTGCCGCGCCTGGTGGGGCGTCTGTTCCGCGTCACCGGCGCGGCAGGCAAGACCGTGTCGCAGGTGGAAATCGGCGGCGAGGATCTGGT
Organism: Cupriavidus sp. 01L415; assembly: GCF_056400065.1. Lineage (NCBI taxonomy): Bacteria > Pseudomonadati > Pseudomonadota > Betaproteobacteria > Burkholderiales > Burkholderiaceae > Cupriavidus > Cupriavidus sp. 01L415. The sequence continues at coordinate 114,426 of NZ_JBFTSP010000004.1, read as the reverse complement.
CACCGTGGAGAAGATCCAGCGCGCCGGCAAGGCCCTCGAGGTCGCGCAGGACACCGTGCTGCAGGCCGATGACCTGGTCCTGCTGGTGGGCCGGCGCGACGCCATGGTGCCGACGGCGCTGGTGATCGGCAATGAAGTGGCCGACGCCGAAGGCATGGGCATGGTGATGCAGACGCGCCGCGCCGTGTTCACGCGCAAGGGGCTGAACAACAAGCCGCTGGGCGAGATCGTCGCCAACATCAGCCGCGAGATGCGCCACGGTGTGTATCTGGAGCGGATCGAGCGTTTCAACAACGCGCTGCCGATCCTGCCAGACCTCAAGCTCCAGCACGGCGACATCGTCACGTTCTACGGCACACCCGCCGACACCAAGCGTGCCGTGGAGCGCGCGGGGTATGAGCTGGTTCCGAGCGAGAAAACCGACTTCGTCTACTTCGGCGCCGGCGTGCTGGTCGGGCTGCTGATCGGCCTGCTGGTGGTGCGCGTCGGCTCGATTCCGCTCACGCTCGGCTCCGGCGGCGGCGCGCTGCTGTCGGGTCTGGTGTTCGGCTGGGCGCGGTCCAAGCACCAGATGTACGGCGCCATGCCGACGGCAGCCTGCCAGTTGTTGAAGGACTTTGGCCTGGCGGCCTTCGTGGCCATCGTCGGCATCAACTCGGGGTTGCAGGCGGTCAGCACGCTGCGCGAAAGCGGTGTGACGATCTTCCTGCTGGGGGCGGTGGTGACGCTGTTGCCGCTGTTCCTGACCATGCTGTTTGGCCGCTACGTGCTCAAGTACAACAACGCCGCGCTACTGGCCGGCGCGCTGGCGGGCTCGCGCAGTGCCAATCCCGCCTTCGGCGGCATTCTCGATAAGGCGGAAAGCCCGGTACCCACCGTGCCATTCGCCATCACGTACGCGCTGGCCAACGTGCTGCTGACACTGCTCGGCCCGCTCGTGGTCGGACTTGTCTAGCGCATCGCCTTTCCTGTCGATGTTTCCGGGCCGGCATCGTTCTCAGTCGGCCCACCGATTCCCAGAGGAGCAACGCCATGAGCAAACCGGATCTCTCCACGCTGTCCAGCCTCTCGCCGTTCGAACTCAAGGACGAGCTGATCAAGCTGGCCAAAGGCAACGCCAACCGCCTGATGCTGAACGCCGGGCGCGGCAATCCCAACTTCCTCGCCACCGTGCCGCGCCACGGCTTCTGGCAACTCGGCCTCTTCGCGATGCGCGAATCGGAGCGGTCGTTCTCGTACATGCCAGAAGGCGTGGGAGGCTTTCCGCGCCGCGAAGGTATCGAGGAACGCTTTGATCTGTTCGCGCGCAAATACGACGATGTGCCGGGCGTGCGCTTCCTGGCCGGCGCGGTGTCCTACGTACGCGACCAGCTGGGCCTGAGCGCGGGCGACTTCCTGTATGAAATGTGTGAAGGCATTCTTGCCTGCAACTACCCGGTGCCGGACCGCATGCTCAAGCTGTCGGAAGTGATCGTCGGCCAGTACATCCGCAAGGAGATGATCGGCAAGCAACCGTTCATCGGCGACTTCGATCTGTTCGCGGTGGAAGGCGGCACGGCCGCGATGACCTACCTGTTCAACTCGATGCGAGAGAACCATCTACTCAAGGCTGGCGACACCATTGCGCTGGGCATGCCGATCTTCACGCCATATATCGAGATTCCCGAACTCAACGATTACCAGCTCGTAGAACTGAATATCGATGCGGACCCCAATGCGCGCTGGCAATACTCGAACAAGGAACTCGACAAGCTGCGCGACCCGAAGGTCAAGGCCTTCTTCCTGGTCAATCCGAGCAACCCGCCGTCAGTGAGGATGAGCGACGAAAGCCTGGAGTATCTGGCCTCGATCGTCGACTCGCGCCCGGACCTGATCATCCTCACCGACGACGTGTACGGCACGTTCGCGGACAACTTCGTCTCGCTGTTCGCGCTATGTCCGCGCAACACGATCCTCGTGTACTCGTTCTCGAAATACTTCGGCGCAACGGGCTGGCGGCTGGGCGTCATCGCCACGCACCAGGACAACATCTTCGACCAGAAGCTGGCCGCCCTGCCGGAGGACCAGCGCAAGCAGCTGCACAAGCGCTACAACTCGATCACGACCACGCCGGACACGCTCAAGTTCATCGACCGACTGGTGGCCGACAGCCGCACGGTGGCGCTGAACCACACGGCGGGGCTGTCCACGCCGCAGCAGGTGCAGATGGTGCTGTTCTCGCTGTTCTCGCTGATGGATACGCCGGACGCCTACAAGCAGGCGATGAAGCGCCTGATCCGCAATCGCAAGGCTGCGCTGTACCGCGAGATCGGCATCGCGCCGGAAGACGATGACCCGAACGTGGTCGACTACTACACGCTGCTCGATATCGAGCAGCTGGGCGGCAAGGCCGTAGGCCCGGACTTCGTGAAATGGGTGATGAAGTCGGTGGAGCCGATGGAGCTGCTGTTCAGGCTGGCCGAGGAGGCAAGCGTGGTGCTGCTGCCGGGCCGCGGATTTGGCACACGGCATCCGTCCGGCCGCGTGTCGTTGGCCAACCTCAACGAGTCCGACTACGCGAAGATCGGCAAGTCGATCCGCAAGCTGTTCGAGGAGTATGTGGAGCGGTACAACCAGGCGACGGGAAGCAAGGCGAACAAGAACGTGACGAAGAAGTAGGTCGCGCATTCGCCGAAGAAAGGCCTCTCCCGCCTGCGCGGGGGAGGCTTTCGACCAGATGGGCAGCCCTAGTTTCGGGGTCGTTCATCTGGTCGATTTACATGTTGATCATCATCATTATTGCGCGTGATGGAACAGAGTTTTCGCGCTGGCGTCATTAACCGTGCGTGCCGACGTCCGATCTACAAGGCATGGCTCCGAGGCAGCATTGCGGAGCGTTGCCATTTATAAAGGACGACCATCATGCAAGTGACCAGCGCCCCGGGGATTTCGAGCCACGCGATGCCCGAGGCCCCGGCGGCCACAGCAGGCACCGCAACCACGACGCCGGCATCGTCCGAACAGACGGACGCCAGCGAGGGCGCGGCTGCCCCGACCTCAGCCCGGAATCAGTCGAATCGAATCACGGTGTCCCATGGTGGCCGCGTGCTGTCGAGGACAGCGGACGATGGCACCGATGCGGCGACACGTGCGATCCGGGACAGCAAGTATCCGGAGGAGATCAAGAAGCTGATGATCAAGATCCGCGAACTGCAGGCCCAGTTGCGCGAAAAAGCTGCCGAGCTGCAAGACGTTGTCGGCGACCAGAAGCTACCGCCGCGTCAGCGCGAGATGAAGACGGCCGAGATCCGCGAGGCCGTATCGACGATTTCCTCAGCCATCAGGTCGACCACGGCCACGCTGAACGACGCGCTCACGGTCATGCAATTCTCGAGCGACGATCGCAGGACGATCGCCGTGATGCTCTCCGCCTGATCGCGAGCCCTCGGTCAGTCAATCTCAGCGCGACTCCACGAACGTGAGCACCGTCTCCAACATGCGCTGGATCGCCGGCTGGATCGCGGCCGCCTTGGCCGGGGCGTAGGCGAACGGATAGACCTCTTCCATATACGAGGACTGCGTCAGCTCGAGCTGGATCGCATGCACACCTTCGGCCGGGTTGCCGTACTGGCGCGTGATGTAGCCGCCCTTGAAGCGGCCATTGAGCACGGCAGTGTGGTCCGGCACCGCGCTGGCGATTTCCAGCACATCTGCCGCCAGGCCGGTATCGCAGCTCTTGCCGTCCGCCGAACCGAGGTTGAAGTCCGTCAGCTTGCCTTCGAAGAAACGCGGCAGCACCGAGCGGATCGAGTGCGCATCCCACAAGGCGATCGTGCCGTGCGCGGCGCGCAGGCGCTTGAGTTCGTCCTGCAGGGCGGTGTGGTACGGATGCCAGATCGCATCGCGGCGCTGGGCGATCTCCGCATCGTCCGGACCGTTCGTGCCATCGGCATAGATCGGCGTCTTGTCGAAGGTATCCACCGGGCACAGGCCGGTGGTGTCCTGGCCCGGGTACAGGTTGGCGTTATCGGGCGGGCGGTTCAGGTCGATCACGTAGCGCGAGTGGGTCGCCACCAGGATCGACGCGCCGAGCGCGCGCGCGAAGTCATAGAGGCGATCCATGTGCCAGTCGGTGTCGGGCACGGTGCGCGCCTCCGGCGTCAGGCGGGCGGCCAGTTGCGCGGGCAGGTAAGTGCCGACGTGCGGCATCGACACCAGCAGCGGGCGCGTGCCGCGATGCAGGGTGAAAGCGGGGGTATCGGTGGTGAAGGACATCTTCTCGTAGGGGCTGCTTGGGGATCAGTCGGCCATCAGGTGAGCGCGCGCGGCGGCGAACAGCCGGCCGGCATCCGCCTGTTGCGCATGCACGCCGTGCTGCACGCGGCACGTGCCACCGGTGCGGACTTCCGCTAGTGTCTCATGCCCGTGGCTGGCGAACACGTGCGTGGCCAGCGCCTGCGGCCCGTCCAGCCCGGCCAGCGTGGGGTGATGCCCATCCAGCACGACGAAATCCGCCCGCTGCCCGATTGCCAGCCCGGCCACCGGGCGCGCCGCCGCACGGGCGCCGCCGGCCACGGCATCGAGCCATAGCCGATCCGCCACCTGCGCGTGACGTTCAGACGCCAGCACATTGCGGCGCTGGAGGCCCAGACGCTGCCCATATTCGAACAGGCGAAGCTCCTCGGCGACGCTGACGCTGGCATGGCTGTCCGAGCCGATGCCCCACGCGCCGTGCTGCGCAAGGTAAGGCGCGGCATCGAACACGCCGTCGCCCAGGTTGGCCTCCGTAGTCGGACAGATGCCTGCCACGGCGCCACTGTGCGCCAGCCGGCGCCGCTCGTCCCAGTCCATATGCGTGGCGTGGACCAGGCACCAGCGGCCATCCACCGGCACATGGTCGAGCAGCCACTCCACGGGCCGCACGCCGGACCATGCCAGGCAGTCGTCCACTTCCTTCTGTTGTTCCGCGATGTGGATATGCACCGGGGCCGTCGCATCCATGGCATGCAGCCCGGCCACGGCGTGGGAGAGGCTTTCCGCCGGCACCGCGCGCAGCGAATGGGGCGCCAGCCCCAGCCGTGCACCATGCGCGGCGCATTCCGGCGCCAGCCGCGCGAGCAGGGCCAGCATCGCATCGGTATCGTTCAGGAAACGGCGCTGGTCGACCTGCGCGGGCTTGGCGCCGAAGCCTGCGGTCTGGTAGAGCACCGGCAGCAGCGTCATGCCGATGCCGGCGGCCTTCGCCGCGCGCAACAGGCGCAGCGACATCTCGGCGGGGTCCGCATACGGCTTGCCGTCGCGATCGTGGTGAACGTAGTGGAACTCGCACACGCTCGTATAGCCCACGCGCAGCATCTCGATATAAAGCTGCGTGGCGATGGCCTCCAGCGCATCGGGCGACAACCGCAGCGCAAACCGATACATCAACGTACGCCAACTCCAGAACGAGTCGCCACCGGCGGGATCGTCGCCATGCGTTACGCTGCGGTACTCGGCCAGGCCGGCAAACCCGCGCTGGAACGCGTGCGAATGCAGGTTGGGCATGCCCGGCAGCACCGGGCCCGCGGCCTGCGGCACCCCGGCAGCGGTGGCAGCGGCGCTGTCGGCATCCGGGTGGACGGTGACCAGATCGCCGTCGGCATCCCACTCCAGCAGAACGTCCTGCGCCCAGCCTTCCGGCAGCAACGCCTGCCGGGCGAACAACTGACCTGCGCTCATGGTGCGCTCCCCTCTTCCGCGCGAAACACGCGTCCCTGCCGCACGACGGCCGCGCAAGGATTGCGGCCGAACCAATACGCCAGCTCCGCGGGAGACGCCACTTGCCACAGCACGAAATCGGCGCCACGGCCTGCCGCCAGCACGCCATGACGATCCGCGGCACCGAGCGCGCGGGCGGCATGCGTCGTCACGCCCGCGAGCACCTCGGGCACGGTCATGCGGAACAGCGTGCATGCCATGTTCATCATCAGCAGCAGCGACGTCGTCGGCGAGGTGCCGGGATTGTGGTCGGTGGCGATCGCCATCGGCACCCCGTACTGGCGCAGCAGCGCGATCGGCGGCAGATGCGTATCCCGCAGGAAATAGTAGGCGCCCGGCAGCAGCACCGCCACCGTGCCGGCCTCGGCCATCGCGGCCACGCCAGCTTCGTCCAGATGTTCGAGGTGATCGGCGGACAATCCTTTATGTCTCGCCACCAGCGCGGCACCGCCAAGATTGCTCAGTTGCTCGGCGTGCAGCTTGACCGGCAGGCCGTGGCGCGCGGCGGCGTCGAATACCCGCGTGGTCTGCGCGGGCGAAAAGCCGATCCCTTCGCAGAAGGCGTCGACGGCATCGACGAGGCCCTCCCCGGCCAGCGCCGGCAGCATCGTGTTGCAGACCAGCTCGATGTAGTCGTCGGCACGCCCCGCATATTCGGGCGGCAGCGCGTGGGCGCCGAGGAACGTCGTATGTACCGCAACACCAAACGCCTCGCCTAGCTTGCGTGCCACGCGCAACTGCTTGCGCTCGGCGTCCAGCGACAGCCCGTAGCCGGACTTGATTTCGATAGCGGTCACGCCCTCGGCCAGCAACGGTCGCAATCGCGCAGCCGCCTGGGCGAACAGCGCGGCCTCGTCGGCCTCGCGGGTCGCGCGCACCGTGGAGACGATGCCGCCACCGGCCCGCGCGATGTCCTCGTAGCTGGCGCCGGCCAGCCGCATGGCGAACTCGTCGGCACGCTGGCCGCCGTAGACCAGGTGCGTATGGCAATCGACCAGGCCCGGCGTGACCCACGCGCCGCCGCCATCGTGGAGTGGCAGGTGGCGATACGCCGTGGGCAACGCCGCCTGAGCGCCCACCCAGGCGATGCGGCCGTGCTCGACGACGATCGCCCCGTCCCGGATCGCGCGTGCGGGATCCGCATCGGGCAGCAAGTGGCAGTGGTGCCAGACGCCGTCGGCGGACGGCGCGTCGGAAATCCTCATCGGACAGGCTCCATATGCAGGGTCACGCGCAGGCATAGCGCGGAGATCTCGGTGGGAGCGAAAGCCAGTTGCCCGGGCGGCACGTCCCCCGGCACCAGTATGCCCTCGCCCGCTTGCAGGTGCTCGCCATCGGCAACGCGCCAGTCGCCCCGGATCACGAATACGAGAACGGTGTCGGCGCCGGAGGTGGCACCTGCCGTGGCATCGAACGGCTCGCGCTGCAGGTCGACCTGTGCGCGGCAGCGATCGCGTCGGGTCATCACGTTGAAGTCGCGCGTGGGGCCGTCGACCAGCGTGGCATGCACGGCCGTATCGCCCGAGAACGGGTATGGCTCGCCGATCCGCGTGAGCTTGTGGCAGAACGAATCGTCGTGGGCCTGCAGGTGCACACCCGCGCCCTCCAGCAGCACGATCTGGCGGTCGATGCCGGGAAAGGCCGAGAACGGCCCGTCCGCGGCGATGTCGGCCACGCTGATGCGCCACGCGAAGGCGTCCATGCCCGCGCCCGGCGGCCACACGGCAATCTCGCGCGTGGTGCCGCCGCCGTTCTTCCACGGCGTCGGCACGATGGCGTCCAACGAAAACCGGACCGCCCCGGATGGCAAACCGCTCATGCGCCCTTCGCTCCCTTCACCATCGGCAGATTCAGGCCCTTCTCGTGCGCGCAGTCGATTGCGATGTCATAGCCGGCATCGGCATGGCGCATGACGCCCGTGGCCGGGTCGTTCCACAGCACACGCTCGATGCGCTTCGCGGCGGCGTCGGTGCCGTCACAGACGATCACCACGCCCGCGTGCTGCGAGAAACCCATGCCCACGCCACCGCCGTGGTGCAGGCTGACCCAGGTGGCGCCGCCGGCCGTGTTCAGCAGCGCGTTGAGCAGCGGCCAGTCGGACACCGCATCGGAGCCGTCGCGCATCGCTTCGGTCTCGCGGTTCGGCGACGCGACCGAGCCGCAGTCGAGGTGATCGCGGCCGATCACGATCGGCGCCTTCAGCTCGCCCGACTTCACCATCTCGTTGAAGGCCAGGCCGGCGCGATGACGCTCATCCAGGCCTACCCAGCAGATCCGCGACGGCAGCCCCTGGAATGCGATGCGATCGCGCGCCATGTCGAGCCAGCGGTGCAGGTGCTTGTCCTCGGGGAACAGCTCCTTCATCTTTGCATCGGTCTTGTAGATATCCTCGGGATCGCCGGACAGCGCCACCCAGCGGAACGGCCCCTTGCCCCGGCAGAACAGCGGACGGATGTATGCCGGCACGAAGCCCGGGAAATCGAACGCGTTCTTCACGCCTTCGTCGAAGGCCACCTGGCGGATGTTGTTGCCGTAGTCCAGCGTCGGCACGCCCATCTGCTGGAAGGCCAGCATCGCGTTGACGTGCTTGACGATCGACGCCCTGGCGGCCACCTCGACGGACTTCGGATCATTCTTGCGCGCGTCTTCCCACTGATCCACGGTCCAGCCTTCCGGCAGGTAGCCGTTGACGAGGTCGTGCGCCGACGTCTGGTCGGTGACCATGTCCGGACGCATGCCGCCCGCCTGGGCGCGGCGCACCAGTTCCGGCACGATTTCCGCCGCGTTGCCCAGCAGGCCCACCGAGATCGCCTCCTTGTTCTTCGTCGCCTCGGCGATCATCGCCAGCGCTTCATCGAGCGTGGTGGCCTTCTTGTCGACATAGCGCGTGCGCAGGCGGAAGTCGATACGCGACTCCTGGCATTCGATCGCCAGCACGCAGGCACCGGCCAGCACACCGGCCAGCGGCTGCGCGCCGCCCATGCCGCCCAGGCCCGCGGTCAGGATCCACTTGCCGGCCAGGTCGCCGTTGTAGTGCTGGTTGCCCGCCTCCACAAACGTCTCGAAGGTGCCCTGCACGATACCCTGCGTACCGATGTAGATCCACGACCCCGCCGTCATCTGGCCGTACATCATCAGGCCGGCACGATCGAGCTCGTTGAACTTGTCCCAGTTGGCCCAGTGCGGGACGAGATTCGAATTGGCGATCAGCACGCGCGGCGCATCGGCATGGGTGCGGAACACGCCCACCGGCTTGCCGGACTGCACCAGCAGCGATTCTTCCTCGCCCAGGCGGCGCAGGCTGTCCAGGATCGCGTCGAAGCATTCCCAGTTGCGCGCGGCCTTGCCGATACCGCCATAGACCACCAGGTCCTGCGGCCGCTCCGCCACGTCCGGGTCCAGGTTGTTCTGGATCATGCGGTAGGCGGCCTCGATCAGCCAGTTTTTGCAGTGCAGCTGGCTGCCCCGCGGTGCGCGGATTTCGCGCGGGCCGCGCAGGGTCTCGGTGAATTGGTGTTCGTTGGCGTTCATGTCTCGTCTCTCCTGCGTGGAATTCGGTTCGGGTCGTGGATCGGTTCGTAGGTCGGGTTGTGGATCGGGTTGTGGATCGGGTTGTCGGGGTCGCGGATCAGGCGGCGGCGTTGGTCGGAAGGACCGCGCGCACCGCGTCGGGCCACCCCGCGCCGGCATCGCCCTGCTGGACCCACTGCTTCATGGCCTCGATGTCGGGCGCCAGGTAGCGGTCGGATTCGACAAAGGCCACGCGCGCGCGGATGCGGGCCAGTTCCTGCTCCACCAGCGGCGACGACTTCAGCGGACGATGGAACTCGATGCCCTGCGCGGCCGCCATCGCCTCGATGCCGACTACCACGGCCGTGTTGGCGGCCATCTCGCCCAGGCGGCGCGCACCATACGTCGCCATCGACACATGGTCTTCCTGGTTGGCGGAGGTGGGCAGGCTGTCGACGCTGGACGGATGCGCCAGCGCCTTGTTTTCGGAAGCCAGTGCGGCGGCCGTGACCTGCGCGATCATGAAGCCGGAGTTCAGGCCGCCCTCGCGGACCAGGAACGGCGGCAGGCCGGACAGGCCCGTATCCAGCAGCAGCGCCAGCCGGCGCTCGGAGATCGCGCCGATCTCGGCGATGGCCAGCGCGATGATGTCGGCCGCAAAGGCAACCGGCTCGGCGTGGAAATTGCCGCCGGACACCACGTCACCCTGCTCGGGGAACACCAGCGGGTTGTCGGATGCCGCATTGGCCTCGATGCGCAGGATGCGCGCGGCGTGCGTCAGGTTGTCCAGGCAGGCGCCCATCACCTGCGGCTGGCAGCGGATCGAATAAGGGTCCTGCACGCGGCCGCAGGTCTTGTGGGAGTCGACGATCTCGCTGCCGTCGAGCATCGCCCGTACCGCGTGCGCCACGTCGATCTGGCCGGCCTGCCCGCGTGCCTCATGGATGCGTGCATCGAACGGCTTGACCGATCCCTTGATCGCCTCCAGCGACAGCGCGCCGGCCACCAGACCGGCCGCGAACGCATCCTCGGCGGCAAACAGGCCCGCCAGCGCCAGTGCCGTGGAAACCTGCGTGCCGTTCAGCAGCGCTAAGCCTTCCTTGGGGCCCAGCGCAAACGCGTCGAGTCCCGCGTGGGCCAGCCCCTGCGCGGCCGGCACGCGCTGGCCGTCGACATACACGTCGCCCACGCCGATCAGCGTGCACGACATGTGCGCCAGCGGCGCCAGGTCGCCCGATGCGCCCACCGAGCCCTTGGCCGGGATGCAGGGGGTCACATCGTGATTGGCCAGCGCCAGCAGCGCCTCGATCAGTTCCGGCCGCACGCCCGAATGGCCGCGCGCCAGGCTGACCGCCTTGATCGCCAGGATCAGGCGCACGGTGTCCACCGCCAGGTCCGGGCCCGTGCCCACGCTGTGCGAGAGCACCAGGTTGCGTTGCAGCTGCGCCAGCTTGTCGTGCGGGATGCGCGACTGGGCCAGCTTGCCGAAGCCGGTGTTGATGCCATAGACCACGGCGTCGGCATCGATGATGTCCTGCACGGTGGCTTGCGCGGCGCGCACGCCGGCCCAGGCGGATTCCGCCATCGCCAGGCGCACTTCGCCACGGTAGATGCGGCGCAGGTCGGCCAGCGATACGTGGCCCGGCTGGAGCGTCAGCACGGGGCGGGAATCGGAGTGAGTGCGGGGTGCCGTCATGAGCATGTCCTCTGGTCTTGTCTGTGCAGTGCGCTGCGGCGCACTGCGAGTAGTCGTTGGCTCGTCCTGCGACTTGTATGAGCCTGTCTATACAGGTTAGTCGAAAAGATAGCCCGATGGCCAGCAAAAAAGCTGGCGTCAGGCAGATATATCAGCCGAAGGCAGGATTGCCGTCGGCGCGGAAGCGGCTGCCGAGGCGATAACGGTTGCCCGGGTGCAGACAACGCACGAATGTGACCGGTACGCCGTGAGTCCACGTGCGTCGCGTCAGCAACAGGCACGGTTGCGCGGGCGGCATTTCCAGTTGCGCGGCCTGCTCCGGCGTGGCCGAGATCGCGTCGACCACGTGCTCCACCTGGTCGTACGGCACGTTGCGCAGCAGGTATTCGCCGGGCTGCGTATCGCTGAAATCCTGCGTGATGAAGTCCGGCGCCACGCGCGGGTTGACGTAGCGGTCCTCCAGCTGCACGGGCACGCCATCCTCGCGATGCACGCAGACCGAATGGAACACCGATTCACCGGTGCGCAGCTCCAGTGCGGCGGCCACTTCGATCGACGCGGAGACGCGCTCCACCAGCATCACATCGCACGCATAGTCGTGGCCCCGCATGCGGATCTCGTCCTGCAGGTTGACCACCGACAGCAGCGTGGACTGCGGCTTGTGCTCCGCCACGAACGTGCCGACGCCCGCCACGCGCACTACCCTGCCCTGCTCCGACAACTCGCGCAGCGCGCGGTTGACGGTCATGCGCGACACGGAGAAGCGGTTCACTAGCTCCTGCTCGGACGGCACGCGGTCCCCGGGCTGCCACGCGCCGCTCTGGATCTGGCGGGCGATGTACTCCTTCACCTGCTGGTAGAGCGCGGCGGGGGCGTTGGACGAGGCGGATGCCTGGCTGGTGGCGGGGTGATTCATGGCGTTCAGTGCTCGGCCGCGGCCATGGCCTCGGCGCGGATCTCCTCGGTCAGCCGTGCCTTCAGCGCGGAAAACTCGGGCGATGTCTTGATCGTGTAATGGCGCGGATGGGGGAAGTCCACCGCGATCTCGCTCTTGATCCGACCCGGCCTGGCGGAAAACACCGCCACGCGGTTGGCCATGAAGATGGCCTCGTCGATATCGTGCGTGACGAATAATACCGTCTTGCGCGACGACTCCCAGATGCCCAGCAGCAGTTCCTGCATCAGCACGCGCGTCTGGTTGTCCAGCGCGCCGAACGGCTCGTCGAGCAGCAGGATCTTGGGATCGTTGGCCAGCGCCCGCGCAATGGCCGTGCGTTGCTGCATGCCGCCGGACAACTGCTTGGGATAGTGGTGTTCAAACCCGCGCAACCCCACGCGGGCGATGAAGAAATCGCTGCGCTCCTTCTGGTCCGCCACGCTCATGCCGCGCTCGCGCAGGCCAAACCGCACGTTCTGCTCGATGGTCAGCCACGGGAACAGCGTGTACGACTGGAACACCATGCCACGATCGGCACCCGGGCCGGCCACGGGCTGGCCGTCGAGCAGCACACGGCCGCCGGTGGGTGTATCCAGCCCTGCCACGATGCGCAGCAGCGTGGACTTGCCGCAGCCGGACGGGCCGAGAATCGTCACGAAGTCATTGTCGCGCACCTCGAAATCGACGGGCAGCAACGCCTGCGTTTCACCGCCGCGCGGATTGGTGAAGGTCCGCGATACCTGCTGGATGGACAGCGCGCTCATTTGATCGAACTCCACGGGAACAGGCGCTGGTTAGCCACCTTGAAGACGAGGTCCGACACCAGCCCGATGCAGCCGATGACGATGATGCCGAAGATGATCTGCCCGGTGTTCAGCAGCGCCTGGCTGTCAGTGATCATGTGGCCGATGCCCGAGGACGAGCCGATCAGCTCCGCGACGATCACATACGTCCAGGCCCAGCCCAGCACGAGCCGCAGGATCTCCGCGATGCCGGGCGCGGCGCCGGGGATCAGCACGCGGCGCACGATCCCGCGCGGCGTGGCACCCAGCGTGTAGGCCGCCTCGACCAGGTCCTTGCGCGCGCCGCCGACGGTCACGGCCACCATCAGCACGATCTGGAAGAACGAACCAATGAAGATCACCAGCAGCTTCTGGGTTTCGCCGATGCCGGCCCACAGGATCAGCAGCGGGATGAACGCCGACGCCGGCAGGTAACGGCAGAACGACACGAACGGCTCGAAGAACGCCTCGGCCGCCTTGTACGCGCCCATGAAGATGCCGAGCGGGACGGCAATCGCCGCGGCGAGCACGAAGCCGCCGACCACGCGCCAGACCGTCATGCCGATATCGCCGATGAAGTTGTACTGCGTGAACAGCGTCACCCCTTCACGCGCCATGGTCAGCGGATCGGCCAGGAATGTGCGCGACACGAAACCGCCGAGCGTGACGACGGCCCACAGGCCGAAGAAGACGGCGAAGAACGACAGGCCGAGCAGCCAGCGCGTGCGCGGCGCTACCGGCACCAGCGGCGACAGCCACGGATGACGCGCGCGCGGCGCGGCCAGGGTGCCGGTGGCGGCCGGCACGCGTGCGGCCGGCGCGGAGGTGGAAGCTTGAGAAGACATGACTACCCCTTCCGGCTTACTTGAGGAATCGTGCGTCATAGAGCGTGGTGACATCCGGCACCTGGCGAATCACGCCGATGTCCATCAGCACGCCGGCGGCTTCCTTGCTGAAGCTCGCCAGCTCGCCCGAGAAGAACGTGCGGTTGGCTTCCTTGTCCTGCCAGCGCAGGTAGGCCGACGACTTGGCAAACTGCTCGCCGGTCTGCTTGACCGCCGCGCCCATGATCTCGTTTGCGCGCTCCGGCTCCTTGCGGATCATCTCCAGCGCCTCGAAATAGCTGTCCACCAGCGCCTGCGCGGCCTTGGGATTGTCCTTGAGCCACTTGGGCGCGCAACCCAGCGTGTCCGTCACCATCGGGTAATCCAGCGTGGTGGCCAGGATCTTGCCCTTGTCCGGATTGGCGCGCACGGTGGAGAGATACGGTTCGTAGGTCATGGCGCCATCGTTCTGCCCGGCCACGAAGGCCTGCGCGGCCGCCTGTGGCGACAGCGTGGTCACCTTGACGTCCTTCAGCGTCATGCCGTTCTTCTTGAGCATCCATGCCAGGCCGAAGTACGGCGCCGTGCCCGGCGCATCCACGCCGATGGTCTTGCCCTTGAGATCGGCAAAGCCCTTCACGTCGCTGCGCACGGCCAGGCCGTCGGCGCCGTAGGACTTGTCCAGCTGCACGATCTGCGTGATCGGCACGCCGTTGGCATTCCATGCCACGTGGGTTTCCACGGTGGTGGCCGCGCACTGGATCGCGCCCGAGGCCAGCGCCAGGTGACGGTCCTTTTGCGGAATCATCTTGATGTCGACGTCCACGCCGTGCTTCTTGAAGATGCCGGCCTTGTCGGCCAGCGTCAGGGGGGCAAACCCGGTCCAGCCGCTCATGCCGAGCGTGACGGGTGTGTTCTGGGCGTGGGCGACGGTGGCGGCGGCCGATACGGCCAGGGCGATTGCGGCAAGCGTTGCACGGCGTTGCTGGGACATGCTGTCGGCTCCTTTGGTGTATGTCGGACAGGCTTGGATGCAGCCGGTCGATGGTGCGGCCATGCGTGTGGCCATCACTCGATGCCGGCAATGGTGCTATGCCTGTCTATACAAGTCAACGAAGGGTTTGCACTAGTCTGCGCCCAGAAAAGTGCGCAAATATCCGCAAAATGCACCCTTGCGGGGCGTTTCGGATAAATCCTGTATAGACAGCGACACGGCCGGCACACCGCTTGCAAGCGGTGTGCCAGGGAAGAGAGGCCGGGGAGTTCAGGCGTCGAAGAAGGACGCCACGGTGGGATAGCGCAGGCGCAGACGCAGCTCGCGCTTGAGCCGACGGTTGTCCAGGCGGCGCGATTCGCTCATGAAGCTGAGCAGCGACGCATCGATGACCTCGCCCGCCTGCTGGCGACTGATGCGCGGGGGCCTGGGCAGGCCACGCCGGTCCGCCACGAGGTCGAAGTAATCGGCCATGCGCAGTTCCGTGTCGTCGCTGGCGTGGACCACGCGCTGGGGGCGTCCGCGCCACAGCCCGGCGATCATCGTGCGCGCCAGGTCATCCGCATGAATATGGCTGGTGTACACGTCGTCCTGCCGCGACAGGGCCGGCGTGCGCTTGTTCAGACGCGCGATCGGCAGGCGGTCTTCGGCGTAGATGCCTGGAATCCGGACGATGCTGGCGCGCCATCCCGCATCGCGGCCAAACCGGCGAACCGCGGATTCAGCCGCCACGCGGCGCCGCGCGCGTGGCGTTTGCGGGCGGACCGCGTCAAATTCCTGCACGCGGGCACCGCCCCGGTCGCCATAGACGCCAGTGGTGCTGGCATAGACGAACACGCGCGATGGCACATGGTGCGCGGCCGCCTCGAACGCCCGGTGCCAACCCCGGTCGGGTAGAATGTCGGCCTCGCTGGCGGCTCCGGATGCGAAGCGTCCGGCCCGTGCCCGGCGCCATGCGGTCCGCCTCAGCGCGGCAAGCAAGGCGCGTGTGCGCGGATCGCCATGGCCCTGCGCGGGCGGCGGCGCCAGGTCAATGACCCGGTCCGCCAGGCCGCGCAGCCGCGCCAGCGTGACAGGCCGATCCAGGTCGGCCACCAGCGGTACCGCGCCCGCTGCGCGCAACTCGGCCCGACGGCCCGGTTGCGACGTCACGGCAAACACCCGCATGCGGGCTGACAGCAGCCGCAGGATGCGCGTGCCGACATCGCCGCAACCGACGATCAGCAGACGCGGACGGCCTAGTCGGCGCGCGGCCCTTGGGGTAGACAACGCCGGAATCGGCGACAGAATTTGGCTCATAGATCTGATTATGGCTTATCAAGTAACCGTCATGCCCAGCGGCCACAAGTTCGAGGTGGCCGCCGACGAAACTATCCTCGGCGCGGCCCTGCGTCATAGTATCGGCCTGCCGTACGGCTGCAAGAACGGCGCGTGCGGGTCCTGCAAGGGCCGCGTGGTCGAGGGCACCATCGTGCAGGGCGACCACGCCGCATCGGCGCTGACAGCCCAGGAAAAGACCGAAGGCCGCGCGCTGTTCTGCTGCGCCAATGCCGCCTCCGACATCACGATCGAGTGCCGTGAAGTCCACGGCGCCGGCGACATCCCCATCAAGAAGATCCCGTGCCGCGTGAGCACGCTGGAGCGCCTGGCGGACGACGTGATCGCCATCCGCCTGCAGCTTCCCGCGACCGAGCGCATGCAGTACCTGGCCGGCCAGTACGTGGAATTCCTGCTCCGCGACGGCAAGCGCCGCAGCTACTCGATCGCCACGCCGCCGCACGAGGAAGGCCCGATCGAACTGCATATCCGCCACATGCCGGGCGGCGCCTTCACCGACTACGTGTTCGGCGCGAAGGAAGGCGCCCCGGCCATGAAGGAGCGCGACATCCTGCGCTTCGAAGGTCCGCTGGGCAGCTTCTTCCTGCGCGAGGATTCCGACAAGCCGATCGTCCTGCTGGCCTCCGGCACTGGTTTCGCACCGATCAAGGCCATCGTCGAGCACGCCGCGTACACCGGCATCACGCGCCCGATGACGCTGTACTGGGGCGGCCGCCGCCCGCGCGACCTCTACATGCACGCGCTGTGCGAGCAGTGGGCTCGCGACCTGCCGAACTTCAAGTACGTGCCCGTCGTGTCCGACGCGCAGCCCGACGATGCCTGGACGGGTCGTACCGGCTTTGTCCACCAGACCGTCATGGCCGACTTCCCGGACCTGTCCGGGCACGAGGTCTATGCCTGCGGCGCTCCGGTGATGGTGAACGCCGCCCGCACGGACTTCACGGCCCAATGCCGCCTGCACGAGGACGCGTTCTTCGCCGATTCCTTCACGTCCGAGGCCGACATGCACCCGGCCGGCGCGGCCTGAGCGCCGCGGCCGCCGTTCCGTCGACACAACAATGCCACCCGGGTCTGCCACATTTCGTTTTGACACCCGGGCGCATGCGTTTTATATTGGCCGCCATGAACACCGTTATGCTCCGACGCCGCGCACGTACGTTGCTCCCCACCGGGGTGCCGCGCGGCTGACCGTCAACAGCGTCTGTTCAGGTCAACAAGCCACGGGCAATCCCCGTGGCTTTTTGTTTTCTTCCGTCTCTTTGCTCTTCCCTTTGTCCGTCCATCGTTTCATGCCGACCCCAGGAGTCCGCCATGGCATTTGCTGAGTATCCCGTCCAATCCCTGATGTACATCACCAACCGGCCCGAGCTGGTCTTCACCGAAGGCAAGGGGTCGTGGCTGACGGACCATAACGGCAAGCGCTATCTCGATTTCGTGCAAGGCTGGGCGGTCAACGCGCTGGGCCACTCGAACGAGGGCATGATCCAGGCGCTCGAAACCCAGGCGCGCAAGCTGCTGAACCCGAGCCCGGCGTTCTACAACGAGCCGATGCTGAAGCTGGGCCGTCAACTGACCGACAACAGCTGCTTCGACAAGGTCTTCTTTGCCAACAGCGGCGCCGAGGCCAACGAAGGTGCGATCAAGCTGGCGCGCAAATGGGGCCGCAAGCACAAGAACGGCGCGTACGAGATCATCACGATGGACCACAGCTTCCATGGCCGCACGCTGGCGACCATGAGCGCATCCGGCAAGGCCGGCTGGGACACCATCTTCGCCCCGCAGGTGCCGGGTTTCCCGAAGGCCGACCTGAACGACCTGGCATCCGTGGAGAAGCTGATCACCGACAAGACCGTCGGCATCATGCTGGAGCCCGTGCAGGGCGAAGGCGGCGTGATCCCCGCCACGCGCGAGTTCATGCAGGGCCTGCGCGCGCTGGCTGACAAGCACAAGCTGCTGCTCATCGTCGATGAAGTGCAGACCGGTTGCGGCCGCTGCGGCACGCTGTTCGCGTACGAGCTGTCGGGCGTGGAGCCGGACATCATGACGCTGGGCAAGGGCATCGGCGGCGGCGTGCCGCTGTCCGCGCTGCTGTGCAAGGCCGAGGTGGCAAGCTTCGAAGCCGGCGACCAGGGCGGCACCTACAACGGCAACCCGCTGATGACCGCCGTGGGCAGCGCCGTGATCGAGCAGCTGACCGCGCCGGGCTTCCTGGACGATGTGAAGGCCAAGGGCCAGTACCTGCGCGAGCAATTGCTGGCGCTGTCGGCCGAGTTCGGCCTGGGCGGCGAACGTGGCGAAGGCCTGCTGCGCGCGCTGGTGCTGGACAAGGACATCGGCCCGCAGATCGTGGAAGAGGCGCGCGAGATGGCGCCGCAAGGCCTGCTGCTGAACTCGCCGCGCCCCAGCCTGCTGCGCTTCATGCCGGCGCTGAACGTGACGCGCGAGGAAATCGACCAGATGATCAGCATGCTGCGCACGCTGCTGAAGAAGCTGGCCTGAAGGAGCTAGCCTGTGCGGCCCGGCCGGTCAGCCGTACCGGCCGTTGCGGTCCGTCCGTACGGGCATGGTGGGATCGGGCCTCGCTGACGGCCCGTCGCCGCACCGTCACCCATGAAAAAAACAAAACCCCACACTCCGGAAAATGTGGGGTTCGTCGGCAATCTGAAGCCTCGCTTTCGCGAGGCTTTTTCGTTGCTGCGAGAAAACCGCAGGCGATTACTCGCCCAGGTAGGCCGCGCGCACCTTCGGGTCATCCAGCATTTGCTTGGCATCCCCGCTCATGGTGACCAGGCCGGACTCCATCACATAGCCACGGTGCGCGGCCTGCAGCGCCAGGCGCGCATTCTGCTCCACCAGCAGCACGGTCACGCCCTGTGCCGACACGGTGCGCACCACCTCGAAGATTTTTTCGACCATGATCGGCGACAGACCCATCGACGGCTCATCCAGCAGCAGCAGCTTGGGCTGGCTCATCAGCGCGCGCGCCATGGCCAGCATCTGCTGTTCACCGCCGGACATCGTGCCGGCCAGCTGGTTGGCGCGTTCCTTCAGGCGCGGGAAGATGCCGAACATGCGGTCGATGTCGGCCTTGATGCCGGCCTCGTCGGTCCGCGTGTACGCGCCCATCTGCAGGTTCTCGGTGATGGTCATGCGCGCGAACACGCCGCGCCCTTCCGGGACCATCGCCAGGCCCTGCTTGAGCAGCGCGTAGCTGGGCACGCCCTTGATGGACTTGCCCATGTACTCCACGTCGCCGCCGGCCCAGTGCTGCAGGCCGGTGATGGCCTTCATGGTGGTGGTCTTGCCGGCGCCGTTGGCGCCGATCAGCGTCACCAGCTCGCCTGACCGGATCTCGAGATCGATGCCCTTGACCGCCTGGATGCCGCCGTAGGCGACCTTCAGGCCAGATATCTTCAGTAGTGTGTCTTTCATTGTTCTTTCCCCCGTCAGTGCGCCGGGGTACCGAGGTAAGCCTCGATCACCGCTGGGTTGCTCTGGACTTCTTGCGGCAGGCCCTGCGCGATGACCTTGCCGTAGTCGAGCACGGTCATGCGGTTGCACAGGCCCATCACCAGCTTCACGTCGTGCTCGATCAGCAGGATGGTCTTGCCGTCGCCGCGGATCTTGTCGAGCAGGCCGCGCAGCTCCACCTTCTCAGTGGCGTTCATGCCGGCGGCGGGTTCGTCCAGTGCCAGCAGCTTGGGCTCGGTGGCCAGCGCCCGCGCGATTTCCAGGCGGCGCTGGTGGCCGTAGGAAAGGTTGCGCGAGGTGAAGTGGGCGTACTTGCCAATGCCCACGTATTCCAGCAGGTCGTGCGCCCAGTCTTCCACCGACTCTTCCTCGCGCCGCACCGAGGGCGGACGGAATACCGCGCCGAGCAGGCCCGCCTTGGTGCGCACATGGCGCCCCACCATCACGTTCTCGAGCGCGGTCATCTCGCCGAACAGACGGATGTTCTGGAAGGTGCGGGCGATGCCAGCCTTGGCGACTTCGTGCACGGCGGTCGGCTGGTAGGCCTTTCCACCCAGCACGAACTCGCCGGAATCAGGCGTGTACAGGCCGGTGATCACGTTGAAGAAGGTGGTCTTGCCGGCTCCGTTGGGACCGATCAGGCCGTAGATTTCGCCCGGATGGATCTCCAGGCCCACATCGGACAAGGCCTGCAGGCCGCCGAATCGCTTGTTGACCCCCTGTACCGACAGGAGGAAATTCCCATTGCTCATATCATCCTCCTGGTCAGAAACGGCCAACGCTTCCCGGGCGGCGGATCACCGGCCGGTCTTCCCTTCGCGGCGATGGCCACAGGCCCGCCGGGCGATACAGCATCACGACAACCAGTGCCAGGCCGAACAGGAGTTGCCGCAGCACTTCGGCGTCGACGATGATATGGCCGAATATCAGGTTCTGCACCGGCTCCGCCACGGCGCGCAACAGTTCCTGGAAACCCACCAGCAGGATGCCGCCAAGGATCACGCCCGGAATGTGGCCCATGCCACCGAGCACGACGATAGCAAGGATGTAGATGGACTCCCACAGCACGAACGACTCAGGTGACACAAAACCCTGGAAGGCGCCAAACACCGCGCCCGACGCGCCGCCGAACGAGGCGCCCATGGCGAAGGCCAGCAGCTTGATGTTGCGGGTGTTGATGCCCATCGCCTTGGCGGCGATCTCATCTTCGCGGATGGCGACGAAGGCGCGGCCGATCCGCGAGTTCTGCAGCCGCAGGCAGATGAACACGATGGCGATCACCAGCACGACCAGCAGGTAGTAGTACATGAATACTGGCGTGAACTTCAGACCGAAGATCTCGTGTGTCTTGGAGAAATTGAAGCCGAAGATGTGGACCGGGTCCACCGCGGTGATCCCCTTCGGGCCGTTGGTGATGTTCAGCGGCCGGTCGAGGTTGTTCAGGAAGATGCGGATGATCTCGCCGAAGCCCAGGGTCACGATAGCGAGGTAATCGCCGCGCAGCTTAAGCGTCGGCGCACCGAGCAGCACGCCGAAGGTCGCCGCCACCAGCACTGCCAGCGGCAACACCAGCCACATGGTGAGGTGCAGGCCATTGGGAAAGAGCTGGTGGATCCACTCGAACTGGTTAGACAGGTGGGGCGAACCCAGCAAGGCCATCATGTACGCGCCAACTGCATAGAAGGCGATATAGCCGAGGTCGAGCAGGCCGGCGAAGCCCACCACGATGTTCAGGCCAAGCGCCAGCATGATGTAGATCAGCGCGAAGTCGAGCACGCGCACCCAGTAGTTGCCGCCCAGAGTCTGCACGAGGAACGGCGCGCACAGGGCGATCACCAGGAAAGCCAGTAGCGCGGCCATGGTCTTGGCCGGCGTCTTGGTCAGCGGCGCTGCCGGCGCCGCCGGGGATGGAATCGGGGTATTCATGGATTCTCTCTCCTCAGGCGCGTTCAGAAACCCGCTCGCCCATGATGCCGGACGGACGGAAGACAAGGACGATGATCAGCACGATAAAGGCGAACACGTCCTGGTAGTTGGAGCCAAATACGCCACCGGTGAGATCGCCGATATAGCCGGCACCCAGCGCTTCGATCAGGCCCAGCAGCATGCCGCCGACCATGGCGCCCGCCAGGTTGCCGATGCCGCCCAGCACCGCGGCGGTGAACGCCTTCAGACCGGGGATGAAGCCCATGTAAAAGTGGGCATTGCCGTAGTTGGTGGCCATCATCACGCCGGCCAGCGCTGCCAGCGCGGCGCCGATCATGAATGTGGCCGAGATCACGAAGTTCGGGTTCACGCCCATCAGCCCCGCCACCTTCTGGTTCTCGGCGGTGGCGCGCATGGCGCGGCCGAGCTTGGTGCGGTTGACCAGGGTCAGCAGGCCCGCCATCACCATCAGCGCCATGCCGATGATGACGATTTCCTTGCCCGTGATGGTCGCGCCGGTCGCGCCGATGTCGATCGGCGACGAGGGCAGCAGTTGCGGGAAGGTCAGCGGATTGCGCGACCAGATCAGCATGCCTATCGTCTGGAGGATGATGGACACGCCGATGGCGGTGATCAGCGGGGCTAGCCGCGGTGCGTTGCGCAACGGTCGATAGGCCACTCGCTCGATGGTGTAGGCCAGCACGGCGCAGACCGGCATGGCGATCAGCGTAGCGATCACCAGCGTGAGCCATTCGGGAAGCCCGGGGGCGAATTTCTGCAAGCCAAGTATGGCTGACAGCGCGGTCAGCGCGCCGATCATCAGCACGTCGCCGTGGGCGAAGTTGATGATCCCGAGAATGCCGTAGACCATGGTGTAGCCAAGTGCGATCAGCGCATAGATGCTGCCGAGCACCAGACCGTTCACGATCTGCTGGATAAGGATATCCATGAAAACTCCTTGCTTCCGTCCAAATTCCCTCGGCATGGGGTGGATGCCGGGGGGACGTTGATATGTGGGTGGCTTGGTAGTGTGGTTATTTGCTGGTCAGCGGCCTGCCTACTCCACCCATGGTAAGGATGCTGCACGTGCGGCAAGGCTAAAAAAACGGCACCGCAACATACTCGCGGTGCCGTTCGGATGGGCCGGTAAGCCCGGATTACATCTTCACGACGTCGAGGACGGACTTCTTCTTGTCCTTGTACTCGTACAGCGTGATGGTGCCTTCCTTCATGTCGCCCTTCTCGTCGAAGGCGATGTTGCCGATTATGCCCTTGTAGTTCGTCTTGGGCATCTCGGCCAAGATGGCCGCCGGCTCGGTCGAGTTGGCGCGCTTCATGGCGTCAACGACGACCATCACGGCGTCATAGGTGAACGGTGCGTAGATCTGCACCGGCGCATTGAAGCGCGCCTGGTAGCGCTTGTCGAAATCCGCGCCCTGCTCCATCTTCGACAGGGCCAGGCCGGCTTCCGAGCAGATGATGTTGGACACGGCATCGCCAGCCAGTTCGGCCACCTTGTCGGTACAAACGCCGTCGCCGCCAACGATCTTGGACGAAATGCCCAGTTCCTTGGCTTGCTTGGCGAACGGGCCGCCGGTGGCGTCCATGCCGCCGTACATGATCACGTCCGGCTTCTTGCCCTTGATCTTGGTCAGAATGGCCTTGAAGTCGGTGGCCTTGTCGTTGGTGGCTTCACGCGCCACCACGTTCACGCCTGCCGCCTTGGCGGTCTTCTCGAACTCGTCAGCCAGGCCCTTGCCGTAGGCGGTGGCATCGTCAACGATGGCCACGCTCTTCGCGTGCAGGCTCTTGGCGGCGTAGTTGGCCAGCGCCGGACCCTGCTGGGCATCGGTGGCCACCACGCGGAAGGTGGTCTTGAAGCCTTGCTTGGTGTAGTCGGGGTTGGTCGACGACGGCGAGATCTGCACGATGCCGGCATCGCTATAGATCTTGGAGGCCGGGATCGATACGCCCGAGTTCAGGTGACCGACCACGGCCGCGACCTTCGCGTCCACCAACTTCTGCGCCACGGCGGTGCCGGTCTTCGGGTCGCCCGCGTCGTCTTCGCCGACCAGTTCGAGCTTGATCTTCTTGCCGTTGATTTCCAGGCCGGCCTTGTTGACTTCTTCAACGGCCAGGCGGGCGCCGTTCTCGTTGTCCTTGCCAAGGTGAGCGATGCCGCCCGTCAGCGGAGCCGCGTGGCCGATCTTGACGACGGTTTCGCCACCGCCAGCGGCTGCGGGGGCAGCGGCTGCAGCAGGTGCCGATGCTGCCGCATCAGCCGGCTTTTCTTCCTTCTTGCCACATGCGGCGACCAGCGCCACTGCGGCCGCGATCGGCAGAATCTTGGCAAACGTGAATTGCATGAGTGATCTCCTAGGATTCACAAAAACAGGGAAATAAACTGCGCCTCCCGGACGCACTCCCTGGACCGCCCTTGTTTAGTTTCAATTTGAAACGCGCGCATTGTATCCCCTTTCTTTGCAGATGCAATATGCGACGCAACAACCTGAACCATTTACCCACCAAATGAGCTAGGGAATTTCCCCAATGCACAGATTGGGGCAATCTCCGCCCATTCGGCGGACCCGTCCTTTATCCTTACAAGAATCGTGCCTAGGGCCCGGCGGGGCCTCATGCGGCACCAATTAAGCCGCGTCAGCGCCACCCATAATGGCACGTTATTAATTAGGTATTTCATTTCAATTACCGGGCAACTTCTCTAATGTGCAGAATGTAGCGTCGCACCATAATAGGGAAAACCCCATTCTCGGGGATTACCCTGATATTGTCTGGGTGTTAAGACAGGTATTGAAAAGCAAATCGGCGGGATACGGGCTTCCGGGCGGGAAATGTCTGTAGCCAGCAATCGTCCGTGCGCAGACCCTATCCGCCATGCGCACCGGGACCGTGCAACGGAGCGGGCTGCTCAAGCACTGGAAAAACGGGGAAAGAGGAAGGACTGCGGGCGAGGCCGCGTTGGCGGTGATGCCGAGGGTGACGCAGAGGGTGACTACAGCGGGATGCGGCGGAAGGATCGCGGACGTTGCCGCCAGGGCAACGTCCGGGTCGCGAAGATCAGGACTTCACGGACACGCTGGCAAGGCCGCGCGGCAGCGGGAAGGACATGTTTTCCTCCACGCCTTCCAGCGCGCGCACGTTCTTGATGCCAAACGTACGCAGGCGCTCGACGATGGCCTGGGCCAGCGCCTCCGGCGCCGAAGCGCCGGCGGTCAGGCCGATCCGGCGCTTGCCCGCCACCCACTCGGGCTTGAGCTGCTCCGGATCGTCAATCATGTAGGCAGGCACGCCCAGACGGTCCGCCAGTTCGCGCAGGCGGTTGGAATTGGAGCTGTTCGGGCTGCCCACCACGATCACGACTTCCACCTGCGGCGCCATGAACTTCACGGCGTCTTGCCGGTTCTGCGTGGCATAGCAGATGTCCTGCTTCTTGGGCTCGCGGATCTCGGGAAAGCGCGCCTTCAGCGCGGCCACAATCTCGGCGGTCTCGTCCACGGACAGCGTGGTCTGTGTGACGTAGGCCAGTTGCAGCGGGTCGCACACGGCCAGCTGGTTCACGTCCTCGACCGACTCCACCAGCAGCATGCCCAGTTCAGACTGGCCCATCGTGCCTTCGACCTCGGGATGCCCCTTGTGGCCGATCATGATGATCTCGCAGCCCTCGGCACGCATCTTCCCGACTTCCACGTGCACCTTGGTCACCAGCGGACAGGTGGCGTCAAACACGTTCAGCCCACGCGCGGTGGCATCGGCACGTACTTCCTTGGAGACCCCGTGGGCACTGAAGATGACGGTCGATCCCTCGGGCACCTCGTCAAGTTCGTCCACGAAGACGGCGCCCTTGCGGCGCAGGTCGGCCACCACGTAGGCGTTGTGGACGATCTCGTGGCGCACGTAGATCGGTGCACCAAACCGGGACAGGGCGCGCTCGACGATCTCGATCGCGCGGTCCACGCCGGCACAGAAGCCGCGCGGTTGCGCCATCAGGATCTCGGCGTCGCTGGAGATGGTCATTTCGTGCATGCGGTGGTCCGACTCGACGACTGACATCAGAGAATTCCGATCAACTGGACGTCGAACAAGATGGTCTGTCCGGCCAGTGGGTGGTTGAAATCAAACAGCGCCGCGGTGTCTCCGAATTCCTTGAGCACGCCGGCGTACTTTCCGCCGCCAGGTGCATTGAATTCGACCAGATCGCCTGGCGAATAGTCTTCCTCGAACGAACTGTTCTCGCGCAGCGTGGCCAGAGAAACCCACTGCAGTAGTTCAGGATTGCGCGGCCCGAACGCATGCTCGGGCGCAAGGCGATAGGTCGTGCGCTCGCCCTCGGGCATGCCGAGCAGGGCCTGTTCCAGCGTAGGGGCCAACTGGCCCTGGCCGAGCAGCAACGTGGCGGGCTTTTCCTCGAACGTGCTCACGACTTCGGTGCCGTTCTCGAGGGCGATACTGTAGTGAAGCGTCAGGAACGAGTCCGCCCCGACGGTCTTGCGGGCAGCCGCGTCGCCGCCTGCCGCTTCCGACGCAAAAGTTTGCAGATTCATGGGTGCTCAACCGGTCAACAACCCGTATTGTATTCGACTGGACCAACCGACGCCGACGCGCCGCCCTCCGTGTCGCCATCCTGCCGCCAAGTGTGGCGCTGAACGGAGACGATTCGATGTCAATTCCCCAATGGCCCGCCTGCGAGCGGCCGCGCGAAAAACTGCTGAAATCCGGCGCCAGCGCGCTGTCCGACGCCGAATTGCTGGCCGTCTTCCTGCGCGTGGGCAGCGCGGGCAAGAGCGCTGTCGATCTGGCCCGTGAACTCCTGACGAGCTTTGGATCGCTGACGCGGCTATTCGCCGCGGATGGCGATGCCCTTGCCGGCGTCAAGGGCATGGGTGCAGTGAAGTACGCACAATTGCGGGTCGTGCCGGAGCTGGCGCGGCGATCGCTCGCCGAAACGCTCAAGGAATCCGGAGGGCTCGATTCCTCTCGCGCGGTCCGCGCCTACCTGCGGATGACGCTGGCCCACCTGCCCTATGAAGTCTTCCACTGCCTCTACCTGGATTCCCGCTACCGGCTGCTGGCCAGCGTGGAACTGGCGCGCGGGTCGCTGTGCGAAGCCGTGGTCTACCCGCGCGAAGTGGCCCGCGAGGCCCTGGTGCACAACGCCGCCTACGTGATCGTGGCCCACAACCACCCCGGCGGGGAAGCCGTGCCAAGCCGCAGCGATCTCACCAGCACACGGGCCCTGGCGCGGACGCTGTCCGTGCTGGACATCGAGCTGCTGGACCATTACATTGTCGCCGGCAGCGATATCTACTCGTTCGCAGAGCATGACCGGCTCCCCTCGCCTCACTCGCGTGACGCAAGCGGCACGGCGCAACACCTCCTTCCGAAAAGTACGGAAGGCGTTGATCCGCCAATCGTTTCCGGTCTATAATGCTCGTTTTGCTGAAGTCTCAATCCGCTGCAGTCCGGGCCCGCGCGCCTTTTGTTGATCTGTTGCGAACATTGTCCACGAATAAGATTTAGGAGTGCTTCATGGCACGCGTCTGTCAAGTGACCGGGAAAGCGCCGATGGTCGGCAACAACGTTTCCCACGCAAACAACAAGACCAAGCGCCGCTTTCTGCCCAACCTGCAGAATCGCCGCTTCTTCGTTGAATCGGAAAACCGCTGGGTGAGCCTGCGCGTCTCGAACGCCGGCCTGCGCCTGATCGACAAGAAAGGCATCGACTCCGTGCTCGCCGACCTGCGCGCACGCGGCGAAGTCTAAATAGTAGGAGTACACCATGGCCAGCAAAGGCGGACGCGACAAGATCAAGCTGGAATCGACCGCAGGTACGGGTCATTTCTACACGACCACCAAGAACAAGCGCACCATGCCGGAAAAGATGGAGATCTCGAAGTTCGATCCCGTCGCCCGCAAGCACGTGCCCTACAAGGAAACCAAGATCAAGTAATTGATCCGGTTTTCTGGCAAAAAGCCCCGCTCCAAGCGGGGCTTTTTGTTTTTGCGGCCGGCGGAAGCCCGCCCGAAGTTTGGGATGACTACGCGGCAAACCCTTGCGCCACAAGGGATTGAGAGCACGCCGGGATGCATGCGGGTGTACACTTGCCAGCTTTCCCCAACGCTCTTTCGCCCCCACGCGATCCCTGCACCATGAACTTCGATGTCGCGATCGTCGGCAGCGGGCTGGCCGGCCTCACCGTCGCGCTGCAGCTGGCCGATTCCCACCGGGTTGTCATCCTCAGCAAGCGCGCCATGACACAAGGCGCCAGCGACTGGGCCCAGGGCGGGATCGCCGCGGTACTGGATTCCGGCGACAGCCATGACGAACACACGCAGGACACGCTCGTTGCCGGCGCGGGTCTTTGCGACGAGGACGCGACGCGCTACATCGTCGAGCATGGCCGCGAAGCCATCCAGTGGCTGATCGACCGGGGCGTGCCGTTCACGCGCGACGCGCAGGCCGAGCTGGGCTTCCACCTGACCCGCGAAGGCGGCCACAGCCGCCGCCGGATCATCCACGCGGCGGACGCCACCGGCCATGCCGTGGTGACCACGCTGGCCGAGCAGGCGCGGCAGCACCCCAATATCACGATTATCGAGGACCATTTCGCGATCGACCTGATCACGGCCAGCAAGCTGGGCCTGCCGGGCAATCGCTGCTATGGCCTCTACGTGCTCAATGACGCCACGGGCGACGTTCGCACGATCACGGCCACGCACACGGTGCTGGCCGCCGGCGGCGCCGGCAAGGTCTATCTCTACACGACCAACCCGGACACGGCCACGGGCGACGGCATCGCCATGGCCTGGCGCGCGGGCTGCCGTGTGTCGAACATGGAATTCATCCAGTTCCACCCGACCTGCCTCTATCACCCGTACGCCAAGTCCTTCCTGATTTCCGAAGCGGTGCGAGGCGAAGGCGGGCTGCTGAAGCTGCCGGACGGCACCCGCTTCATGCCGGAACACGATGCACGTGCCGAACTGGCGCCGCGCGACGTGGTGGCCCGGGCGATCGACTTCGAGATCAAGAAGCGTGGCCTGGATTGCGTGTACCTGGACATCACGCACCAGCCGGAGTCGTTCCTGAAGGAACACTTCCCGACGATCCACGCTCGCTGCCTGGAGTTTGGCATCGACATCGCGCGCGAGCCGATTCCCGTTGTGCCCGCGGCCCACTACACGTGTGGCGGCGTGGTGACCGATACGTCCGGACGCACGGACATCGCCAACTTGTATGCCGTGGGCGAAACGGCCTGCACGGGCCTGCACGGCGCCAATCGCCTGGCATCGAATTCGCTGCTGGAATGCATGGTGATCGGCCGAGCCGCGGCCGAGGACATTGCCGCGCAGGACAAGGCCGGCGCGCCGGACATCACACTGCCGGCGTGGGATGAAAGCCGCGTCTCGGATGCTGACGAAGAAGTGGTCGTGTCCCACAACTGGGACGAGCTGCGCCGCATGATGTGGAACTACGTGGGCATCGTGCGCACCGACAAGCGCCTGGAGCGCGCCCAGCACCGCATTGGATTGTTGCGCGAGGAAATTGCCGAGTATTACGCGAACTTCCGCGTCACGCGGGACCTGCTGGAATTGCGCAACCTGGTCGAAGTGGCATCGCTGATCGTCGATAGCGCGTACTCGCGCCACGAAAGCCGCGGCCTACATTTCAGCCGTGACTATCCGGACACGCTGCCCAAGGCGCTGCCGACGGTGCTACAACCGCTGACGGGCCGCGCCGCGCAGCATCGGCAGAAAAAACAAAAGGCCTGACGAGCAGGCCTTCCCTCCCACAACCGAGCATCGGGTCCGCATTGCCGGGCCCGACTGCTTTCAGCCGATGATCCGCAACGAGTAGTCCGTCGCGCGCACATCCTTGGTGAGCGCACCTACCGAGATGCGATCCACGCCCGTTTCCGCAAATGCGCGGATCGTCTCGTAGTTCACGCCGCCGGACACCTCCAGCAATGCCCGCTCGCGATTGATCGCCACGGCCTCGCGCATCATCTCGAGCGTGAAGTTGTCGATCAGGATCGACTTCGCACCTGCATTGAGCGCTTCTTCAAGCTCAGCAATCGACTCGACTTCGACCTGCACCGTTGCATCGCTGCCCAGCGCAAAAGCCGCCTGCATCGCAGCCGTGATGCTGCCGGCTGCGGCGATATGGTTTTCCTTGATCAGGATGCCGTCATAGAGCGCCAGGCGTTGATTCTCGCCCCCGCCCAGCTTGACCGCATATTTCTGCGCCAGCCGCAGGCCGGGCAGCGTCTTGCGTGTATCGAGCACCCGTGCCCGAGTGCCCGCGATCAGGTCAGCGTAGCGGCGCGTGGCTGTGGCAACGCCGGACAGCAGTTGCAGGAAATTCAGCGATGGCCGCTCGGCAGTCAGCAAGGCACGGGCAGGGCCGGTGATTTCGCAAACCGCGTCGTCGGGCGCCATGCGCGCGCCCTCTTCCTTGAGCCAGCGCACCTGCAAGCGCGAATCGACGGCCGTCATGCAGGCCTCGAACCACGGCTGACCGCACAGCACGGCGGGCTCTCGCACGATCACGCGCGCGCGCGCCAGTTTCTCGGCAGGCACCAGGAGGCCGGTCAGGTCACCGCTGCCGACGTCCTCGGCAATTGCCGCCTTGACGTTCGCTTCCAGCGCCGCACGCAGTGCTGGGCCGTAACTGTCGAATACCGGATTCACGCTCATGCCGGGCCCACTCCCTGGAACAGCGCGGCCTCTTTGGCGAGGTCGGCGGCGGGGCGGACGTTGGCCTTCTGTTGCGCGGCAAAATCGAGCATGCGATCGATGCAGGTAACGGCGCGCCGGCCGATGGCCGGGTCGACGTGAATCTCGTTGCGGCCAGTCTCCAGGACTTCGGCCAGATTGGTCAGCGCGTTCATGGCCATCCACGGGCAGTGCGCGCAGCTCTTGCACGTCGCGCTGTTGCCGGCAGTCGGCGCCTCGATAAACAGCTTGCCGGGCGCGGCCATGCGCATCTTGTGCAGGATGCCATTGTCGGTGGCGACGATGAACTCGTTGGCGTCCAGCGTCTGGGCGGCAGCGATCAGCTGGCTGGTGGAGCCGACCACATCGGCTTGCGACACCACATTGGCCGGCGATTCCGGATGCACCAGGATCTTGGCGTTCGGATGTTCCTTGCGCAGCAGATCCAGTTCAATGCCCTTGAATTCGTCATGCACCAGGCAAGAGCCTTGCCACAGCAGCATGTCGGCCCCGGTCTGCTTCTGGATGTAGCTGCCGAGGTGCTTGTCCGGCGCCCACAGGATCTTCTCGCCACGGGCGTGCAGATGCTCAACGATCTTCAGGCCGATGCTCGAGGTCACCATCCAGTCCGCGCGCGCCTTTACGGCAGCACTGGTGTTGGCGTAGACCACAACAGTGCGGTCCGGATGTGCGTCGCAGAACGCGGCGAACTCGTCAGCCGGGCAACCCAGATCCAGCGAGCACGTGGCGTCCAGGTCCGGCATCAGGATGGTTTTTTCCGGGCTCAGGATCTTGGCGGTTTCGCCCATGAAGCGCACACCAGCCACCACCAGCGTCTTGGCTTCGTGGTCGCGACCGAAGCGGGCCATTTCCAGTGAATCGGACACGCAGCCGCCGGTCTCCTCGGCCAAGTCCTGCAAGTCGCCGTCGACGTAATAGTGCGCGACGAGGACCGCGTTGCGTTCCTTCAGCAAGCGGCGGATACGCGCCTTGAGCGCCTGGCGTTCATCGGGCGTCAGCACGGGAGGCACTTTGGCCCAGGCATGCGCCACACAGCTTGCGCCTGCGGCGTTCTCGGCATCCACCAGGTTCGGCTTTTCGAACTCGACGGTCTTGATCGTTTGTGGGGTCATCTCTGCAGTACTCCTCGGTGCACCCGTAGGCCGCCGCGCTTGACGTCACGCGATCTGACCAGGACATGGGGGAGTTTAGCGAAAAGAAAAGCCCCGCCAGGGGCGGGGCTTTTAGCCATGCGGGCGCGTCGGGATTGTATCAGGCGTACCGGCGCAGGCGCAGGGAAAACTCCTGCAGCGCCTGGATACCACTGGCCTCGGCGCGGTGGCACCAGGCCTGCAGTTGCTGCAGCAGTTGCTCGCGCGTCAGGTTGGAGCGACCCCAGATCGCGGACAGTTCGCGGCGCATTTCCACGAAGGTATGCAGCGCCTTGTTCTGCTCCACGATGCTGGCCAGTTGCTGGCGCTGCGGCGCGGCCAGCTTGGCTTCCTCGCGGTGGAACCACTTGCGGGCCGGCTTGAAGCTGCTGTACTCGGCCGTGCGGCCTTCCTTCAGCTTCTGCAGTTCTTCCCGGTACGCGGACTTCACGGCCTTGGCATAGCGGGCCATGACGTCGTAACGATTGGCGATGATCGCCTCCAGCGTGTTGTGGTCGACCGGGCGGGCATCCCCAAGGCGCGCCTTCGGCGGGGTCTTCTTGACCTTGGCCAGACCCACCGACTGCATCGCACGGATGTACCACCAGCCCACGTCGATCTCGTACCACTTGACCGAGAACTTGGCCGACGTCGGGTACGTGTGGTGATTGTTGTGCAGTTCCTCGCCACCGATGATGAAGCCCCACGGCGACACGTTGGTCGAAGCGTCCTCGCAATCGTAGTTGCGATAGCCCCACCAGTGACCCAGGCCGTTGATGATGCCGGCGGCGTGGATCGGGATCCAGAGCATCTGCACGGCCCATACGGACATGCCGACCAGGCCGAACAGCGCCAGGTCGATGATCAGCATCAGGCCGACGCCCTGCCAGCCAAAGCGCGAGTACACGTTGCGCTCGACCCAGTCATTGGGCGTGCCATGGCCGAACTTGGCAATGGTTTCCTTGTTCTTGGCCTCGGCGCGATACAGTTCGGCGCCTTCCAGCAGCACCTTGCGGATGCCGCGGGTCTGCGGGCTGTGGGGATCGTCCTCGGTCTCGCACTTGGCGTGGTGTTTGCGGTGGATCGCCGTCCATTCCTTGGTGACCATACCTGTGGTCAGCCACAGCCAGAAACGGAAGAAATGCTGGGCAATCGGATGCAGATCCAGCGACCGGTGCGCCATGCAGCGGTGCAGGAAGATGGTCACGCCGGCGATCGTGATGTGCGTCACCACGAGGGTGTAGATCACGATCTCCCACCAGGACCAGTTGGCAAGGCCGTTCGCGGCCCAGTCAAGAATTGAGTCGAACAAACTGTTCTCCGTCGGTTATACAGGTGTCTTGCTATGCGGCACGCAGTGCAACGCATCTAACGCGCAGAAAAAGGACTGCAAAATCAGCGATTGCGATTGCTTTCTGGCGCCTGGCAAAACCCTTGGGGGTGCCGGGCGAAGGCACGAACCGCTGCAATCTGGCGGTTGTCTGGTGTGGGGTGGCGGGCTGCATCGCAAACCCGCGACAACCCGGCATTCTACCGGATTGCGGCGGCTCGGACATCCGCTTTTTCCCCGATTTGGAGGCCCCGCCAAGGCTTTCGTTCCCGGTGTGCCGCCAGCGCCGCCCAGCACTCACTCTCCCGCGGAGGCGCCTTCCAGGACAGATGGCACTGCCTGCGCCTGATTCAACACCCGGACCTCTCGCTGGGGATAGGGGATGGAGATGCCGTGCTGCTGGAACGTACGCCAGATTGCGCGGTTCATCGCCGATTGCACACCAAGTTTTCCATTCTGCGGATCGGCGATGTTGACGGCCACTTCGTACTCGATACCGCTGTCGCCAAACAGGACCAGGAAGGCCGCTGGGGCCGGCTCGGGCAGCACACGTGGCAGATCACGCACACACTCCTGCAACAGCGAGATCACCGTCTCGGGATCGGCACTGTAGTCAGCCTGCACCCGGGTGGCAACGCGCACATTGGTGCCGGAGAACGAGTGATTCTGGACCGACTGGGCTACAAGTTGCTCATTCGGCACAAGCGTCTCACCATCCCCGTTCCGCACAACGGTATAGCGCGTGCGGATCTGCGACACGATGCCGGTGTACTTGTCCACCGTGATCTGGTCGCCCAGCTTGACCGAGCGGTCCAGCAGAATGATGAAGCCCGAGATGTAGTTGCTGGCGATCTTCTGGAGACCCAGACCCAGACCCACACCCAGCGCCCCACCAAAGACCGACAGCACGGTCAGGTCGATCCCCACCAGCGACAGGCTCAGCAGCAGCGACACCAGCAGCAGCAACGCCTTGGCGATACGCGTCAGCACCACCTTGAGATTGGTGTCCAGGCTCGGGGCGCGCATCAGCCGGTCCTCGAGCCAGGAACCGAACCACATCGCCACCAGCACGGTCAGCAGGATCCAGACCACCGCCATCAGCGTATCGGCCAGATTGATGTGCTGCTTGCCACCGATGGAGAAGCGCACCGCCTGCATCCATGCGATGACGTCCGGCAGGACGCCAAGCACGTACAGCGCCATGCCGATCCATACCAGCGTGGTCAGCACCTTCTCCACCAGAACCAGCATGCCGTGCAATTGCCCGTTGCCGGACATCACGCGCCGCAGGATGTAGAAGGTGACGTACAGCGACGTGATGCCAAACAGCGGCACCAACGCCAGCCGCAGCACGCTGACCGACACCAGTGGCGCGAGCGCGAAGCGCGCCGTCAACACCAGTAGCCAGCCGAACAGCGGGAACATGGCCCGCTCCAGGCTGACCACAGCCAGACGAAGCGAAAAGCTCGAGGTCTCGTAGCGCGCATCCAGACGCTTGACCACGAAGCGCGCCAGCGGCCATGCCACCAGCAGGCAGCCGGCCAGCACACCGAGCTGCCAGAAGAAGCCAGGCCCGCCCGCATCGCGGATCAGGTCATCGAGCATCTTGCCAAACATGGAATGCGACATCCTGAGCTGTTCCAGTGAATCCGGACTCATGGATCAGCGCGTGCGTTCCAGCACGGCGGCAAAGAAGCCATCCGTCTGGTGGATGTGCGGATACAGCGCCAACATGCCGCCTTCTGCCGGCAAAGACGGGATATCGATCTTCTGCTCGGCCAGCACCTCGGCTACCGGCACGAGGCGGAAATTCTCGTGGCTCGCGAGGAAATCGCGGATGATCGCCTCGTTTTCCGCCTCCAGCACGCTGCAAGTGGCGTAGACCACGCGTCCGCCACCCTTCACCAGGCGTGCGGCGGAGTCGAGGATTGCGCTCTGCTTGGCGGTCAGTTCCAGCACCGATTCCGGCGTCTGGCGCCATTTCAGGTCCGGATTGCGGCGCAGCGTGCCCAAGCCGCTGCACGGCGCATCGACCAGTACACGGTCGATCTTGCCGGCCAGTCGCTTGATTTTGGCGTCACGTTCGGAGTCGATGAGTACAGGATGCACGTTCGACAGGCCGCTGCGCGCCAGCCGGGGCTTCAGGTTGGCCAGGCGCTTTTCCGACACATCGAAAGCATAGAGACGGCCCGTCGAGCGCATCGCCACGCCCAGTGCCAGTGTCTTGCCGCCAGCGCCGGCACAGAAGTCCACCACCATCTCGCCGCGCTTGGGGGCCACCAGGTGACACAGCAGTTGGCTGCCTTCGTCCTGCACTTCCACGCCGCCATTGATGAACAGCGGCAGTTGGTTCAGCGCGGGCTTCCCCTTCAGGCGAATACCGGCCGGAGCCATCGGGGCCGGTTCCGCGGCAATGCCTGCGGTCTCCAGTTCAGCCAGCGCCTCTTCACGCGACAGCTTTGCCGTGTTGACCCGCAGGTCCAGCGGCGCCGGGCGCAGCCATGCGTCGCCCAGGGCTGAGGTGAAGGCTTCGCCATGGCGCCCGACCAGATCGTCGTACAGCCATTCCGGCAGGTTGGTGCGCACGCGCGGGGACAGACTGGAGCGTTCGATCGTCGTGAGCCGGTCCAGCCAGGTGGCCTCTTCCGGATACAGGAACGGGCTCAGCACATCCCGACCCAGCGTGGCGGCAAGCCCGAGCAGGCCCAGCCGGCGCGCTGCCGCACCCGAGCCGCTCTCGGCAAACTGACCGAATTCGACGCGTCGACGCAACACTGCAAAGATCGCCTCGGCGATGATGCCGCGGTCGCGATGACCCAGTTTGTTGTTCTCGCGGAAGTAGTGGCTCACCACGGCATCGGAGGGACGCGCGAACAACAGGACCTTGCCCAGCAGGCGGTCGATGTGTTGCAGATGGAAAGCCTGCAGGCCACCCGGCGCGCGGCCGTGGGCGCCATCCACACCTTGCGGGCGCGGCGTGGACGGCCTGCGGATGGGGCTCGACTTGCCCTTGCTGGCACGCGAACGCTGACGGTTGTCCTGGGGTGTTGCGGGATTACGACTCATGGCTGATTTCCTGCCGCCTTGGCGGAGATGGCCATGAACCACTGTGGCTCGGCCGGTTGAACTTGAACGACACCGTCCTGCACGTGCAGGCGGTCTTCGACGAACCAGCGCACTGCGCGCGGGTAGATGACATGCTCGCTGTCGAGCAAACGCTCGGCCAGCAACTCCGGAGTATCGCCAGGCAGAATATCAAGTGCTGCCTGAATCACGATTGGGCCGTGATCGAGTTCCGAGGTGACAAAATGGACCGACGCGCCATGCAGTTTGACACCGGCTTCCAGGGCCTGGCGGTGCGTGTGCAGGCCGGGAAAACTGGGCAGCAGCGACGGGTGAATGTTGAGCATCCGCCCTGAATAATGATCGACGAACTCAGGCGTCAGAATCCGCATGAAGCCAGCCAGGACGACTAGGTCGGGCTGGTAGCTGTCGATGACGTCGCGCATCGCGGCATCAAAACTGGCACGATCGGGGTGCTGCTTGTGGTCCACCACGCCGGTGGCGATACCATGTTCGGCGGCAAACTGCAGGCCGGAAGCGTCCGGGCGATTCGAGAGCACAGCCGCCACGCGTGCCGGCCATCGCTCGGCTTCGCAGGCACGGACGATGGCTTCCATGTTGCTTCCACGCCCGGAAATCAGGATCACAATATTTTTCATCGGCGCGATTCTACCAAGCTGGGATGCAAACTCTTGCAAAGCGAGCGCATTAGGTACTTAATTCACGCCAAACCCCGCACGGAGGCTGCACCATATGCATGCAGTACGATGCATATACCCCTGTGTGATGGATTGTGACGCCTCACCCGCTCTGATAGAGTGGGCCCTACGTCCACGCGCCCCCTTCTGCAAGGTAGGTGACAACAAGGACGAGACGGGAAATTAGACGGGAATACGCATGTCGAACGCTGCACCGACTTTGTTGGTGGTCGATGATCATCCTATGGCCCTCTCTGGTACTACCGCGTTTCTCGCGGAAGTCATGCCCGATGTCGCAGTCCATGCTGCCGGCAGCGCCAAGGAAGCTCTCCATTCACTGCACCAGGGACTTCGTCCCGATATCGTGCTGCTTGATATCTGGCTGAACGACGGCACTGGCTTCGATGCCATGCAGACGTTCAAGACCGTGATTCCGGCCGCGCGCTTCATTTTCATGTCGGCCGAGGCCACGCCGGAAATCGTGGGCCGCGCCCGCGCGCTGTCCGCGTGCGGCTTCGTCGGCAAGCACCTCGATGCCAACGCCTTCACTGCGGCCGTACGCAAGGTCCTGGCTGGCGACACCAGCTTTCCTTCCGACGAAGCACTTTCCGGACGCTCCCAGTCATTCGGCCCCGCGCATGGCATTCCGGTCACGCCGGCCGAACTTGGCCTGACGCCGCGCCAGGGTTCCGTGCTGGCGCTGGTGCTCGAAGGACTGCCAAACAAGGTCATCGCCCGCAAGCTGGGCCTGACCGAGAACACGGTCAAGGAACACGTGTCTGCGATCCTGCAAAGGCTGGGCGTGCGCACCCGCATGCAAGTCATGTCGCGCATGGAACGATTCCGCCTGCGTCAGTAAAGGCAACTCGCGCATCCGACGCCAGCAAAAACAAACGCCGCCCTCGTGGCGGCGTTTTGCATGGCAGAACGATACCCATCCATACCATTACGCCGGGTGCAACCACCGCCGCAGCAACATGCGCAGGTTGGCTGGATCCACCGGCTTGGGAAGCACGAAGTAGCCCGCCTCCTCCGCAGCGTTCAATGCGGCGGATTTCAGGTCGCCCGTCAGCAACGCGCTGCGTGCCTGCGGCTGCGTGGTCTGCCATCGTTCCAGCAAGTCCAGGCCATTTTCGCTGCCGGGCAGCCGCAGATCGCAGAAGATGATGTCCGGTTTCAGGCCCTTGGCAAACAGGGCGTCGGCGTCGGCGCCATGCGCGGCACAGGCGACGCGAATCCCCCACGCTTCCATCAGCGCAATCCACGCCTTGCGGATCTGGCTGTCGTCATCGACGACCAGCACCGTACCGCGCAAGCGCTCCGGCTTGGCTTCCGCCGCCTGCGCATTGGCCCGCATTGCGCGCACGCTCGCCACGGTCTCGGCCGGCACCGGCGCCAGCGCGAACCAGAACACCGAACCCTTGCCAGGCACCGAGCGCACGCCGTACGTGCCGCGCATCAGTCGGACGCATTCCTTGAAGATGGCCAACCCGAGGCCCAGTCCCTGCGACGGATCGCGCTGGGGGTTATGAACCTGGTAATACGGCGAGAAAATGTCCGGCAGATGTTCGGGTGTAATGCCTGCGCCGGTATCCCACACCTCCAGCCGGATATGTTTGCGGCGCTGGCGCGCGGTCACCAGGATCCCGCCGCGTTTGGTGTATCGCAGCGCGTTCTGCACCAGGTTGAACAGCGCGCGCCGCAGCAGCACCGGCTCCGCCATCGCATACAGTTCGTCCGGCACGCGCGGATTCAGCGACAGCCCGCTTTCGCGCGCATCGGCGGCAAACTGGCTCATGACGTCGTTGATCAGCGCGCCCAGCTCGCACGGCTCGAGCGTCGGCAAGACCTTGCGGCCTTCGAGCTTCGACAGGTCCAGCAGCGATCGGAACAGCAGATCGATGGTCTGGGTGCCGGCCGCCACCTGCTCCACCAGCGGATGCAGGGAGCTCGACTGGTTGCGCGCACGCAACGCTTCCACCAGCATCACCAGCGCGTGGACCGGCTGCCGCAGGTCGTGGCTGGCCGCCGCGAGGAAGCGGGATTTCTCCTCGCTCGCATGCAACGCCCGTTCTTTTTCTTCCTGGAATTGCTTGGCGAGCCGCCGGCTGCCGCTTTCCAGCTGGATGGCGCGCACCAGCGTCTGCTGCAGGTTGAGTGCGTGGCGCGCCAGCATCAGCGCGTAGACGGCCAGCAACAACTGGACATAGCCGCCGTGTCCCGGGAAAGCGAAATCGGCCAGCAGCACATTGGGCACGAGGATCGGCACGCCGGCAAAGACCAGGTTCGATGGCACCGGCGACTGCGAGGTCGCCCCGCCCGCCAGCACGCCCAGTGTCAGCAGGTAGAGCACGCTGGAAAACACCACCGAGCTCGTGTACAGGTGCAGCAGCGCCGAACTGCCCCAGGTCAGCCCAGTCAGGAACGCGATGGCGCGCATGTTGTTCCACCACTTGCGCGTGTGCGCCGAACGGCTCATTTTGCCGCTGTCACGCTGGTAGCCGAGGTAGAACCACGTACCTCCGGCAGTCAGCGCCAGCATGATGGCGCACCAGATGACCAGCGCGACGTGGCTGGCCTCGTTCCAGAAGGCGGCCGCCGTCAAAGCCGGCAGCAGGACCGATGCGGCAATACCCGTCGGAGATACCCGGTGGACGGTGGCCAGCAGCTTGGCCCGTGTCTCGGTGTCGAGTTGTGGCCCGGGTGGGGGCAGCAATTTGTTGAGCAGCGCGTTCAAGTGTGGCCCAGGCAAGGAAGGCGAAGACATTGGCTGCAAGACGGCGCCGTGGCCGGAGGCCTGCATGAGGCGGTCGTTGCAGGGATCGCGCGGTTGTGATCTGAGTCGCGCATATCATGCCGCCTTTTGCGGCGCCGCGCCACGCCCCGGCAGCCGAATTCCGCACAAATCGGTCAGTTGTGGGCAGGGCGCATCCCCGGCGGGCACGCGCCTGCCGCCAACAGGGGAGAAGCCGGGTCATTCGCCTTATAATGCTCCCTTTACCCAAATCGCATTTTTCGCCGTCCTCGTGAAAGTCTTCCGCGGCTTGCCCAACGCCGAGAGCCGGGCGCCCTGCGCGCTCACCATCGGCAATTTCGACGGTGTGCATCGCGGCCACCAGTCGTTGCTCGCACGCGCCCGCGCGGCCGCGGATGCCCGCGGCCTGCCGCTATGCGTGATGACCTTTGAGCCCCACCCGCGGGAATTCTTCGCGCCGGAACACGCTCCCACCCGCATCGCCCTGCTGCGCGACAAGCTGGACGCCCTGCGCCGCAATGGTGTGGATCGCGTGGTGGTGGAACATTTCAACGCCCATTTCGCCGCCCAGTCCCCGCAAGCCTTCGTGGAAAACGTGCTCTGGCATGGCCTGCACACGCGCTGGTTGCTGGTGGGCGATGACTTCCGCTTTGGCGCCAAACGCGCCGGTGACTTCAATTACCTGCGGGAAGCGGGCCGCCAGTACGGATTCGACGTCGAGCAAATGGGCTCCGTCTCCGAGGGCGGCATCCGGATTTCCAGCTCGGCCGTGCGCCAGGCGCTGGCCGGTGGCGACCTCGAACACGCGCGCCGGCTGCTGGGCCACGGCTATGCCATCAGCGGCCACGTGATCCACGGCCGCAAGCTGGGCCGGGACCTCGGCTTTCCCACGCTGAACCTGAAGATTTCGCACAAGCGTCCCGCCGTCAACGGCATTTTCGTCGTGCAGGTGCACGGTCTTGCCGACCACCCGCTCCCCGGCGTGGCCAGCATTGGCGTGCGCCCGACCGTCGAAGACGCGGGCCGCGTGCTGCTGGAAGTCCACCTGTTCGACTTCAACGAAAACCTGTACGGCAAGCTGGTGCGGGTGGAATTCATGAAGAAGCTGCGCGACGAGGAACGCTTCGACACCCTTGACGCGCTGACGGCCGCCATCGCGAAGGACACCCTCGACGCTCGCGCGTTCTTTGGCCTGACCGCGCCTGACGCAGCCGCCGGCCGGCGCGACTTCGCCACTTCCGCCACCGACCGAATTAGCTAGCGGCCGGCAGCGCTGCGCACCGCAGCTGCCGGGACCCGCCCTGCCTTACCTCACTGACACGCGCACGGCGGTCATCCGACCGACGCGCCCGACTGAATTGCCCCGAGAATTGACATGTCCGACGACAAACGCGCCAAGCCCGAGAAAAGCAAGTACCCGGTCAACCTGCTGGACACCCCGTTCCCCATGCGTGGCGACCTGCCCAAGCGCGAGCCGCTGTGGGTCAGGCAATGGCAAGACAAGCAGCTCTACAAGAAGATCCGCGCGGCGCGCAAGGGCGCGAAGAAGTTCGTGCTGCATGACGGCCCTCCGTACGCCAACGGCGACATCCACATCGGCCACGCCGTCAACAAGGTCCTGAAGGACATGATCGTGAAGGCCCGTGGCCTGACCGGCCTGGACGCGGTCTACGTGCCGGGCTGGGACTGCCACGGCATGCCGATCGAGATCCAGATCGAAAAGCAGTTCGGCAAGGGCCTGCCCGTCCAGGAAGTCCAGTCCAAGGCGCGCGCCTATGCCACCGAGCAGATCGCCCGCCAGAAGAAGGATTTCGAGCGACTGGGCGTG
Organism: Cupriavidus sp. 01L415; assembly: GCF_056400065.1. Taxonomy (NCBI): domain Bacteria; kingdom Pseudomonadati; phylum Pseudomonadota; class Betaproteobacteria; order Burkholderiales; family Burkholderiaceae; genus Cupriavidus; species Cupriavidus sp. 01L415. The sequence continues at coordinate 73,657 of NZ_JBFTSP010000004.1, read as the reverse complement.
CTGGGCGACTGGGACAACCCGTACCTGACCATGAACTACAGCAACGAAGCCGACGAGCTGCGTGCGCTGGGCAAGATCATGGAAAAGGGCTACGTCTTTCGCGGCTTGAAGCCCGTGAACTGGTGCTTCGATTGCGGATCGGCACTCGCCGAGGCCGAGGTCGAGTACAAGGACAAGACTGATTTGTCGATCGACGTGGGCTTCCCGTTCGCGGAGGCCGACAAACTCGCTCACGCCTTCCACGTGCCGCTGGCACAGTTGCAAGGCAAGCCCGGCTGGGTCGTGATCTGGACCACCACGCCGTGGACGATCCCGTCCAACCAGGCGCTGAACATGCACCCGGAAGTGGAATACGCACTGGTGGACACCCCGCGCGGCTTCCTGATCCTGGCGAAGGATCGCGTCGAGGAACAGCTCAAGACCTACGCGCTGCAGGGCCACGTCGTGGCCACCGCACGTGGCGACGCCCTGTCGGAAATCCGCTTCCATCATCCGCTGGCCAAGATGGATGCCGGCTATGCGCGTACCGCTCCGGTCTACCTGGGCGACTATGTGACCACCGACACGGGTTCCGGCATCGTCCACTCGGCACCGGCCTACGGCGTGGAAGACTTCCAGTCGTGCAAGGCGCACGGCATGCCCGATTCGGAAATCATCAGCCCGGTGATGGGCGATGGCGTCTACGCCAGCACGTTGCCGCTGTTCGGCGGCCTGTCGATCTGGGATGCCAATCCGAAGATCGTCGACGTGCTGCGCGAATCCGGCAACCTGTTCAACTCGCACAAGTACGAGCACAGCTACATGCACTGCTGGCGTCACAAGACGCCGATCATCTACCGAGCCACGTCGCAATGGTTCGCGGGGATGGACGTGGATCCGGTGGACAACGGCCCGACCCTGCGCGAGACCGCGCTGGCCGGCATCGAGGCCACCGAGTTCTTCCCGGCCTGGGGCAAGCAACGCCTGCACAACATGATCGCCAACCGCCCGGACTGGACGCTCTCACGCCAGCGCCAGTGGGGCGTACCGATGGCGTTCTTCCTGCACAAGGAAACCGGCGCGCTGCACCCGCGCACGCCGGAATTGCTGGAAGAAGTCGCCAGGCGCGTCGAGCAGCACGGCATCGAGGCCTGGCAGACGCTGGATCCGAAGGAACTGCTCGGCGAGGAAGCCGCGCTGTATGAAAAGAACCGCGACACGCTGGACGTGTGGTTCGACTCTGGCACCACGCACTGGACCGTGATCCGTGGATCCCACCGTGAAGATCTCTACGATCCTTCCGCCGACGAGCCGGACGGTCGCCTGGCCGACCTGTACCTGGAAGGCTCGGACCAGCATCGCGGCTGGTTCCATTCGTCGCTGCTGACCGCGTCGATGCTGTATGGCAAGCCGCCGTACAAGGCGCTGCTGACCCACGGCTTCACCGTGGACGGCGAAGGCCGCAAGATGTCGAAGTCGGTCGGCAATACGGTGTCGCCGCAGGATGTCGCCAACAAGATGGGTGCCGAAATCATCCGCCTGTGGGTGGCCTCGACGGACTACTCGGGCGAACTGTCGATCTCCGACGAAATCCTGAAGCGCGTGGTGGAGGGCTACCGCCGCATCCGCAACACGCTGCGCTTCCTGCTGGCCAACCTGACCGATTACGATCACGGCAAGCACGCGCTGCCGCCGTCGGAATGGCTGGAGATCGACCGCTACGCCGTGGCCCTGACGGACCGGTTGCAGAAGGAAGTGCTGTCGCACTATCAGTCGTACGAATTCCACCCGGTGGTCGCCAAGCTGCAGACGTTCTGCTCCGAAGACCTGGGCGGCTTCTACCTGGACGTGCTGAAGGACCGCCTGTACACCACGGCACCGGACTCGAAGGCCCGCCGCGCCGCGCAGAACGCGCTGTACCACATCACGCAGGCGATGCTGCACTGGATGGCACCGTTCCTGTCGTTCACGGCCGAGGAAGCGTGGCAGATCTTCGCCCATGGCACGGAGCACAAGGACACCATCTTCACCAGCACCTACTACGATGTGCCGGCCATCGACGACGCCGATACGCTGATGCAGAAGTGGCACGATATCCGTGACGTGCGTGCAGAGGTCACCAAGCAGCTCGAAGCGGTGCGTGTGGAAGGCGAGATCGGCTCGTCGCTGCAGGCCGAGGTCACCATCGCGGCCGGCGGCCCGGTACTGGCCGCCCTGCAGAGCCTGCACGACGACTTGCGCTTCGTGCTGCTGACGTCGGCGGCAAAGGTCGCGGCCGCGCCGGAAGGCGGGGACCTGATGGTCACGGTGACGCCATCCGCGCACGCCAAGTGCGAACGCTGCTGGCACTACCGCGCCGACGTTGGCCACAACCCGGAACATCCCACCCTTTGCGGCCGCTGCGACAGCAATCTGTTCGGCGCCGGTGAACACAGGAGCCACGCCTGATGGCATCGTCTTCCACCCGCCCGGCGCGATCGACGCCCGCCCGCAGCAAGAGCAAAGGCAGCAGCAACGTTACCCCGTGGCTGTGGATGGCCTTTGCGCTGCTGGTGGTGATGATCGACCAGTTCTTCAAGGTCGTGATCACGCGATCGTTCCAGTATGGCGAGTCGCGTCCCGTGACCCGCTTCTTCAACCTGGTGCTGGTCTATAACAAGGGGGCCGCGTTCAGCTTCCTGGCCGATGCCGGCGGCTGGCAGCGATGGTTCTTCACGCTGCTGGGCGTGGTGGTCGGTGCGTTCATCGTCTGGCTGCTGTATCGCCACACGGGCCAGAAGCTGTTTTGCCTGGCGGTATCGCTGATCCTTGGCGGCGCCGTCGGCAACGTGGTGGATCGCATCATCCACGGCCACGTGATCGATTTCCTGGACTTCCACCTGCGCAACACGCACTTCCCCGCGTTCAACGTGGCGGATTGCGCGATTACGGTGGGCGCCGTATTGCTGATCGTGGACGAACTGCGGCGCGTGCGCCGGCACTGAGGCAGCACTGCGCCGCCAGCCTGCCAGACGCCGGGCCACGCTCCTTGTGGCCCGGCGCCCCCCTCCGATCGCCGCCTTCGGCACGTCCGCCGTCCCGGCGGTATCATGCGAAACCCCCGTTTTCAGAAGAGTCCTCCCATGGATTTGAGCGGCAAGCACATCGTCCTTGGCCTGACCGGCGGCATCGCCTGCTACAAGTCGGCTGAGCTGGTCCGGCTGCTCACCAAGGCCGGCGCCACCGTGCAGGTGGCGATGACCGAGGCGGCGACCCACTTCATCACGCCCGTGACCATGCAGGCGCTGTCCGGACGGCCTGTGTTCCTGTCGCAGTGGGATGCCCGCATCGACAACAACATGGCGCATATCGACCTCTCGCGCGAGGCCGACGCCATCCTCATCGCCCCCGCCTCCACCGACTTCCTGGCCAGGCTGGCCAATGGTCTCTGCGACGACCTGCTGACCACGCTGTGCATCGCGCGCGAATGCCCGCTGCTGGTGGCACCGGCCATGAACCGCCAGATGTGGGCCGCCGCGCCCACGCAACGCAATGCGGCACAGTTGCGTGCCGATGGCGTAGCGATTCTCGGCCCGGGCACCGGCGACCAGGCCTGCGGCGAAATCGGCGATGGCCGGATGCTGGAGCCTGAAGAAATCGTCGAGGACCTGATTGCGTTCTTCCAGCCCAAGCCACTGGCCGGCAAACGCGTGCTGATCACCGCCGGCCCGACGTTCGAGGCCATTGACCCGGTACGCGGCATCACCAACCTGTCATCAGGCAAGATGGGCTTTTCGATTGCCCGCGCGGCCCGCGAGGCCGGCGCCGAGGTGCTGCTGGTGGCGGGCCCCACCGCACTGGACACGCCACGCGGCGTGGTCCGCACCGACGTGCGCAGCGCCCAGCAGATGCATGACACCGTGATGGCCCAGTTGCGCGACGTGGATGTTTTCGTCGCCGTGGCAGCCGTCGCCGACTGGCGTCCTGCCGAGGTGGCCGGACAAAAACTCAAGAAAGCCAACGACACCGACACCCCGACACTGCAGTTCGTGCAAAACCCGGACATCCTGGCCACGGTGGCGGCGCGCGCCCATGCGCCGTATTGCGTCGGCTTTGCCGCCGAGAGCGAGAACCTGGAGCAGTACGGCGAGCAGAAGCGTCAACGCAAGGGCGTGCCGCTGCTGGTCGGCAATATCGGCCACCACACGTTCGGCATGGACGACAACGAGATCGTGCTGTTCGATGCCAACGGCATGACGCGCCTGCCCCGCGCGGACAAGCTTTCGCTCGCTCGCCAACTGGTAGCGGCCATCGGTCAGCGCCTGCCGCGCAAGCCGGTCTGAGCCGGGCACCTTTCCAACTTCATCTGTTTCATCGCGCGCGTCGCTGCGCATTTCACTGGGCCTATCGTCGCCATGTCTGAGAATCGTCCGAAGCTGCGCCTCTCGGTGCTGGATCAGAGCCCGGTCATCGCCGGCCACACTGCCCGCGATGCGCTGGCGGCTACCGTCGACCTGGCGCAGCTTGCCGATGACCTCGGCTACACGCGCTACTGGTGCGCCGAACACCACGGCCTGCACGGCGTCTGCAACCCGGCGCCCGAGGTCATGCTCGCCCGCCTGGGCAGCGTCACAAAACGTATCCGGATCGGTTCGGGCGGTGTGATGCTGCCCTACTACAGCCCGTTCAAGGTGGCCGAGCAATTCCGCATGCTGGAAGGCCTGTTCCCGAACCGGATCGACCTGGGCGTGGGCCGCGCACCGGGCGGCGACATGCGCACCGCGCAGGCTGTGGCAACGGGCCTGTACAACCGTGGCGACCAGTTTCCGCAGCAGGTGCAGGACCTGGTGTGGCTGCTGCGCGGCGAGGTACCCCCCGACCACCTGGCCGAAGGCGTGCTGCTGCAGCCGGCCATCGATACCCGGCCGGAACTCTGGGTGCTGGGATCGAGCGACTTCGGCGGCGCGCTGGCCGCCCGCCTCGGCCTGCGCTTCGCCTTCGCCCACTTCATCAATGCGCAAGGCGGCCATGCGGTGGCCCAGCAGTACCGGGAGGATTTCGAACCCGGCTATGAGGACCAGCCGTATAGCGCGGCCGCGATTTTCGTGATTTGCGCGGATACCGATGAGGAGGCTGCGGCGCTGGAGCGCGCCGTCGACGTGCGGCGCCTGCAGATGGCCTATGGCGTCAACGCGCCGATTCCGTCGCTGGCGCAGGCCGCCGACTTCACGCCCACCGAGCGCGACCGCATGATCATCGAACGCGAGCGGCCCCGCACGATCTGCGGCACGCCGGAGCGCGTAGCCGCGCGGATGATGGCGCTGCGCGAGCGCTTTGCCGCCGATGAGCTGGTGGTGCTGAGCGTGGCCGCGTCGTACCAGGCGCGCCTGCGCACCTACCAGTTGCTGGCCGAAGCGTTCGAGCTCACCGGGGGCGCCTGAACGCCGCGGGCTGCCGACGCGGTAAGATGCCGCCTTTGTCAGATTTTTGCAGGAAACCGAACTCATGACCGCTCCCCTGAACCCGTCCGTCGAGATCAAGGTGCTGGACGCCCGCCTGAACGATTGGGGCCTGCCCGGCTACCAGAGCGACATGGCCGCGGCCATCGACCTGCACGCCTGCGTGGACGGCCCCGTGACAATCGAGGCTGGCACGCCCGCGCAACTGGTGCCGGCAGGCATCGCCGTGCACATGGGCAATCCGTACATGGCGGCGACGATCGTGCCGCGCTCGGGCCTGGGTCACAAGAAGGGCCTGGTGCTGGGTAATTCGATTGGTGTCATCGATGCCGATTACCAGGGTCAGATCATGGTCAGCGTGTGGAATCGCAACGCGCCCGGCTCCGAGCCGATCGTGATCCAGCCCGGCGAGCGTATCGCGCAGATGATGTTCGTGCCGGTGCTGCGCCCGGTGTTCACCACCGTCACCGAGTTCTCGGAAGATTCCGCCCGCGGTGCTGGCGGCTTTGGCTCGACCGGCGTCGCCCACGTCAAGGCGGGCTAAGAGGTCGAACTGCCCCCGGGAGCGTTACGCCGTCTGATCGAAGATCAGCGCCACGTCGTTGGCGCTGTCGGCGGGAACCAGCGACGTGGCCGGCGTCAGGTCGATCACCTGCACCTGGTTAGCCGCCCAGTGAGCGCGTGCTTTCGCCAGATCACTGGTGCGTAGCCGGATGGCCGCATAGCCGGGCTCCACGCGGCGGATCTGGGGCACACCGGTCGCGGACGCCAGCGCCTGCGGGGTGGCAATCACCAGCGCCGCGCCGTCGATCGCAATGCTGGCGATCTGGTCACCGGCTTGCGCCAGTGGCGCCGGCATCGTCAGTGCCCCGCTGGTCATCTCGGCATAGGCCTTTGCGGCCGCCTCCAACTGTCCTGCCTCCACCACCAGATACATTGCCGCGATGGCATTGGCGCCGTTGGCGTGCCTCATCCATTCGGGACGCCACAACAGTTCGGGCGTCCGGTGCTCGCAGACGAAATAGCGGGCACCGGGGGCGTCATCCAGCGCCGTGACGCGGAATGTGGCCGGCTGCTCACTGCCATCGTCCAGCCGGACGGGGCGAGAGAATTCGATCGGGTCCGAGGTCTTGTAGCCAGCCGCGCGCAGGCGGTCAGCCGTGGCAAATGCATCACGGCTCTTGCATGACGTGGCCGCGCACCCGCCGCCCCGCTGCTGGGCGTCCCAGTAATACTGGCGGCTGGGGTTGGGCGCCGTGACGTGCAGGAGCTCCAGGTAGTCGCGCGCCAGCATGATGCAGTGGTTCTGCGACCCGAGCGTGTGATACCCGCGCGGCGTCAGCGTAAAACCCAGCGCACGCCAGTTGGCCGCGGCGGCGTCCAGATCGCCGCAGACCACCACGGCGTGGTCAAACGGTTCCAATGGCTGATGCATGTCTTAGTCGAACTGGATGTTGGCCTTGCGGGCAACCGCCTGCCATTTGTCGTGTTCGTGCCGCACCAGGTTGCCAAGTTCCGTCGGCGTGCCGACGGCGATCTCAAACCCCTGCGCCGACAGCGCCTCCACCACCTTTGGCTGTCGAATCGAACCGGCCAGCGCGTCATGCAGGCGCGCAACGGTCTCTTGCGGCATGCCGGCCGGGCCGAACACACCGATCCACGAATAGGCCTCGAAGCCCTTGAAGCCCTGCTCGGCCACGGTCGGCACTTGCGGCATCTGCTTGATCCGACTGGTGCCGGTCACGCCGAGCACCTTGATGGTCTTGGCCGCGATGTGGGCCTGGACGGCCGCGAAGCTGCTGAAGAACAGGTCGACCTCACCGGCCAGCACGGCCTGCACGGCCGGACCGCCGCCCTTGTAGGGTACGTGGAGGAAATGCACGCCGGCCTCGGTGGCCAGCGCCTCGGCGGCCAGCTGGTTCAGGCTGCCGATGCCCGACGAGGCGTAGCGCACGCCGTTCGGCTTGGCACGGGCCAGCTCGATCAGTTCCCTGACGTTCGACGCGGGCAGCGCAGGATTCGCCGCGATCACCAGAGGAAAACGCACCAACTGGGTAATTGGCGTGAAGTCCTTGAAAGTGTCGTAGGGCAGATTTTTGTATGCAAACGGGTTGATCGCGTGGGTATCAAACGCCATCAGCAGCGTATTGCCGTCCGGCTTGGCGCGTGCCACCACATTGCTGGCGATCAGTCCGCCCGCGCCGGGCTTGTTATCCACCACCACGGTCTGCCCGAGGCCCGCTTTAAGGCCCGGCTGCAACTGGCGCGCCACGATGTCCACGCTGCCACCAGGCGGAAACGGCAACACCATCGAGATCGGACGGCCGCCGGCAGCGGTCTCGGCTTGGGCGAAGGAAGCAAGCGACGCCAGTGAGGCGGGCATGACACCCATCGGAAGCGACTTGAGCAGCATACGGCGCAGCCGCGTGCGTTCGGCAGAAGACATCAGGGACTCGGGCTGGGCGGCCAGGCGACCGCGGTACAAAAAAGAAAAAGGCGGCATGATGCCGCCCTGTATTTTGCCCGATGATCGCCCACGTTGCAGGCGAAGGCGCCGCTGATCGCCCAGAAGTGAAACAATCGGCCGGGTTCTACCCGGCCGATTGCATTTTCAACCCCGCACATCCAGCCCCGTGCGTCAGGCTTCGGCGCGCTGTTCGCTCTCCGGTGCCTCCGGCGGTTCGGGGTCGGCCTCGGAGAAGGTCAGCTTGACCTGGTCGCTGTCGTCCAGGTCCACGGCCACCTTGCCGCCCGATACCAGCTTGCCGAACAGCAGTTCGTCGGCCAGCGCCTTGCGGATCATGTCCTGAATCAGGCGCTGCATCGGACGGGCACCCATCATCGGATCGAAGCCCTTCTTCGCCAGGAACTTGCGCAGCTTCTCGGTAAAGCTGGCTTCCACCTTCTTCTCGTGCAGCTGCTCTTCCAGCTGCATCAGGAACTTGTCCACCACGCGCAGGATGATTTCCTCGTCCAGCGAGCGGAAGCTGATGGTGGCGTCCAGGCGGTTGCGGAACTCCGGCGTGAACATGCGCTTGATGTCGGCCATCTCGTCGCCCTGCTCGCGGGCGCTGGTAAAGCCGATCGTGGCGCGGTTCATGGTCTCCGCCCCCGCGTTCGTCGTCATGATGATGATGACGTTGCGGAAGTCGGCCCGGCGACCGTTGTTGTCGGTCAGCGAACCATGGTCCATCACTTGCAACAGGATATTGAAGATATCCGGATGCGCCTTTTCGATCTCATCCAGCAGCAGCACGCAGTGCGGCTTCTTGGTGACCGCCTCGGTCAGCAGGCCGCCCTGGTCAAACCCGACGTAGCCCGGCGGCGCGCCGATCAGTCGGCTGACCGCATGGCGTTCCATGTATTCGGACATGTCGAAGCGCAGCAACTCGATGCCCATGATGAACGCGAGTTGCTTGGCCACTTCGGTCTTGCCGACACCCGTCGGCCCCGAGAACAGGAACGAACCGATCGGCTTGTCCGTCTTGCCCAGCCCCGCGCGCGACATCTTGATCGCGGATGCCAGCGCCTCGATCGCCGGGTCCTGGCCGAACACCACCGATTTCAGGTCGCGTTCCAGGGTCTGCAGCTTGCTGCGGTCGTCCTGGTTGACGCTCTGCGGCGGGATGCGGGCAATGCGCGAAACGATGTCCTCGATTTCGGTCTTGCCGATGGTCTTCTTCTGCTTGGATTTCGGCAGGATGCGCTGCGCGGCGCCAGCCTCATCGATCACGTCGATGGCCTTGTCCGGCAGGTGACGGTCGGTGATGAAGCGGGCCGACAGTTCCGCGGCGGCCGTCAGCGCTGACGCCGCGTACTTGACACCGTGGTGCTCCTCAAACCGCGACTTCAGGCCTCGCAGGATCTGGACGGTCTGGTCGACGGACGGCTCCACCACGTCGATCTTCTGGAAACGACGGGAGAGTGCCGCATCCTTTTCGAAGATGCCGCGATATTCCGTGAACGTGGTGGCACCCACGCACTTGAGTTGGCCCGACGACAGCGCCGGCTTGAGCAGGTTGCTGGCGTCCAGCGTACCGCCCGAGGCGGCGCCCGCGCCGATCAGCGTGTGGATCTCGTCGATGAACAGGATCGCGTTGGGATTGTCCTTGAGGGACTTCAGCACGCCCTTCAGGCGCTGCTCGAAATCGCCACGATACTTGGTGCCGGCCAGTAGCGCGCCCATGTCGAGCGAGTAGACGACCGCCTTTTCCAGGATGTCGGGCACTTCGTTCTTGGTGATGCGCCATGCCAGACCTTCGGCGATGGCGGTCTTGCCCACGCCGGCTTCGCCCACCAGCAGCGGGTTGTTCTTGCGCCGGCGGCAGAGCACCTGCACCACGCGCTCGACTTCGCTCTCGCGGCCGATCAGCGGATCGATCTTGCCGGCCTTGGCCAGCGAGTTCAGGTTCTGGGTGTACTGCTCGAGCGGGCTTTCCTTGCCGTCACCGCCCTCGCCTTCGGCATTGCCTTCACCATGCTTGGCCGGCTCCGCCTGGTCCTTGCGGATACCGTGGCTGATGAAATTGACGACGTCCAGGCGCGTCACACCCTGCTGCTGCAGGTAGTAGACGGCATGGGAGTCCTTCTCGCCGAAGATCGCCACCAGGACGTTGGCGCCGGTGACTTCCTTCTTGCCGTTGGACGTGGATTGCACGTGCATGATCGCGCGCTGAATCACACGCTGGAAACCCAGCGTAGGTTGCGTGTCCACCTCGTCCGTACCGGGTACAACCGGCGTGTTGTCGGCAATGAAGTTCTTCAGGCTGGTGCGCAAGTCCTCGATGTTGGCCGCGCAAGCGCGCAGCACTTCGGCAGCCGTGGGGTTGTCGAGCAACGCCAGCAGCAGGTGTTCCACGGTAATGAACTCGTGGCGCGCCTGGCGGGCTTCGACAAAAGCCATATGAAGGCTCACTTCCAATTCTTGCGCAATCATGCTTCCTCCATCACGCACTGCAACGGGTGCCCCGCCTGCCGCGCATGGGTTGATACAAGCTCGACCTTGGTCGCCGCGATATCTCTCGTGTAGATACCACAGACGCCCTTGCCTTCCCGGTGAACGGTCAGCATGATCTGCGTCGCCGTTTCCCGGTCCCTGCTGAAATACTGCTGCAGGATCATCACGACGAACTCCATCGGAGTGTAGTCGTCGTTGAGGAGGACCACCTTGTACATCGCAGGCGGCTTGAGCTGCTGCTCTTTCCGCTCGATGACAGTGCCTGCCTCGCGTTGTGGGGTATTCGCCAGCCGTGTCGCCATGGCTTTATTCTAACTCTTACTCGCAAGTCTGCAATTTGGGGAAATGGGCACGTATTCAAGGCCCCACTCATCGGAAAATTCTTACGTGCCCAGCCGCACAGAGGGCGTTAGACGCACGTTGCTGGTGCATGGATCCTGACCTGACATGCCGGCTTTGGTGCCCACCACCGGTGCCCGCGAACGCGGATCCACCATCCCGCCAAAGGTACCATTCCACGCCGTTTCAATCCCACCACACCCTACGCCGAGTGGGGAATCTGCCAGCTTGACAGTATGTTGGTTTGACAGAAAAATCGGTCGCACATCCAGGCCCGGCCAGCGAGCCAAGCGAATAAGGCCGGCCAGGATGATTCCGTGAGCAGGGAGGCCCACGACCGGCGTCGGCAAACCGTTTTCCGCCATTGACCTGGCGGTTTCAGGCGGATTGCCCCGCGAATTCCATTCAGCGACGCATTCTGGTCTGCCGGATCCGACAGGATCCGGTCCGGCATGCGCGCCGACGTGTCATTCGGCTGGCCATCGGTTTCCCCGCTTGAAATCAGCTTTTTCGTTGGGGGAGTTTATGGCAAGCGGTATCGTCAAATGGTTCAATGACGCCAAGGGTTTCGGCTTTATCAAGCCGGACGATGGCGAGGAAGAACTGTTTGCGCACTTTTCGGCAATCCAGATGGCGGGCTTCAAGACGCTGAAGGAAGGCCAGCGCGTCGTGTTCGAAGTGGTTCAAGGCCCCAAGGGCAAGCAAGCCACCAACATCCAGGACGCAGCACAGTAAAAGAGCGCCGCGACCGCACCGGACGCAGAGCCGCGGCGGTCACCAGGATGCGAGGGGGGACACTGTCCCCTGGAACGGGATCCTGTGTCACGGTATGGCAATGCCTGCCGGGACACGCTGCAAGGCGGTACGCTACGCATCCGACAAGACGCCCGGTGATGAGCCGGGCGTCTTGCTTTGGGGCTGTCGATGCCGTTCGCGCAATTTGTGCGACCCGACCGACCGGTCGGCCGGTCGATCTTCCCACGCCGCATTTCCCTCAGTCGGACCAGCCGTCGATCTTCAGCCCGCTGGCCTTTTCGGCCTCCTCGCGACTGAGCTTCCGCACCGACTGACCGAAGCTCCAGACGTGCCCCTCCGGATCCCGGGCGGCATAGACCCTGTCCCCATAAAACTGGTCCTCCGGCTCCCTGACGATGGTCGCGCCGGCCGCCCGGGCGCGCTCGCAATGCGCGTCCAGCCCATCCGGCATATGAACATGGACGGACTGCGTGTTCTTGCCGCCCAGCGACGCCGGGCTGGCCGTGTACTCCGCCCACTCGCTGCCGACCATCAGATAGCTGTCGCGGAAGCGCATTTCCGAATGAACAAGCTTGCCGTCCTGATCCGAGATCACCATCACGCGTCGGAAGCCGAACGCACGTTCGAGCCAGTCCAGCGCAGCCACCGGATCCTTGTAATAGACCGCGGCCCCGAAAGCCGTGCGTCGGAAGGGGTCTTCCATGTGAGCCTCCTCATCTATCAGCCAATCCTGATGTTGTAGTGGATGGCTTCGCATGCCGCCAGCGCCTCGGTTCCGAGGCGCTGCATCGGCAGCTGTCACGAAGGGAAAGGAGTTCAGGAGTCCGGATGGTCGATTGGGTGTCCGGCAACAAAAACCCCCGGAGGCCGTCTGACCGCCCGGGGTTTTGCGCAGCAGGCCGAATGCAGCCTGAGAGCCCGTTACATGTTGTCGACCATCACCTGGCCGAAGCCCGAGCACGATACCTGCGTCGCACCTTCCAGCAGGCGGGCAAAGTCGTACGTAACCTTCTTCGACAGGATCGACTTCTCCATCGACGAAATGATCAGGTCCGCTGCTTCGGTCCAGCCCATGTGGCGCAACATCATTTCGGCCGACAGGATTTCCGAACCCGGGTTCACATAGTCCTTGCCCGCGTACTTCGGCGCCGTGCCGTGCGTGGCTTCGAACATCGCCACCGAATCCGACATGTTCGCGCCCGGGGCGATGCCGATGCCGCCCACCTGCGCAGCCAGTGCGTCGGAAACGTAGTCGCCGTTCAGGTTCAGCGTGGCGATCACCGAATATTCGGCCGGGCGCAGCAGGATCTGCTGCAGGAAGGCGTCGGCGATGGCGTCCTTGATGACGATGTCCTTGCCGGTCTTCGGGTTCTTGAACTTGCACCACGGGCCGCCGTCCACCAGCGCGGCTCCGAATTCCTTCTGCGCCAGCTCGTAGCCCCAGTCACGGAAGCCACCTTCGGTGAACTTCATGATGTTGCCCTTGTGCACTAGCGTCACCGACGGCTTGTCGTTGTCGATCGCATACTGGATGGCCTTGCGCACCAGCCGCTGGGTGCCCTGCTTCGACACCGGCTTGACGCCAATCCCCGAAGTCTCCGGGAAGCGGATCTTCTTCACGCCCATTTCGTTCTGCAGGAAGGCAATCAGCTTCTTCGCGCCCTCGCTCTCGGCTTCCCATTCGATACCGGCATAAATGTCCTCCGAGTTCTCACGGAAGATCACCATGTCGGTCTTTTCCGGCTCGCGCACAGGCGACGGCACGCCCTTGAAATAGCGTACCGGGCGCAGGCAGACGTAGAGGTCAAGCTGCTGGCGCAGCGCGACATTCAGCGAGCGGATGCCGCCGCCGACCGGCGTGGTCAGCGGGCCCTTGATCGACACCACGTATTCCTTGAGCACGTCCAGCGTTTCGTCCGGCAGCCAGACGTCCGGGCCGTACACCCGGGTGGACTTCTCGCCCGCGTAAATCTCCATCCACGCGATCTTGCGCTTGCCGGCGTAGGCCTTTTCCACGGCCGCGTCCACGACCTTGATCATCACCGGCGTGATATCGAGACCGGTGCCGTCACCTTCGATATAGGGGATGATGGGATTGTCCGGCACGTTGAGCGAGTAATCGGCATTCACCGTAATCTTCTCGCCTGCCGGGACCTTGATGTGCTGGTACATGGACGTCTCCACTACGGAACGGGGTTGTGACGGTCGCCAGGCACGTGGTCCGGCAACGCAATGCAAAGGGGCCGCGAGGCATTGTAACGGGCGTTCTCGGTTCGGCCCGTGACTCACCATGTCGCGCCGCACCACAGATGATCGACTATGAGTCTTATATAAGACATAAGACTAATCTCATATTATGCAGCAATCTGCGATCGTCCGCCAACTTGACGGGTTGGGGCATACTTCGCGCCCATGACGCTGATCGCCCTCAACAAACCCTTCAACACAATGAGCCAGTTCTCGGCGCACCCCACGCGGCCGACCCTGGCCGATTGCGTGTCCGTGCCGGACGTCTATCCGGCGGGGCGACTCGATGCCGACAGCGAAGGCCTGCTGCTGCTGACCGACGACGGCGCGCTACAGGCACGCATCGCCGATCCGCTCCACAAGCTCGTCAAGACCTACCTCGTGCAGGTGGAAGGCGTGCCGGATGCTGCCGCGCTGGCGCAGTTGTGCACGGGGGTGGACCTGGGCGATTTCCGCACGTTACCTGCGGCGGCTCGCGTAGTCGATGAACCGGCATGGCTGTGGCCTCGCCACCCGCCGATTCGCTACCGCGCGGCCATTCCCACGTCGTGGGTGGAACTGCAGATTCGCGAGGGCAAGAATCGACAGGTTCGTCGCATGACCGCTGCCGTCGGTTTCCCCACCTTGCGGCTGATACGCGTGGCGATCGGCAACCTGTCGCTGCCAGCGCTGGGGCTGGAGCCAGGCCAATGGTGCGAAATCGATCCGGGCGTGGTGGGGCTACCCAGCCCGACCTCTCGCCCACCCGCGACGTTGGCGCGCAGCCCGGGCACGAGAAAGCCGGCTGTGAAACGAGCAGAAAAACAGGTGGGCAATCGGGGGAACAAACAGGTGGATACACAGACGGCGCAACGGCCGGCAGCACCGGTAAGACGCCGTTACAAATCCTGACAACTCCGACGTCAACGCCCCGCTCGGACATCCCGTTTTTGTGGCTGACACGTCAATACGCGTCAACTCTCCAAATACTGGACAAATATCCTCGAGGTACTCGCAATGAAAAAACTGATCGCTGCCCTGGTTGTTGGCCTGTTCGCTACCGGCGCTTTCGCCCAGGCTTCGGCTCCCGCTGCTGACGCCGCCGCGCCGGCCGCCAAGGAAGCTGCGAAGCCCGCGAAGACCAGCAAGAAGCATAGCAAGAAGCACGCCTCCAAGAAGGCGGCAGCTTCGGCTCCGGCCGCGCAGTAAGGCGGCAGCGCGACGGGCGCCGGCGACATGCCGGGGCCGTTCGCGCATCAAAGGCAGGTTCGCCCCGTGCGACCTGCCTTTTTTCATGCGCGCACGCTTTTGACGGGCTGCGCTATGCTCTCGCCTGCGGTTGAACCTCCAACTCCAGTCCTTCGCCATGCACCCTGTGCTTAAAACCCTCGTGGCCGTCGGCGCCACCGTCCTGACGACCCTTGCGCAGGCGCAGTCCGCGCTGCCCGTCGTCTCGCTGACAGCCGGCATGTACGCCATCAAGGCAGAAGTCGCGGCCTCTCCGGAAGCGCGCGAGCGCGGCCTGATGTACCGCCAGTCGATGCCCGCCAATACCGGCATGTTGTTCGTGTTCGAGGAAAAGGCCGGCCACTGCTTCTGGATGAAGAATACGAACCTGCCGCTCTCCATCGCCTTCCTGGCCGATGACGGCAGCATCGTGAACATCGAGGACATGGCACCGCAGACCGAGGACAATCACTGCCCGCGCGCGGCCGTGCGCTATGCGCTGGAGATGAACAAGGGGTGGTTCGCGCAGAAGGGCATCAAGCCCGGCGCAAAGATTGGCGGCCTGCCGCAGTCGCGGCCCGCGCAATAAGACAGGACGGCGCGGCGGGTTGGCCGCGCCCTGACGACTGGCCTGCGAGGCTCAGTCGCGGAAGTTGTTGAAGTCCAGCGGGGCCTCGGAAACGTCCTTGCGCAGCAGCGCGATCACGGATTGCAGGTCATCGCGCTTGGTGCCGGAGACGCGCACAGCGTCACCCTGGATGCTGGCCTGGACCTTGATCTTGCTGTCCTTGATCATGCGGACGATCTTCTTGGCCAGGTCACCGGTCACGCCCTTCTTGATCGTGATGACCTGCTTGACCTTGTCGCCGCTGATCTTGTCGGTCTTGCCATAGTCCAGGAAGCGCACGTCCACGTTGCGCTTGGCCATCTTGTTGATCAGCACATCCTTGACTTGATCGAGCTTGAAGTCATCGTCGGCAAACGCGGTCAGTTCGTTTTCCTTGTGTTCGACCCGGGCGTCCGAGCCCTTGAAGTCGAAGCGCGTGGAAATTTCCTTGTTGGATTGCTCCACGGCATTCTTCACTTCGACCATGTTTGCTTCGCACACTACGTCAAACGACGGCATTTCGATTCTCCTGGTGTTGCGCATCCGCCGGCTGTTGCGGCGGATCGTCCATAACGGTTACGTATAATCGGGCCTACCCGCAGTCCGGGCCGCCCGCCGTGGCGGCCAGAATCCCTTCCTTGCATGGCAGATTTCCACGAATTCTATCCCCTGCGTCGACACAATACATTCGGTTTCGACGTACGCGCCCGGCTGGCCGCCCACATCCGCAGCGAGTCAGACCTCGTCGCCGCGCTGGCGGACCCGCGCGCCAGCACGCTGCCGGTGGTGGTGCTGGGCGGCGGCAGCAATGTGGTGCTGACCGGCGACCTGGACGCGCTGGTGCTCCTGATGGAGATCCCCGGCTACGAAGTGACGGAAACCCGGGCGGATGACGCCACGGACAAGCACGCCAGCTGGCGGGTTACCGTGGGCGCCGGCGAGAACTGGCATGCCCTGGTCGGGCGGACCATCGCGGACGGCCTGCCCGGGCTCGAGAACCTCGCCCTGATCCCCGGCACCGCTGGCGCCGCCCCGATCCAGAACATCGGCGCCTATGGCGTGGAGTTGCGCGAGCGATTCGCCGGCCTGCGGGCCTATGACCGCCAGACTGGCGATTTCGTGACGCTGGACCTGGAGCAGTGTGCCTTTGGCTACCGGGACAGCCTGTTCAAGCGCGCGGGGCGCGACCGCTACATCATCACCGCCGTCACATTGCGTCTGCCCAAGGCGTGGCAGCCGGTGCTGAACTACGGCGAGCTGGCGCGCGAGCTGGAAGGCGTCGATTCGCCCGACGCATCGCAAATCCGCGACGCCGTGATTGCCATCCGTTCGCGGAAGCTGCCCGATCCCGCGCAGGTGGGCAACGCCGGCAGCTTCTTCAAGAATCCCGTGGTCGATGCGGCCACGCGCGACGCGCTGCTGGCCGGGCATCCGACGCTGGTCAGCTATCAGCAGCCCGACGGCGGCTACAAGCTGGCGGCAGGCTGGCTGATCGATCAATGCGGGTTCAAGGGGCTCGACGACGGCCCGGTGGGCGTCTATGGCAAGCAGGCGCTGGTGCTGGTGCACCACGGCGGCGGCACGGGCGCCACGTTGCTGAAACTGGCGGACCGTATCGCGGATACGGTCCAGGCACGCTTTGGCGTACGGATCGAGCCGGAGCCCGTCATTCTGTAAGCAACGTTTGCTTCGGACGGAATCAGCCGAAGTGGCAGACGTAGTCCAGCGTCTCGGTCACTTCGATGTCGAACTTGCTGTTGCCCGGTACGCTGAACTGCTGACCGGCGCCATACGTCTTCCACTCTTCCGTGCCGGCCAGGCGCACGCGGCAGCTGCCGGCGTTGACTTCCATGATCTCCGGGGCGCCGGTGCCGAAGGTCAGCGTCGCCGGGAAAATCACACCCAGCGTCTTGCGGGTGCCATCCGGAAACAGCACCGTGTGGCTCACGCACTTACCGTCGAAGTACAGGTTAGCCTTCTTGACGACGGACACGTTGTCGAACTGACTCATTCTCACTCTCCTCGGATCTTTCGGTTTCGATAGACGTAGAAAAGG
Organism: Cupriavidus sp. 01L415; assembly: GCF_056400065.1. Lineage (NCBI taxonomy): Bacteria > Pseudomonadati > Pseudomonadota > Betaproteobacteria > Burkholderiales > Burkholderiaceae > Cupriavidus > Cupriavidus sp. 01L415. The sequence goes on along the minus strand of NZ_JBFTSP010000004.1, from coordinate 56,072 downwards.
GGCCATGGCGGCCCCTTCGATTGGCTCACGCCGGCACGTTCAGTAACGGCCGCAGAGCAGGTATTCCATCAGTGCTTTCTGTACGTGCAGGCGGTTTTCCGCCTCTTCCCACACCACGCTGCGCGGGCCGTCGATCACCGCCGCTTCCACTTCCTCGCCGCGGTGCGCCGGCAGGCAATGCATGAACAGCGCATCGGCGGCGGCACGATCCATCATCGCGGTAGTCACCATCCAGTCCTTGAACGCGCGCTTGCGCGCCTCGTTCTCGGCCTCGAAGCCCATGCTGGTCCAGACGTCGGTCGTCACCAGGTGCGCACCCAGGCAAGCGTCGAGCGGGTTGTCGAACACCTTGACCCGGCTGGCGGCGGAGGCCGGCACCATCGCCGGATCGAGCTGGTAGCCCGCAGGCGCCGAGAAATGGAATGTGAAGTCCAGGCGTTCCGCAGCCTGAATCCACGTATAGGCCATGTTATTGGCATCGCCGATCCACGCCACCGTCTTGCCGGCAATGCTGCCGCGCTGCTCGATGTACGTGAAGATGTCGGCCAGCACCTGGCACGGATGGTATTCGTTGGTCAGCCCGTTGATGACCGGCACGCGCGAATGAGCCGCAAAGCGTTCCAGGATGTCCTGACCGAACGTACGGATCATGATGATGTCCACCATCCGGGAGATCACCTGCGCGGCGTCCTCGATCGGCTCGCCACGGCCGAGCTGCGAATCGCGCGTGTTCAGGAACACGGCGTGGCCGCCCAACTGGTGGATGCCCGCTTCGAAAGACAGGCGCGTACGCGTGGAGTTCTTCTCGAAGATCATGGCCAGCGTGCGGTCATGCAACGGGTGCCATGTCTCGTAGTTCTTGAACTTGGCCTTGAGGATCCGCGCGCGGTCCAGCAGGTACTCGTACTCGTCGGCACTAAGGTCGCTGAACTGGAGGTAATGCTTGATCGGGGTTGAGCTCATAAAACAAAGAAGGCGACTCGCTGGGGACTCGCGGCCCGGATGCCTGGGGAGGTCATGCCGGAGGGCCGGAGCGTGTCGCGGAGCCGCCTTTCGCGTCGCTTACGCAATGTAATTGCAAGAATCATAAGGGATTATTCCAGCTTTGGCGAGCCCGGGCCGACCCGGCCCTGGCGGCCAATGACAGGTTTCCGACAGGATTCGCCCCTATGCGCAAGTCTTATATAAGATATAATACTGGCTGATTCACGCGGGGCCCGGCATACCCATGCCACCGCCCGCCGCCGGCATCAAAAGTGCCCCCGCCGACACCGACGCCCCGCTTTCCCGTCTGGATGAGCGCGAACCAATCGCCCTCCGGCCGCGTCAAACGGGCGCCCGTCCGGCGGGTTTACCGTCGAGTCACCAGCCTGATCCCCGCAGTCCCATGACCACCCCCAACGTTCGCGAATACTTCATCCAAGGCATTACCAAGGAAGGCAAGACCTTCCGACCGAGCGACTGGGCTGAGCGGCTGTGCGGCGTGATGGCGCAATTCCGTCCCGAGGGGGATACCGGGGATCCCCGCCTGACCTACTCGCCGTACGTACGGCCGGTCATCGTTGCCGGGATCAAGAACGTGGTGGTGGATACGCGGCTGCGCGCCATCGAGCCCAAGGCGCTCGACTTCGTCCTGAATTTCGCCCGCGACAATAACCTGCAGGTGGTGGAAGCCTGCTCGCTGGGCGACTGACCGGGCGCAACGACCTCCGGGAGGATGCCCGGGCAACAGGGCGAGAGTGAAGCAGGGATCAGGGATCACGCCGTGGAACGACACACCAGGCAGATCCGGTCGCCGAAAAACAAAAAAGCTCGTCGCGATGACGAGCTTTTTTCATGCCGGGGCCGAAACCCCGACCGTACCGCAGGGCCGTCGTGGCGACCCTGGCAGCTATCAGACGGCCATGGCCTTGATAGCAGCCGACAGGCGCGACTTGTGACGTGCAGCCTTGTTCTTGTGCACGATCTTCTTGTCGGCGATGCTGTCGATCACGGTTTGCGACTGCTTGAAGATTTCAGCAGCGGCAGCCTTGTCGCCGGCGTCGATGGCCTTGCGAACAGCCTTGACGGCGGTGCGCAGACGCGAGCGCAGGCTGGAGTTATGAGCGTTCTGGGCGACGGCTTGACGCGCGCGCTTGCGAGCTTGTGCGGAATTTGCCATGTAGATATCTTCCTGAATTCAGAATGCGCGCCCGGGGGACGCAATAATTTGGGACGCAACAATTAAGTCACATCGTGCGACCCGGGATGCTCTGACACACGAATCCGGAACGCGACTGTCCTTGCGAATCGGCGATTATACACACACGCTGCACGCGTAGGCAAGGATGATCCGTGCCTGCCGCGCGACGGGCGTGGCGGGCGGGCCGATCCGTATAATAGGCGCCACATTCCCGGCCGGGCGTGGCGTTGCGGCAACTTTACGGCCCGATGCACGTCTGAAATGCGGTCGCCGGCCGGTCGTTCCGGTGGCCCGGCCCCACGCACCCCTTCCCGATTCATCTTGAACCTGCTCAAAGCGCTTGCCACTATCAGCAGCCTGACGATGCTCTCGCGCATCACAGGGCTGGTGCGCGAAATCCTGATTGCCCGGGCGTTCGGCGCCTCGGACATGACCGACGCCTTCAACGTGGCGTTCCGCATTCCCAACCTGCTGCGCCGCGTGTTCGCCGAAGGCGCCTTCTCGCAGGCTTTCGTGCCCATCCTGAACGAGTACCACGGCAAGCGCGGGCCCGACGAGACCCGGCACCTGGTGGACGCCGTGGCCACGGTGATGACCTGGGTGCTGATGGGCGTGTCGCTGCTGGGCGTGATCGCCGCGCCGCTTGTGATGACCGTGGTGGCCACCGGCTTCCGGGGCGACTCCGAAACGTACGACGCCGCGGTCTTCATGACGCGCGTGATGTTTCCGTACATCGGCCTGATCTCGCTGGTCGCCCTGGCGTCCGGCATTCTCAATACGTGGCGCAATTTCGCCGTGCCTGCGTTCACGCCGGTACTGCTGAACCTGTGCCTGATCATTGCCGCGCTGTTTGTCGGCCCGCACATGAGCCAGCCAATCTACGCGCAGGCGTGGGGCGTGCTGGCGGGCGGCGTGCTGCAACTGGCGATCCAGGTTCCCGCGCTGCGCAAGCTCGGCGTGATGCCCCGCGTGTCCATCAACCTGCGCGCCGCCTGGTCTGACGCCGGGGTGCGCCGCGTGATCCGGCAGATGCTGCCGGCGCTGCTGGCGGTGTCGGTGGCCCAGATCAGCCTGATCATCAACACCAATATCGCCTCGCACCTGGCCGCGGGCAGCGTCTCGTACCTGACCTATGCGGACCGGCTGATGGAATTTCCCACGGCGCTGCTGGGCGTGGCGCTGGGCACGATCCTGTTGCCCAGCTTGTCGCGCGCCAGCGCCGAGGACAATCGCGAGGAATATTCGGGGCTGCTGGACTGGGGACTGCGCCTGACGTTCCTGCTGGCCGTGCCGTGCGCGGTGGGCCTGTTCGTCTTCGGCACGCCGCTGACCGCCGTGCTGTTCAATTACGGCAAATTCAATGCCCATGCGGTGGAGATGACGCGTCAGGCGCTGGTGTCGTACGGCGTGGGGCTACTCGGCCTCATCCTGATCAAGATCCTGACGCCCGGCTTCTACGCCCGCCAGGACATCCGCACGCCGGTCAAGATTGCCTTGCTGGTGCTGGTCATCACGCAGGCGTCGAACTATGTCTTCGTGCCGATCTTCGGCCATGCGGGACTGGCACTGTCGATCAGCTTTGGCGCCACGGTCAACGCCCTGCTGCTGTTCTTCGGCCTGCGCCGCCGCGGCTTCTACCGGCCCGCGCCGGGCTGGGGCTTGTTCCTGGCAAGACTGCTGGCGGCCGTGCTGCTCCTGGCCGGCATGCTGCTCTGGTTTGCCCGCAACTTCGACTGGGTCGGCATGGGCGCCACGCCATCGCTGCGGATCGCGCTGATGGCCTCGTGCCTGGTACTTGCGGCGGTGGTCTACTTCGGTACACTGTGGCTCATGGGCCTGCGCTATGCAGCCTTCCGGCGTCGCGCCGGCTAGTCAGGAACCCGCAATGACATCCACGAAAGTCCTGGATTACTTCGCCAGCCTCGTGGCGGACGAAGACGGCATTCCGCTCACGGAAACCGCGCTCTCCATCGCCCAGGACGCCTACCCGGACCTCGACCTGCAAGCCGAACTCGCCGCACTGGATGTGCTGGCCATGCGGCTCAAGCGGCGGATCGCCGAAGGCACTCCGGCCATCCAGCGCCTGCGCCTGCTCAATCATTTCTTCTACCGCGACCTGGGTTTCGGCGCCAACGCCAACGACTACTACGACCCCGACAACTCGTACCTGAACGTGGTGGTCAGGCAGCGCCGGGGCATCCCGATCTCGCTGGCCGTGCTGTACATGGAGCTGGGCCAGCAGATCGGCCTTCCTCTCAAGGGCGTGTCGTTCCCCAACCATTTCCTGGTGCGGATGTCGATTCCGGCTGGCGAAGTGGTGCTCGATCCGCTGACCGGCGAGACGCTATCCAAGGAACAGTTGCAGGAGATGCTGGACCCCTACCTCGAACGGGAGGGCATTTCGGACCCGAACCAGGTCCCGCTGGGGCTGTTCCTGCAGATGGCCAGCCACCGCGAGATCATTGCCCGCATGCTGCGCAACCTGAAGGCGATCTACCTGCAGGAATCGCGCTGGCAACGCTTGCTGGCCGTGCAGAACCGCCTGGTGATCCTGTTGCCGAATTCGATCGAGGAAGTGCGCGACCGAGGCCTGGCCTATGCCAACCTGGAATGCTTCCGGCCGGCGCTGGAGGACCTGGAAGCCTACCTCCAGGCCCGCCCCGATGCGGCCGACACGACCCAGATCCGGGATCGCATGCCGGCCCTGCGGATGATGAGCCGCAGCCTCAACTAGTGATTGTCGGCGGATGCGCGGGTCTTGCCGCGCACCAGCTTCCACAACCCGCCCAGCACCAGCGGCACCACCGCCGCGCCGATCCCCGCCAGCACGATCAGGTTCAGGTACTGCTTGATGAACGGCAGGTTGCCGAAGAAGTAGCCCGCGAACACCAGGCCGAACACCCAGGCCACCGCGCCGATCAGGTTGAACATCTGGAAGCGCGCAAACGTCATCTGCGACACCCCGGCCACGAACGGCGCAAAGGTCCGCACGATCGGGATGAAACGCGCCATCACCAGCGTCTTGCCGCCGTGACGTTCATAGAAGTCATGCGTCTTGCGTAGCGCGCGCTGGTCCAGGAAACGCCATTGATGGTCAAACACCTTGGGCCCGATCCAGCTGCCCACAAAATAGTTGACCGTGTTTCCGGTCACGGCGGCCACCAGCAGCAGCCCCGCCAGCATCCATTCGTTCATCGCGCCCGTGGCGCACATCGCGCCGGCGATAAACAGGAGCGAATCGCCCGGCAGGAATGGCAGCACCACCAGGCCCGTCTCGGCAAATACGATCGCGAACAGGATGCCGTACACCCAGACGCCGTAGTCCTGGACGAACTGCCCAAGGAATTTGTCGACGTGAAGGACCATGTCGATCAGTTGCAATGCGGTATCCAAATCTGTCCCCAATCCAAGAAGGTCTTCATCATACAAGAGCGCCCGGGCGTAGCCGTCACCCTGGCCGGTTCGCTGTGCCGAAAACGTGTCCGGCCGCACGTATAATCGCCGCATGCCTGCAGACGCCCACCGCACCGCCCAGCCCAGCCGCCCGATCCGTCCCCTGCCGGACCAGTTGATCAGCCAGATCGCCGCCGGCGAAGTGGTGGAGCGGCCGGCCTCGGTCGTCAAGGAACTGCTGGAAAACGCACTCGATGCCGGCGCCACGCAGCTTGGCATCCGGCTTGAGGAAGGCGGCGTGCGGCGTATTGTCATCACCGACAATGGCTGCGGCATTCCGGCCGACGAACTGCCCGTCGCCCTGATGCGCCACGCCACCAGCAAGATCGCCTCGCTCGACGAACTGGAGTCCGTGCTGACGCTCGGCTTCCGCGGCGAGGCACTGGCCTCGATCGCGTCCGTCTCCCATCTCGTGCTGACCAGCCGCACGGCCGACGCAGCCCACGCCACGCAGGTCAGCGCAGACACCGGCCACCTGCAACCCGCCTCCGGCGGCGTCGGCACGATGATCGACGTGCAGCACCTGTACTTCAACACGCCGGCGCGCCGAAAGTTCCTGAAATCGGAACAAACCGAGCTGGGCCACTGCCTGGAGATGATCCGGCGAGCGGCCCTGGCGCGGCCTGACGTCACGATTTCCGTCCACCATAATGGCAAGCCGCTCGAGCACTGGAATTCTGGCGACGTCGCCGCACGCACGGCGCAGGTGCTCGGCGGCGATTTCTCCCGCGCCCGGCTGCCGCTGGACGAGGAAGCCGGCACGCTGCATCTGTATGGTTTTGCCGGCCTGCCCACGGCTTCGCGCGGGCGGCCTGACCAGCAATACTTCTTCGTCAACGGCCGCTTCGTGCGCGACAAGTTGCTCACCCATGCCGTGCGCAGCGCGTACCAGGATGTGCTTCACGGCGACCGCTTCCCGTCGTACGTGCTGTGCCTGGACCTGCCGCCCGAAATGGTCGACGTGAACGTGCATCCGTCCAAGATCGAGGTGCGCTTCCGCGAATCGCGCGCGGTGCACCAGTTTGTCTATCACGCGGTGCAACGCTGCCTGGCGCGCCAGGCTGGCGAACAGGGCGACAGCCTGCATACGGACGGCGAGGCGATGGCCGGGGCACGTCCCGCCTTCGACGGCGCGCGCCCCGGCGGTGTGCCTGGCGCCGCCCCGCAATGGATCAACTATTCCGCCGGCCGCCAGACCGAACTCGGCATCGCCCAGCCCCGTCAGGCGTACCTGGGCATGGTGCGCGATGCCACTGGCGACGCCGATGGCGGCACGCGCCCGTGGCAGCCCGCCGCGCGGCCGCCGGCCTGGCTGGCTGACGCGCAGGCCGCCCGTGCCGATCAACCGCCCAGCCTGCTGGACAGTTTGCCGGCGCGCACGGCGTCGCCCTTCAACGATGCCGCCGAAGACGCGAGCGACGCCGACCACCCGCTCGGTTACGCCGTGGCCCAGTTGCATGGCATCTACGTGCTGGCACAGAACGCGCGCGGGCTCGTGCTGGTCGACATGCACGCGGCCCACGAACGCATCCTCTACGAACAGATCAAGACCGCACTCGACGCCCGCGAACTGGCCGTCCAGCCGCTGCTGATCCCGGTCACGCTGCCCGCTAACCCGGTGGAGATCGGCGCGGCCGAGGAGCATCAGGCAACGCTGCAACTGCTCGGCTTCGATATCGCCCCGGTTTCGCCGACTACCCTGGCCGTGCGCGCCATCCCGGCCCTGCTCCGGCAAGCCGACGCCGAGGCGCTGGCCCGCGACGTGCTGCGCGACTTGCAGGCCTACGGCGGCTCGCGCGTGCTGGCCGAGCGCCAGAACGAACTGCTGGCGACACTGGCCTGCCATAGCGCCGTACGCGCCAATCGCAAGCTCACGCTGGAAGAGATGAACGCGCTGCTGCGCCAGATGGAGCAAACCGAGCGTGCGGACCAATGCAACCACGGCCGTCCGACCTGGGTGCAACTGACGGTGGCGGAGCTGGACCGCCTGTTCCTGCGCGGCCAATAAGCGTCGCCAGATAAGGGTCGCAAACAGGCGGCACCGACACGCGCCACCAGCGCGCACGGCTAACAAGCGCTGCCAGCAGGTCCGGCCGGCCAGCGGCGATCCCCAGGCACGGTCAACCACAAGCGTCACGATGTCCCTGCAATCCTCCTCATCCGGTCACCCGCCGGTCGTCTGCCTGCTGGGCCCGACCGCCTCCGGCAAGACGGCCGCCGCGCTGGCGCTGGCCGCGCGCACGCCCGTCGAGATCATCAGCCTGGACTCGGCGCTGGTCTATCGCGAGATGGACATTGGCACCGCCAAGCCGACGGCGGCCGAACTGGCCAGCGTGCCCCACCATCTGATCGACATCATCGATCCGGCCGACAGCTATTCGGCGGCACAATTCGTGACCGATGCGGAGCGGCTGATCGTGGAGATCCGCACCCGGGGCCGCACGCCGCTGATCGTCGGTGGCACGATGCTGTACTACAAGGCGCTGACGCAGGGCCTGAACGACCTGCCGCAGGCGGATGCGACGGTGCGCGCGGAATTCGATGCGCTGGCGGCCGAGCGCGGCTGGCCGGCATTGCACGCGATGCTGGCCGGGGTCGATCCCGTGACGGCGGCACGGCTGGCGCCCAACGATGCGCAGCGTATCCAGCGCGCGCTGGAAATCCACCGCCTGACCGGCCAGCCGATGTCCGCCCTGCTCGCCCGCCAGGCCGACGCCCGCACGTTCACCGGTGCCGCGGACGCGCGCTTCCGCGTGATCGCGCTGGAGCCTTCGGATCGCGCGGTGCTGCACGCCCGTATCGCCGACCGCTTCGATGCCATGCTGTCCGGCGGCCTGATCGGGGAAGTGGAACGCCTGCGCGCGCGCGGCGACCTGAATCCGGGCCTGCCGTCGATTCGCTGCGTGGGCTATCGGCAAGTGTGGGAATACCTCGATGGCGATTGTGACTACGCCACGATGCGCGAGCGCGGCATTGCGGCAACCCGCCAGCTCTGCAAGCGGCAGTTGACCTGGCTGCGCAGCACGCCCGAGCGGCTGGCCGTGGACTGCCTGGCGCCCGACTACGTCGCGCAGGTCGCGCGCGCCGCGGGATGGTGACGACCCACGCTGTAACGGCGCGCGATGGTGAGCGCGCCTGATGGTGAGCATGCGAGGCATCGACGATAATCGTCGTTCCGACTGATCCCCGCATTGCCCCATGACCGCTACTGCCTTCACGATCCGCCCCGCCACGCCGGCCGACAGCGAGACGCTGTTCCGCCTGATCCATGCATTGGCCGAGTACGAAAAGCTGACGCACCTGGTGGAAGCCACGCCGCAGAAAATCGGCGACGCACTGTTTGGCCCGCGCCCGCATGCCGAGGCCGTGCTCGTGGAAGTGGACGCCGACGGCGGCAAGCAGGCCGTTGGCTTTGCCCTCTTCTTCCACAATTTCTCAACGTTCCTGGCCAAGCCGGGGCTGTACCTTGAAGACCTGTTCGTCGATCCCGCCTGGCGCGGCCATGGGCTGGGCAAGGCGCTGCTCCGGCATCTGGCGGCGATTGCCGTGGAACGTGGCTGTGGCCGCTTTGAATGGTCAGTGCTGGACTGGAACCAGCCGTCGATCGATTTCTACCGGGCGATGGGTGCCGACGTGATGCCTGACTGGCGCATCTGCCGGGTCACCGGCGACGCGCTGGCGAAACTGGGCCGGCCAGATTAAGCCGACGTCGCGCCAATAAAAAAACGCCCGATGCATGACATCGGGCGTTCTCTTTTGTCGGCGCGGACCGCGCGTGACGCACCGCCGATCCATGCTCAGGCCATCAGACCACCACAGTCTGCGCCTGGCCTTCCTCGCGTTCCTTGATCTCGCCGATCTGCCACACGGCCTCGCCGGCCGCTTGCAGGTGGCGAATCGCGCGTTCGGCGTCTTCCTTGGCCACGATCACGACCATGCCGATGCCGCAGTTGAACACGCGGTGCATCTCGGCATCGGCCACACGGCCTTGCGCCTGCAGCCACTGGAACAGCGGCGGCAGCGTCCAGGCGTCCTGGCGGATCACGGCGGTGACGTTGTCGGCCAGCACGCGCGGCACGTTCTCGGTCAGGCCGCCGCCGGTGATGTGGGCCATGCCCTTGACCGGCAGGGTCTCGATCAGCGACAGCAGCGGCTTCACGTAGATCCGGGTCGGCGCCATGATGGCGTCCTGCAGGCGCTGGCCGTGGAAATCGGCGTTCAGGTCGGGCTTGGCGACCTCGATGATCTTGCGCACCAGCGAATAGCCATTGGAGTGGGCGCCCGACGAGGCCAGGCCCAGCACCACGTCGCCCGGGACGATCGTGCTGCCATCGATGATCTTGCGCTTTTCCACCGCACCGACCGCAAAGCCGGCCAGGTCGTACTCGCCGTCCGGGTACATGCTCGGCATTTCGGCGGTCTCGCCGCCGATCAGCGCGCAGCCGGCCAGTTCGCAACCGCGAGCGATGCCCTGGATCACGGTGGCGGCGGTGTCCACGTCCAGCTTGCCGCAAGCGAAGTAGTCGAGGAAGAACAGCGGCTCGGCACCCTGCACCAGGATGTCGTTGACGCTCATGGCCACCAGGTCCTGGCCCACGGTGTCGTGGCGGTTCAGCTGGAAGGCCAGCTTGAGCTTGGTGCCCACGCCGTCCGTGCCGGACACCAGAACCGGTTCCTGGTACTTCTTCGACAGTTCGAACAGCGCGCCAAACCCGCCGATACCGGCCATCACGCCCTCGCGCATGGTGCGCTTGGCAAACGGCTTGATGCGGTCGACCAGCGCGTCGCCGGCATCGATGTCAACACCGGCGTCGCGGTAGGAAAGGCCTGCCTGGCCGGCGGTCGGGGATGCGCTCATGAGATCCTGCTTGTCTTTGAGGAGGTAAAGTGTGGTATCCGGCGCTCGACGATGGCACCTTGGGCGCGAACCGGGGCGGCATACATCGATGTAAGCCGCCGGATCGGGCGCGGAGTGCGGGCGCGAGTCCAGTAGAATCGCAATTTTAACGGATACAGGCTCCCGGCTACCAGTTTTGCGGCCATTCCCTGCCAGCGGACCGCCAACTGCCCGCCCCGGACCCTATCGATGAACGCCCCCCTGCTCTCGCAAGATTCCAAACGTATCCTGCTCTGGATCGTCGTGGCCGCGGGCCTGTTCGCCACCATCGTGGCGCTGGCGCCCGTGCTCACGCCGTTCCTGTTCGCCTTTATCTTCGCGTACATCCTCACGCCCGGCGTGGATTGGCTGCAGCGCCACCGCGTGCCGCGCGCCATCGGCGTGGCGCTGATGATCGGGCTGCTGGCGGTGATCCTGGTGTTGCTGGTGCTGCTGCTGATTGCCGTGCTCCAGCGCGAAATTCCGCAGGTGCGCGAGCAATTGCCGATCCTGTTGCAGAAGCTCAACAAACTGGTGGCCCCGCGCTTGGCGGAGCTTGGTGTGCGCGTGCGCTTTGACTTTCCAGGCCTGCGCAACATGCTGCAGGACCGCTTTGCGGCCAGCCCGGAAGACCTGCTGCAGGTGTTGCTGGCCTACGCCAAGGTCTCCGGCTCGGCGCTGATCAGCGTCGCCGGGATGCTGTTCATCATCCCCATCGTCATGTTCTACCTGATGATGGACTGGCACATGGTCATGCGGCGCATCGAGCGCCTGGTGCCGCGCCGCTGGGTGCCGAAGGTGCGCGAGCTGTCCAACGAGACCGATGCGCTGCTGTCGCAATACCTGCGCGGCCAGATCCTGGTGATGGTGATCCTGGCGGCGCTTTACGCAATCGGCCTGACCATCGCCGGATTCGAAGTGGGCGTGCCGGTGGGCGTGTTCACCGGGCTGGCCGTGTTCATCCCCTACATTGGCTTCGGGCTGGGCTTGGCGCTGGCGATCCTGGCCGCGCTGCTGCAGTTCGGCAACTGGTACGGGCTCGGTGCCGTTGCGGTGGTATACGGCATCGGCCAGTTCGTGGAAAGCTTCTACCTGACGCCGCGCCTGGTCGGCGAGCGCATCGGGCTGCACCCGCTGGTGGTGATCTTTGCCCTGCTGGCGTTCGGGCAGCTGTTTGGCTTCTTCGGGGTGCTGCTGGCGCTGCCGACCTGCGCCGTACTGCTGGTCGGCGCCCGTCAGGTGCGGCGCGTTTATATGGCCAGCGATCTGTATCGAAATTGAGGCGTGCCTCGCGCAAGTAACGAATCCGTCATGTCATCGCGTCAAAAGCAGCTCTCTCTCGAACTTGGCAGCCCGCCGCCGTCCACGTTCGAGAATTTCTATGTGGCCGCCAACCGCGAGCCGGTGCAGCGCCTGCGCGAACTGCCGGGCCTGATCGCGCAGGAGCACGCCACCGACCGGCTGATCTACCTGTGGGGCGAGGTCGGCTCCGGCCGCACTCACCTGCTGCATGCGGTCTGTGACGCGGCGCTGCATACCGGCCTGAACTGCCGCTACCTGAGCCCGCACCACGCGCTGTCCGATTTCATTTTCGACCCTTCCTGTCAGCTTTACACCGTCGACGACGTGGAATTGCTGGACGAGGCGCGCCAGATCGCGGTGTTCTCGCTGTACAACGAAGTCCGCGCGCACGTCCGGACCGCCCTTGTCGTGGCGGGCGGCCTGGCGCCGCGCGCCATGCCCGTGCGTGAAGATCTGCGCACACGACTGGGCTGGGGCCTGGTCTACCAGGTCGCGTCCCTGTCCGACGACGACAAGGTGGCGGCGCTGCTACAGGCCGCGCGCGAGCGCGGGCTGCAGTTGTCGCCCGAAATCCCGCATTGGCTGGTGACGCGCCACTACCGCGACATGCCGAGCCTGATGGCCTTGCTCGATGCCCTGGACACCTATTCGCTGGAGCGCAAGCGTGCCGTCACGCTGCCGCTGCTGCGCGAGATGTTCGCCGAATTCCGGGAATAAGCGTCTGCCCCCTGATACCCGCATTTGCGCCTGATGCTGGCAAAAAACCCGCTCCACGTGCGCCCGGGCCCCTTTATCGGCCCTGGCCGCCCGGACCGCCCCCTGAACGTCATGTAAAATCGCCGCCCATGAATCTGGCACTGTTTGACCTCGACCACACCCTGATCCCCACCGACAGCGACCACGAATGGGGCCGCTTCCTGGTCCGCATGGGCGTTGTCGACGAGGAATCCTATCGCCGCAAGAACGACGAGTTCTATGGCCAATACAAGGCGGGCACCCTGGATATCCAGGCGTTCCTGCGCTTTGCGCTGGCGCCGCTGGCAGCCAATCCTCGCGATCGCCTGGACGAGTGGCGCAGCCGCTTCATGCGTGAGGTTATCGACCCCGTCATCACCCCGCAGGCCCGGGCACTGGTCTACAAGCACCTGGAAGCCGGCGACCTGTGCGCGGTGGTCACCGCCACCAACAGCTTTGTCACGGCGCCGATCGCGCAGGCCTTCGGCATCAAGCACCTGATCGCCACGGAGCCCGCCACGCTGGACGGCAAGGCCGAGAGCGCCTTCACGGGCGAGGTCTTCGGCGTGCCGAGCTTCCGCGAGGGCAAGATCACCCGCGTGGAGAGCTGGCTCAAGAGCCTGGGCACCAAGTGGGAAGACTTCGGGACCACGACGTTCTACAGCGATTCCGCCAACGACCTGCCGCTGCTGGAAAAGGTCAGCGAGCCGATCGCCGCCAACCCCGACGACCGCCTGCGCCACCATGCGGCCGCGGCCGGCTGGCGCATCATGGACCTGTTCTGACGTGATCAAGAAGCTCATCAACCGGCTGCTCGGCAAACCTGGCCCGAAGCAGCGTCGCACCGGGCGCGCGCATGCGCCGCGCATCGTCGGCGTGGACGAACACCAGATCGACCCCACGCTGATCTCGCGCAACGCCGTCAAGGTCACCTCCACGCTGCAGCAGGCCGGCTTCCAGGCCTTCATCGTGGGCGGCGCCGTGCGCGACCTGCTGGTAGGCATCAAGCCCAAGGACTTCGACGTGGCGACCAACGCCACGCCCGACCAGGTGCAGGCGCTGTTCCGCCGCTCGCGCATCATCGGCCGGCGCTTCCAGATCGTGCACGTGACGTTCTACGGTGGGCGGGAGCAGGAGATCATCGAGGTCTCCACGTTCCGCGCACTGGTCGACGCGATCGCCAGCGAGACGCTGCCCGAGGGCCGCCGCCTGAAGCGCGCCGAACTCGACACCAAGACCCATGCGATCGACGCCAGCGGCCGCGTGCTGCGCGACAACGTGTGGGGATCGCAGGCGGAAGACGCGGAGCGCCGCGACTTCACCATCAACGCGATGTACTACGATCCGGCCGCGCAAACCGTGCATGACTACCATCACGGCATGGAAGACATCCGCGCGCGCACGCTGCGCATGATCGGCGACCCGCTCACGCGCTACCGTGAAGATCCGGTGCGGATGCTGCGCGTGGTGCGCTTCGCAGCCAAGACCGGTTTCTCGATCGACGAGGCCACGCGCGAGCCCATCGCCGGGCTGGCCACGCTGATCCACAACGTGCCAAGCGCGCGTCTGTTCGACGAAATGCTCAAGCTGCTGATGTCCGGCCACGCCTGGGCATCGCTGCAGGAACTGCGCAAGGCGGGCCTGCACAAGGGCCTGCTGCCGCTGCTCGACGTGGCGCTGGAACAGCCGATGGGCCAGCGCTTCGTGCAACTGGCGCTGGACAACACCGACCGCCGCGTGCAGGCCGGCAAGCCGGTTTCGCCCGGCTTCCTGTTTGCGGCGTTGCTGTGGCACCACGTGCTGCAACGCTGGAACAAGCAGCGCGACGAAGGCGAGCATCCGATCGCCGCGCTCAATACCGCCATGGACATGGTGCTGGAAAAGCAGACTGGCCAGCTGGCCATCCAGCGCCGCTTTGTGACCGACATGCGTGACATCTGGGGCATGCAGCCGCGCTTCGAGAAGCGCGTGGGCCGCATGCCATTCCGCCTGCTGGAATCGCCCCGCTTCCGCGCCGGCTACGACTTCCTGCAACTGCGCTGCGAATCCGGCGAACAACCGGCCGAACTGGGCCAGTGGTGGACCGATTTCCAGAATGCGCCGCCCGAGGAGCGTGAGGACCTGATCGACGCCGTTCGCCAGACACGCGGCAAGGGCGGCCCGGAGGGCCAGGGCGGGCCCGATGGCGAGGGCCCGGCGCGCAAGAAGCGCCGTCGGCGCAGTCCGCGGAAATCAGATAAAGTTTCTTCCCGGGGCGACACGGACGCGGCAGGAGGGGGTCAGGCCGCAGACCAGTCCGGCCGCGCCCAGCCGGAGGAATAACATGACACTGGCCTACATCGGTATCGGCGCCAATCTTGGCGACGCCCGCCAGGCTTTGAAGGATGCCATCGTGTGCCTGGCCCAGCAGGTGGGCGTCACGGTGGCCGCCAAGTCTTCGTTCTATCGCACCGCGCCGGTCGACGCCACTGGCGGGGACTACTTCAATGCCGTCGTCAGGATCGAGACGTCCTTCACGGCATTGCAGTTGCTGCGCATCTGTCACCACATCGAAGACCAGTTCGGCCGCGAGCGCCCGTTCCGCAACGCACCGCGCACGCTGGACCTGGACCTGCTGCTCTTCGGCGCGGAAACCATCAATACCGAGCACCTCACGGTGCCGCATCCCCGCATCACCGAACGCGCATTCGTGCTCGTGCCGCTGATCGAACTCGATGCCAACCTCGCCATCCCGGGCCGCGGCCCCGCCGCCAGTTTCCTGGCCGGCGTGCAGGACCAGCGCATCGAGAAATTCTCCTCATGCAAGTGTTCGCGCCTGCAGGAAGGCGGCACCCAGGCATGATGGCAACGCGCCACGCCTGACCCATGCTCGATCATCTGCGCCGCATCGTCGTCGAAGGCCCTGTCGGCTCGGGCAAGAGCGCGCTGGCCCAACGGCTCGCACAATACCTGCACGCGGGCGAACTGCCCGACGGCGCGCGCCACAACCCCTTCCTCGAACGCTTCTACCGCGAGCCGCAGCGCTATGCCCTGCCGATGCAGCTGGCCTGCCTCAACCAGCGCGCCACGCAGTTGGCGCAGTGGCACGCCGCGTTGCTGGCCAGCCAGCGCATGGTCACCAACTTCCTCTACGCGCGCGATCGCCTGTACGCCTCGCTGACGCTCGAGGAAGACGAACTCGCCCTCTACGATGCGCTCGTCGCCCGCATGCAGCTGCCCGCCCAGCGCGTGGACCTGGTCATCATGCTGCAGGCCACGCCCTCGCTGCTGCGCGAACGCATCGCGCGCCGCGGCCTGGCGGGCGAAGCCAATATCGACGAGCACTACCTGCAGCGCCTGACGGAAGCGTACGGCGAACTGTTCCATCGCTACGACGACGCACCGGTGCTGATCGTGGACACGGCACGTTTCAATCCGGTGGACAACGACGGCGATTTCCGTACACTACTGTCGCGCATCGAGAACATGCGGGGCCGCAAGGCCTTCCTGAATCTCGCGGCGCCCTGACCGCCTCAGGCCCAGGCAGCACAACACGATAACGACAGCGGTCGCCGCCGGAACCGATTCCGGGAGGCCACCGCCGGCCGCACCGCCGCGCCCGGCCTTCTTCCGGCGTCCTGATGCCGATGAATGCCACGCGCAGCACGGCCGTCACATCCACGGGCACTGCCATGAGTTACCTCCTCGATCCCTCCCGCAAGACCGTCACCATTCCCAAACTGCAGGCCATGCGCGCCGCCGACGAGAAAATCGTCATGCTGACCGCGTACGACTCCAGCTTCGCCGCGTTGCTCGACTACTGCGGCGTGGAAGTCATCCTGGTCGGCGATTCGCTCGGCAACGTGATGCAGGGCCAGCAGACCACGCTGCCGGTGACGCTGGACCATATGGTCTATCACACCGAATGCGTGGCGCGCGGCAACCAGACCGCGCTGCTGGTATCGGACCTGCCCTTTGGCACCTACCCGACCCCAGAGCGCGCATTCGAGAGCGCCGCGGCGCTGATGCGCGCCGGCGCGCAGATGGTCAAGCTGGAAGGCGGCGACTGGCTGGCCCCGACCGTGAAATTCCTGGTGGAGCGCAGCATCCCGGTGTGCGCCCACATCGGCCTGACTCCGCAGTCCGTGCACGCGCTGGGCGGCTTCAAGGTCCAGGGCAAGACCGACGAGGGCGCGGCCCAGCTCAAGCGTGATGCGCTGGCGCTGCAGGCCGCGGGCGCGCAACTGATCGTGATGGAGGCGGTGCCGGCCACGCTGGCCGCCGAGGTGACGGCCCAGCTGACGATCCCGACCATCGGCATCGGCGCGGGTGTGGAATGCTCCGGCCAGGTACTGGTGCTGCAGGACATGATCAACATCTACCCGGGCCGCAAGGCCAAGTTCGTGCGCAACTTCATGGAGGGCCAGACCTCGGTCGAAGCGGCCGTGCGCGCTTATGTGGCCGCGGTGAAGGACCGCAGCTTCCCGGCGGCGGAACACACGTTCTCGGCCTGAGCGCCACGTGGAGATCGGCACCGCGACGCTCGCCGCTTTCCGCCTGCTGGCCAGTGGCGACGGCGCGCTGTGGTTCATCGTCTGGACCTCGCTGATGGTGGCCGTGTCGGGCCTCGCACTGGCCACCGTGCCGGCCATCGGCGCCGCGTACCTGGTTGCCACGCATCAGTTCCCGGGCCGGCGCGCGGTGGTGGTGGTGGCGCAGGCCACCCTCTCGTTTCCGACCGTGCTGGTCGGACTGGTTCTCTACCTGCTGTTCACGCGCCAGGGGCCGCTGGGCGGCTTTGGCCTGCTGTTCACGCCGGCGGGCATGGTGCTCGGGCAGGCCGTGATTGCGTTTCCGGTGATTCTGGCGTTCTCGCTTTCCGCGCTGCAGGCCGCCGACCCGCGTCTGCGGGAAACCGCATGGGTGCTGGGTGCAAGCCGCTGGCGCACCTTCCTGACCGTGCTGCGTGAGTTGCGATTTGGTCTGATGGCGGCCGTGGTGGCCGGTTTCGGTCGCGTGATCGCCGAAGTGGGCTCCGCGCTGATGATCGGCGGCAATATCGAAGGCTCCACGCGCACGATCACCACCGCCATCGCGCTGGAAACCAGCAAGGGCGAGTTCGCGCAAGGCATTGCGCTGGGCATCGTGCTGGTGGGACTGGCATTGATCGTCAACGTGCTGATGGCGTGGCTGCAAGGCGCCGGAGGATTCCGCCGATGAGCGAATCCACTCATGCGCCGCTCCTGACGGTGCGCGGGCTGACGCGGCGCGTCGGCACGCGGCACCTGTTCGACATTGCCGAGCTGGTATTCCGGCGTGCGACGGCGGTAGCGCTGACCGGCGTCAATGGCGCAGGCAAATCCACATTGCTGCGCATGATCGCGGGGCTGGAGCCCGCGCCGGGTGCCACGGTGACGTGGACCGAAGCCGATGGCACGCCGCGCACGACACCGCTGACGCCACTGCCGCAGGCGCTGCGCCGGCAGGTCGCCTACATGCACCAGCATCCCTACCTGTTCCGGACCTCGGTTCGGGACAACATCGCCTACGGGCTGCGCGCCCGCGGACTGCCGCACGACGAGATCAACCGCCGCGTGGGCGCCGCGCTGGGCTGGGCCGGCATCGTACACGTGCAGGACACGGCGCCAGACAAGCTGTCGGGAGGCGAGATCCAGCGCGTGGCATTGGCGCGGGCAAAGGTGCTGGAACCCGAGCTGCTGTTGCTCGACGAACCGACGTCGAGCCTCGACGGTCACGCACGCGAACAGGTAATCGCGCTGATCGGCGAACTGGTGGCGGAGGGCCGCTGCGTCGTGATGGTGTGTCACGACCGCGAGCTGATCAACCTGCCCGGCGTGGTGCGATGGAAGCTGGGCGAGGGACAGCTCGATACGAAACACCGCTAGCGGTTGCCGCGCCGGCCGGCGTCCCTCCCCTCAGCGCAACCGTGCCCGCATCGTTCCACGCAAGGCATTGGCGATCACGATCGCCCCGGCACGCCGCACCATCTCGCGCGTCACCACGCCTTCCTCGACTGGCCCGTCGATCAACGCGTCGCCTGCCTCCAGCACGACCGCCCGCATCACGCCCGGCAGGATGTCCGCCGATAGCGGCGGCGTCAGCCATCGGCCATCCACCTTGAGGAACACGGAGCTGCGTCCGCCTTCCAGCAATTCGTCGCGCGTGTTGAAGAACAGGCAATCGAAGCCGCCCGCGCGCTCGGCCGCCTGCCAGCCTGCGTCGAACGTCGCACGGGCGCTGGTCTTGTGGCGGCGCATCGGGTCGGCGTCGGGCAACGGGATGTCGGCCAGATCCAGCGTGACAATCGTCTCCGCCAGCGGCACCAGCGCACCGCTCGCAAACGCCAATGTGCCCGCCTTGTTCACGCTCATGCGCAAGCGCCAGTCGCCATCCCCCAGTCGCGCCGCCTCGGCCTGCAGGGCCGCCCGTGTGGCGGGCAGGTCGAGCGCATAGCCGAACGTCGCCGCCGAATGCCCGAGCCGCGAGAGGTGGCGCTCGCGATGCAGTACGACGCCATCGTGCGCGTGCATGGTCTCGAACAATGTGAAACCGGGATCGTGGCCAGTGAGGAAGCGGGCCTTCCAGCCGCACTCCGCATATTCGTCGTCGGCCACGCTGTCATGAACGATGCCGCCGCCCACGCCCATCTCGCCCCGACGCAGCCCATCGTGGCCGCGCGGGCCAAGGACCAGCGTGCGGATCGCCACGGACATCCCGAACGCACCACAACCGCCGGGCGTGACTGGCGCGTCCATCCAGCCGATGGCCCCCGTATAGAGTCCGCGTGGAGACGACTCCAGCTCGGCAATGATCTGCATGGTGCGGCGCTTCGGCGCGCCCGTGATCGATCCACACGGGAACAGCGCGCGCATCAGTGCGCCAAATCCCGTATCGGGCCGCGCGGTGGCCGTCACGGTCGATGTCATTTGCAGCACGCGACCAAACGGCTGCACGACAAAGCGATCCGGCACCGCCACGCTGCCGGGCACGGCGATGCGCCCCAGGTCATTGCGCAACAGGTCGACGATCATCACGTTCTCGGCGCGATTCTTGGCGTCGGCGGCCAGCCTCCGCGCCGCGCGCGCATCCTCCTCCGCATCGCCCGATCGCGGCGCCGTGCCTTTCATCGGCCGGGCCACCAGGTGCCCCGCGCCGTCATGCTCGACAAACAATTCCGGCGACAGCGACAGCACCCAGCCATCGCCCGGCAATTGCGCGAGCACGCCAAACGGCACCGGCTGCGCCGCGCGCAGCGCGGCGTAGAACGCGACGGGGTCCCCGAATGCGGAAAACCGCAGCCGTTGCGTGAAGTTGACCTGGTAGGTATCGCCGGCCTCGATGTAGTCGTGGATACGGGCGATGGCTTCGGCATACGTCTGGCGCGACGTATCGGCCTGCACATCCATCGCCCCCGCGGGTCCCGCCTGGGCGTTCGCGGCCAGCCATGCGGCCACGCCGCCGGTGTCCAGCCGTGCCATATGCCGGAACCAGAGCAGGCGCAGCGCGCCATCGTGGAACGGCAGCGCGTCGCCCACGTGCACGGGCGCGCCGACAATCGCGCCGCCGAACTCATAGGGCGCGAACAGCGTCGCCTGCAAGCCGTCCCGCCAGCCTTGGGCGAGCAGCCCGTCCAGCGCGGCGGGGTCCGTGCCCTGCGGGACGATGTCCTCGCGAACAAGACCGGTGTACAGGCGCGATGCCGCCACGCCGGGCGCGGCGGCGGCATCGTCCAGCAGGACGAACGGAGAGGGAATGAGGGACTGCGGTACCACGAGAGAGAAACGCAGAGGGGAAGACTCTGCAGGATGCGTCGATGCCGCATTATCGCCGCCGCGGGCGAAAAAAAACCGGCCACGTTTGTCACGTAGCCGGTTTCATCGTCCCGCCAGCGGATCGATCCGCTGCCGATGGCCGGTGCGGGATCAGCTGAAGAAGCTCTTCACCTTGTCCAGCCAGGATTGCTCCTGCGGGCTGTGGCGCGATCCGCCCTCGTGCACCGAGCGGTCGAACTGACGCAGCATGTCCTTCTGGGCGTCGGTCAGCTTCACCGGCGTTTCCACGTTCACGTGCACGTAGAGGTCGCCCGGATAGCCCGATCGCACGCCCTTGATGCCCTTGCCGCGCAGGCGGAAGGTCTTGCCGGCCTGCGTGCCTTCCGGCACCGGGAAGCTGGCGCGACCGCCCAGCGTCGGCACCTCGAGATCGCCGCCCAGCGCCGCGGTGGCAAACGAGATCGGCATCTGGCAGTGCAGGTCGTCCCCGTCGCGCTCAAACACCGTGTGCGGCTTGATGTGCACCTCGACATAGAGGTCGCCCGGCGGGCCGCCATTGATGCCCGGTTCGCCGTTGCCGGAGGACCGGATGCGCATGCCTTCGTCGATGCCGGCGGGGATCTTCACCTCCAGCGTCTTCTGCGACTTGAGCTTGCCCTGGCCGTGGCACTTGGTGCACGGCTTGGGAATGAACTTGCCGCTGCCGTGGCACTTCGGGCAGGTCTGCTGCATCGTGAAGAAGCCTTGCGACACGCGCACCTGGCCCACGCCGTTACAGGTCGGGCAGGTTTCCACCGACGATCCCGGCTCGGCGCCGTTGCCGTGGCAGTGTTCGCAGTCGTCCCAGTGCGGCACGCGGATCTGCGCCTCGTGGCCATGCGCGGCCTGCTCCAGCGAGATCTCCATGCTGTAGCGCAGGTCGGCGCCACGGTAGGGCTGCGGACCGTTGCCGCGACGTCCACCGGCCTGCTGGCCGAAGATGTCGCCGAAGATGTCGCCGAACGCCTCGGCGAAGCCGCCCCCGCCAAACCCGCCGCCGCCGAAGCCGCCGGCCATGTTCGGGTCCACGCCGGCGTGGCCATACTGGTCGTAGGCCGCGCGCTTCTCGGTGTCGGAGAGCATCTCGTAGGCCTCCTTGACCTCCTTGAAATGCTCCTCGGCGTCCTTGCTGTCCGGATTGCGGTCCGGGTGATACTTCATCGCGAGCTTGCGATAAGCCTTCTTGATCTCGTCGTCGCTCGCGTTCTTGCCTACCCCGAGCACTTCGTAGTAGTCACGTTTTGCCATGGTGGCTCTTACCTCATTGGCCCGGCGGGCAAGTCCAGCACCCGCCTGGCGATAAGCAAAAAAGCCGAGCGAGGCGTCCGACCGCGGTTTTCACCTTGGATCAGATCACCATCGCCCGGCGTCGGGACGGGGGCGGCGCCGGCATCACCCGCGCCGCCGCCCGCAACCCCGCTTACTTCTTGTCGTTCACTTCCTTGAACTCGGCATCCACGACGTTATCGTCCTGCGGCTGGGCGTGCTGCTGGCCACCCGCGGCGCCCGCACCTGCGGCACCCGCTGCACCGGCCGCGCCGGCTTCACCAGCCTGCGCCTGCATGTCGGCGTAGACCTTCTCGCCCAGCTTCTGGCTGACTTCGGACAGCGCGTTGATCTTGGTCTCGATCTCGGCCTTGTCGCCGCCGCGCACGGCGTCTTCCAGATCCTTGATCGCCACTTCGATCTTTTCCTTCTCGCCGGCTTCCAGCTTGTCGCCGTGCTCGGTCAGCGCCTTGCGCGTCGAGTGCACCAGACCATCCGCCTGGTTGCGGGCGTCTGCCAGCTCGCGGGCGCGCTTGTCTTCCTCGGCATTGGCCTCGGCATCCTTCACCATGCGCTGGATCTCGTCTTCCGACAGACCCGAGTTCGCCTTGATGGTGATGCGGTTTTCCTTGCCGGTGGCCTTGTCCTTGGCGCCCACGTGCAGAATGCCGTTGGCGTCGATGTCGAACGAGACCTCGATCTGCGGCATGCCGCGCGGCGACGGCGGAATGCCTTCCAGGTTGAACTCGCCCAGCAGCTTGTTGCCGGTGGCCATCTCGCGCTCGCCCTGGAAGACCTTGATGGTCACTGCGGGCTGGTTGTCGTCAGCCGTCGAGAACACCTGGGCATGCTTGGTCGGGATGGTCGTGTTCTTGCTGATCATCTTGGTCATCACGCCACCCAGCGTCTCGATGCCCAGCGACAGCGGCGTCACGTCCAGCAGCAGCACGTCGGTGCGGTCGCCCGACAACACGGAACCCTGGATCGCGGCACCCACGGCCACGGCTTCGTCCGGGTTCACGTCCTTGCGCGCTTCCTTGCCGAAGAACTCGCGGACCTGTTCCTGCACCTTGGGCATGCGGGTCATGCCGCCCACCAGGATCACGTCGTCGATCTCGCTGACCTTGACGCCCGCATCCTTGATGGCGGTGCGGCACGGTTCGATCGTGCGGGTGATCAGTTCCTCGACCAGCGCTTCCAGCTTGGCGCGCGTGATCTTCAGGTTCAAGTGCTTCGGACCGGAGGCGTCCGCCGTGATGTACGGCAGGTTGATTTCGGTCTGCTGCGAGCTCGACAGTTCGATCTTGGCCTTTTCGGCGGCTTCCTTCAGGCGTTGCAGCGCCAGCACGTCCTTCGACAGGTCGACGCCCTGGTCCTTCTTGAACTCGCCGATGATGTAGTCGATGATGCGCTGGTCGAAGTCCTCGCCACCGAGGAACGTGTCGCCGTTGGTCGACAGCACTTCGAACTGCTTCTCGCCGTCCACGTCGGCGATCTCGATGATCGAGATGTCGAACGTACCGCCGCCGAGGTCATACACGGCGATCTTGCGGTCGCCCTTCTCGTTCTTGTCCATGCCGAACGCCAGCGCGGCGGCGGTCGGCTCGTTGATGATGCGCTTCACGTCCAGGCCGGCGATGCGGCCCGCGTCCTTGGTCGCCTGGCGCTGCGAGTCGTTGAAGTAAGCCGGCACGGTGATCACGGCCTCGGTCACCGGCTCGCCCAGGTAGTCCTCGGCGGTCTTCTTCATCTTGCGCAGGACTTCGGCAGACACCTGCGGCGGCGCCAGCTTCTGGTCGCGCACACCCACCCATGCGTCGCCGTTGTCGGCCTTGACGATGGAATACGGCATCAGGCCGATGTCCTTCTGGACTTCCTTCTCTTCGAACTTGCGGCCGATCAGGCGCTTCACGGCGTACAGCGTGTTGCGCGGATTCGTGACGGCCTGGCGCTTGGCGGGGGCACCGACCAGGATCTCGCCATCTTCCATGTAGGCGATGATCGAGGGCGTGGTGCGTGCGCCTTCCGAGTTTTCGATGACTTTCGGCGTGTTGCCTTCCAGCACGGACACGCAGCTGTTGGTGGTACCCAAGTCGATACCGATGATCTTACCCATAGTGTTCTCTCCTATTGAGTCCTGCGTCGTGGCAGGGACTGCAATTCAACCTGAGTGCGAAATGTGGCCGGCCGAGGGCTTTTCAAGGGCAGAAATGGCAATTCCGAGTAATTTTCTCGGCTAATCGCCCCCGCAGCCCTCGCCCTCTTAAGTGCCTTTTGAATAACTTACGAGGATTGCCGGGCGCGTTGCCAGAGCACGTCGCTACCGCCGGCGGAGCGGTTCAGCACGCGGGCCAGCACGAACAGCAGGTCGGACAGCCGGTTCAGGTACTGCCGGGGCGCCTCGTTGAGCGCCTCGGTCGCGCCAAGCGCCACCAGCGCCCGCTCGGCCCGCCGGCAGACCGTGCGGCAGATATGGGCCTGGGCTGCGGCGCGGCTGCCGCCGGGCAGGATGAACTCCGCCAGGCGGGGCAGGTTGGCGTTGTAGTGCGCCAGCCAGTCGTCGAGTTGCGCCACCTGTTCCGGCTTCACCAGCGTGTATCCCGGGATGGACAGCTCGCCGCCCAGGTCGAACAGGTCGTGCTGGATATGGAGCAATGCGCCGCGCACGTCCTCCGGCAGGTCCGGCTCGGTCAGCAGCAGACCGATGTGCGAGTTGAGCTCGTCCACGTCACCGATGGCCGCGATCCGCTGGCTGTTCTTGCCGGTGCGGCTGCCATCGCCAAGCCCCGTGGTGCCGGCGTCGCCGGTACGGGTGGCAATCTTGGACAGGCGGTTGCCCATGCCAGTCTCCCTTTGTCGATATCGAAGTGGCGCAATTATGGCGCGCTTCGGCCCCCATGGGGGTGGCTTCCCGGGGCGATGGCCAGCCGCCAGGTGACGCGGGCGGCGTAGAATGGCGGCATTCGTTCCAATGCCAACCGGGTCGCGCGCCAGTCGCCGGCAGGGGCCGGACCGCCGTCCGCCCGCCGCAAACCCGCACGGACCCGCCGGAGACACGCATGAACCACCCCACCCCCGCCGCCGCGCTCACGCGCCGTCCGTTCCCGGCAGCATTGGCCGAAACCCTGTCCGCCCGCTTTGGCGACCGCTTTTCCGTCTCCCCGGGCGTGCGCGAGCACCATGGCCGCGACGAGTCGCCCTTCCCGCCTGCGCTGCCGGATGCTGTGGTGTTTGCCCACTCCACCGAGGAAGTGGCCGGCGTGGCCAGGCTCTGCAACGAATATGGCGTACCCCTGATTGCCTACGGCGCCGGGTCGTCGCTGGAAGGCCACCTGCTGGCCGTGGCCGGCGGCGTCAGCCTGGACCTGTCGCAGATGAACCGCGTGCTGACCGTGCATCCGGAGGACCTGACCGTCACCGTGCAGCCCGGCGTCACCCGCAAGCAGCTGAATCAGGAGATCAAGGACACCGGCCTGTTCTTCCCGATCGATCCGGGCGCCGATGCGTCGCTGGGCGGCATGTGCGCCACGCGCGCGTCCGGCACCAACGCGGTCCGCTACGGCACGATGCGCGAAAACGTGTTGGCGCTGACCGTCGTGACGGCCGATGGCCGCGTCATCCGCACCGGCACCAATGCCCGCAAGTCGTCGGCCGGCTATGACCTGACGCGCCTGTTCGTCGGCAGCGAGGGCACGCTGGGCATCATCACCGAAGTGACCGTGCGCCTGTATCCGCAACCGGAGGCCATCTCCGCCGCGGTCTGCGCGTTTCCTAGCATGGGCAGCGCCGTGCGCGCGACCATCGACACGATCCAGCTGGGCGTGCCCGTGGCGCGCGTGGAATTTGTCGACGCCCTGGCGATCCGGGCGATCAACCGCCATGACAACCTGACCCTGCCGGAAACCCCGCACCTGTTCTTCGAATTCCACGGCACCGAAGCCGGCGTGCGCGAACAGGCCGAGACCGTCCAGCAGATCGCCGCGGAACACGGCGGCCAGGGTTTCGAATGGGCCACGCGGCCCGAGGACCGCAGCCGCCTGTGGAATGCCCGCCATACCGCCTACTTCGCGATGCTGCAGCTCAAGCCGGGCTGCAAGTCCGTGACGACCGATGTCTGCGTGCCGATCTCGCGCCTGGCGGACTGCGTGATGGAAACGGAAGTGGACCTCAACGCGTCGTCGCTGCCCTGCCCGATCGTCGGCCACGTCGGCGACGGCAATTTCCACGTGGCGATCCTCGTCGACCCGGACAAGCCCGAGGAAATGGCCGAGGCCGAGGAGATCAACCGCCGCATCGTGCAGCGCGCGCTGGCGATGGGCGGCACCTGCACGGGCGAGCACGGCGTGGGCCTGCACAAGATGGGCTTCCTCGTGCAGGAACATGGCGAGGATGCGCTGGACCTGATGCGTGCCATCAAGGACGCGCTGGATCCGAACCACATCCTGAATCCCGGCAAGATCTTCAGCGCGGCGCGCTGAGCGGGGACCCGCGCCATGGCATCGGTATTCCACCGCGTCCCGCCGCTGCACCTGCTGATCGCGTTCGAGGCCGCCGCACGGCTCGGCAGCTTCGCGCGGGCGGCGGAAGAGTTGTCGGTGACACCCAGTGCGGTGTCGCACCGCATCAAGAACCTGGAAGAGCTGTGGGGCGATGATCTGTTTGTCCGCTCCAACGCCGCGCTGCGGCTCACGGCAGCGGGCACGCGCTACCAGCGCAATGTGCAGGACGCGCTCAAGTCGCTGAACGAGCTGGCGCGTCCCGAGTACAACAAGCTGCGCACGCGGCTGCGCGTGGCCATTCCGCCAACGTTCGGGCGCCAGCACCTGGTGCCGCGCCTGCCCGAGTTCGGCGCGCTGTATCCGCACATCGACCTGGAGCTGCACCTGGCCGTGCCGTTCCTCGATGTGAAGGCCGAGGACACCGACGTCGAGATCCGCTATGGCACGGGCCGCTACCCGGACCTGAAGACCACCAAGCTGCTGGTGGAGCCCGTCTTTCCGGCCTGCGGCCGCGAATACTACGAACGCGTGGACGGACGCGCCATCGTCAAGCCCGAGGACCTGCACAACCTGGTGCTGCTGCGCAGCCCCCTGGAACCGTGGCGGCCCTGGTTCGAGCACGCGGGACTGGACTGGCCCGAGCCCCAGATCGGCCCCCAGTTCAACGACATCGGCCTGATGCTGGAGGCCATCGTCTCCAACCAGGGCGTGGGGCTGGTGCGCCAGCGCATGGCCCGGCAATGGCTGGCGGCCGGGCAGATGGTGAAGCTGCTCGATGTGGAGTCGGTCTCGCCGCACGGCTACTACATCGTGGAACGCGAACAGGCGCCACTCAAGCCGGAGGCGCGTTACTTCGTCGACTGGCTGCTCGGACTGGACTGGTAGCGTCCGGGCCACTAGGCTGGAACTGGCGCCCGCCACACTGCGGCGCCCGGCATGAGCCATTTTGATCGGCTTGCCATGCCGAATTCACGTGGGCGTAGGCTCCCGTGGCAAGGTGCCTGCGCTATAGTCTGCCGTCCCGGCCGGGCGAGTGAAGTCGTGCGCAGCGGCCGGTCCGTCACAGGAGTTGCCATGAACGCCCCGCAAGACGCCCACACCGTTGCCGGCGATGCCGCCGACAGCCGCCGTGCCACGCTGCTGGCCGGGCTCGCCCGCATACTGCCGGAAGCCGCCGTGCTGTGGAAAGCCGAGGACACGGTTCCCTACGA
Organism: Cupriavidus sp. 01L415; assembly: GCF_056400065.1. Taxonomy (NCBI): domain Bacteria; kingdom Pseudomonadati; phylum Pseudomonadota; class Betaproteobacteria; order Burkholderiales; family Burkholderiaceae; genus Cupriavidus; species Cupriavidus sp. 01L415. The sequence goes on along the minus strand of NZ_JBFTSP010000004.1, from coordinate 28,737 downwards.
GTGCGACGGCCTGGCCGCCTACCGCCAGGTGCCCGACGCCGTGGTGCTGCCCGATACCGAGGAGCAAGTCTGCGCGATCCTGCGCCTGTGCCACGAACTGTCCGTGCCCGTGGTGCCGCGCGGGTCGGGCACCAGCCTGTCCGGCGGTGCGATGCCGATTGCCGGCGGCCTGGTGCTCTCGCTGGCCAAGTTCAAGCGAATCATCGCGGTCGATCCGCGCTCGCGCACGGCCGTGGTCCAGCCCGGCGTGCGCAACCTGGCCATCTCCGAGGCGGCCGCGGCATTCAACCTGTACTACGCGCCGGACCCCTCCTCGCAGATCGCCTGCTCGATCGGTGGCAACGTCGCCGAGAATTCCGGCGGCGTGCACTGCCTGAAGTACGGCCTGACCGTTCATAACGTGCTGCGCGTGCGCGCGGTGACGATGGCCGGCGATGTCGTCGTCTTCGGCTCCGAGGCTCCGGACGCGCCGGGCCTGGACCTGCTGGCCACCGTGATCGGCTCCGAGGGCATGCTGGCCGTGGTGACCGAGGTCACCGTCAGGCTGATCCCCAAACCGCAACTGGCACAGGTGATCATGGCCAGCTTCGACGACGTGGAGAAAGGCGGCAATGCCGTGGCCGACGTGATCGCCGCCGGCATCATCCCCGCCGGGCTGGAAATGATGGACCGGCCGGCCACCGTCGCGGTGGAGGAATTCGTCAAGGCCGGCTATGACCTGGACGCCGCCGCGATCCTGCTGTGCGAATCCGATGGCACGCCCGAGGAAGTGGCCGAGGAAATCGAACGCATGAGCGAGGTGCTGCGCCAGTCCGGCGCCACGCGCATCACGGTGTCGCAAAGCGAGGCCGAACGCCTGCGCTTCTGGAGTGGCCGCAAGAATGCCTTTCCCGCCGCGGGCCGCATCTCGCCCGACTACTACTGCATGGACGGCACGATCCCGCGCAAGCACATCGGCACGCTGCTCAAGCGGATCGAGGAGATGGAGCGCAAGTACGCCCTGCGTTGCATCAACGTCTTTCACGCGGGCGACGGCAACATGCATCCGCTGATCCTGTTCGATGGTGCCGATCAAGACGAATGGCACCGTGCCGAGCTGTTTGGCGCGGACATCCTGGAGTCCTGCGTGGAACTCGGGGGCACCGTCACCGGCGAACACGGCGTGGGCGTGGAAAAGCTCAACTCGATGTGCGTGCAGTTCTCCCCCTCCGAGCGCGAGGCCTTCTTCGGCGTCAAGGCGGCGTTCGACCCCGCCCGGCTGCTCAACCCGGACAAGGCCATTCCCACGCTGGCCCGCTGCGCCGAGTACGGCAAGATGCACATCAAGCGCGGGCTGCTGCCGCACCCGGATTTGCCGCGCTTCTGACCGCGAGCATTGCCAGTGAGCACCCCCATGCGCCACCCACTCCAGGACGAATCCGCCGCCCGCAGGCTCGGTCGACCCGAGTCGGGATGGCGCCGGCGCGGATACACCATCATTTACGAGTCCGACACGCGTGCCGGACGGGCTTTCGACCTGATCGTGCTGGCCGCCATCCTGGCCAGCGTGGGCGTGGTGATCCTCGACAGCGTGCCCTCGATCCACAACAACGCCCGGTACCACATGCTGGTGCTGGAATGGATGTTCACGGTGTTCTTCACGATCGAGTACGTGATGCGCATCGTCGTCGTGAAGCGTCCGCTGCACTACGTATTCAGCTTCTTCGGCATCATCGACTTCATCTCGATCATGCCGACCTGGCTGGCGTTTTTCGTGCCCGAGATGGCCTATCTGATCGACGTGCGCCTGCTGCGCCTGCTGCGGATGTTCCGGATTCTCAAGCTCACGGTTTACTTCGAGGAATCGCAGATGCTGTACCGCGCGCTGGTCGCCAGCCGGCGCAAGATCTTCGTCTTTCTCGGCACGGTGTGGATCATCACGGTGGTCCTCGGCACGATCATGTACGTGGTCGAGGGGCCGCAGCACGGGTTCACCAGCATCCCGGTCAGCATCTACTGGGCGGTGGTCACGCTGACCACGACGGGCTTCGGCGACGTGGTGCCCAAGACGCCGCTGGGGCAGTTCATCACCTCGCTGACCATCCTGCTCGGCTACGGGATCATCGCCTTCCCCACCGGCATCGTCGGCGCGGAGCTGGCGGCCACCCTGTTGCGCAACAAGCCGACCACGCGGCAATGCCCGGAATGCCTGTTCGAAGGGCACGACGTGGACGCGGATTTCTGCAAGCACTGCGGCCATCCGCTGCCACCTCTTCCGCCTGGCCACTAGGCGCCGCGACCCGACTCCCGATAAGACCCCACAAGATCCCCACATGCAAACCATCCTCGACTCCCTGCGCGACACGGTCCGCCAGGCCACGGAATCCCGCACCCCGCTGCGCCTGCGCGGCGGCGGCACCAAGGACTTCTACGGGCAGTCCTTCGACGGCCAGGTGATCGACACGCGGCCCTACGCCGGCATCGTCGACTACGACCCGGCCGAACTGGTGATCACCGCGCGTTGCGGCACGCCGCTGTCGGACATCGAGGCCGCGCTGGCGGAGAAGCACCAGATCCTCGCCTTCGAGCCGCCGCATTTCGGCGCTCCGGGCGCCGCGACCTTCGGCGGCGCGGTGGCAGCGGGATTGTCCGGTCCGCGTCGGCAGTCGGTGGGTGCCCTGCGCGACTTCGTGCTTGGCACCCAGCTGATGGACGGCCACGGCGAGATCATGGACTTCGGCGGCCAGGTCATGAAGAACGTGGCCGGCTACGACGTCTCCCGCCTGCTGGCCGGATCGCTCGGCACGCTGGGCCTGATCCTGGAGGTGTCGCTGAAGGTGCTGCCGGTGCCGTTCGCCGACGCCACGCTGCGCTTCGCCGTGACGCAGGCCGACGCCATCGACCGCCTGAATACCTGGGGCGGGCAACCGTTGCCGATTGCCGCGTCGGCATGGCACGACGGCACGCTGCATGTGCGGCTTTCCGGTGCCACCGCCGCCGTGCGGGCCGCGCGCGAAAAGCTTGGCGGCGATGTCGTCGATGCCGCCGAAGCGCAGGCATTGTGGGCCGCGTTGCGCGAACAGACGCATGCCTTCTTCGCCCCCACGCAGTCGGGCCGCGCGCTGTGGCGCATCGCCGTGCCACCCGTCGCGCCGCCGCTGGACCTGCCTGGCGGGCAGCTTGTGGAATGGGGCGGCGGCCAGCGCTGGTGGCTGGCGCCCGAGGACCATGCCGCGTCGGCCGACAACGTGCGCGCCATCGCCCAGGCCGCGGGTGGCCACGCCACGCTGTTCCGCAACGGCGACAAGTCCGTGGGCGTGTTCACGCCGCTGTCCTCGCCGCTGGCCGCCATCCATCAGCGCCTGAAGGCCACGTTCGATCCCGCGGGCATCTTCAATCCGCAGCGCATGTACACCGGTCTCTGACCCCCTCTCACCGTCCGGCGACACGTCCCCACCATGCAAACCACCCTGGCCGAATTCCTGCGCAACACCCCCGAAGGCGAAGAAGCCAAAGCCATCGTCGGCAAGTGCGTGCATTGCGGTTTCTGCACCGCCACGTGCCCCACCTACCAGTTGCTCGGCGACGAGCTGGACGGCCCGCGTGGCCGGATCTACCTGATGAAGCAGGTGCTGGAAGGCAATGCAATCACCGAAAGGACACGCCTGCACCTGGACCGCTGCCTGACCTGCCGCAATTGCGAGTCGACGTGTCCCTCGGGCGTCAAGTACGGGCGGCTGGTCGATATCGGCCGGCAGGTCGTCGATGACCGGCTGGAGGAGGCAGGCATTCGCCGTCCGGCCAAGGAGCGCTTCGCGCGCTGGATGCTGCGCGAGGGGCTGACGCGCCCGGCGTTGTTCGGCCCGGCGCTGAAGCTCGGCCAGATGGTGCGCCCGCTGCTGCCGCAGACGCTGCGCAACAAGGTGCCCGCGCACACCGCCACCGCCGGCACGTGGCCACGCACGGTCCATCCACGCAAGATGCTGTTGCTCGATGGCTGCGTGCAGCCGGCCATGTCGCCCAACATCAATGTCGCCACGGCGCGCGTGCTGGACAAGCTCGGCGTGCAACTGGTGATCGCGCGCGAGGCCGGCTGTTGCGGCGCGATTCGTTTCCATACCGGCGACCACGACGGCGGGCTCGATAACATGCGCGCCAATATCGACGCATGGTGGCCGCATATCGAGGCCGGTGCGGAGGCCATCGTCATGACGGCCTCGGGTTGCGGCGCGATGGTCAAGGACTATGGGCACCTGCTGCGCAACGACCCGCGGTATGCCGAACGCGCGGCGCGTGTATCGGCGCTGACGCGCGACCTGTCGGAAATCCTGCCGGCCTTCGCGGACGACCTGCACAAGCTTGCCGGCGCCGTACCGCGCGACAGCCGCCGCGTAGCCTACCACCCGCCCTGCACGCTCCAGCACGGCCAACAGATCCGCGGCAAGGTGGAGGCCCTCCTGACAGGGCTCGGCATCGAGGTCCGGCTCTGCGCCGACAGCCACCTGTGCTGTGGCTCAGCGGGGACATATTCGGTGCTGCAGCCGGAACTGTCGTACCAGCTGCGTGACGACAAGCTGGCGAAGCTGCAAGCGACGTCGCCCGAGGCGATCGTGTCGGCCAATATCGGCTGCATCACCCATCTCCAGGGCGGCACGGAGACGCCGGTCATGCACTGGGTGGAACTGGTGGACCGGATGGTGAGCCCGCAGGCGTAGCCGGCACGGGGGCGCCGGCGCCGCGCCCCGCAACCGGGTGGGGCGCTGGCGCCATAACCGGCGCCATCGGAGTACCATGTCGGCACATTTTGACCCCGACGTGCCCCCATGCTCCAGACGTTTGCCATCCTGCTGGTCTTCCAGACCGTGGGCGAGGTGATCAGCTACGCGCTGCGCCTGCCCGTGCCCGGCCCCGTGATCGGGATGCTGTTGCTCTTCGGCTGGCTGGTGTTCGACAACCGCCTGCTGCCCATCATCCAGAACACCACCAGCGACCTGCTCAAGCATCTGTCGCTGCTGTTCGTGCCCGCCGGCGTCGGCATCATGGTCCACGCCAGCCGCATCGGCGGAGAATGGATGCCGATCGTCATCTCGCTGGTCGTCTCCACGTGGCTGGCCATCGCCGTCACCGCGCTGGTCACGCGCGCGCTGATGCGCAAGCCCCCGGAGGCGGTGGCCGATGCCGCCGAACCGACGGAGGCCCAGCCATGATGTCGCCGCGCCTGAACGAGATCTGGGTCTATCTGGCCGCCAGCCCCCTGATCGGGCTGACCGCCACGCTGATCGCCTATGTATTTGCGTACCGTATCTACGAGCGCGCGCGCTTCTCGCCGCTGGCCAATCCGGTGATGATCTCGGTGGCGATCCTGGTCACCGTGCTCACCGTCACCGGCACGCCCTACAAGAGCTATTTCGACGGCGCACAGTTCGTGCACTTCCTGCTGGGCCCCGCGACGGTCGCGCTGGCCGTGCCGCTCTACCTGCAACTGCCCAAGCTACGCACGCATGTGATTCCGCTGCTGTGCGGCCTGGTGGCCGGCTCGATCGTGGCGGTGGTGTCGGCGGTTGGCATCGCGTACGCGCTGGGGGCCTCGCCGGAGGTCGTGCGGTCGCTGGCGCCGAAATCCGTGACGATTCCGATCGCCATGGGCGTATCGGAAAAGATCGGCGGCCTGCCGTCGCTGACCGCCGTGCTGGTGATGGCCACCGGCATCATCGGTGCCGTCAGCGCCACCGGCCTGCTGAACCTGCTGCGCGTGCGCGACTACACCGTGCGTGGCTTCGCCACCGGCGTGGCGGCGCATGGCATCGGCACCGCGCGGGCGTTCCAGGTGAGCCAGGAAGCCGGCGCATTCGCGGCACTCGGCATGGGCCTCAACGGCGTCCTCACGGCGATCCTGGTACCCGTGCTGGCAACATGGATGCCCCACTGACAATGCCTGCCAGGCCCCTGACATACTCCTGACAGGACGCTGTCAGGAGCCCCCGCGCATCATGCGTTCTCCCAATACCCCGAGAGGAGAGCCATCATGGCCAATGCCCTGATCAACTGGCTGGAAATTCCCGTCACCGACATGCGCCGCGCCGTCGAGTTCTACGAGGCCGTATTCGAGAGCCCGCTGCGCCGCGAGACCATGGGTGATGTCGATCTGGCCGTATTCACCCACGCCGAATCCGCGGGCGCGCTGGTGTCCGGCGAACGCTACCGCTCCAGCGCGTTCTATGGCCCGGTCCCGTACCTCAATGCGCCGCAGCTCGATGACGTGCTGGCCCGCGTGTCCTACGCCGGCGGCCGCACCGTGCATGGTCCCGTGCAACTGCCGGACAACATGGGCCGCTATGCCCACATTACCGACAGCGAAGGCAACCGGATCGGCCTGCACGAGCCGGTGACGCACTGACAAGCCGCCCATGAGCCGCCGCGCCGACCGTCTCTTCCAGATCGTCCAGGTCCTGCGCGGGCGCCGCCTGACCACGGCGGCACTGCTCGCGCAGCGGCTCGGGGTCTCCGAGCGCACGGTCTACCGTGACATCCAGGCGCTTTCCCTCTCGGGCGTGCCGGTCGAAGGCGAAGCCGGCATCGGCTATCGCCTGCGGCCGGACTACGACGTGCCGCCGCTGATGTTCACTGCATTGGAAGTGGAAGCCATGGTCGCCGGGCTGCGCCTGCTCAAGGCGTGGGGCGGCGGCGCGCTGGCCGCGGCTGCCGATCCGGCACTGGAAAAACTGATGGCCGCGCTGCCGCCGCACCGGCGCGTGGCAGCCCAGCAGAGCCGGATCTTCGCGCCCGAGTACGTCAACCAGCCGGCGGTAAGAGACGCCTTCGACACCGTACACAGTGCCATCGGCGCCCAGCGTTTGCTGCAGATCGACTATAGCGATGCGCAGCAGCGCACCACGGTGCGCGTGGTGCAGCCGCTGGGATTGTTCTTCTGGGGCAATGTCTGGCTGTTGGCCGCGTGGTGCACGACGCGGTCAGACTATCGCAGCTTCCGGCTGGACCGCTGCCGCGCCATCGAGATGCTCGAGGATCATTTCCACGAGACGCCGGACCGCTCGCTCAACGGCTTCCTGCGCGCGGTGCAATCCGGCACGCAAGGCTGATCGCGCGCGTCAGGCCGCGGGATCGCTCAGCAGCTTTTCGATATCGGCGCGGATATCCTCGGGCTTGGTCGTCGGCGCGTAGCGCTTGAAGATCGTGCCGTCGCGGCGCAGCAGGAACTTGGTGAAGTTCCACTTGATCGCCTGCGTGCCCAGCACGCCACGCTTTTCGGACGTCAGCCACTTGTAGAGCGGATGCGCACCCGGGCCATTCACCTCGATCTTGTCGAACATCGGGAACCTGACCTGGAAGCGCGATTCGCAAAACTGGCCGATCTGCGCGGCGTCGCCGGGCTCCTGCTTGCCGAACTGGTTGCAGGGAAAGCCGAGCACGTCGAGCCCGCGCTCGTGATAGGCATCCTGCAACGTCTGCAACCCGGCGTACTGCGGTGTGAATCCGCATTCGCTGGCGGTGTTGACGATCAGCAGCACCTTGCCTCGGAAATCGGCCAGGGGCACCGGTGTGCCGGACAGGGAACTGGCTTCGAACTGGTAGACGTTACTCATGGCGGTCTCCGCTTGGGGTGTTGGGCCTGACAGGTGTGAGGATACCGCGCCCGTCAGGTTCCTGCGAATGCCGCTCAGATGACGTTGAGGTGCTCGGTGCCGGCACCGAGGTCGGCGTCGCGATGGCGGGCGCTATGCAGCTTGATCATCAGGCGCAGGTCGTTCAGCGAGTCCGCGTTCTTGAGTGCGTCCTCGTAGGTAACCTTCTCCGCCTCGTAGAGCTCGAACAGCGCCTGGTCGAACGAGATCATGCCCTGCTCGCGGGACCGCTTGATGACTTCCTTGAGCTCATGGATCTCGCCCTTGAAGATCAGGTCGGCCACCAGCGGCGTGCCGATCATGATCTCGACGGCAGGTACGCGACCCTTGCGGCCAGCGCGCGGCAGCAGGCGCTGCGAGATCATCGCCTTCAGGTTCAGCGACAGGTCAATCAGCAACTGCTGGCGCTTTTCCTCGGGGAAGAAGTTGACGATCCGGTCGATCGCCTGGTTGGCGTTGTTCGCGTGCAGCGTGGCCAGGCACAGGTGGCCGGTTTCCGCGTACTGCATCGCGTACTCCATCGTGTCGCGATCGCGGATTTCGCCGATCAGGATCACGTCGGGCGCCTGACGCAGCGTGTTCTTCAGCGCGATGTGCCACGACTCGGTGTCGATGCCGACCTCGCGCTGCGTGACGATGCAGTTCTGGTGCGCATGCACGTACTCGATCGGGTCCTCGATCGTGATGATGTGGCCGTACGAATGCGCATTGCGGTGATCCAGCATCGCGGCGAGCGAGGTGGACTTGCCCGAGCCCGTGGCGCCGGTCACGATCACCAGGCCGCGCTTGGCCATCACGATCTCATGCAGCACCGGCGGCAGATCCAGGTCTTCCACGGACGGGATGCGTGTGTTGATCGTCCGCGCGACCATGCCCGCCTTGCCCTGCTGGATGAACGCGGAGCAACGGAAGCGGCCCGCATTCGGCGCGGTGATGGCGAAGTTGCACTCGCGGGTCTCGTCGAACTCCTTGATCTGGCGCTCGTTCATGATCGAACGCACCAGGCCGAGCGCCTGCGTGGGATTGAGCGGTTGCTGGGAAACCGGCGTGATCTTGCCGTCCACCTTGATGGCCGGCGGGAAATCGGACGTGATGAACAAGTCCGACCCGCGGTTGTTGACCATCAGCTCCAGCAGGTCGTTGATGTATTTGGCGGCGGAATCGCGATCGAGCATGGTGTCGACTCCTTATCCCACGAAAGCGTCGGGATTCTTTGCAATCGCCTTGGCGTCGTTGTAGTTGATCATGCCCCGCTTGATCAGGTCGCCCAGGCACTGGTCCAGCGTCTGCATGCCCAGGCCGCTCGACGTCTGCATCATCGAGTACATCTGCGCGATCTTGTTTTCGCGGATCAGGTGGCGGATGGCGGGCGTGGCGATCATGATCTCGTGCGCCGCGGTCCGGCCATTGCCATCGCGCGTCTTCAACAGCGTCTGCGAGATCACGGCTTCCAGCGATTCGGACAGCATCGTCCGCACCATGTCCTTCTCTTCCGGCGGGAACACGTCGACCACCCGGTCGATCGTCTTGGCGGCGGAGCTGGTGTGCAGCGTGGCAAAGACCAGGTGGCCGGTTTCCGCGGCGGTCAGCGCCAGGCGGATCGTTTCCAGGTCACGCAATTCGCCCACCAGGATCACGTCCGGATCCTCACGCAGCGCGGAGCGCAGCGCATTGGCAAACGAGTGCGTATGCGGCCCCAGCTCGCGCTGGTTGATCAGGCTCTTCTTCGAGTTGTGGACGAATTCGATCGGGTCTTCCACCGTCAGGATGTGACCCATGTCGTTGTCGTTGCGATGGTCGACCATCGCCGCGAGCGTGGTGGACTTGCCGGAGCCGGTTGGTCCGGTCACCAGCACCAGCCCGCGCGGCTTCATGCAGAGGTCGGCGAAGACGGCCGGCGCGTGCAGGTCGTCAAGCGTCAGTACCTTGGAGGGAATGGTCCGGAACACCGCCGCCGAACCGCGCTGGGTCGTGTAGGCATTGACCCGGAAACGGGACAGGCCGGCAATTTCGAACGAGAAATCAACCTCGAGGCGTTCTTCGTACGCCTTGCGCTGAACGTCGCTCATGATGTCGTACACCATGGCATGGACGTCCTTGTGCGCCATCGCCGCGACGTTGATCCGACGCATGTCGCCGTGGATACGCACCATCGGCGGCATGTCTGCCGAGAGGTGGAGATCGGATGCCTTGTTCTTTACCGCAAAAGCCAATAGCTGCGCGATGTCCATCTATAATGACCCCACCCTAAATTAATGACTTATTGTTTTACTTCTTTGGTATGTTCGCCGGATTATGTCTGTAATCGCCGCCAACTTGCAAGCCGTGAAAAATGACATCGCGGCGGCCACACAACAAGCCGGGAGGGACCCTTCGACGGTCACCCTGCTGGCGGTTTCCAAGACAGTCCCGCCGGCCACGGTGCGCGAAGCTTTCCAGGCCGGGCAGACAGCGTTTGGCGAGAACTACGTCCAGGAAGGGCTCGACAAGATCGCCGCGCTGGATGACCTGCGCAGCCGGATCCAGTGGCATTTCATCGGCCCGCTGCAAAGCAACAAGACGCGGTCCGTGGCCGGGCAGTTCGACTGGGTCCACACCGTCGACCGCCTGAAGATCGCCGAGCGGCTCTCCGCGCAGCGCCCGGACGGCCTGCCGCCCCTTCAGGTCTGCATCCAGGTCAATATCAGCCAGGAAACCAGCAAGAGTGGCGTGGCGCCACAGGACGTGCTGCCGCTGGCGCGGGCCGTGGCGGCGCTGCCGAACCTGCAACTGCGCGGGCTGATGGCGATTCCGGCGCCGGCCGAGGATCCCGCCGCGCAACGTCAACCGTTTGCCGCCCTGCGCGCGTTGCTTGATCAACTACGGCAATCCGGGCTAAACGTCGACACGCTTTCGATGGGCATGTCCGCTGACATGGACGCCGCCATCGCCGAAGGCGCCACACTGGTGCGGATCGGCACCGCGATTTTCGGCGCACGCGCCTGACAGGCATCGTGCGGGTAGACATTAGAGGCGCTATCAAAATGAAGCGCCAGCGGTTCTGGCTAGGCGCGCGGCCGCAGACAGTACAAGTGGTACGGCAAGGCCGCGCAACGACGCCAGAATCATTTTGATAGTGCCTCTTAGGACAGACATGCTCGACTCTCTTACGTTCGGCTTCCTCGGCGGCGGCAACATGGCCTCCGCCCTGATCGGCGGCCTCGTCGCCCGTGGCGTGCCCGCCGGCGCCATCCGTGTCATCGATCCGTCGGCCAACGCCCGCCAGCGGCTTACGCAGACCTTGGGCGTCCACGCCCTGGCGGCACCCGACGCCGCCTTTGGCGCCAGCGACGTGATCGTGCTGGCCGTCAAGCCGCAACAGTTCCGCGATGCCGCCGCTCAGCTGTCACCGCTTCTGCCCAAAGCCGGCGCCGGCAACCTGATCATCAGCGTGGCCGCCGGCATCCGCCTGCAGGACATGCAGCGCTGGCTGGGCGGCACGCGTCTGGTGCGCGCCATGCCGAACACGCCGGCGCTGGCCGGCATGGGCATGACGGGGCTGGCCGCGGCACCGGGACTGTCGGAGCGGGACCGCGCGATTGCCACCGCGGTGGCCGAGGCCGTGGGGAAATGCGTGTGGGTCGATGGCGACGACCAGATCGACGCCGTGACGGCCCTGTCGGGCAGCGGCCCGGCCTACGTGTTCTATTTCATCGAGGCCATGGAGCGCGCGGCGACGGAACTCGGCCTCTCCGCCGAGCAGGGCCGTACGCTGGCCGTGGAGACCTTCCGTGGCGCTGCCGCACTGGCGGGCGAGTCGCCCGAGCCGGTATCGACGCTGCGCGAGCGCGTGACGTCCAAGGGCGGCACGACCCACGCGGCGCTGGTGTCGATGGAAGCGGACAAGGTGAAGGACGCCTTCGTGCGCGCCATGCACGCGGCGGCGGCGCGCGGCAAGGAAATGGGCGCGGAGTTCGGGAAGGATTGAGGTACCGGCTCTGGTCTCCCGCCAGCTAGCGGAGAAGATTGGGGCCACGGGTGACATGACCGTGTCACCCGTACCAGCCGTGTCGGCTGTATCACCGGTGTGGGCCTTGTCAGCCGCGCGCCATCACTGCCGCGCAGCCGCATATGGCTCCAACGGCCTTGTCAGGCCGACGCCAACAGTCAGGCCGACTTCAATAGATAGGCTGCGGCCGTCCCGGCGAACACGCAGGCGCCCAGCCAGTTGTTGTGGCGGAACGCCGCAAAGCAGCGCATGCGGTCCCGGTCGCGGATCAGCGTGTAGTGGTAGCCGGCCATCGCGGCCGCCGCCACGAGGCCAGCATAGTAGGCCCACGCCGACGTTGCCGCGAATCCCAGCAGCACGCCCGCCCAGGCCATCAGGCCAAGGAAGGCGGCGTAGCACAGCATGATGGCCAGCACGTCGAAGCGACCGAACGTGATCGCCGATGTCTTGATGCCGATCAGCAGGTCGTCGTCGCGGTCGACCATCGCGTAGGCCGTGTCATAGGCCACCGCCCAGAACACATTGGCCGCCAGCATCAGCCACGCCACCGGCGGCACCTGCCCCTGGATGGCGGCAAATGCCATCGGAATGCCAAATCCGAACGCGATGCCCAGGTAGGCCTGGGGAATCGCAAAAAACCGCTTGAAGAACGGATAGGTGCCGGCGACGAACGCCGCCACCACGGCCATCCATTTGGTCAGCCCGTTCAGCGGCAGGATCAGCGCGAAAGCGATCAGCGCCAGCACGGCAGCCACGGCCAGCGCCTCCCATGCGGCAATGCGCCCGGCGGTCAGCGGTCGCTCCTTCGTGCGCTTCACATGCTTGTCGAAGTCACGGTCGGCCCAGTCGTTGATCGCACAGCCGGCCGATCGCATCAGGAACGTGCCAAGGAAGAAGATCCAGAAAATGCCCCAGCCCGGCGGCCCGCCGGCGGCCATCCACAATGCCCACAGCGTGGGCCACAGCAACAGCAACGTGCCGATGGGCTTGTCGATCCGGACCAGACGCGCGTAAAGGGCGAGACGGCCGGGTTGGGCGGGGGCGGCGGAACGTTCGGACATGGTGACAGCGGTAACTTCTGGGAAAGCTAAACAAAAAACGCGTCCCGGCATGGCAAGCCGTGACGCGTTGTGCCGGCCACCACGCGGGCGGCCGGGTCTGGCGAGACAGGGCTCACGCCAGCATCGCGCGCAGCATCCATGCGGTCTTCTCATGCGTCTGCATGCGCTGGGTCAGCAGGTCGGCCGACGGCTCGTCGCCAGCGGCATCAATCACCGGGAACAGCGAGCGCGCGGTGCGCACAACAGCTTCCTGGCCTTCCACCAGCTTGCGGATCATGTCGGTGGCCTCGGGCACGCCTTCTTCCTCGGCGATCGAGGACAGCTTGGCGTATTCCTTGTAGGTGCCCGGTGCGGGGTAGCCCAGCGCGCGGATGCGCTCGGCGATGGCGTCCACGGCCAGCGCCAGTTCGGTGTACTGCGTCTCGAACATCAGATGCAGCGTGTTGAACATCGGACCCGTCACGTTCCAGTGGAAGTTATGGGTCTTGAGGTAGAGGGTATAGGTATCGGCCAGCAGCTTGCTCAGGCCTTCCGCGATCTTCTTGCGGTCCTTGTCGGATATCCCGATATTCACGCTCATCTCATTCTTCTTTGCCATGGTCGTTCAGCTCCGTTCTGGTCTAGCCACGAGGATTCGAGTCCGCTTGTTGCGCGGACGGCAGCGACCATTATCGCATCAGGATCAGGTCGCAAGAAAGGACAACCCCCGCGCCGCATCGAGGAACATCGCCATCGCGCCCAGCGTGACGATGGCCATGCCAATCTCCTTGCGCACGAGCTTGCGGCGCAGCCGGCCGGCCTCGCGATCGCGCGAATCATGGGCCGCGTCCGCGCGGAGTTGCCGGAATTCGGTCGCGAACAGATTGATCATCGCCATGATGGGGTCCTCCACTTCAATGATTGGTTGCCCGGCGTTCCGACGGAATCGCCTGAGGCACTGGCTGAGTGAAGTGTAGTTATTTTTTATCGATCTTTGTATTTGATAATCTATAACTATAGAATAGCAAATGACTATCTCGTCTCAGACGCGTCGCTCGGGCGGCCAGATGATCCCGTCTCGGATGGCCAGCACCAAACAAAAACGGCAGGGTCTGGACCCTGCCGTTTGCGTTTGAAGTGACAAATACCGCGAATTGTCGTGCCGTCAGGCGGCTTCCGCCTCGACCGCCTGCGCATCGCCGATCCTGTGGATACCCTGCAGATCGCAAGCCGCCACGGCATTGGCCAGTGCCTCCATGGCCGGCAGGCGCGTGAAGCTCTTGCGCCAGGCCAGCACCACGCGACGATCCGGCACCGGATCGGCAAACGGCACATAAGCCAGCATGTCGTTGCGCGGCTTCATGTCAGGCACCGAGGTACGCGGCAGCACCGTGATACCGACGCCGCTGGCCACCATGTGGCGGATCGTCTCGAGCGACGACCCCTCGAACGTCTTCTGGATGCCGTCGGCCGCCTGCGAGAAGCGCGACAGTTCGGGGCAGACGCCCAGCACATGGTCGCGGAAGCAATGGCCGCTGCCCAGCAGCAGCATGGTCTGTTGCTTGAGCTCGTCCGGATCGACCTGGCGCTGTTGCGCCATCTGATGGCCGCGCGGCACGGCAACCACGAACGGTTCGTCGTAGAGCGGGCGCACGGTCAGGCCGGAATCGGGGAACGGCTCGGCCATGATCGCGCAATCGATCTCGCCTTGCTTGAGCAGTTCGATCAGCTTGTTGGTGTAGTTCTCCTGCAGCATCAGCGGCATCTGCGGGACAGAACCGATCATCTGCTTGACCAGCATCGGCAGCAGGTACGGTCCGATGGTATAGATCACGCCCACGCGGAGCGGGCCGGCCAGCGGGTCCTTGCCCTGCTTGGCGATCTCGCGGATGGCCATGGTCTGCTCCAGCACGCGCTGGGCCTGGGCCACGATCTGCTCGCCGATGGCGGTCACCGACACCTCCGAGGTCCCGCGCTCGAATATCTGCACGGTCAGCTCGTCTTCCAGCTTCTTGATGGCGACCGACAGCGTCGGCTGCGAAACGAAGCACGCCTCGGCCGCACGGCCAAAATGGCGCTCGCGCGCGACCGCGACGATGTACTTGAGTTCGGTGAGCGTCATGACTTATCAGGTTCGGTTAGGCGATAGATTTTAACTTCGATTCCGCCATCTGTCAGATCGCCGTATCAAAGTCTCTTACGCAACACATGCGCGAGTGTGGCGATCACGCCGAGCCGCCAATCAGGCCTTCAAAAAGTGCTCGCGGCCGCCCAGCCAGCGCAACAAATGGGCTTCCACGGCATCCGGAAAGCGCGCCAGCATCATCTCCGCAGCCTCCTGCGCATAGTCCACAAGCCACGCGTCGGTATTCAGGTCGGCAAAGCGCAGCATGGCCTCGCCCGACTGGCGCGCCCCGAGGAATTCCCCCGGGCCGCGGATCTCTAGGTCGCGCCGGGCGATCTCGAAGCCATCGGTGGTCTCGCGCATCGTCGCCAGCCGCTCCCGCGCCGTGGGTGACAGCGGCGCCTGATACATCAGCAGACAGACCGATTCCGCGCTGCCCCGCCCGACCCGCCCACGCARCTGGTGSAGCTGSGCCAGGCCSAAGCGCTCGGCRTGYTCGATCACCATCAGCGAGGCRTTGGGCACGTCCACGCCCACCTCGATCACGGTSGTGGCCACCAGCACCTGCAGCCGGTTGGCGCTGAAATCGTCCATGACCGACGCCTTTTCGGCAGGCGGCAGGCGGCCATGCACCAGCCCTACGCGCAGGTCGGGCAAGGCGGCCACCAGGGTCTCAAAGGTTTCCACCGCCGTCTGCAGCTGCAGCGCCTCGCTTTCCTCGATCAGCGGGCACACCCAGTAGACCTGGCGACCCTCCGCCGCGGCATGGTGCACGCGTTCGATGACTTCGTCGCGACGCGCGTCGTTGACCAGCCGCGTGACGATTGGCGTGCGGCCCGGCGGCAGTTCGTCGATGACGGAGACGTCCAGGTCCGCGTAGTACGTCATGGCCAGCGTGCGCGGAATCGGCGTGGCGGACATCATCAACTGGTGTGGTACCTGCGGCGCCGCCTTGTTGGCTGCCGATCCCTCCGATCCTCCCGGCGCATCGGCCTCGCCCGCCTTGCCCCGCAGCGCCAGCCGTTGCGCCACACCGAAGCGGTGCTGCTCGTCGACCACCGACAATCCCAGCCGTGCGAAACGTACAGTGTCCTGGATCAGTGCATGGGTGCCGATGACCAGTTGGGCATCCCCCGATTCCACGCGCGCAGCCGCCTCACGCTTCTCCTTCGCGCGCAGGCTGCCGGCCAGCCAGACCACGGGCACGCCCAGCGGCTCCAGCCATGCGGACAACTTGCGGAAATGCTGTTCGGCCAGGATTTCGGTCGGCGCCATCAGCGCGGCCTGATAGCCGGCGTCAATGGCCTGACACGCGGCCAGCGCCGCCACAATGGTCTTGCCGCTGCCCACATCGCCTTGCAGGAGCCGATGCATCGGATGCGGCCGGGTCATGTCGGCGGCGATTTCCTCGACCACGCGCTGCTGCGCACCGGTCAGCCGGAAAGGCAACGCGGCCAGGAAGCGGGTGAGCAGCCCATCGGCGCGGCGCGGCATCGAGGGCGCGTTCTTCTCGCGCCGGGCGGCCTGTGACCGGCGCAGCGAGATCTGCTGCGCCAGTAGTTCATCGAACTTGATCCGCTGCCAGGCGGGGTGCGACCGGTCCGCCAGCGCGGCTTCGCTTTCCTGCGGGGGCGGGTTGTGCAGCAGCCGCAGGCAATCGGTCAGCGGCGCCAGCTTCAGCCCGGCGAGCGGGCCGTGCAGCACGGACTGAGGCAGCGTTTCCGGCATCGGCGTGCGAGACAGCGCGCCGCCAATCGCCTTGCGCAGATAGGCTTGCGAGATGCCAGCCGTGGCCGGATAGACGGGCGTCAGCCGGTCCGGCAACGCCTCGCCCGCCGTCACCGGCCGTACCGCCGGGTGGACCATTTCGGCACCGAAGAAGCCACCGCGGATTTCGCCGCGCACGCGCAGGCGCACGCCTTCCGCCATCTGCTTGGTCTGGCTGCCGTAGAAATTGAGGAAGCGCAGCGTCAGTTCGCCGGTGTCGTCGGCAATCCGGACCACCAGCTGGCGCCGCGGGCGAAAGGTGACCTCGTTGGAAATCACCTCCCCTTCGACTTGTGCCGGCAGGCCGATCCCGGCACGCCGGATGGCCTCGCCGATCGGCTCCAGCGTGGTCTCGTCCTCGTAGCGCATCGGCAGGTGCAGCACTAGATCGACGCTGCGCCGCAGCCCCAGCTTGGCCAGGCGTGCCGCAGCCGAGGACGGCCGGGCGTCGGCGGTCTTCGCGGGCTTGCCGCCGCGGGACGGCTTGTCGGCGGGGACGGGAGCGGAATCAGCGATCGGATCGGTGGCGGTGCCTGGCATCAGCGCGGGAATATAGGCGTCAATCACGGGCGGCCGGGCGACGCCGGGCGCCCAAGCCTTACAATGTCGGATTCGCCGATTGTACCTATGCCTGCGGTGGCACCCCAGCCGGGATGCCACCCACCCCTGCCGTGCCTGCCATGCTGACGTTGTCCGACTTCGATTTCCCGCTGCCGCCCGAACTGATCGCGCAGTCCGCCCTGCCCGACCGTAGCGCCAGCCGCCTGCTGGTGGTCGAACGGACCGCCCCGGAGGATCGCGCCGACGCCGTGCGGCTGATCGACCGCGCATTCAGCGACATCCTGGAATTCCTGAATCCCAACGACCTGCTGGTCTTCAACGACACCCGCGTGATCAAAGCCCGCTTCTTCGGCAACAAGCCCAGCGGCGGTCGCGTGGAAGTGCTGGTGGAGCGTGTGCTGGATTCGCACACCGTGCTGGCCCAGGTACGCGCGTCCAAGACGCCGCCCGAGGGCAGCAAGCTGCACCTGACCGAAAACGCCTTCGCAGTGACCGTTGGCCCGCGTGTGGACCAATTCTTCACGCTGCGCTTCCCGGAACCGGCGCTGGACCTGATCGAACGCTATGGCCGCCTGCCGCTGCCGCCCTATATCACCCACGACCCGGACGCCTACGACGAGACGCGCTACCAGACCGTCTACGCCCGCAACCCGGGCGCCGTGGCCGCCCCGACGGCCGGCCTGCACTTCGACGATGCGCTGTTCGCCCGGCTCGATGCCCACGGCGTGCGCCGCGCCTTCCTGACGCTGCACGTGGGCGCCGGCACGTTCCAGCCGGTGCGGACCGAAAATCTCGCCGAGCACAAGATGCACGCCGAGTGGTACGCGATTTCATCGGAACTGGCCGAGGCCGTGCGCGAGACCCGCGCGCGCGGCGGCCGCGTGATTGCCGTGGGCACCACGTCGCTGCGTGCGCTGGAATCGGCCGCGGCCGCCGACGGCACGCTGGCCGCCGGCAGCGGCGACACCGATATCTTCATCACGCCGGGCTACCGTTTCCGGCTGGTCGATGCGCTCATCACCAATTTCCACCTGCCCAAGTCCACGCTGCTGATGCTGGTGTCCGCGCTGGCCGGCGTGGAGGCCATCCGCGCGGCCTACCGCCACGCCGTGGAGGCACGCTACCGCTTCTTCAGCTACGGCGATGCCATGCTGCTGACCCGCCAGGTCTGACCGAATACAAGAAAACGCCATGCTCAACTTCGAACTCCTGACAACCGACGGCAATGCCCGCCGTGGGCGCGTCACCCTGAACCACGGTGTCGTGGAGACGCCGATCTTCATGCCCGTGGGCACCTATGGGTCGGTCAAGGCGATGTCGCCGCTCGAACTCAACGAGATCGGTGCGCAGATCATCCTCGGCAACACGTTCCATCTGTGGCTGCGCCCGGGACTGGACGTCGTCGACGCGCACCAGGGCCTGCACAAGTTCGTGGGCTGGGACAAGCCGATCCTGACGGACTCGGGCGGTTTCCAGGTGTTTTCGCTGGGCGAGCTCCGCAAGATCACGGAGGATGGCGTCACGTTCGCGTCGCCGGTCAATGGCGACAAACTGTTCCTGTCCCCCGAGATCTCGATGCAAATCCAGCGCACGCTGAATTCGGACATCGTCATGCAGTTCGACGAGTGCACCCCTTATGAGATCGAGGGCCGCCCGGCCACGCACGACGAAGCGGCACGGTCGATGCGCATGAGCCTGCGCTGGGCCAAGCGGTCGCGCGACGAATTCGACCGCCTGGCCAACCCGAATGCGCTGTTCGGCATCGTCCAGGGCGGCATGTTCGAAGACCTGCGCGACGAATCGCTGGCGGGCCTGTCGGAACTGGATTTCCACGGCTACGCGATCGGCGGCCTGTCCGTGGGCGAGCCCAAGGAAGACATGATGCGGGTGCTGGAGCACGTGGCCCCGCGCCTGCCGGCCAACAAGCCGCACTACCTGATGGGCGTCGGCACGCCAGAAGACCTGGTGGCCGGCGTGGCGTCCGGCGTGGACATGTTCGACTGCGTGATGCCGACCCGCAACGCGCGTAACGGCTGGCTCTTCACGCGCTTTGGCGACGTCAAGATCCGCAACGCGGCGCACCGCAACGACCCTCGCCCGCTCGACGAAAGTTGCGATTGCTACACTTGCCGCAACTTCTCGCGCGCCTACCTGCACCATCTGCACCGGGTCGGCGAGATCCTTGGCGCGCGCCTCAACACCATTCACAACCTCTATTACTACCTGGAACTGATGCGCGAGATGCGCGCGGCCATCGAGGAACACCGTTTCGAGCCGTTCCGCCGCCAGTTTGCGGAGCACCGCGCGCGCGGCACACGCTGATCCGCACGCGCCCAGCCAATGTTCTAGTTTCAAGACAGGCAGGCGAACTTTCCGCCGCGCGGCGGTCGAATATCTGCCTGTCCGGGTGACCTTCCGTAACGTGCGACAAAGTACTTGGAAGGCACCCCGAGCAAACCCGCAATTCGCCCTAGAATGCCTAGGCGGGACAACACCGGGTGATAGAATGCCCGATTCCCTGATTGAACTTTGTGACGGAGAAGTAACGTGCTGATTTCGAACGCTTTTGCCCAGACTGCCGGTGTCGGCGGCGCGGCCGGTGGCCTGATGAGTTTCCTGCCCATCATCCTGATGTTCGCAGTGCTGTGGTTCATCATGATTCGCCCGCAGATGAAGCGCCAGAAGGAATCCAAGG
Source organism: Cupriavidus sp. 01L415 (assembly GCF_056400065.1). Taxonomy (NCBI): domain Bacteria; kingdom Pseudomonadati; phylum Pseudomonadota; class Betaproteobacteria; order Burkholderiales; family Burkholderiaceae; genus Cupriavidus; species Cupriavidus sp. 01L415. Next base: position 8,939 of record NZ_JBFTSP010000004.1, on the reverse strand, counting down.
CAATGCTGGAAGCACTGGCGAAGAACGACGAAGTCGTGACCGCCGGTGGCATCCTGGGTCGTGTGACCAAGGTGGCTGACCAGTATGTGACGCTGGAAGTGGCCGAAGGCACGGAGATCACCGTGCAGAAGAACGCCGTCACCACGGTGCTGCCGAAGGGCTCGCTGAAGTCGCTCTGATCCGACCCCGCTCCAGCCTTTTCCGGCATGCCCATGGCGCCACGCCTGCGCATGCCCCTGCAGCCGCCTGAACCGGCCCGCGGGTCCGCATCGGACCCGGCGAGGGCTGCCAGGCGGCTGTTTGCCAACCGGTCCGGCCGATCCGGCGCGTATCGCGCGCCAGAGTCGGCCACGCCAACCGCAATGACTGGCCAGAGATGAATCGTTATCCGCTTTGGAAGTACATCGTGATCCTGGTGGCCCTGGCCATCGGCATCATCTATACCCTGCCGAACTTCTTCGGCGAGGCACCCGCCGTGCAGGTGTCGTCGGCCAAGGCCACGGTCAAGGTCGACCTGGCCATGCAGAAGCATGTCGAAGAGATCCTGGCGCAGAGCCAGCTTCAGCCGGATGGCATGTTCTTCGACGTGGCTGGCCAGTCCGGCTCGGTCAAGGCACGCTTCCGCACCACCGACGAGCAGCTCAAGGCCAAGGACGTGCTGTCCCGCTCGCTGAACCCGGATCCGTCCGACCCCACCTACGTGGTCGCGCTGAACCTGCTGTCGGGGTCCCCGCGCTGGCTGGCCGCGCTGCACGCGCTGCCGATGTACCTGGGCCTGGACCTTCGCGGTGGCGTGCACTTCCTGCTGCAGGTGGACATGAAGGGCGCGGTCGACAAGAAGCTCGACAGCCTGTCCGGCGATGCCCGCACGCTGCTGCGTGACAAGAACATCCGCCACGGCGGCATCGATCGCGAAGGCGACCGCCTGACCGTGCGTTTCAACAACGCCGACGAAGCCGGACGCGCGCGCACCATCCTGGCCGACAGCTTGCGCGAACTGGCCTTCGCGATGGACGGCAACAACGTCGTCGGCACCTTTACCGACGCCGCCCGCAAGGCCGTGCAGGACGCCGCCGTCAAGCAGAACATCACCACCCTGCATAACCGTGTGAACGAACTCGGCGTGGCCGAGCCCGTGATCCAGCAGCAAGGCGCCGATCGCATCGTCGTGCAGCTGCCGGGCGTGCAAGACACCGCCAAGGCCAAGGACATCATCGGCCGCACCGCCACGCTGGAGGCCCGCCTCGCCGACCCGGATGCACCGCGCAACCCGCGCGCGGGCGATCCGGTGCCATTCGGCAGCGAGCTGTTCACGCAGGGTAACGGTGCCCCGGTCATCCTGAAGAAGCAGGTGATCTTCACGGGCGACCGCATCGAAAGCGCCTCCGCCGGCTTCGACCAGAACCAGCGCCCCTCCGTGAACATCAAGCTGGATGCCCAGGGTGGCCGCGTGCTGCGCGACGTGTCGCGCGAGAACATCGGCAAGCCGATGGGCATCGTGCTGTTCGAAAAGGGCAAGGGCGAAGTGCTGACCGTGGCGACGATCCAGTCCGAGCTTGGTTCCAGCTTCCAGATCACCGGCTCCTACTCCACCGAAGCCGCGAACGACCTGGCGCTGCTGCTGCGCGCCGGTTCGCTGGCCGCACCGATGGAGATCATCGAGGAACGCACGATCGGCCCGTCGCTCGGCGCCGACAACATCCAGAAGGGCTTTGACTCGGTGGCCTATGGCTTTGGCGCCATCGCCGCGTTCATGGTGCTGTACTACATGCTGTTCGGCGTGTTCTCGGTCGCCGCACTGGGCGTGAACCTGCTGCTGCTGATCGCCGTGCTGTCGATGCTGCAGGCCACGCTGACGCTGCCGGGCATCGCCGCCATCGCGCTGGTGCTGGGCATGGCCATCGACGCCAACGTGCTGATCAACGAGCGGATCCGGGAAGAACTGCGTGCCGGTGCCTCGCCGCAGATGGCCATCGCGGTCGGCTTCGATCGCGCCTGGGCCACGATCCTTGACTCGAACGTCACCACGCTGATCGCCGGCCTAGCGCTGCTGGCCTTTGGCTCCGGCCCCGTGCGCGGCTTTGCCGTGGTGCACTGTCTGGGCATCCTGACCTCGATGTTCTCGGCGGTGTTCTTCAATCGCGGCCTGGTCAACCTCTGGTACGGCCGCAAGAAGAAGCTCCAGAGCGTGGCCATCGGCCAGATCTGGAAGCCGGACGCCGACACTCCGGTCGCCAAGTAAGCCAGACATATCAGGACAACATCATGGAATTTTTCCGCATCAAGCGCGACATTCCGTTCATGAAGCACGCGTTGGTCTTCAACGTGGTGTCCTTCCTGACGTTTGCCGCCGCTGTCTTCTTCCTCTGGCACAAGGGCCTGCATCTGTCGATCGAATTCACCGGCGGTACGGTGATGGAGGTCAACTACCAGCAGGCGGCCGATCTTGAAAAGATCCGCGGCCAGGTCGGCAAGCTCGGCTATAGCGACGTGCAGGTGCAGAACTTCGGCACCTCGCGCGACGTGATGATCCGCCTGCCGCTGCAGAAGGGCCCGGACGGCAAGACGGTCACATCCGCCCAGCAGAGCGAACAGGTGATGGGCGCGCTGCAGGCCGCCACGCCGGAAGTGAAGCTGCAGCGCGTGGAGTTCGTGGGCCCGCAGGTGGGCAAGGAACTGGCGACGGACGGCCTGCTGGCGCTGCTGTGCGTGGTGGCCGGCATCATGATCTACCTGTCGTTCCGGTTCGAGTGGAAGTTCGCGGTGGCGGGCATCATCGCCAACCTGCACGACGTGGTGATCATCCTGGGCTTCTTCGCGTTCTTCCAGTGGGAGTTTTCACTCTCCGTGCTGGCGGCGATCCTGGCCGTGCTGGGTTACTCGGTGAACGAGTCGGTGGTGATCTTCGACCGGATTCGCGAGAACTTCCGCAAGTACCGCAAGATGACCACGCACGAGATCATCGACAACGCGATTACCAGCACGATCTCGCGAACCATCATCACCCACGGCTCGACCGAAATGATGGTGCTGTCGATGTTCTTCTTCGGTGGCCCGACGCTGCACTACTTCGCGCTGGCCCTGACGGTCGGTATCCTGTTCGGTATCTATTCGTCGGTATTCGTGGCAGCGGCACTGGCCATGTGGCTGGGCGTGAAGCGCGAGGACCTGGTCAAGGGCGAGAAGAAGCCGGGCGACCCCACCGATCGCAACGATCCGAACTTCGGGGCCCAGGCCTGACGAGGAAATCGTCGACGAAGACTAGAAAGGCACCTGCGGGTGCCTTTCTCTTTTGGAGGTCGTTTCAAAAAGATCCTGGCGTCGTTGCCTGGTTTTGCCACACTCGCTTGCCGTACCACTTGTATGGTGTCTGCGGCCGCACCCTTGCAGGGCGCACATGCGCTGGCAGGCGCATGTCGCTACGCAGGCGGATCGCATGCGATCCGAAACCCCTGCTCCGCCCTAGCCAGGACCGCTTCGCTTCATTCTGAAACAACCTCTTTGGGCGCCGCCTGCCTGTATCAGAAAGGCCTGGTCCGCATCGGATGGCCCGACCAAACAAAACGCCCCGCATGAGAAGCGGGGCGTTTTGCGTTTCTGCCGTGGCAACGACGGTCAGGTTTCCGAGAGCTGCTCGATCCATACCGCCAGTCGGTCCGATGCGAAAGATTCTGCTCGCGTGACGGCTCGGGCGGTAATGGCATCCCCCTCGCGCCGCAACTGCAGGGCGCCGCCGGCCTCTTCCAGCCATAGCAGCACGGCCAGCCAGCCCGCATGCTCGGCGGAGACGGCCTCGCCCACCGGCTTGTCCACGAATTCGCTGAGCGTCGCCGGCGCGGTCCAGGTGACGGCGTCGCCGTCGCGCCGGACCGTCGCCTCACCCAGCGTCTCCGCCAGCACCGCTGCTGCATCGCCAGCCCCGCGGCCAGCCAGGCGCGAGCGCAGTTCCGCCAGCTTCGTGCCCACGGCATGGCCGAACGTGCCACTGCGCTGGCTCTCGGCGCCGACCAGATCGGCGTAGTCCATCCGCTGCCAGTCCGGCTCGGCATTGCGCGCGCCAGCCAGCGACGCACCGGCCAGGTAGGTTTCCACGGGCTGGAAGCGGCCCGGGCCGACCAGGCTGGCGCACAGGGCATGCACCATGCCGATGCGCGTGGCCACCGTCTGCTTCTGCAGCACCGACAGCTTCTCACGCACCAGCTGATCGCGCTCCTTGCGCAGCCCGGACAGTTCCAGCGCCTGCTTCAGTTCCATGCGCAGCGCGGTGATGTCCCACGGCTTCTTGATGTAGCGATGGATCTGCCCCTGGTTGACGGCTTCCACGGTCTGGTCGAGCTCGGAGTACGCCGTCGTCAGGATCCGCACGATATGCGGATAGCGCTCGCGTGCGTAACGCAGCAGCTCGTTGCCGTACTCGCCCGGCATACGCTGGTCGGACACCAGCACCGCAAGACTGTCGCCATGGGCGTCCAGCAGGGCCTTGCCTTCTTCAACGGACCCGCCGGTCACCACCGGCGCCAGCTGCCCGATGGCGCGCTGGAAATACTTGACGGCCGTGGCTTCATCATCGACGAACAGAATCGCCGGGGGTGCCTGCGTAGTATTCGGTTCGCTCATCGATCACTCCTGTGCATACGATTCTTGAAATTGGGGAAATCGAGGGTAACGGTCGTGCCGGCACCGGACGCGGACGCGATCCGGATGCCGCCACCAAAGGATTGCATCACGCGGTTGCAGAAAATCATGCCGAGTCCGCTGCCGCCGGCCGATGCGTAGGTGGTCACGGGATCCACCAGAAGCCGGTCCATCACCTCGGGCGGGATGCCAGGCCCGTTGTCGGCGATGCGGATCTCCGGGCGTTCGCCGGCGACGACCACGAAGCGCAGCACAGGCTCGTCGACGTCGGCCAGCGCTCGCAACGCATTGCTCATGACGGACGACAACACCAGCGCCACGCAGTTGGGGAGCGTCAGCACCGGGAAGTCGCCGTGCATTTCCACTTGCACCCAGTTACGTTGGTTATCGGCAAACGGATAGGTATCCAGCAGGGATGCCACCAATGCGCCGGCGGTGATGTCGCCTCCCGGGCCGGGCCGGGGCGTGGCGCCGCCCGCACTGCTGCGCACCGACTGGAGGAACGACGACAGCACGGCCAGGCAATACTGGGCGTTGTCATGCATGGCGCCTGCGGCCTGGCCGATTTCGGCGTGCCGCTGCGGGCTGTACTCGCCGGCCACGCGGGTCTCGATGCCACGCGCAAAATTGGCGATCGCGGCCAGCGGCGTATTGAGTTCGTGCGCCAGGAAGGCCAGCGTCTCGTCGATGGCCATCAGCCGCTGCTGCCGTACCGCGCGCTCGCGATGACGCTCGCCGGCCATGCGCAGGACCTCCCGCACATCGCTCACCGAGATCGGTTTCTCCAGGATGCGGAACACCTCGCCGGTATTAACGGTCTCCAGCAGCATGTCCTTGTCCGCATAGGCGGTGACAAGGATGCGGACGATCTGTGGATATTCCTGCGCGACCTGGCGCAGCAAGTCGCCACCGTCGCGGCCCGGCATGCGGAAATCGGTCACCAGGACGGAAATCTGCGTGTGGTGCGCGCGCAGGATGCCGACGGCCTGGTCGGCACTGGTGGCCGACAACACTTCGTACTCGCTGCCGACCGCCCGCGCGAAATACTTGCACGCCATCTCCTCGTCATCGACGTAGAGAATGATCGGGCGCGGCTGGCTCGTGTCAGTCATGGAACCCTCACTCCGCGCGCGGCAGGTCGAAGCTGAACGCGGCCCACTGGCCGAGTTCGCTTTCGGCAAACAACTGGCCGCCATGGCGCTCGATCACCGCATAGCTGATCGACAGGCCCAGGCCCAGCCCCTGCCCCACCTCGCGCGTGGTGAAGAAGGGTTCGAAGACGCGCGCCAGATGCTCCGGCGCAATGCCGGGGCCGTTGTCGCGCACATTGACGTGCAGTCGGCCGGCGGCCCACTTCACCGTGGTATGGATGGCCGGGTTCTGCGTGCCAACCTTGCGCATGGCCAGCGCCGCGTTGGAAAAGAGGTTGATCAGCACGCCGATGATCGCGGCCTCGTCACCCATCACCAGCGTGTCGTCCGGCAATTCGCGAGTCACCTTGACGCCGCGCAGTTCGTGCGCGGTCAGCCGGACCGACGAGTCGAGCGCTTTCTCGAACAAGAATGGCGTGCCTTCCACCTCGGCACCGGGCTTGCGGTACGCGAAGGTCTTCAGGTCCGACACGATATGCTGGATCCGCTGCATCCCCTGCTTGGCGTCCACGAGGCATTCCTCGAGCGCCGGCTCGGCCTTGGCCGCGGGCTCTTCCATGGCGACCTCGATCGCCATCAGGCAGAAATTCACCGGGTTATTGACCTCGTGCAGCAGGCCCGCCGCCAGCGTACCAATGGCCGCCATCTTTTCCTGTTGCAGCATCTGGCCCTTGATGTCGACCAGCTTGCGATTGATCACTTCCAGCTCGGTGTTCTTGTCCGCGACCTCGGCCTTCAGGCGGAACAGCATGAAGCGCGCGCGCTCATTGAAGAACGTGTAGACGCCGCTGGCCGCCGCGGCGAACAGCAGGAACAGCGAATTGACAATGAAGGTGCCTACCGGCTCGATGCCGCCCGGGTGCAGCAGGCAGGCCAGCGCGTAGAGCAGATAGGAGAGGATGCCGAAGACGAGGTTCTGCCAGAGCCCGAACGGTAATGCGATACCCGAAGCGAAGATGGCCAGGTTCAGGCCCACGTAGTACGGGGACTCCACACCCTCGGTCTGCGAGATCATCCACGCGATCATGATCTGCGGCAGCAGCAGCCATGTCAGCGTGAGCCACGGCGCATAGCGCCGTCCGGCCTGGCTGTAGAGCATGACCACCACGCCGGCGATCATCAGCGACACCAGCACCCGCGCCACGGCAAAGGGCAACTGCCACTGCGGGTACTGGCCAAAGTCCAGTCCCATGCCCAGCATCACCAGCACGATGGCCGTGTACGCTCCGCCCCGGCTGAACGCCAGGCGAAAGTCCGCCAGTTCGGACTGGTATCCCGCATAGAGTTGATTGGCGCTCATCGATGGAACAGGGATTACCGCTTCACTCTCACTGGATGGTGGCTTCGGCGAAGACATTGACGCCGGTTTCATCGACATAGAGTCGGTGGGCATGCGAGTTCTCCGGCAACAGCGAGGCCATTCCGGCCTCGTCGCGATAGATCAGATACCACTCCAGCAGGTGCTCCATCCCGAACTTCTCGGGATTGTCGGCGTGGACATTTGTCACCAGCAACTGACCGCCCGGCTTGGTGCGCGACGCGAAATACGACAGCAGCCGTGCGCAGACCTTGTCGGACAGGTAGTCGAACAGGCCAGCGCAATAGACGGCATCGAACTCACGCGCGCCGGGGTCGTCCGGCGAAATGCGGCGCTTGAGCAGGTCGTGCACGGACTGGTGCACCATCTCCACCGATGCCTTGTGCCCGGCCGCTGCAGCGGAGCGTTCCACCGATCCGCGCGTGTATTCGAGGGTTTCCTCGCTGAAGTCCACCAGTTGGAACGACAACAGCTCCGGATTGGCATACTCGCGCACGAAACGCTGGATCTCGAACGCCGGCCCGCAGCCCACGTTCAGCACGCGGAACGGGCGGCCCGCGGCCCGCGCACGTTCGGCCTGGCGGGTCAGGAAGTCCACCAGCAGGTCGATCCGGTTGCGGTGCGCCGTCGCCACCGCCGCCTTCAGGAAGGCCGTATTGACGATCTGAAAATACGTGGTGGGACCTTGCTGCGGATCGCTGAGGATCTGGTTCACCATTTCGTAGTCGCCGGCGTAGCCGAGCGGCTTGGTGAAGGTGCGATAGACGAATGGCGCGCGCAGCAGCAACGGGTGCAGCGCGGCCTGCGCGTAGGTGCGGTGCACGGGCGCGATTTCCGGGTCCACCTGTTCCGCCTCGCCCTCCAGCCAGTCGAGGTAGGTCTTCACCTTCCCCATCAGCGGCACGGCCAGTTCATAGAACACGTCTTCGCGCAGGCGCCCTTCCTTCTTCGGCAGGGACTCGGTCAGGTCCACCTGCTCGACCCAGCGCGAGACTTCCGAAAGATACGCGCGCATCTCGTTGACCACGATCTGGTAGTCGCGCCGGATGTTGAAGCGCGTATCCCAGTCCTTGACAAAGAGTTCGGCCTCGCGCGCGACCGATTTGGGTGCGTCGTTGACATCCGTCAGCTCGCGCCATTCATCGATCAGCGTCAGGGACACCACCGCAGTCAGACCGGTATTCACCAGGCTCATGACGACGGCCTTGCCCAGATAGGCGTTCTTCGTACCCATCCGCACGCTCAGTTCGCTCAGCACCTCGCTGACCTGAACAATGGAATAGGGATTGTAGATTTCCATCACCAGCGACTTGCGCTGGAGATTGATGATCGTGCCCCGCACCTGCTCGCCCTGCGAGTTGCGGAAGCTAACTACCGGATCGATTTGCGTTTTGGAGTACACGGTATCGCGCCAGGGAAATCCGAGAAACGCTGCGGGCCAGGGCGCCTGACGGGGCCGGCCGGGTACAGCTCAGGCAAGAGGTCTTGCGGCGGAATACCAAATCAGGGAATGCAGCCAATGCTCATATCGATGCGCGTGACCTGTTGCGGGCACGGGGCGCGTCCGGCGTGTGCACCGGCGCGGGCTCCGCCCCTGAGGGTGGGACTGCGGCGAACCATTGTACTGTGGCAGCCGGAAACCGTACAACTGTGCACCCGCGCCATGAAGTGGGGTATCCCCGGGGCAATCGGCATAGGGGACAGCCATCGTGGCTGCGCCCCTGCCACACCACCCGGCGTGCGGGTCCGCACCGGGCGGTTCGAGAGGTTGAGGTTAGGCGAGGCGGGGCAGGCCCAGCCGGTCAAAGTAGGCGATATCCAGCACCCACTGCAGC
>NZ_JBFTSP010000003.1:0-473163 GCF_056400065.1 Cupriavidus sp. 01L415 | reverse complement strand
CGTCAAACAGTTGGTCCAACGCATCGATCATTTCGTGACCGCTTACAACGCGGACTGCCAGCCATTTCGCTGGACAGCTACTGCCGACTCGATTCTCGAAAAGTTGCACCGACTTTGCTCACGTATTAGTGGGACAGGACACTAGTGGGGCGTCACAGAATGGCTGTGAAGCGGCCACTCGATCGCGCGGGTCCGACGCCCGCTACTGGCCGGACTCGGTCGGATGACCCGCTGCTGAGCGCGACCGTCTCTGGCCGATAAAGGCAACCGCCGGGAAGACTCCGGCGGTCAAACCAACAAGGACGCCCGCCGCGAGAGCGGGACGGCGGGCGTCAGGCACCTGAGCTAGGTGTCGCAAAACCATCCGTGATCAGGCGGCTACGGCTTTGTGTTCCTCGGCCACGCACAGCGATCCACCGACGGCGCCGAGCAACATGTCCCCCGCGGCATCGAGGCGATCGGTGGAGCCGGACATCCGCGCCGTGATGATGCCGTTCTGGATCGCGCCATACAGCACCTTCGCCAGCACCTGCGGCGGCACCGGATACGGCTGGCCACGTTCAATCTCGGCACGGTGCAGGAGGCTCGCGATCCAGTCTTCATTCATCTGGAAATGCGCCTGCAGCAGCGTGCGGATGGTGTCAGGCAGGGCCATCACTTCGGCCGACAACATCCCGGCCAGGCAGATCTGGTTCAGCTCGATGCCGTTGCGCAGCGGATTGACATAGCGCTGCGCCTGTTCGGCCAGCGGCAGGCTGGTATCGATGGCAGTGAGGCGCGCCTGCCCGCGTTCGCGATAGAGGCGCACGACCTCCAGCACCAGATCGTCCTTCGCCGGGAAGTAGTAGTGAATGCTTGAGGTCTTCACGCCCACCAGTTCCGCAAGGTCGCGATAGCTGAACCCGTTGTAGCCACGTTGCCGGATTAGCACGGAGGCATGCTCAAGCAATTGGTCGCGTACGGTATGCGTTTTCATGACAACTGTCTTCGGCTTGGTTTGCCGGAGACCCTCCGGTTATTCGCTTGTCCGCTGGAATCGACTCAGATGGACAGCGACTGCGCAACAAGCGAGAGCACTGCTCCGCTGGTCAGGCAGAGCACCACCCGGCCGCGCAGGATCAGCGCACCGCCACGCAAATTCATGATGAAACTCCAGGAATCAGGTAGGGTCGCGGCCCGGTATCGCTATCGGGCGGCTACCCTCGATGGGACTCAGGCATTGACGCCGTCGGTGTACGGGTCGAACTTGCCGATCTTGGCGCCGTCCAGGTACGGGTCAACCTTGCGCGCCGGTTCAGCCGACACGCCAGTAAGGTCCAAACCGGCAACAATGCGGGCACCATCGGTGTACGGATCGAACGTGCCAATCTTGGCGCCGTCCGTGAACGGTTCGGCCTTGCCGACGCGGGCACCTTCGGTGAACGTGTCGACCTTGCCTTGGCGTGCGCCATCGGTAAAGGCGCTACGTTGGTCTTGTACGCGATAGCTGTAGCCATAGATTTCGCCAGCCTTCTGGGCGGCGGGGGCGGCCTGCACAGCACCGGCGACGAAGGCGGTTGCGAGGGCGGCGGCGGTGAGGATGGTCTTGGCGTTCATGGTGCTCTCCCTAGTGGGCCGGGCGATCTCGGTTTGTGTGATGGATCGTCGGGCCATGTCTGTGCTGCGAATCAGAGGTCTTTTTTACGTAGCTATCTATTGATAGATAGATGCTCGAGCCTAAAAAAAGACCGCTACCGGTACTGACAAGCAATCTTGTAATGCCTGGATCGGCTGCTTTGCTGTTGGCTTCGTGCATCGCGTCGTTCCATGGCCTGAATATTATCTACTACTAGATAGATAAGCAAGCGCTTTTCGTAGAAATACGATCTACAGGCTTGATGTTTTGCTCTAATCGCCGCATACAATTTCTATAAGTTATTGATTAATAAAAGAAAAATTCACTTGTCCCTGATGGTGCGCCAACGCCACTAGTCGACCCAAACCAGCCGACGGGCTGGTGGCTACTGAGCGACCGGTCTTTGGTCGCACCAACGTTGATGTCCGTATAAACACTGTTAGACTGCGGACGCCTTCCCCGCACATGTACTCAACCATTCATTCAGAATAGTGACATGACCGAATGCGCTCTAACATTTACCAGTCAGACCGAATGGGAAAGCTGGTTAGGGCAAAACGGCAGCACTTCGACCGGAGCATGGCTCCGTCTAGCGAAAAAAGGCACTGAGCAGCGAACCGTAACCTACGAACAGGCGTTGGAAAGCGCCCTCTGCTATGGCTGGATTGATGGTCAGAAGCAGGCTGATAGCGAGAAATACTGGTTACAACGCTTCACCCCACGCTCCGCGAAAAGCATCTGGTCCAAACTCAACAAAGACAGGGCTGAAGCGCTGATCGCCGCAGGCAGAATGCACCCACCCGGCATGTGCGAAATCGAGAAGGCTAGGAAGGACGGCCGCTGGAAGGCTGCTTATATTTGCGACACTGAACAGCCGTAACCGCTACGCCATCCTGTTTCGGGTACAGAATGCCAAAAAGCCAGAAACAAGGGCGCGTAAAATCGAAGAATTCGTCAACATGCTGAATCGTGGCGAAACCTTCTATCCATAGATCTTGCGCTTCTGTTTCATTTTCAACACCTCCGCTGCTGACGCAGCGTCTAGTGTTGCATCGACCCATTGAATCCACGGCCGGCCTCGGCCGATTACCCGCGGCTAGGCCACGGTCGTCTTTGACCTACCCTCAGCCGGCCTTCGATCAGTACGGCAGCAGGCGTTCCAGCCAACGTCTGCGCTCGTCTTCAATGGCCCCATCACAGTTGCTTGCAGTAAAAGGTCGTCCCACAGAACTCGCCGTTGGGCATCAGTGCGTATTTCGGGACCACCCCAACGCGTTGCCATCCAGCACGCTCATATAGTCGTTCGGCGTCGCCGCCGGTCACTGTGTCCAGTACGAGCACATTCTTCCCTTCCGCCCGCGCTGCCTCCTCCACAGCCACCATAAGACGTTGCGCGATTCCCCGTCGCCGAGCCTTGCGATGTACCAACATCTTTGCGACATCCGCGCGATGGGGCTGATTTTCAGGCTGCGCGGTGATGATCTGAACAGTACCGACAATCTGTCCGTCCCCATCCTCGGCGACGAGAAGCACACGCTCGCCGCGCGCGACTCCATCTGCGACTTTGTGCCAAAACTCTACAGCTTTCTCTCGCGATATCGGCAGCATGAAGCTCACCGAGGCTCCGCCTTCGACACAATCGATAAGTATGTCCGCCAATGCATCGACATGGGCAGCAGCTTCGTTGGCGCCGACGCGGCGCACACTCACATTGGCAATCATCCGTGTCCCCTACGATCAGTGATAGCAACAGTTGTCAGAGCAACGAGGTAACGCGCGGGTTTCCGTGTGGCATTGAAGTACGAGATAGGACAGTCCAGCCGCATCGCTAGGCAGTCGCCGGTTTCGAGCCGCCAGGTCTTTTCCCCAACAGTCATCTGCATCGCGCCTTCGATTACCCAGACCTGCTGATGAATCTCGGCGTCGCGCACACCCGTGTCGTAGGTGACTCGCTGGCCTGGCGGGAAGTTGACCTCGACTAACTGAACTGGCGAGGGAGCAACAGGCGACAGGTTGCGCCGAACATAACCGGACGCTGGATCTTTCCATATCGATTGCTCCCCGGCACGCGACATGGGCGAAGCCTCAATGAGGGGGGCACTTGATTGCTCGAACAGCGATGCGAGTGTGACATTGAGCGCCGTAGCGAGCTTATCGAGGACGACGGCCGTGGGACTGCTTTGTCCCCGCTCGATGAGCGATATGTTGGAGCGGCTCACTTTGCTGCGCTCAGCCAAGGCGTCAAGAGACCACCCCTGCGAGTCGCGGAGTTCTCGGACGCGGCGAGCAATGATCGTGTTGATGTCCATGCCATCTAGTATTCTGGAATTATCATCCAGAATACTAGATGCGCGATGTTGAGCTTGTCAACGTGGCCAAATATTCACAATGAGATGCGCACTCAATGTCCGCTTTCACGGGCGAGCCGCAATGTATCTTCATGGCCGGAGGCTGCCGTCGGGCAGGCAGGTTATTTCCGTCCATCGGAACCTTCGGTGCCGAGCGCTTCAAGCAGCGGTCGCAGGGTATCGAGTTCCGTGCCAAAGCCGCTCCAGTCTCCCGCCTTCAATCGCTCGATGGCACGGTTGTAATGGGCCAGTGCGTCGCGTGCGCGCTTGCCGCCGGCGCTACCGGGCGGGATCCCCGCTGGAGGCGCCTCCTTGAAGAGCGCCGCCAGGGCCGCGCCCAGCGTTTCCTCCATGACGACGCGGTCTCCATAGGCGACGATCACGCGCTTCAATTCAGGCAATTGCCCGGACTCCGCGCGTAGGTAGAGCGGCGAGACGTAAAGAATCGAGCCTTCGATGGGCACCACCTGCAGGTGGCCGCGGATGACGCGCGAACCCATCTGGTTCCACAGCGAGATTTGCTGGGAAATGTCGGTGTTTTGCTGGATGCGTGCCTCGATCTGGAATGGGCCGTAGACCAGCTTGTCCTTGGGGAACGTGTAGACAACGAGCTTGCCGTACTCGGGCCCATCGCAACGCGCCGCCAGCCAGGCAATCATGTTCTCGCGCCGGCTGGGCACCATCGGCAGCATGAGAACAAACTCGGCACGCGGCTCCGCGGGAAGCCGCACGATCATGTAGTAGGGCATCATCGGCGTGGCGGGAGCCTTCGCCGCGTCGATGTCGGCCAGCTTGCGCGGGAATTGCCAGAGATCCTCGCGGTTGTAGAAGACTTCTGGCGCTTCCATGTGGTACGCGCGATAGACCTGCGCCTGGATCAGGAACAGATCTTCAGGGTAGCGGATATGCTGCCGCAGCGTCTCCGGCATCTTGCCCAGAGGCTTGAACAGGCCCGGAAAGATGAGCTGGTACGTCTGCACGAGCGGATCGGCAGGATCGCTGACGTAGAAGTCGACCGTGCCATGGTAGGCATCGATCACCACCTTGACCGCGTTGCGGATGTAGTTGTCGCCATCCCCGGAACCCGGCGGCGAGTACGGGAACCACCGGCTGGTAGTGTAGGCATCCTGGATCCAGAAAAGGCGCCCGTCGCTTACGACGATATAGGGATCATGGTCGAGAGTGAGGAACGGCGCGATCGTGCGCACCCGATCCTGAATATTGCGATGGAGCAGGATCCGGCTCGCGGACGCGACATACTCGCTTACGAGGATATTGGGATCGACGAATTGCCAGGCGAAGATCGCCTGTAGCGCCAGGTTGCCAATGGCAATGCCGTCGCGCCCGTGATACGTCGTGTAGACATTTTCCTCGGCCTTGGGATAGTCGAATTCGGGCGTGCTGCCATTGACGATGACGTAGTCCTTGCCCCCTTCGCCGAAGTACAGCCGCGGCTCCTGGATGGTCGGCCCGCCGGTGGAGACAGGCGGAATATTCTGCAGGTAGAGGGTCGGCAGGCCTTCCGCGGATTTCTCCTTGACCGGTGACATGACGACGCCATTGCCGTGGGTGAACAGGAGATGCAGGTTCACCCAGGTCTGGGCGTTGGCCGGCAGCAGCGATGGCTCCAGTTCCCGCGCCGACAGCATTACCTGCTGGTAGCCGGCACTGAGCCAATATCGGTCGATGTCCGTCGCAAGGAAGCGGTAATAGGTCCTGATCTCCTGCAACTGCGCGTAGGTGTCCCGCAACGGCTGCAGGTCCCACAAACGAATGTTGTCGACGGTTGCCCGATTGGCGTCGAGCGCGGCGAGATTCAGGTTTTGTTCGGCTGGAAACGGCTTTACCGTGATCCGCGCCAGCCCATAGGCCTCCCGCGTCAACGCAATGCTGTTCCTGATATACGGCGTCTCAAGCTGCAGTTCGTTCGGCTTGACGTAGAACCGCTGGAACAGCGCCGGGTAGATCAGGGTGAGTACGATTGCGCTGCCGAATATCGTCAGTATCGAGACAGCGGGAACCCGATAGTCGCGCCAACGCAAATTGGCCCATATCGCGACTGCGGCCGCGGCGGCGAGGGCCGCAAGTAACCACAGCACGGGCAGTTGGACGTGGGCATCGGTGTAGCTGGCGCCCACCACGACACCATTGTCGCCGTAAAGCAGCAGAAAGCGATCGAGCCAGTAAGACCAGGCCTGCAGCAGGAAGAACAAGCCCAGCAGTATCGAACCGTGCGTGGCGGCGGCTGGTGACAACCTGCGCGGTGGCAGCATGACCGCGATGTCGCCGCGCAACCCATATACCACGGCGGCGATGCCCGCGCAGCCGCCGAGCAGCAGTTGCAGCCAGTTCCTGAGCGCGACATAGGCAGGCAGCGAGAACAGGTAGAAGCCAATATCCTTGCCGAAGATTGGATCGGCCTTGCCGAACGGCACCTGCTTGATGAAACGAAGCGCGAGGTCCCAGCTAGTGATATCACCCGTGGCGATGAGCAGCCCGAGCACGACGGCCACGCTGGCGATGGCGGTGCGCCAGCGAAGATGCTGCGCGACTTCGCCGATCAGTTCACTCAGGACTTCCGGCGTCCCCGGCGGAAGTACCGTGTCCGCGCTCGGCGTGCCCAGGCGCCTTGCATGGCGGTGCGCCAACCATCCTGACGTCCATAGTGCGTACGCCGAAACAGCGAAGACGGCGCCGAACAGAACTGCACGGGTGACAAAGATCGTCCAGAAAACGTCGCCGTAGCCGACAGAGGAAAACCACAGCCAGTCAATCAGCAAGCTGATGACGCGCCCGACCATGATCAGGCCAGCAATGACGACCCCAGCCGCGATGGCAATGCCTGGCAGTCGCGTGCCAGGCCTCCCGGGCGAGCGCATCGATCATGCTCCTTTCTGGACCGCCATCCATGGCCTGCCGCGGTCGGATGTCGGCGCAATGCTGATCTGCCAGCGGCATGGGACAATGCCTGTGGGGTAGCCGCGATGACGCGATTCGGCATCAATCAAACGTCTGCGTGAAGTCGCCCACGTGAACCATTGTAGGTTTGGTGGCGATGGGTATTGCGTTCGTCACCGGACAATCTCCGCCAGCCGGCACATGCTTGCAGGTGACAATGTGCGCCATACATCGCTAGTTCGCTGGCCATGACGCGGCAGCGCGGCCTGGCCAGACGTTGATTTCTAAATGAGGGGAGCGTCTCAGTACGACCGTGGATTCAACTCGTCGATGCAACACTCCAGATACTACTTATCCCTCCGCCGTCTCAGCCAAGAGTGCGTACGGAACTGCTGATGGCCCGTGCGCATTGCAGTAACGGTGGCCCGAGCCGCCGCTCCATGTCTTCGATGGTCCAGCGGGCCGTGGGCGCTACGACATGGATGGCACCCAGCGGCCTGCCTTTGCCGCCCATCACTGGCGAGGCGATCGTCATGTCGCCCAGGAAGAGCTCTTCAGAGTTGATCGCATAGCCGCGCAGCCGCGCTTTCTGAAGCTCGGCCATGACATCGTCTACCGATGTCAGCGTGAACGGCGTGTGCGCAATTCTCGAAGATTGCTCAATAAGCGTTCGTGCCTCGCCTTCCGGCAGGGCACTCAAGTAGGCCCGGCCAGATGCGGTGCAGTACACGGGGATACGACTGCCGATCGGCATGTGTACGGGGACGAAGTGCGCGCTGACAAAGCGCGCCAGGTAGACCATCTCGTCGCCGTCGGGCTCCGTAAGGCACGTGGTTTCGGAGGTGACCTTGGTCAGCTCGGAAAGGAAAGGGTTGGCCACGTCGATCAGCGGGTCGGCAGCCAGATAGTTGTAGCCCACCTTCATCACTTGCAGCGTGAGCTGATATCGGCGCGTCTGCGGATGCTTGCGCAGGTACCCGAGTTGTTCGAGCGTGAAAACCATTCGCTGGGCCGAACTCTTGTTGATGCCGGCCACCTCCGCGATTTCCGCAATCGTCATCGTGCGCCGCGATGCACTGAACGCGGCCAGTACGGCCAGCCCTTTTTCCAGCGACTGATTGAAGAGCTGGTTCGTCTGCGCTTCTGTCTCGGTCGCCGTCTCGTTTTGAGTTTTAGGCATCACTTTTCCTGCGATTCAAGCCCCACTGAGTGGCTTAAAGAATCGCATATCGATTCATGTGGTGCAACTGCTGGTTTCTATGGATTAAAAAATGATGGATGTTCATCGAATATTGGCATGCAGGTTGCGTAGGTACGAAGCCGCGCAACAAGGCGCGCCTCTCAAGACCCCTTGCCAAGGAGTGTTCGTATGTCCGTCGTCAATCGTTTCCGCCGCACGGCACTGGTTCTGTGCCTGGCTGGCACAGTTTCGTTCGCCTGGGCCCAAGGCAGTGCACCGACTACCTACAACGTTGGCGCGACCGCAACGGGAGTCCCTTTCACCTTCCTCGACGTCAAGACGAACAGCATCCAGGGGATGATGGTCGATACGGTCACCGCGGTGGGCAAGGCGGGAGGCTTCCAGGTCAACGTGCAGCAGACCGCGTTCTCGGCCCTGATTCCGTCGCTGACATCGAGCAAGATCGACATCATCTCGGCGGCCATGCTCAAGACGCCGGCACGCCAGCAGGTGGTTGCGTTCAGCGAACCGGTCTATTCGTATGGCGAGGGGCTGATGGTCAAGTCCGATGATGCCAAGTCGTACACGACGCTCGACGAACTCAAGGGTGAGGTCGTCGGTGCGCAAGTCGGGACGGTGTTCCTGGACATGCTTAACAAGAAGGGCATTTTCAAGGAAGTCCGCAGCTATGACTCGATTGCCGATATGTCGCGGGACCTGTCGCTGGGCCGCATCAAGGCAGGGCTGGGCGATCAACCGCTCATCGCCTATCAGATTCGCCAGAACGCGTTTCCCGGCGTGAAGCTTGTGGACAGCTACAAGCCTGTCAACGTCGGCGATGTGTGCCTCGTGGTGCGCAAGGGCGATACCGAGACCCTGGCCCGCGTGAACAAGGCTATCGCGGCTATCAAGGCCGACGGCACGCTGGCGAAAATCGTCCAGAAGTGGGGCATGTAAGGGCGATGGAAGCTGCGACTTTCCTCGAGAACGCCCGCGAATTCCTGCCCATTCTGCTCAAGGGAGCGGTGGTCACGGTGGAAGTTACCGTGCTGTCGTTCCTGTTGAGTAGTGTGCTGGGGCTGGGGCTGGCGTTGATGAAGCTCTCCCCGGTACGCGTGCTATCGACGGTCGGTTCGACCATCGTCAACGTGATTCGCGGCCTGCCGATCATCGTGCAGCTTTTCTACATCTACTTTGTGTTGCCCGATGTTGGCATTCATCTGACGGCGTTCCAGGCCGGCGTCATCGGGCTTGGCATCGCATACTCGGCGTACCAGGCCGAGAACTTCCGCGCCGGCATTGAAGCCGTCGACCCCGGGCAGCGTGAAGCCGCACAAGCCATGGGCATGCGCGGTTCGCTGATTCTGCGTCGGGTCATTCTTCCGCAGGCATTCCGCATCGCGCTGCCGCCGTATGGCAATACGCTCGTCATGATGTTGAAGGACTCGTCGCTGGTGTCGACGATAACCGTGGCCGAGATGACCCGCGCCGGCCAACTGATTGCATCGTCGACGTTCCAGAACATGACCGTCTACACGCTGGTGGCGCTGCTGTACCTGCTGATGAGCTTGCCGCTCGTGTACATGTTGCGTCGCGTGGAGTTCCGCTTTGGAGCCGGAAGGAGGCGACCATGATCGATATCGAGAACCTTCAGAAGCGGTTTGGCGACCATCAGGTATTGCACGGTGTGGACCTGCACGTGGACGCCGGCGAAGTGGTCTGCCTGATTGGTCCGTCAGGGTCGGGAAAATCTACGGTCCTTCGTTGCATCAATGGGTTGGAATCGTACGACGGCGGAGAGATCCGCGCGTTTGGTGAGCGTGTGGATTGCAACAGCCGCGATATCCACCGCCTGCGCAGCCGCATGGGCATGGTCTTCCAGCGCTTCAATCTGTTTCCCCATCGCACGGCGCTGGAGAACGTGATGGAGGGGCCCATCTACGTGCGCGGCGAAGACCGGGGCGCAGCGCGCGAACGGGCGATGGCATTGCTCGACAAGGTGGGGCTGGCAGCCAAGGCGTCGGCCCACCCGGCACAGTTGTCGGGTGGCCAGCAGCAACGCGTTGCGATCGCGCGCGCGCTCGCGATGCAGCCCGAAGCCATGTTGTTCGATGAACCGACGTCGGCATTGGACCCCGAGTTGGTCGGCGATGTGCTCGAAGTCATGCGCAGCCTGGCGCGTGAAGGAATGACCATGATCGTCGTTACGCACGAGATGGGCTTCGCGCGCGAAGTGGCGGACCGGGTCTGCTTCCTGCACGGCGGAAAGATCGTCGAGGAGGGCCCTGCCGCGCAAGTACTTGGCTCTCCCCGGCACGCACGGACGCAGGACTTCCTGCGCCGCGTTCTGCACAAGCCCGCGGAAGCGGCGGGAGGTTTTGCGTGATGACGACGAACTCCGCGCCAGGCACGTTTCCCCCATCGCTCTGGGCGGCGACCGCGATCGAGGCGTCGCCCACCCCGGCACTGATGGAATCCGCCAGTGTCGATGTGCTTGTGATCGGTGCCGGTTTCACCGGGCTTTCCACGGCGCTGCACCTCGCCGAACGTGGCACATCCGTCTGCGTCGTCGACAGTCACGAGCCCGGTTGGGGCGCATCGGGCCGCAATGGCGGCCAGGTCAACCCCACCCTCAAGCACGATCCTGACGACCTGGTTCGATTGCTCGGCGAGCAACGTGCCGAGCCGCTGATCGATGCGATCTCGCGCTCGGCGGACCTCGTCTTCGACCTGATTTCCCAGCACCGCATCGATTGCCAGCCTGTGCGCAGCGGCTGGCTGCAACTTGCCTATGCGCAAAAAGCGGTCGCCGGCATGCATGCACGCGCCCGGCAGTGGGAGCGGAGGGGGGTGACGGTTGAAGTGCTCGACCGCGACGCCGTGGCCCGCCGCGTGGGCACCGAGGCGTTCGTTGGAGGGTGGCTTGACGGGCGCGCGGGCGCCATCCAGCCCTTGTCATACACGCGCGGACTGGTGATGGCAGCCCAGCGCGCCGGCGCAGCTGTCCACGGTGGCACTGCGGTGGTAGCGCTGACGCCCCAAGGATCGCAGGGCAACGGGAAATGGATCGCAAGGCTTTCCACCGGCGCGACGGTTACGGCCGAGCGCGTGGTGATCGCCACCAACGGATACACGGGACCACTCTGGCCTGGGCTACAAAGCACGCTGCTGACGGCCAACAGTTTTATCGTTGCGACGCAACCCTTGAAGTCGTCGGCAGCCGATGCCATCCTGGCGCGCGGAGAAACCGCATCGACTTCGCAGCGTCTGCTGCTGTATTTCCGCAAGGACAGCGAAGGGCGACTGCTGATGGGCGGACGTGGCTTTTTCTCAGACCCGCGTGGCCCGCAAGACTTCGCCCATCTCGAACGCTCGCTGGAGCTGCTGTTCCCGCAACTCGGCCCGCTGGATTATGCATATCGCTGGGGCGGAAGGATTGCCGTTACCCGCGATTTCATGCCACATATCCATGAACCGGCGCCGGGTGTGACCGTGGCTGTCGGTTGTAACGGGCGGGGCATCGCGTTGTGTACGAGCTTTGGAAAGCATCTTGCCTTGCGACTGACGAGCCGGAGCGATGAGTTTCCGTATCCGATCTCGCCTATCACCCCGATTCCCATGCACCAGCTTCAGCGGTTCTATATCGCGGCAGGCGTGGCGTGGTACAGCCTGCTGGACCGCTTTGGCTGACGTCCGGATGCATTACCTTCGATGTTCAGGAGCACGCAGGGGCGCAAAACGCATCAACAAATCGAGAGTGAATAGCGGCGCTTGAAGGGCAGAGGGCCGTACCCGACCCCAGAGTGGTCATTTGCCATCCCCGCAATCGTGCTCGTAGCTGTGTGTGCCAGGCCACAGATCATCGGTTGGAGATCATCCCGTTCACCTAAGCTCCTTCATCGGCATTCTGAGAAATCGACCCCTGGTGGGCGGGAGGAGTTGCTATGGAGCGGCGAACCATGCTGGCGGGTGCTGCGGCGCTAACCGTGGGGCTGACTCTGGCCGAAGGTGTGTCGCACTCACAGCAGGCAAGCAGGGTCTTCCGGGTTGGCGTCCTTGTGAACGGGGGGGCGAGTGTCGAAGGGAAGCCCAACCCGCAAGTCGAAGGGCTTCGCTCCGGTCTGGCGCAGCTCGGATATCTCGAAGGCAAGAGCGTCGTCTATGAAGCCAGGTTTCCCGACGGGCAGCTCGATCGTCTGCCTGGCCTTGCTGTCGAACTGGTCGGCATGGGCGTCGATGTCATTGCCACCTTCGGCGGCCCGTCAACCAATGCCGCCCGAAGGGCGACCACGACAGTCCCGATCGTGGCCGCTCTCGTCGCTGATCCGGTGGCGATTGGCGTCGCGGCAACGCTGGAGCGGCCTGGCAGCAACGTCACCGGGGCGACAAACAACGACCCCGAGCTCGCGAGCCGGCAGTTGGCCATACTCAAGGCGATTCTCCCGAAACTCGCACGTGTTGCGATTCTTAGCGATTCGGATATTCCCGGCGCTGACGGCAGCGGACTGGCCCCTATCGAGCGATCCAACGTGGCCGCCGCTCGCGCAGCGGGCCTCACGCCTCAGGTCCTGAAAATCCGTGGCCCAAAGCCCGATCTCGAGACTGCCTTCAGGGCAATGACCGCCGAAGGCGCCGAGGCCTTGGTGGTGCTTGAAGTTCCCGCCACCATTCGGGATCGCAAGCGCATTGCCGAACTCGCTACGAAGCAGCGTTTGCCGACGATGTTCTGGGGAGGCGCCTCGGATTCGGGCTGCCTGCTGAGCTATGGCACAAGCTTTACCGCGAGCTTCCCGCCGCTGCCGGGCATTATCGACAAGATACTCAAGGGCGCGAGGCCTGCGGAGACGCCTTTTGCCGTCATCTCTCAACGTGAACTGTCCATCAACCTCAAGACTGCTGGCGAACTGGGACTGACCCTTCCTGGCGAGCTGATATCCCGCGCCGACCTCGTCATCAAATGAAGCCGGAACCGCCGGCTCCCAAAAGGTCGGCGGGTACCCACAAGCCTGCAAGCCCGGCATTCGCGAGAGCCGCTGTCACCTAATGGGACGGCGCAAACAGGATCTCAACCGCTTCCTGCCACCAGGCATCGTCGACGTGGCTAATCCAGTCGTTGTGCTCTGCCGACTTCACGACCATCAGTTGCTTCGGACCGGGCAGCGCGTTGTATAGCGTCTTGCCAAATTGGGCGGGCACGATGCTGTCTCGTTGCGCCACCACGACAAGAACCGGGCAGTCGATCGATGCCAGGTGAGAGATGCTGTCGTATCTGTCCCGCATCAGCCACTTCACCGGCAACCACGGGTAGTGGTATGCGGCAACGTGGTCGAGCTGATCCCATGGCGTGATGAGCAGCAAGCCGTCGATCTTGTCGCGTTCACGGGAGCCCGCCGAAGCCGCCACGCCGGCCCCGAGCGATTCACCGATGAGAAGCAGCGGCGTGCCATAGAGGCGATGCGCAAGCGCGATCGTCTGTTGTGCGTCGGTCACCAGACTCTCTTCTCCCGGCGCGCCGTCACGTGGTCCATAGCCTGGATATTCGGCAAGGATCACACGTAGCCCCAGCCGGGTAAGTACCGTGGCATAGGGCGAGCGATGTCCGGCGTGTCCCGCATTGCCGTGAAAGACGATGGCCGTGCCGCGCGCCCCGCCGGGGGGCTCGGCCACGAGGCCCCGGAACGTCTCGGCTGTCGGCCACGCGCGAAGCCCGCCACCGGTCAGGCTCCCGATTGCAGCCTTTTCCGGGAAATAGATGAAGCGATCCTGAAAAATGGCGAATCCTGCGATGACTGCCATCACGATCAGACAGACGGTGAAGAGAGCTGGTAGGAAGCCGGTGAACTTCATCGTCTCGAGCCCGATCCATCGATCTCCGTCACACGGTCGAAGCGGATTCGCGGGCCGAGTGCGCGACGATGTCAGCGCCCATGCTTCTGGTAGGTCCCGATCAGTTCGGCATGCGCCAGTACGTGTCCCCGCATCGCCTGTTCCAGCGCCGCCTTGTCCGGCTTGCCAAGATCCGGCAGCACGACGTCCAGGGCGTACAGCTTGTGGAAATACCGGTGCCGGCCAATCGGCGGACACGGCCCTCCGTAGTTGGCGCGGTGCCAGTCGTTGAGACCTTCCCGAGCGCTGGGCGGCAAACCATGCCGGCTCACACCCTGCGCAAGCGAGCCGACCTGCGGCGGCAGGTTGTACACGACCCAATGGACCCATGTCATTTGCGGTGACGCCGGGTCCGGCGCGTCCGGATCATCGACAATCAAGGCCAGGCTGGCAGTGGCGGGGGGCATTCCTGACCACGCCAGTGGAGGTGACACATCCGAGCCTTCGCATGTGTGCACAGTGGGAATCTCCCCGCCCTGGGCAAACGCGGGGGATGTCAGTATGAGCGGCATTGATGGACTCTGCTGGGCAAGTAGCGCTGGTCCGAACAGCATGGCCGCAAAGGCCGGCAACCTCGGTAGAAGTGCCAATCGCACCATATTTGCCTCCGCCGGCGCATGACGGCTGTTTCAACTTAGTGCGGATTCCTCCCCTGCGCAAGGGACCGTGCAGACTGACTACCCAGCGGCCGCTCCGCGTTAGCGGTTGAGACGTAGATCCTCGGCTCGCTACTGAACACTGCTGTCCTTCGGGTCTGCTCTCAAGGGTGCCACGATGGCTGTCGCTGTCGCGACATCCCCCGTATCGAACACCACTCTTCTTATGCGCAGCAGTTCGTGGATGTGCCGCCACGGTACATGCCCTGCGACTTCCTGCGATCCCGGCCGAACCACGTCGACTTGCACAGGCTTGGCATCGATGGCCGACCGGGTGATCGTCAGTTGATAACCGGCGTCCAGAAGGGAGGCAAGCCGGATTTGGGTATGAGTAAGAGTCATGGCATCAGTGGAATCGCAAATCAAAGCACCACGAACGAGAACCACAGCACGACAGGCGCCACAATCGTTACCAGCGCGCCATATACCATCAGTTTCCTGAAGAAGGCGTGACGGTCTACACCCTGAGCATTGGCGAGGACCAGCGCGCCGTTGGTCGAGAATGGGCTGACATCGACAATGGTTGATGACACGGCCATGGCGGCGATGAACCCGATGGCGCTGACGTCCGAGCCTTGCTGGAGGAATGGCACAGCCAGGGGAATCAGCGACCCAAGCACTGCGGTCGACGAAGCGAATGCTGAAATCACGGCTCCCACGAAGCAGAGCAGAAGTGCCGCCATCATTGGTGAGGTCATGCCTGCAACGCTATGGCCGACAAAAGAGATGGTGCCCATCTTCTCCATCACGCCCACATAAGTGCTGACGCCGACGATCAGCATGATTTCCGGCCACGACACCTGGGTCAGTGCAGCCTTTTGCAGGTTCGGTGATACCAATGTCAGCAACACGGCAATCGACAGCGAGACAAAACCGATATCGAGTTTCAGGTACAGCGTCAGCACGGACAGTGCAACCAGGCCAAGTACGGTCAGGTATTGATAGGGCGTGCCGGATTGCTCCGCTTCCACGCGGGCGCCGTCGGCGGCTGGTATCGCAGTTCCCCCCGCGCCTCCGGTCGTCGTACGCGCCTGGAACGGAAGATCGATCGCGGCCACGCCATTGCCGACCACCGCCGGCTGTCGGTGCTCCGATCCGCGCATCAGGCGCAATCCGCCGAATGCGATGAAGAGCCCAAGCGCTACTAGCAGGTTGACGCCCAGGCTCGCGAATGCTGTTGCCATTTCGTTCAGCGGTAAGCCGGCCTTCTCGACGATCTTGTTCGTAATGCCGCCGTAGATACTGATCGGCGAGAAACCACCGCCCTGGGCACCGTGTATGACCATCAGCCCCATCATCAATGGGTTGATCTTGTATCGCGCAGCAAAGCCAAGCGCGATGGGCGCGATGATTGCCACCGCGGCGGGACTTACTGCACCGACCGAGGTCAATAAGGCGGCGATGCCGAACATGATCCACGGTATCGCGGCGATGCGTCCCCCTACTGCGCGAACGGCTAGCCTGACGAGCCAGTCGATGGTCCCGTTGTTCTGCGCCACGGCAAACAGGTAGGTAATGCCCACCAGCGTCAGGAACAGGTCCGCAGGGAATCCCATCAGGATCGTCTTGGCCGGCATTGCACCCAGGAAGGTACCGACCAGGAACGCGCCCACGAACGCCAGCGCGCCCATATTCACGGGTAGGACGGTGGCGATCACAAACATCAGCCCGAGGACTGAAATCGAAGCAATGTGCTGCAACATGACCTGCTCCCTGGCCAGACAGCTTTCTCGCAAGCTGTCGCCATCGATGAACTTCGGAAGGGTGTGAATCTTGCTGGGCGGGAGCGCTATGGCGCGCGGCGGCGTGATGCGGGGGTCATATGGATGTCTCCAGATCGTTATCATGGCCGCCGTTGTGAACAGGGCGAGCGCTTTCTCATGGGTACACGATAGGGATGCGGGCTGCAGGTATCAATTAAGTTGCTGCGGCGAACATTCCGGTCAGCGAAACGGTTCGCCGACCTTCGCGGGTGCACGCCCGGTCCGCTGTTCAAGAAGTGGGGTTATTTCGCTGCGGCTGCGGGCGCGTGTGATGCCGCCGATGAGACACCCCGGCGGTAACGTCGCGGCATCCGCAGTCCCCTCGATCAATCGGCGAAATCGGTGGCTTCGGAGGACCCCTTCCATGCTTCGATGTCCTTTGCGACGGCCTTGGCCTTGTCGGCCGCAAGTTCGTTGGCGATCTTGCCGGCAAATAGATGCAGCGGCGGCGATTCGACACTGACGGCCTGGATGATCAGCAGTGCCAGCTTGTCAGGGTCTCCAGCCTGGTGGCCGTGCAGCGTGCCGAGATGCAAGTCGAGCGAAGCCTTGGCCTCCGTGTACTCGTCAATCTGGCGCTTGGACACTGCCAGCGCACCGCTCGACAGGAAATCGGTGCGGACCGGACCGGGATAAACCACTGTGGCGCGAATACCAAATTCGGCGACTTCCGCGGCCAGCGACTCGGTCAGACCCGCCAGCGCGAACTTGCTCGCGACGTAGCTGCCCCAGCCCGCGTATCCGCCCTGGTAGCCGACGATGGAGGCGATATTGATGATGTGCCCGCTGCGCTGGCCGCGAAGACGCGGCAGCGCATGGCGCAGCACGATCATCGGCGCAAAGAAGTTGACCTCGAAATTCTGGCGAAGCTCTTCGTCGGACAATGCCTCGACGGTCCCTTGCTGCGCGTAGCCTGCGTTGTTCACGACCACGTCGATGGCGCCGAACGTCTGCACGGCTTTCTCGATGGCCCGCTGGACACTTTGGTCATTGGTCAGGTCCACCTCGAGCGGAAGGAAGCTGTCGGATGCTTGTCCGAACGCCGTCGTCAGCGATGCTGCGGTGCGCGACGTTGCGGCTACGCGATGGCCTTGCTCAAGCAGATGCTTGACGAGTTTCTGGCCGACGCCTTTCGATGCCCCGGTGATAAACCAGGTACGGGATGCTGCGTTCATGATGAAGATCCTTAATGGGCTGTGGGTTGAAGTTGAATCGGGCAACGTCTTCAGGGCAATGCGACGCTCATGCCCCCGTCGGCCATCACGACGGCGCCGACGATGAAACTGGCCTTCTCCGATGCCAGGAATGCAATCACCTCTGCAATCTCCGTTGGCTGGGCCGCGCGGCGGATGGGCGCCTTCTTGCCGTGTTCGGCCAGGAACGCCTGGCCGTCGGCATGGATGTGGTTGGTGATGTTGGTGATGACGTCGCCGGAACCCACCGCATTGACGCGAATGCCGTGCTCGATGGCTTCGAGCGACAACGCCCGGGTCAATTGCGCCAGCGCGCCCTTCGAGGCCGCGTAGGCCGCGATCAGGGGGAAAGCCTGATAGCACGCGTACGAGCCCACGTTGACGATGGCGCCAGCCTTCGCCGGCACCATCGCGCGCATCGCTTCGCGAGAGAACAGGAAAGCGCCCGTGGCATTGACGGCCTGGATGCTGTTCCAGTCTTCGAGCGACATATCCACGACGCGCTTGTTGATGATGATCGCGGCGTTGTTGACGAGGATGTCGAGCTTGCCAAACCGGTCGATGGCCGTCGATACCGCTTGCACTGCGCTTTCCTCGCGCGCCACGTCGGCGACGAGGGGGACGATGCCGGGGCGAGCCAGGGCTTCGACGTTGGCACTGCGTCCAACGGCGATCACGTTCGCCCCCTCGGCATGCAGTAGTTCCGTGGTGGCCAGGCCGATGCCGCTGGCCGCGCCGGTAACGATGGCGA
Organism: Cupriavidus sp. 01L415; assembly: GCF_056400065.1. Classification (NCBI taxonomy): domain Bacteria; kingdom Pseudomonadati; phylum Pseudomonadota; class Betaproteobacteria; order Burkholderiales; family Burkholderiaceae; genus Cupriavidus; species Cupriavidus sp. 01L415. The sequence continues at coordinate 454,873 of NZ_JBFTSP010000003.1, read as the reverse complement.
CCTTGCCCGAGAAGGCACCGGTTGCCGGATTGCGTGATGTCATGATGGTCTCCGTGATCGGATTGCGTGATACGTGGCAGGTATTCAGAACGGGCTGGCCGTGGGCCGTACGACGATCTCGCTGACGTCCACGTCGGCCGGCTGCTCCACGGCGTAGGCGATCGCGCGGGCGATGGCATCGGGCGTGATGGCGATGCGGCGGAACTCCTGCATGGCCGAACGTGCGGTGTCGTCGGAGATCGAGTCGGCCAGTTCGGACTCCACGACGCCCGGGCAGATGACCGTCACGCGGATCTTGTCCGTCTCCTGGCGCAGCCCATCGGAAATGGCGCGCACGGCAAACTTGGTGGCGCAGTAGACGGCTGCGGTCGGCGACACGGACAGGCCACCGATCGACGAGATATTGATGATCTGACCCTGGCCTTGCTGCTCCATCGTTGGCAGGACGGCAGCGATGCCATGCAGTACGCCACGGATGTTCACGTCGATCATCCGGTTCCACTCGTTGACCTTCAGTGCGTTCAGCGGCGAGAGCGGCATCACGCCGGCATTGTTGATGAGCACGTCGATGCGGCCGAAGGCATCGAGTGCGAATCGCGCAAATGCGGCGACGTCATCCGCCGAGGTGACGTCGAGTGCGCGATAGCGGACGCTACCGCCAGCTGCCTGCAGCGATTCGGTCAGCTCGACGAGCCTGTCGGTGCGGCGTGCGCCAATCACAAGCTGATGGCCTTGCGCGGCGAGCGATCGGGCGGCGCCCTCGCCAATGCCGCTGCTGGCGCCGGTGATCAGGATGACCTTCGACTCGTTGGATGGGATTGCCATCTTGCATACTCCTATTGTCGGTTCGGATTGGGTGGCTTCGGTCCGCGATTGCCAGCGGAACAAGCCTTGCCGGTTGCGGCCTGCAAGAAAGCGATACGTTTCGTCGGCCGGTGAATGAATGGTAGAGACGACGCTCCCCGAGGCGAATACACGGACCGATGCCGTTATTGCCTATTCCTATTGACTCCGGTGGTACGCGGGATGTTGGGGGGCTAGAATGGCGTCCATCGCGACACAAGGAGAGAGCGGTGTCGAACGTCCGCAATTCTGCTTCCACCCGGATGGTCCGTCTGCTTGAGAGACTGGCGCCCAACGAGGGTTACACCCAGTCCGCGCTCGACAGCGTGCGGCTGATGCGTTCCGATCGCCCGCTGGGGCGCACGCCTGTGCTGTACGAGCCGAGCATCGTGATTGTTTGCCAGGGGCGCAAGCTCGGATTCCTGGGCAACGAGGTGTATGTCTACGATGCGCAGCACTACCTCGTGCTGTCCGTGCCGCTACCGTTCTCGACGGAGACGCAGGCCTCGCCGCAGGAGCCCATGCTTGCGGTGTCCATCCGTCTGGACCTGATCGAACTTAGCGAGCTGATTACGCAGATCGGTGCCGACGGGCATCATCCCGAAGCGCCCCCGACCGGCATCGCATCCACGCGGCTGGAGGGAGACCTTGCCGGCGCCACGATACGGTTGCTGGAAGCATTGACGGCACCGCTCGATGCGCAGGTGCTGGGGCCGGGCATCGTGCGAGAAATCTGCTATCGCGTGCTGACAGGGGAGCAAGGCGGGGCAATGCGTGCCGCGCTTGCGCATCACGGCCGGTTTGGACGTGTGGCGCGGGCACTCAAGCGGATTCACACCGACTACGCGACGCCACTCAACGTCGCGCGTCTTGCCGAGGAGGCCGGCATGAGCGTGCCGGCGTTTCACGCCAACTTTCGCACGGTGACGCAGACATCTCCGATCCAGTACATCAAGTCCACCCGCCTTCATCAGGCGCGCTTGCTGATGATCCGCGACGGCGTGACCGCCGCGGCGGCGGCGGGACGCGTCGGCTACGAAAGCGCGTCCCAGTTCAGTCGGGAGTTCAAGCGCCTGTTTGGCCGGACGCCAATCGAGGAAGTGCGCGACATGCGCGAGTCGTTCACGCTATCGCCGGCGGTCAGCTTCGGCACGTAGGCACGCTCTAGGCGGCCAGGAAAGCGGTCGGTGCGAGGTGGCTGCTGCTGGGGCGGCTCTGGAGGAGAGCCGCCCAGATAATCGGAGAGCAAGGCGCCGCAGGCAGATTCTTCCGTTTGCGTTCCGGCCCTACATGTCCCGGTGCGCAAAATGCCCGCGCCGTGCGTCGGCCATCAAGTCGACGAATTGCTCGATGCTCATGTGCACCAGTTCCTGGTGGTCGCCCGCTTCGAAGTAGACGTCCGGGTGTGTCAGCAGACTGTCGTCCAGCCAGGTCTGCGTGCCGTATGCCATGCCGACCGGCGGGATTGCCCCGAGGTTGCAGTCCCTGAACACTTCGCGCACGCCGTTTTCATGCGCAAGCGTAAGCTTGCGGCCGGTCTGCTCGCGGAGCTCCGATAGTTTCAGGTGGTGCGTGGAAGGGATGACGGCTGTGAGATAGCCGCGGCTGTCTTCCAGCAGGACGGTCTTGGCCAGTCGGTCTCCGGGAACGTGCTCCGCCCGCGCGGCAGCCATGCTGCTGGGGCTGCCGGGGTGACGCACGGTGTCAAACCGACTCTGCTTGTTGCGCAAGCATCTTGCCAGCGTGGTAGCCATGGTCATGATTGCATCCTCCGACGCGCTCATCGCGACTGTTGTCCGAATGCAAACAACTATAGACGCCTCCCCAAGTGGCAGAGTCGGCCCGAATTCAATGGCGGTCATAGCTGGAATCAATGGAACGGGGCGGAATCGCGTTCTAGGATGGTATTGCAACTGTGATGTCCAAATCAGTCTGGAAAATCCGAACACTGTCCCCCAAGACCAGTCCCCACTGACGGCGACGAGCTACGGCGCGGTGTTACGTTGAGTTCAAGCGACCAAGGAGACACGCATGACGACCGAAGCGAAGTGCCCGTTTCTTCATCCCGCTGGCGCCGGCCGATCACTGAAGGAGTGGTGGCCAGAGCGGCTTAATCTGCATATCCTGCGCCAGAACTCCGCGCCGTCAGATCCGATGGGCAAGGAGTTCAACTACGCGAAGGAGTTCAGCAGCCTGGACCTGGCGGCCGTGAAGAAGGATCTGGAGGCGCTGATGACCGACTCGCAGCCTTGGTGGCCGGCGGACTTCGGTCACTACGGCCCGTTGTTCGTCCGCATGGCATGGCATGCCGCAGGTACTTACCGCATCGGCGACGGGCGCGGTGGCGTGGGGGCAGGCCAGCAGCGCTTCGCACCCACCAATAGTTGGCCTGACAACGTCGGTCTCGACAAGGCGCGCAGATTGATCTGGCCGATCAAGCAAAAGTACGGTCGAAAGCTCTCATGGGGCGACCTCATCGTCCTCACCGGCAACGTCGCGCTGGAGTCGATGGGATTCAAGACCTTCGGGTTCGCCGGCGGGCGAGAGGACGTCTACGAGCCGGACGAATCCGTCTACTGGGGGAACGAAGACAAGTGGCTGGGCGACAAGCGTTACAGCGGCAACCGGAACCTCGAAAATCCACTTTCCGCAGTGCAGATGGGGTTGATCTACGTGAATCCGGAAGGCCCGAATGGCAACCCGGACCCCCTTGCGGCAGCCATAGATATTCGCGAGACCTTCCGCCGCATGGCGATGGACGACGAAGAGACCGTTGCGCTGATCGCGGGCGGCCACGCCTTCGGCAAGACGCATGGCGCTGGTCCGGCATCTCACGTGGGGGCCGAGCCTGAGGCTTGCGGCCTAGAGGAACAGGGCCTCGGCTGGCGCAGCAGCTTCGCCACGGGCAAGGGCGGAGACACCATCACCAGCGGGCTGGAAGTCATCTGGACCACCACACCGACGCGGTGGAGCAACGACTACTTCAAACACCTGTTCGAATATGAATGGGAGCTGACGAAGAGCCCGGCCGGCGCGAATCAGTGGAAGCCGAAGGGCGACGCGGGCGCCGGCACCGTGCCAGATCCCGCCGATCCGTCGAAGCGTCGTTCGCCGTCCATGCTGACGACTGACCTTTCGCTGCGGCTCGACCCGGTCTACGAGAAGATATCGCGGCGGTTCTACGAGCATCCGGAGCAACTGGCCGATGCATTTGCCCGTGCGTGGTTCAAGCTGACGCACCGCGACATGGGGCCGCGCGCACGTTATCTCGGCCCCGAAGTCCCGAAGGAAGAACTCCTCTGGCAGGACCCCATCCCGCCGGTCGACCATCCGCTGATCGATGCACAGGATGTTGCAGCGCTCAAGGCCAAGGTGCTGGCTTCGGGCCTGACCATCCCGCAACTGGTATCGACAGCGTGGGCATCGGCCTCGACGTTCCGCGGATCGGACAAGCGGGGCGGCGCCAACGGCGCCCGCATCCGCCTTGCGCCGCAGAAGGACTGGGACGTCAACCAGCCTGCCGAACTGAAGAAGGTTCTGACCACGCTGGAGGGCATCCAGGGAGAGTTCAACAAGGCACAGTCCGGCGGCAAGAAAGTCTCGCTGGCCGACCTGATCGTGCTGGCGGGGTGCGCGGGGGTCGAGCAAGCGGCGAAGAATGCCGGCCACAATGTCACGGTGCCGTTCTCGCCGGGACGCATGGACACCTCGCAGGAAAAGACCGACCTCGATGCCATGGTCGTGCTCGAACCGGTCGCGGACGGGTTCCGTAACTACCTGCAAGGCAAGTTCTCGATCCCGTCCGAGGCGTTGCTGGTCGACAAGGCGCAACTGCTGAAGCTGACGGTGCCGGAGATGACGGTGCTGGTGGGCGGCATGCGGGTGCTGGACGCCAACTTCGGCAAGTCTCAGCACGGCGTCTTCACGAAACGCCCCGGCACGCTGACCAACGACTTCTTCGTGAACCTGCTCGACATGGGCACGGAGTGGAAAGCCCTGTCGGAGGAAAAGGACGTGTTCGAAGGATGCGACCGCAAGACAGGTGCGCCGAGATGGACCGGCACGCGAGTCGATCTGGTCTTTGGCTCGAACTCCGAGCTTCGGGCAGTTTCCGAGGTGTATGGCGGCTCGGATGCGCAGGAGAAGTTCGTCCAGGACTTTGTGGCAGCGTGGAACAAGGTGATGAACCTGGACCGCTTCGACCTCAAGTGACATCAGAGGCAAGGCCGCAGTAACGATGGGGCCGGTCGCAAGACCGGCTCCAGAATGCGCTATATGGCGCCAAAGTTCGTAGCAGTCACGAGGCGCTCAATAGCGGCCTTCACGCGGAATCCTGTAAAGCTCACGCCTGGGTCCCGCCATTTCAGGCGATGACCTTCTGCTCCTCGGCAGGCTGCTCGCGCATGCGACGGGCTTCGTCGCGCAGGAACTGCTGGTAATCGTCCAGATCGCCGTCGAAGGGCTCGACGCCGCCCTTGGTGACCAGCCAGAACTCGTCACATACGGCGCGCAGTAGGGCCCGGTCGTGGCTGACCAGCATCACTGTGCCTTCGAATTCGTTGAGCGCCATGCCTAGCGCTTCGCGGGTGGACAGGTCGAGGTGGTTGGTAGGCTCGTCGAGCAACAGCAGGTTGGGGCGCTGCCACACGATCATGCACAACACGAGCCGCGCCTTCTCGCCGCCGCTCATCGTGCTAACCGCCTGGTGGACCATGTCGCCGCTGAAGTTGAAGGTGCCGAGGAAGGTGCGAAGCGATTGTTCGGTGCCACTCTGGCCGGGGGCGCGCATGTGCGCCGGCGTGTCCTTGGCAAGGCGGATCATGTGTTCCATCGGCGTGTCGAGCGGGCGCAGCACGTCGAGCTCCTGCTGTGCGAAGTAGCCGATATTCAGGCCTTTGCCTTCGCTGATTTCGCCGCCAATCGGCGCCAACGCGTGCGCCACCGTCTTCACCAGCGTGGACTTGCCCTGGCCGTTGGCACCGAGAATGCCGATGCGCTGCCCGGCCAGCACGGAACGGTTGATGCCCCGCACGATGACCGTGGGCGGCGTGCCCGGCAGTGCGCCGGTCGGCGCCGGGTAGCCGAAGCTCGCGTCCAGCATCGACAACAGCGGGTTCGGGACGTTGAGCGGCTCCTTGAACTCGAAGTTGAACTCTGCGTCGGCAAGCACCGGTGCGATCTTCTCCATGCGTTCGAGCGCCTTGACCCGGCTCTGCGCCTGCTTCGCCTTCGAGGCCTTGGCCTTGAAACGGTCGATGAATTTCTGCAGGTGGGCGATCTTGTCCGCCTGCTTGGCCATCGCGGCCTGCTGCAATACCAGCTGCTCGGCGCGCATGTCCTCGAACTTGCTGTAGTTGCCGCCATAACGCACGAGCTTGGCGTTGTCGACGTGCACCGTCACCTGCGTCACCGCGTCGAGGAATTCGCGGTCGTGGCTGATCACCACCAGGGTTCCTTGATAGCGCTTGAGCCAGGCTTCCAGCCAGACCAGCGCGTCGAGGTCGAGGTGATTGGTCGGTTCGTCGAGCAGCAGCAGGTCGGACGGGCACATGAGCGCGCGCGCCAGTTGCAGTCGCATGCGCCAGCCGCCGGAGAAGCTGTTGACCGGCTGGTCAAGCTGCGCTGCAGTGAATCCCAAGCCCAGGATCAGCGCCTGGGCACGCGCGGGGGCATCGTGTGCACCGGCGTCGTGCAGGGCCATGTAGGCGTGCGCCATGCGCATGCCGTCGTCGCTGGCCTCGGCGGCGGCTACTTCGGCCTGCGCGGCCAACAGCACAGTGTCACCCTCGACTACGAAGTCCGTCGCGCTCTGCGCGGTCTCCGGCATCTCCTGCGCGACCTGGCCCATCTTCCATGCAGCGGGAATCGAGAACTCGCCGCTGTCTTCGTGCAGCGTGCCGTTGAGAAGGGCGAAGAAGGACGACTTGCCGGCGCCATTGCGGCCGACAAGGCCAATCTTTTCGCCGGGGTTGAAGGTAACGGACGCGCGGTCGAGTACGACATTGACGCCGCGACGCAGCGTGACATTACGGATGGAAATCATAGGGAGCTACTTCGGAGGGGATTGGCATGATAGCCGACCGGACGTGCGGGGCTGTCTCTTTTCTGGCCGCACGCGTGAAAAGCCGCTTGCGCTTTGCGGCGGTCGCCGGCCACAAGGCCGCAGTGGCCCCAACCTGCGGCCGATAACTGCCATCGCCAGCAATAGCCGGCGTCGGAAGGACTTCAAACGTATTAACATGGGAATGAGCAGGTGTTGCGGCTGCTCGCGCTGATGACGTCCACGCCACGATCCTCCGCGTGATGGGAGAAACACATGGCAACTTACGAGTTCAAGGACAAGGATCTCCAGTTCCTGGCTCAGGGCGCTGACTGCTGTTTTGCGTCTCCTGACACGGCTTTCGTTGAATGCGCAGACAGCCATCCGGCGTTCATGGTGACATGGCCGGAGGTCGGATCGCCGATGATGAGCCTTAAGGTGCAGATTCGGGCAAGTCAGTACGCCAGCTACCTGACGGATCCGTTCAGGGGACGAGAAGTCCTGCGCAAGGCAGTCGAAGATCGCCTTGCACTGATCCACACAGTGAAAAGCGGACTGCTCCTCGCTCCCGATATCTAGGAGCTTATGTTCTGACGGAATCGCTTACGTGCGGAGGCTGCGAGGCGAGCGGTCGACGTCGTCCGTTAATGCCCCAACAAAAAAGCACCTTCTACAGGTGCTCGGCGCTTCCAGCCATGGGGGGCGTCCGAACCGGGTCAGCAATTTATGATCCGGCTCGGACCTGCAGGCATATGTGGCCTGCACGATCACGCTTCAACCAGCAAACTATCCGGGAAACATGATCGATTCGCTGACCTACCTTCGCTTTACGAGAGCGTGTCTCAGTCAGCACTGTAATTTTAGGGCAGCCGGCGAATAGGTCAACCTGAATCCGGTTGTGCTGATATCGTCGCGGGCGTGCCCGGACGATGTTCCACTGACCGATGAAATCCTGGAGGCGTGCCGTAACGAGATCCTTTCGTCATTGGAACGCGGCTAAGGGACAGGCAACTGAAAGGCAACTGAATGCCGCCGAAGACTGATCACGCAGTGAGCGTGCCGTTGATGCACGTGACCGACTGTCCACCGACGCGGATGACACGATCCCCCTCGAAGTTCACGATCAACTTGCCTGCGCGGCCCACGGCGGCGCCTTGCGTAGCCACATAAGTGGAACCAAACGTCTCGATCTGACCGGCGTCGCGAATGAACGCAGCCACGGAGCCGTTGCCGCTGCCGCACACTGGGTCTTCGTTCACGCCAACGCTGGGCGCAAACGCACGTACCTCGATGGCTGCCCCAGAGCCTGCGCCATAGGCTCCATACACTACGATGCCGATGGACTGATTGCGCCTATCGAACTCGGCCATCCGGGCGAAGTCCGGTCGCAGGTCCAGGACGGCCTGTGCACTCGCGAGCTGCACAATCGTCCAGACCGGTCCCACATTGACGAACTTTGGCGTGTGCTCACGCAGCACGGGCGCGCCGAGGATGGATTCCATCTCATCGACCTGGGCGGGGACCATCGGCATCAGGCGGGGCTCGGGCAGGTTGAAGGCAATGACCGGGCTGGCGCCTTCACACATCGTGACGGTCAACTCGATCAGGCCGGCACCGCACTCCTGGATCAGCTTGCCGTCCCTGGGCGCGATCTTGCGTGCTTCGATGAGAGCGTGGGCTGTACCCAGTGTGGGGTGACCTGCGAACGGCAGTTCGGATTGTGGCGTGAAGATGCGCACGCGGTAGTCTGCGCCGGCCTGCGTTGGCGGCAGCACGAAGGTCGTCTCGGAAAGATTCGTCCAGTTGGCTATGCGCTGCATCTCGTCCGAAGTCAATTCCTGGGCTTCCAGGACGACGGCTACGGGGTTGCCGCGGTAAGGGGTGCTGGTGAAAACGTCGACTTGCTTGAAGGGAACAGTGGACATGGGTCTGCTTTCCAAAAAATGGGGTCCGAGTGTGATGCCCAGTGACTCGCGCAAACGTCGACAGCAATACTGGCCCAGATGCCTGCGGTCCGCGCTCCGCCAACAATGCCGAAATATTAGGATTGATCAAGCGGGACCGCAGGGAGCCTGTATGAAGCGCTGGCAGACGAATTAACTGCCGCGATCCGGTCCGGACGCCTGCCTGCTGGCTCCAGCTTGCTGTCTCTGCGCGAATGCGCCGCGCAGCGCAAGCTCAGCCTCAATACGGTGAACGCGGCCTATCGGTTGCTGGAGGATCGTGGGCTAATCGCTGCCCGACCCCAGTCGGGCTTCTACGTGCGTAGCGAGCTGGCGGAGCCCGAATTCGCATTCCGCCGAATCGCCAAGGACGTCATGAGCCCCGCACAGGTGGATCTTATGACCTCCGTACTACAGGCCCAGCAGCAGCCTGGCCACATCGATTTGGCATTCGCCGGCCCGCGCGGCAAGAGGTTCTATCCGGGCGAGCGCTTGGCGCGCATCACCAGCTCAGTCCTGTGCAGACATGGCGAAATTGTCGCCACCTACGCGCTGCCGCCTGGCTCGCTGCTTTTGCGCGAACAGATCGCCCAGCGCAGCTCGCGGCTGGGGATGGATCTCACGGCGGACTGCATTGTGTTGACACATGGCGCGATGGAGGCTCTCCACCTTGCGCTGCGTGCGGTCACGCAGGCGGTCGACTACGTCGGCATCGAAGCGCCGTCGTACTTCAACATCTACCCGTTGCTACATCGGTGACCCTGTGCGTGCTGACCGAGTCACTTCCTGTGTGTTGGTCGTTGTGAACGCTCCGGCGGCGCGCGAACGGGAATCCGGTGTCCGCCCTGGCGCGGCAAGCGGGCGTCGAGCCTGAAAATGCCGTGCAGATCAGACTGAAACGGCGCGCAGTTGCACTTTGCTGGCGGTCCTCTACGCTGCTTGCATTGCCCGGACCGCCCTCACGTGCGTCCCGGGCAAGTACGTAAGAAGAATGCAACGTAGCGGGAGCGCCTGCGATGAGACTGACGCCGCGATGTCCGCCTAGGCGACGCGTTGCGAACAGCGGCGGACCTTGGTGACGATGTCAGTCTTCATTTCCTATTCGCGTCGTAACACCGACTTCGTCCGTCGCCTGCACGAGGGCATGGTTGCGCACGGCCGCGAAACCTGGGTTGACTGGGAGGGGATCCCGCCGACGGCCGACTGGATGAACGAAATCCACGCGGCGATCGACGCGGCCGAGGCCGTCGCGTTCGTGTTGAGTCCGGATTCAATCAAGAGCGCGGTCTGCCTTCAGGAGCTTGAGTATGCTCTCGCCCAGAACAAGCGGTTGATCCCGCTCGTCTGCCAGGAGGTCAATCCGAGCGAGACGCCACCGGCGCTGGCCCGGCTGAACTGGGTGTTCTTCACTGGTGACGATTTCGACAGGGCCTTGCAGACGCTGCTGTCCGCAGTCGATACCGATCTGGACTGGGTAAAGGCACACACACGACTGCTGGTACGCGCGGCCGAGTGGGATCGAAAGGCGCGCGAACCCAGTCTTGCATTGCGGGGCGCCGACCTGAAGGCGGCCGAGCAATGGCTCACCGAAGGTCCGACGAAGTCTCCACCGCCCACCGAGCTACAGACGCGCTACGTCATCGAGAGTCGCCGCCTGGCGGTCAGGCGGCGAACCTTCCTGCTCTCTGGTGTCGGCGTGGCCTTGATCGCTTCGGCTGTGCTGGGCACCCTGTTCCTGCTTCAGCGCAAGGAATCAGGCCGTCAGGAAGCGGTCGCTGTTTCACGCCGCCTGGCTGCGGTCGCCGAGCGCGTACAGGACGCCCCCCTCGAGTATTCAGACGATGCAAGTCGATTGCACCTCGGTGTGCAGTTGGCCGCGGAGGCGTTGCGACGCGTCGATGCCGTGGGTGAACGGTCAGTCGAAGCCGACCGGGTGCTCCGAGCCGCGGTGGCGCGTCTGCCACAGCGCATTGCGCAGCTTGGAGGCGACGATGCCTTGCGTATCGACGCCCTCGCATTCCGTGGCGGAGCCGAGCTCGTCGCCGCCAGCAAAGCGATGTCGGCCAGCGTTATCTGGCGCCTGGACGACTCGAAACCCGTCGGGGGAGGGAAGGGCACGGCCACGGCCAACGCCGTCGTGCTCAGTCCTGACGGCGGCGCCCTGGCGACGATCGAGCCGAAGCATCCCGAAGGTCCGGTTGCCGTGCGTGAGGCCCGCAGCCACGCGCTCAAGGTGCGCATCAGGGAATCGACGGACGCTGTGGACGTTGCGCTTGCGTCTGGCGCTACCTATGCGCTCGTGACGCAGGAGAAGTGGCTTCCCGACAAGAACAGCTACGAGCCGCCCGTGTCGACACTCTGGCAACTGCTGTCTGATGGGCACGATGCGCGGGAGATCGTGAAGCTGCCGTCGATTTTCGGCCCGGTGTTCAGTCCCGACGGTGCCTACCTCGCAGCCCTCGGCAAGGACTACGAACCCTTGATCTGGTCGGTCGAGCGACTGAGCAAGGGCGACCCGTTACCCTTGCGCTCTCTGGCGGCCGATGCGCCGCTGGCTGGACGGCCACTCTTTAGCCCCGATGGCCGGTATCTGGCGATCTCCTACGGCGAGAACCCAAACCGCATTGGCGTCTGGGCCGTTTCCGATTGGTCGAGGGTCTACGACCTGCCCGCGCCGGAGGCATCCCACCTGATCGCCGTCGCGCCCGGTGGTCGCTATGTGGCCCTGGCCGCGGAGCATGGCAGCGCGTCTCTGGTGCGCGTGTTTGACAGCGAGCACCAGTGCGAGGTCACGCAGACGCTCGCCGGGACGACCGACCCCGTGGTTGCGTTCGCCGCCGCTGGACGCAGATTGGCCCTCGGCGCCGCCAATCGTGTCGCCATCTTCGAGTTCCCGTCGGGCTGTGGCGATGAAAGGCAATTCGACTCACTCACCGGTGCAGTCGAGGTCGCTTTCTCGGCCGACGAAAGACAACTGCACGTCGTCGCGCGTTCGGGCGAAGGACTTGCGCTGCAGCGCGTGGAGGTGTCCGGCGCGCGAGTCCTGTCCACCACGCCGCTGGGATCGGCCGTCGTCCTGCAATTCAGCGGGGATGGTAGCGCGCTGGCGCTCGCGTCCGACAATCGGGTTCGGCTCGTCGATGTCGCGACCGGCCGCGAGCGCGCCAGCGTCACCTCGACTGACGTCGTGGCAGCGCTCGCCCTGAGCGCGGATGCGGGCTACCTGGCCGCGGCTACCCGGGGCAAGGTACTCCAGGTCTGGAGCGGGGCGTCCCTGCATGAGCTGCCGTCGGCGCCGCTGCCCGAACCGCTCGATTCAAGCGCCGGTTCGCTTGCCATCGATCCACGGCGTGTCGTCGCCATTACACGGAGCGAGGCGAGGCGAATTGGGGAACCGCTCAGCCTGGAGTCGTGGACGCTGCCGGCGATGGCGCATGCCGCGACGCCAGTCGGGCAGGATCGAGGCGGCTTTGCTGCGAACGTCTGCGGTCTGAGCAAAGGCGGCGGCCGCGTCGCCATCAATGCGGGCGTATCAGGGATCCGGGTGCGCGAAACGGCGTCAGGACAGGACATCGCGATTCTGGACGATCCTGGCAAGAACCGGCGCTGCACGTTCAGCGCGGACGAACGCTACCTTGCAGTGGAGACCGGGGGATTCATACGGATCTGGGATGTGGGCGGCCAGATCGAAGTCGCACAGCTCAGGGCGTCCGCAGGCGTGCGCTCCTTCGCTTTCAGTCCCGGCGGCCGGTACCTGGCTGCCGTGCTTGAGAATGGAAACCTGGGGCGATGGCTGCTTCGTCCTCGGGATCTGATCGAGGACGCCTGTGCGCGACTGCCGGAAAGAATCTCGCAGGATAACTGGGAGCGATATGTCGGGAGCACGCCCTACATCGAATTGTGTCCCAGGCTCGCCAAATAAGGGGTGTAGTGGAATCTCGGTGGAACGTCCGGCCCCGCGGATCCAACGCATGCAGTAGCCGAATCACGTACATGGGGGAACGCAGGCGAGACCGACGTGCTCTCCCGCCAGTCTCGCCCCTGCAAATGCGGCGTGCCTAGAATCGATGCCGCATCCCGGCGCCAAAGGTCTCGGCGTGCGATTGACCGGTCACGCGGTCATAGAAGTACGCGGCATACAGATCGGTCCGCTTGGACACGTTGTAGTCGTAGGCAATCGCCGCCGTATGCCGGCCCATCGCGGCCGTGTCATTGCGCGTATTGGCATAGGCATATGAAGCCAGCACGTTGCCCGCGCCCATCGGGACCAAAACACCAGCCTGCCCATTGGCATGGCGGATATCGCCTTGTGCGCCATTGACAGCCGTACGAATGTACTGGGCCTGCCCAAATACCTTGGCGACGCCAAAGTCGTAGCTCAGGCCAAACTGGGCGGCCGTCTGCTTGTCGAAGCCGGCCAATGCCGCGGGTGGAGCGGTGACATCGCCAGGGACGATATTGAACTTGGCCTGCTGGACCGCCGCCGTTGCCGCAAACGCCCCGTTGAAGTAGGTCACATTGCCGCCAAACTTGTTTTGTCCCGTGCTTCCAGGCTGCTCGCCAAACGCATAGATCAGGTTTACCGTCAGGCCGCCAAAGTTTGGCGATGAGTACACAACGGAGTTCGACCAACCCGAGTCACCAATGATGCCGGGATCGAATACACGTCCATCAGTGGCCGTCTTGTACGTCTGGAAGATGGAAGGCCCGAAGTTGTAGGAGTCGACCAGCGGATTGAACAGGATCGTCGAAAGAAAGTACGGCGTTGTGTTTCGCCCCAGCCTGACCGTACCGTAGCCCGAGGATTGCAGTCCCACGTAGGAACTGCGCGTCAGGAATCCGTCAGCGTCGGATCGGCCGAAGCGCCCGGTGTCGACGCGATAGTAGCCATTCAGGTCGAAGATTGCCTTCAGGCCGCTGCCCAGATCCTCGGATCCGCGCATGCCCCAATAGGAAGTCTGCATGCCGCCAGCCCCCAGGATCGCTGCACGGTCTCCACCCGAGGCTTTCGTGGAGCCGACAAAGGCGTCCACCTGGCCATAGAGCGTGACGCTCGATTGCGCCAACGCAGGCTGAATCAGCCCTGCCGCCAGCGCTGTGGCGGCAAGGGATCGGTTCAATTGATGCATGGTCTCCTCCTTCTTTTTTAGGAACGTTGTTGAGTTTGCTGAGAACGCTGCGGTGATCAACCCGAAAACACGAAGCGTCGTGCAGCGAGTTGCGAGCGATAGGCCGCCATGTCGACAATCGGGCGTCGTGCCACGCCGGCATCCATGGCTGCCTGGGCCACGGCAGGCGCGAGATGCGTAATGAGGCGGGGGTCGAATGGCTTCGGAATCAGGTACTCGGCGCCGAATTCAAACGATTGGCCGGGATAGGCACTGGCAACCTCCTGGCCGGGCGCTTCCTCTGCCAACGCGGCCAGGGCGTGCACGCACGCCATCTTCATCGACTCGGTGATCGTTGTTGCGCCGACGTCGAGCGCGCCACGGAAGATGAACGGGAAGCACAGCACGTTGTTCACCTGGTTGGGATAGTCCGAGCGACCGGTCGCAATGACGCAATCGGGGCGCACCTTGCGTGCTGCCTCAGGGCGAATCTCGGGTTCGGGATTGGCGAGTGCGAGAATCAACGGGCGCGCATGCATGCCACGCAGCATGTCGGGCTTGAGCACACCGGCACTTGAGCAACCCAGGAATACGTCGGCATCTTCCAGCGCCTGGCCCAGCGTGCGCGCCAGATAGGTCGTTCCATCCTGGGCGTAGCGGCGCTTGCCTGGTTCGAGTGCTTCGCGCTCGGACAGAATCACGCCGCGCGAATCCAGTACGGCGATATGCTCACGACGCAGTCCAAGACTGACCAGCAGGTCAAGGCACGCTACGGCCGCGGCACCGGCGCCTGAGCAAACCAGCTTCACGTTGTCGATAGACTTGCCGACGACCTTGAGGCCATTCAGGATGGCTGCGGCAGCAATGATGGCGGTGCCATGCTGGTCATCGTGGAATACCGGGATGTGCATCCGTTCCCGCAGCGCCTGCTCGATGTAGAAGCACTCCGGTGCCTTGATGTCCTCCAGATTGATGCCACCGAACGTCGGCTCCATCATGGCGATGGCGTCGACGAGTTTGTCCGGATCCGTTTCAGACAGTTCGAGGTCGAACACATCGATATCGGCGAACGCCTTGAAGAGGCAGGCCTTCCCCTCCATCACCGGCTTGGCGGCAAGTGGACCGATATTGCCAAGCCCCAGCACTGCGGTGCCGTTGGTGATCACACCAACAAGATTGTTGCGCGCCGTATAGTGCCGCGCCTCCTGCGGATCGGCGTGGATGGCTTCGCACGCGATGGCGACACCGGGGGAGTAGGCCAGCGCGAGATCGGCCTGATTGGCAAGTGGTTTGGTGGGCGCGATGGAGATCTTGCCGGGTGTCGAGGCGCGATGGTATTCGAGTGCGCGTTGCTTGAATGCGTCGTCCATGGGGGGTTTCAGAAAATGCGGGCAAAAGGAGGCCACCGCCCGTGGTGAACGGGCGGAGGCGCCACATACAACTCAAAGGTTTGGGGCTATCCGGCGATGCCGCCGTGCGCGCTGGACCAGTGCGGTGGGTCGCTCAAGAACGCGCGCAGCTCGGACAGTTCAGCCTCGGGAACGTCGCCGGATTTGTTCAGGACGTCCAGGACGTCGCGCCACGTGGCCAGGGCATGGACATTCGGTTTCCATCGGGAAAGCGCGTCGGCTGTGGGGAAGGTTCCGTAGTCGAACAGGACCAGGATGTCCTGCACGGTCGCACCCGCAGCGGACAGTGCTTCGCAGAAGGCGACCTTGGATCGTCCTGCTGCCATCATGTCGTCGACCAGCAGCACGCGGTCACCGGGACGGATATCGCCCACGACCTGCGCCGCAGGGCCCATGCCGCGGGCTTCCTTGCGCACATAGACCATTGGCAGGTTCAATAACTCGGCAACCCATGCGGCGAATGCAATGCCACTGGATTCGGCGCCAGCAATCACATCGATGCCGGTCAGGCGATCCCGGTCACGGAGCAGCGCCAAGCCTTGCTGGACTAATGCGCGACGCAACGCCGGGTAAGAGATCAGGCGGCGGCAATCGATATAGACAGGGCTCGTCCAGCCTGAAGGAAGGCGGAATGGCTCATCACTGCGAAAGCGAACGCAACCGGCATCCAGCAGTGCCTGGCTGACCGATGCCTGGAGGGTGAGGTCGGTGCGGTTCCCGGACATGGCAATCGTTCCTTTACACCTTGCCGTGCATGTCCGCACGGGGTTGTACCAGTGCCTCCGGACGCAGCGCTTCTTCCAGAGCTTCCGCCGTCATCAGGCCGCGGGCGAGTACCACTTCACGAATCGTCCTGTTCTCCGCGTAGGCCTGGGCGGCAACAGACGTCGCGTTCTTGTAGCCGATCACGGGATTGAGGGCCGTCACCAGTGCGATGGACCGCTCGATGGTCTCGTGCAGGCGTTCCGGGTTGGCAGTGATCCCGTTGACGCATTTCTGAGCCAGCGTCAGGCACCCATTCGTCAAATGCCGGAAGCTACGGAACAGGCTCGCGGCGATGACTGGCTCGAAGGCATTGAGTTGCAACTGCCCAGCTTCTGCCGCAAACGTGATGGTCGTGTCATTGCCAAAAACCTCGAAGGCAATCTGGTTGACCACTTCCGGAATGACAGGGTTGACTTTGCCCGGCATGATCGACGAGCCCGCCTGCATCGGAGGCAGGTTGATCTCGCCGAAGCCTGCGCGCGGGCCGCTCGACAGGAGTCGCAGGTCGTTGCAGGTCTTGGACAGCTTGACGGCAATTCGTTTGAGCACGCCAGAGATCTGGACGAACGCACCGCAATCCTGTGTGGCTTCCACCAGGTTGGGTGCCAGCGCGAGATCGAGACCTGTGATACGCCGCAGCGCAACCAGCGCCTTCGCCGCATAGTCGGGATGGGCCGTGATGCCCGTACCGATAGCCGTCGCGCCGAGATTGATCTCGCGAATCAGCGTTCCTGCTTCGCGCAGCCGTGCCATATCCTCTTCCAGCATCACGGCATAGGTGGAGAACTCCTGCCCGAGGGTCATTGGGACTGCATCCT
Organism: Cupriavidus sp. 01L415; assembly: GCF_056400065.1. Classification (NCBI taxonomy): domain Bacteria; kingdom Pseudomonadati; phylum Pseudomonadota; class Betaproteobacteria; order Burkholderiales; family Burkholderiaceae; genus Cupriavidus; species Cupriavidus sp. 01L415. Next base: position 437,947 of record NZ_JBFTSP010000003.1, on the reverse strand, counting down.
GAAGCTGCGTGCGCCCCAGCTTGTAGAGACCCGCAAATTCCTTTGCCTTCATGTCGAAGGCAACGCGGAGTACGGCCATCGCTTCCAGGAGATGCTCGATGGCAAAGCACGTAGCGATGCGAAGCGCCGTCGGATAGACGTCATTGGTGCTTTGCGCCATGTTCACGTGCTCGTTCGGATGCAGGAAGGTGTATTCGCCCTTTTGATGACCCAGGTGCTCCAGGGCGCGGTTGCAGATCACCTCGTTGGCGTTCATGTTGGTGGAGGTGCCGGCACCGCCCTGGATCGTGTCAACGATGAACTGATCGTGCAGGCGGCCGTCGCGCACGTCGTGGCACGCGGCAATGATGGCGTCGCGCAGCCCGGGAGCGAGCAGGCGCAGCTCGGCGTTGGCCTCGGCGGCGGCCTGCTTGACCGAAGCCAGCGCGATGATGAGCTCCGGCCACGACGAAATGGGCGTGCCGGTAATCTGGAAGTTCTCCCAGGCCCGCAGGGTATGCACGCCATAGTAGGCGTCGGCAGGAACCTGGCGTTCGCCAAGCAGGTCGGCTTCGATGCGATAGGTAGTAGTCACGGTGCGGTCCAATGAAAGAATGCGTGAAGCTATGCGAGGGTCCAGGGCAGCGTTTCCCCAGCGAGGAACGTCTGGATGCGGTGTCCATCTGGCAGGTCGATGCTCCCGGGCACGCGCGTCGGTATCCGCTGGAAGGTGACAGTGCCTTCGTTCAGCGGGACGCCATAGAAGCGCGCACCGTTCTCACTGGCGAACTTTTCGAAGTGGTGCAGGGCTTGTTCTTCTTCGAACACCGTCAGGTATGCCTGCATGGCGACAGGGGCGCTGAAGATGCCGGCGCAACCGCATGCCGATTCCTTGGCGTCCGTGTCGTGCGGTGCGGAATCGGTGCCCAGGAAGAACGCGTGCGACCCGGAGGTGGCCGCGCGCCGCAGCGCGAGTCTGTGCTGCTCGCGCTTGAGCACCGGCAGGCAGTAGTAGTGAGGGCGAATGCCGCCGGTGAACATCGCGTTGCGGTTGAACATCAGGTGCTGCGGCGTGATGGTGGCGGCCAGGCGGCCGCTTTCATCGCGCATGACGAAGTCGGCTGCCTCCTCTGTCGTGATGTGCTCCAGCACAACCTTCAGTCGCGGATAGCGGGTGAGGATCTGCGTCAGCGTCGTGCGCAGAAAGGCCGCTTCCCGATCGAAGACATCGACCGCCGGGTCCGTGGACTCGCCGTGGATCAGCAACGGCATGCCAATGTCCTGCATGGTCGCCAGGACGCTGGCAATCCGGTCGAGCGATGTGACGCCATACTCGGAATGCGTAGTGGCGCCTGCGGGATAGAGCTTGGCGGCGGCAAACGCTCCGCGCTCGAATCCGGCACGAATTTCCCCGGGATCGGTGTCGTCGCAGAGATAGCACGTCATCATTGGCGTGAACGCCGAATCGCCGGGAAGTGCATCGCGAATCCGCTGCCGATAGGCGAGAGCCGCTTCGACAGTCGTAACCGGCGGCTTCAGGTTCGGCATCACGATGGCCCGGCCGTACTGGCTGGCGGAAGCCGGCAGCACGGCGCGCAACATGTCGCCATCGCGCAGATGCAGATGCCAGTCGTCCGGACGGCGAATCGTGAGCGTCTCGATGGTCATGACTTCCTCCCGCGCGGAATGGCCTCAAGCGCTTCGTACAGGACCTTCGTGCCGAGCATGAAGTCGTCCAGGTCCATGGCTTCGTCGGGATTGTGCGAGCCGTGTTCGTTGCGGACGAAGAGCATCGCGGTCGGGATACCGGCATTGGCAAACAGCGACGCGTCGTGGCCTGCGCCGCTCGGGACCATCTCCACCGGCAGTTTCGCGTTGGCACACGCGTTGCGCAGGAGATCCGAAAGCCCGGGGTCCATGGTCGCTGGCGCGGATTCGATGCGGCGATCAAATTCGAAATGCACGCCACGATCGCGGCTGATGGCCTTGCACTCGGTGCGGAACAGTTGGTAGAAGCCTTCGAGCGTGTCCACGCTTTTGCTGCGCACCTCGAAGCTGAAGTCGACCTTGCCGGGAATGCGCGAGATGGAATGTTCGGCGGGATCCGTTGAAACCATCCCGGTGGTGACGACCAGATCGCTGCCGCGTTCCAGCAGCACTTTCCAGTGCTCGTCAAGGCGTGTAATGAGGTCAGCCACTGCAAACATCGCATCCTTTCGCAGCCAACGGGGTACAGCGCCAGAATGGCCGGGTTCGCCGATGCATGTCACGCGATTGTGGCGGACATTCCCGCGAATGCCAGGCACCACGGCCAGCGGCAACTTCCGCGCCACCATGACGGGCCCCTGTTCGATGTGCAATTCCAGGTACGCAGCGGCAGACGCCCGGTCGAACAGCGGTTGCTGCAGCGAAATGGCTTCGATGTCGGCGCCGGCCTCAGCCATGCACTCCGAGAGCGTTCGGCCGGAACTGCGATGCTTCAGCGCAAGGTCGTCCGGCGTCAGCTTGCCCAACGCAGCACCAGAGCCCATGTATGCCTTGCCGAACCAGGCGCTTTCCTCGCCGCGGAAGGCGACGACCCGGAGTGGCGTCGCGCTGGCTGCGCCTTGCTCCTTCCGCGCGACCTGACAAAGTAGCCCGGCAACAATGCCAGCGAGTCCGTCGAAGTTGCCGCCTTGCGGCACCGAATCCATATGCGAGCCGACCCAGGCAGCCGGCGCGCCGGCGTCCTCTTCAGGCAGCGAAAACACAAGGTTGGCGGCCTTGTCGCTCTGCACGGAAAGCCCATGCTGCTCGGCGAAGCGACGCAGGTAGTCCGCCGCTGCGGACTCGCCCGCACCGTAGCTGTCGCGCGTGACGCCGACACCGTCAAAGGACAATGCGCGGATATCGGCGAGGAGCTGCTCGGCCAGCGGCTTGAGGTTGAGGATGTCCATATGCGTGTCCGGTTGCTCAGCCCGATTGCTGGGCGAACCGCAACCAGCGGTCGCTAAGCTGGCGATCCAGAATCACCTGGCCAGTGAGATCGCTGATGGATTCGACGCCGGTCTGCTCGCAGTATTCGCGGAGTCCATCGATGATCTTCTGCATCGCGGCCGGATCACGGAACGACGCGGTGCCAACCTGGACGGCGGAAGCGCCTGCCAGCATGAATTCGACGGCGTCCTCGGCACTTTGAATGCCACCGCAGCCGATGATGGGAATGCGCACGGCGCGGTAGCATTGGTGCACCATGCGCAGCGCAACCGGCTTGATTGCGGGCCCCGAAAGGCCGCCCATGACATTGCCCAACCGGGGCTTGCGGGTACGGATATCGATTGCCATGCCCAACACGGTGTTGCCCATCACGATGGCATCGGCGCCTGCTTCTTCCGCAGCCCTGGCTATCGAAGCGATGTTGCCGGCGTTCGGGGTGAGCTTGACCCAGAACGGGTGCCTGGTGCGACGGCGGATCGCAGCGACGGCCTTGTAGGTCGTTTCCGGCAGCATGGCGAAGGCCATGCCGTCGGCTTCAAGATTCGGGCAGGAGATGTTTGCCTCGATCGCCGCCACTTCAGGCAGGGACAGCTCTTCGCAGGCTGCGCCGAACTCTTCGGCGGTATCGGCGGAGATCGATACGATGACAGGCGTGTCGTATTGCGTGTAAGGCGGGAGCACTTCCTTCCTGTAGTAGTCCAGCCCCTTGCTGGGAATGCCGATCGAATTGAGCATCCCGCCATGGGTTTCCGCCACGCGTGGTGTGGGGTTGCCGGCCCGGGATTTCGGCGAAACGCTCTTGATGACCAGCGCGCCAAGCTGGTTCAGGTCCATGGCCTCGCGATACTCGATCGCAAAGCAGCCGGATGCGGGCATTACGGGGTTGCGCAGCGTCAGATCGCCAACCCGGATAGTCAAATTAGCCAAACTCCACCTCCCCGACGACTTCGCGAATCTTGAATACCGGACCTTCGCGACACACGCGCAGGAACTGCTTGTCGCCATCGCAATCGAACAGGCGCACGCAAGACAGGCACACGCCCATGCCGCAGGCCATGCGCTGCTCCATGGCGACTTCGCCTTGCACATCCGGATGGTCTTGAAGCACCCGCTGAAGCAGCATCAGCAGGCGATGAGAACCGCAGGTGTAGATGGCGTCGGGGCGTTGTTCGGCGATGAGGCGTCGAATCAGGGCCTCGACGGCCTCCACGGAAGACGTGCCGTCCGCGTCGAATACGCTATGCACTTCTGCCGTGGCGCCGCGCAGGAACTCCTTTTCCATCAGGTCGCCCGAGGTGCGTGCGGACATCACCGCGGTGATCCCCACGCCAGCTACCGCAGCCTCGTGGATCAGCGGTGCCATCGTGGCCAGACCAACGCCACGGGCCACGACGAGAATCCTGCGGAAGGCGGGCTCGAACGTAAAGGTGTTGCCGAGCGGGCCGACAATGTCCATGTGGCCGTCGACGGGAAGCGTCGCCATCGCCCGCGTGCCGACGCCGGTGACGTTGTAAAGAAACTCGATCCGTCCGGCTTCAGGGCCGGCGCCGTAGACGCTCATCGGCCGCAGCAGGAATGGTTGCTCTTCAGCGGTGGTCGGGCAATTGAGCTGGTAGAACTGCCCAGGCCGCGTAATGTTGGCGATCGGGGCATCGGATTCGAGCCTGATGTACTTGTATCGCTGGTTGACCCAGTAATGCTCGACAATTCGACAGCGATAGGAGGCTACGGTAGCCGCGGATTCCGGGCTACACACGGTGGCACACATGGGGGTGACTCCTGAGAAATGCGCTGCGCCGGACGGCGCAGCCGAGGAATGCCTGACAGGTTCCGGCGTTATTCCAGTTCCACGCCCTTGAGCTCGGGAACAAGGAAGAATGTTGCGATCATGTCGAGGACGTAGATGCTGGCAAGCAGTGCGATCGCGAGTTGGAAGGAGTAGGTTGCCGCGATGGCGCCTACGACAATCGGTCCAAGTCCGCCTACTGCGCGTCCGATATTGAACAGGACGTTTTGTGCGGTGGCGCGTGCCGCCGTGGGGTAAGCCTCGGAGATCAGTGCACCGTATCCGCCAATCATGCCATTGACGAACATGCCCATTACCGCACCGGCCCACAGCATCGTCATGGGATCGGACAACGTGGCGTAGAGCAGCACCATCGCAACCGCGCCGGCCTGGAAGAACAGGAAAGTCGGCTTGCGGCCAATGCGGTCGGCGAGATGGCCAAAGATCACGACGCCAATCATCATTCCCACGATCGTGACAGAGGTCCACAGGGCCGACTTGGTCAGCGAGAATCCGAGCGTCCTGGAGAGATAGGTGGGCAGCCAGATCATGATGCCGTAGTACCCGAAGTTCTGGACCGAGCAAAGGACGACGATGCCAAGGCTGGTTCGCGTGGTCTTGCGGTCTGCCACCAGCAGCTTGAATGCGTTGGGCTTCTTCTCCGTACGGGCGCTCCGCACGAATACTTCAGGCTCGTGCAGGCGATTACGGATAAACCACGCTACCAGCGCCGGAATCACGCCAATCAGGAACATTCCGCGCCAGCCCACCACGGGCAGCAGCAGTGGGGTCAACAGCGCAGCCATCAGCACGCCCGATTGCCAGCCCAAGGCGACATAGGACGAGACGCGTGCCCGCTTGCTGGCCGGCCAGGCTTCGGCTGCGAGTGCCATGCCGATGCCGAATTCGCCGCCAAGGCCGATGCCGGCGATGGTGCGATAGGCCAGCAAATCCCAGAACCCCTGCGCAAAGGCACACATGCCGGTGAACACCGCGAACAGGACAATGGTCCAGGTCAGTACGCGAACGCGCCCATAACGGTCGCTGAGCGCGCCGAAGATGATCCCACCTGCAACGGCGCCGATCAGCGTCCATGTCACCAGTGCGCCCGACTGGCTGGTGCTGAGCGCGAGGGCGGCACTGATGGCAGGCAGCATGAAGCCAAGAATCAGGAGGTCAAAGCCGTCCATGGCGTAGCCAATGGCCGATCCGGCCAAGGCCTTCCATGCGTAGGGGGAAGTTGGGGCCTCGGCCTCTGAAACTGACTGAGTGAGGGGCTGGCTGCTCATGCTGTCTCCATTTTTAGACTGTAGGGGCCTGAAAAACCACTGCATTGCGGTGCACTTGGGGTTCATGGGGGAGGCCAAGTACTGATGCAGTGGAGAATCTTATTTTTTAGACTATGTCGAAGGCCCTGCGATTGCAAGCGCTTTGCAGCGAACTTCGGGTTTCCACCGATGCTCGCCAGTTGCGAGGTATCGTGCGCGCAGTTGACGTGCTATAGTGAAATCCATCTAATTAATGAGACAGAAATGGAACACCGCGCCACGACATTGGGTGGGATCGACTTCGAAGCCATCGGTGCCCGGCTTCGTGCCTACCGCCTGGGCGCGCAGCTAAGGGCCGAACAGATTGCGGATGTGCTCGGGATCTCGCGTGCCGCGGTCTACCGGATGGAGAAAGGGGAGATCGTCAAGATTGAAACGCTCGAGCGGCTCGCCGGCATCCTGGGTACGTCGCTCGAGTCGCTGCTCGGGGCTGGCACCGAATACTATCCCTCGGCCATCGCCTACATCGAGCGGATGCGACAGCTTGAGCAAGGTGCGACGCGCATCCTGGCGCACTTCGAGCCCATTTCGTTCCTGCTCACTTCACCCAGCTACGCCGGGTATCTCGAGCAAATGCTGAGAGAGAGCGGGGACAACGACGAAGGCCGAATCCAGGCCATGATGGAATTGCTGCGCGAACGGAAAGCGTCCTATAGCTCGCAGCCAGCGCCGATTGTGAGCCTGATTGGTTTGCGCGAGCTGGAACGGTTCGTGCACTTCGGGTTGGTCGGACGCATGGATTTGCCGCCAGCGACAAAGATGGAACGGTCGCTGGCTGCCCGATCCGAAGTGGCGCGCATTGCCAGCCTCCTGGAGCAGCAACCTGCCGGGATGCAGATCGGCATCGTCAACGAGAGCATGCCGAACGCCACGTTTCAGATTTTCGAGCGACCAACTGGGTCGTACGTGGCAATCAGCCCGTTTCGCTTCGGCGAATTTCCCAATATCTCCGGAGGCATTGCGTCTGTGACCGCCGCGCCAGAGGCTGTCTCCCTATACACGAGCATGGTCGAGGCGTTGTGGCAGCGATCCTACAAGGGCCTCGACGGCGCCGATCTATTGCGGCGCATGCTGCAACAAGTTTGATTTGATTGTTTTAGAGAGAGACTCATGGACTTCAATACCGTCACCGCCGAGTTTGCGCAGAGCGTTCCTGGAACGGACGCCTTCCTGAAGGTCAAGCAACAGTCGCTTGCGCTCATGAAGAGCGATCCGGGCAATGCTGCAGCCTACTTCCTGATCTACGGCTTCGCCCGCTCCTACGTGATCCTGCACGACGATGAAGGCATTACGACCGAAGTCGCGAGCGCTGCTCAGGCTCAGTTGCTCGGCTACATGAAGGCGATCGAGCCGACACTGGGCAATGACCAGACGCTCCTGGAGGCCCTGAATCAAATCGTGCTCGACTACGATGGGCGGCGCCAGCTTTTCTAAGCGAGAAAGCTGATCGAGCCGCATCTGGCTCGGCTTGCATTCGAAGGCTCGCCACCTACCATTGTCTGCATGCGGGGCAACTCGGGAGGGCAGGTCATGGAACTCAGCGTGGTGCAGGTATCGAAGCCGGAAGCGACCAATTTCATCTTCGGACAGTCGCATTTCATCAAGACCGTCGAGGATCTGCACGAGGCGCTCGTCGGCACGGTTCCTGGCATCCGGTTCGGCATCGCCTTCTGCGAGGCGTCCGGCAAACGGCTCGTACGCTGGTCCGGCACCGACGAGGCGATGATCGACCTGGCCTGCCAGAACGCGATGGCGATCGCGGCCGGACATACCTTCCTGATTTTTCTCGGGGATGGGTTCTTTCCGGTCAATGTACTGGGCGCCGTGCGCGCCGTGCCGGAGGTGTGCCGCATCTATTGCGCCACCGCGAACCCCACGCAGATCATCGTCGCGCAGACGGAACTGGGCCGGGCCGTGCTCGGCGTGGTCGATGGCGAGCCGCCACTCGGCATCGAGACCGCGGCCGATATCGCCGACCGCAAGGATCTGCTGCGGCGCATCGGCTACAAGCTCTAAGACTCGCGATCGCCCGGCGCCGGCGGGCCGCGATCGCAGGTCCGCCTACGGCGTGAAGAACGACACCGGCGTCATCAGCCGGTTCTCCTGGCTGATGAGGTAGCCGGCCTCGGCGCTCATTTTCAGATATTCGCTCCAGGCCGGGTCCTTCTGCAGCGCCTGGCGCTTTGCCTCGCGATCGGCAGCGCTGTCATAGACCCAGATGTGCATGTAGCTGTTGACATTGCCGGTCTCGGTTTGCATGTAGGCCAGCGGCTTGCCCAGGTGGCGGCTCTGGATCGCGTAGCCGTACTCGGCATACAGCGCCAGGTGTTTCTTGATCGTGCCGGGGTGGCAGGTGTAGGTGCGAACATCGAACAGCATGGGGTTTCCTCGAACGGTGGCGGATGAGTGGATTCAATCGACGGTGGCGCCGGATTGCCTGACAAGCACGGCCCAGCGCGCCACCTCCTGGTTCACGTACTTCTGAAATGCAGCCTGGTCGTCGCCGACGGGATCGGCGCCGAGCCCTTTCAGCCGCTCCTTGACGGCGGGGTCGGCTACGCTCTGGACGATGGCCTGCGCGAGCTTCTCGACGGCGGCTGGTGGGGTGCCGGCCGGCGCGAACAGGCCGAACCACGAGCGCGCGGTCATCCCCGGGAACGGCGTTTCCGCGAAGGCGGGCACGTCGGGCAGGGCGGCGTGGCGCTTGCTGCCGGTGACCGCCAGTGCCTTGAGCTTTCCGCTCTGCACCTGCGCGAGAACTTCGGGTAGGTTGGCGAACATGATCTGCACCTGGCCGCCCATCACGTCATTGAGCGCCTGGGCTCCGCCCTTGTAGGCCACGTGCGTCATCTTCGTGCCGGCCAGCGTGCTGAACTGCTCGCCGGCCAGGTGGGATGCGGTGCCGGTGCCGCCCGACGCGTAGTTGACGCGGCCAGCATGGGACTTGGCGTACGCCGCGAGCTCGCTCGCCGAATTGGCCGGCACCGATGGATTCACCACCAGCAGCAGAGGCACCGACGCCAGGTTCGACAGGCTCACGAAATCGCGCGTGAGACTGTAGTTGAGCTTCTGGTAGAGCGACGCGTTGATCGCGTGGCTCGACGTGGCCATCAGCAGCGTGTAGCCGTCGGGGTCCGAGCGTGCGGCCGAGACGGCGCCGATGTTGCCGTTGGCGCCGGCCTTGTTTTCCACCACGATCGACTGGCCGAGCCGGGCCGACATGGCTTGCGCCACCGTGCGCGCAATCACATCGGTGGCGCCGCCGGCGGCGAACGGCACGATGATGCGCAAGGGATGGTCCGGGTAATCCGCCATCGCGCTGAGGGAAGTGACGGCCAATGCGGTGGCCACGGCAAGGCTCCGCAACGGAGCGATTGCTTTCTTGTACATGTCTGTCTCCTGTGCCTCTGGTTTCTTATGGCATGCCGACGGCGACGCCGGGTTCGGCTGCGCCATGGGGGACACTTTAGGCAGCCGCGTGGCGGCGGCGTTAGGACGGATCAGACGTTGTGTTGGACTTTTTCGCGCGTCATTCCAGCGGACGACAATGCTTCCTGCGGAAGTCGCCCGGCGTGAGGCCGGTCTGCTTCTTGAAGAAGCGCGCGAAGTAGGCCGGGTCCTCGATGTTGAGACGGAACGCGATCTCGGCGATGCCCGTTTCGGTGTTGCTGAGCCAGCGCTTGGCTTCGAGCACCACGCGTTCCTGTACCACCTGGCTGGCTGTGCGTGCCACGGTTCGCTTGACCGCGTCGTTGAGCTGACGCTCGCTCACGCATAGCGCCTCGGCGTACTGGCCGATCGTGCCGAAGCGCAAGTAGTGCGTTTCCACCAGCATCGTGAAACGGCGCGTGAGCGCCTGCTGCGGGCCAACGCCGCCAGCGTGCTCGTTGCCGGGGCACAGGCGGCGCAGGCGCGTGAGAAGGATCATCAGGCAGGCCCGCACCACGTCGGGATAGCCGGGCTGGCGATCGCGCGCCTCGCGCTCCATCTCGCCGAGCAGCGGCAGCATGCTGTCATGCTGGGCTTGCGTGAGATAGAGCGCGCTGTTGCCGCGCGAGGGGTGGTAGAACGGGAATTTCGCGACATCTTCGGCGCGCGGAAACATCCGGGCGAAGAAGTCGGTGCTGAAATTCAGCACATAGCCGTGGGGCTTGACCGATGACGTCCACGCATGGACCTGGCCTGGCGCAAGGAAGAACACCGAGTGGTCGCGCACGTCGAAATGCGCGAAGTCGAGCATGTGCGTGCCACTCGCCCGGGTCATCCAGAGCAGGTGGTAGTAGTTGTGCCTGTGCAGGAAACCGCGCGGGATGTCGTCGCGGTCCTGCAGCCGCACGAGGTCGAAGTAGAACGACCCCTCGCCCGCGAAATCCGACGTTTCGAAGGTGGGAAACTCGCCGGTCGGGCTGGAGGGGAGGGCTTCGGGCAAGCGCGGGTTTCCTTGCGGTTTCGGATCCTGGTTACCGGCGCCATCCTATCGCAAAGTGCGGCATCAAGCGTCTCCTGCCGCAAAGATCTCGCGCAGCCATTGCGCAAAGACCCGAACCCGCGACGAGAGCTGGCGATGCTGCGAATACAGAACGGAGACGGGCATCGGGGGGCATGGGAAATCCGGCAGGACGATCTTCAGGCGACCCGACGCCAGTTCCGCGGCCACCCGGTAGCGGGGCACCTGCACGAGCCCCAGCCCCGCCACCGCTGCTCCGGTGTAGAGATCGGCGCCGGTCACTGAAACGATCGCGGGAAGCTGGACCGCCGTCACGCGGCCATTCGCCGTGAATTCGAGTGGGACGGCTTTGCCGGTCGCGCTGGAGACATAGTTCACCGCCCGATGTGCCGCCAGTGTGTGCAAGTCGGCCGGCTCGCCATATTTCGCGAGATAGCCGGGGCTGGCGACGGTCACCTGCTCCAGCAGCGCGATCTGCCGGCCTACCATCGATGAGTCCTGCAGCGTGCCAGCTCGCAATACGCAATCGACGCCTTCGCGCACCAGGTCCACCAGGCGGTCGTCTTCGCCGATCTGCAGTTCGATCTGCGGGTACTGGGCCAGGAAATCCGGCAGTGCCGGTACCACGAAATGGCGGGCCAGCGTGCCTTGCAGATTCACACGTAGCAGCCCTTTGGGCGCCGTGTTCCGGAACGATCCCTCGGCCTCCTCCAGATCGGCGATCAGCCGCACGCATCGACGGTAGTACGCCTCGCCGTCATGCGTCAGCCGCACCGTGCGGGTGGTGCGCTCCAGCAGCCGAGTGCCGAGCCGCTGCTCCATGCGCTTGATCAGGTTGGTCACGGTCGCCCGGGGTATCTGCAAGTCGTCGGATGCCTGCGTAAAGCTCTGCCGCTCGGCAATACGCACAAAGGCCTGCATTTCCTGAAAGCGATCCATCGGGCGCTCCGCTGGGTTTATTGTTAAAGAGGATGGAAATATGTTACCAGTCTGTCCATGATTATCTTTCGAATGGAATGATCCAGTATTCGCTTCACCACCAACCCGAAATGAGGAAGCGAGTCATGAATCAAGCCAGCAACACTAAAGTCGCCATCGTTACCGGCGCATCGCGCGGTATCGGCGCCGCCGTCGCCCAACGCCTGGCACAAGACGGCTTCGCCGTCGCCGTCAACTACGCGTCCAGCCCCGCCCAGGCGGATGCGCTGGTCGCCAGCCTGCAAGCGGAGGGCGCCAGGGCCATCGCCGTAAAGGCCGATGTCTCGGACGCCGGCGAAGTGCGGCGCATGTTCGAGATCGTCGAAGACCAGCTCGGCAAGGTCGATGTGCTGGTGAATAACGCCGGCGTGCTGAAGACGATGCCCCTGGCTGACACCAGCGACGCGCTCTACGACCAGACCTTCGACATCAATGTGCGCGGTACCTTCAACACGCTGCGCGAAGCTGCCACGCGCCTGAACGACGGCGGGCGCATCGTCAATTTCTCCAGCACCACGCTGGCCCTGAACATGCCCGGCTATGCGGTCTACAACGCGACCAAGGCAGCGGTCGAGTCGTTCACGCACGTGTTTGCCAAGGAACTGCGCGGCCGGAACATCACCGTGAACGCCGTGGCGCCGGGCCCGATCGCCACGTCGCTGTTTCTCGATGGCAAGACTGACGAGCAGATCCAGGCGTTCGCAAAGATGCCGCCGCTGCAGCGGCTGGGCCAGCCCGACGATATTGCCGGCGTGGTGTCGTTCCTCGCCGGCCCCGATGCGGGCTGGGTGAACGGCCAGATCCTGCGTGCCAATGGCGGCGTCGCCTGAAACCGGGCTCACCCTCCAATCCATCAATCGTCACTGAACAGGAGTTCGGTCATGAAGCAAGTTGTCCTGGTAACTGGCGCCGGCAGCGGCATCGGCAAGCTGTCCGCACAATCCCTGGCCCTGGCTGGCCACGTGGTGTACGCATCGATGCGGGGCATCGAAGGCCGCAACAAAGGCCGTGCGGACGAAGTCCGACAGTGGGCCGCCGAACGCGGCGTGCACCTGCACCCGCTTGAGCTCGATGTGCTGTCGCAGGAATCCGCCGATGCCGCGGCCGCAGCGATTGTCCGGGAGCAAGGTTGCATCGACGTGGTGATGCAGAACGCCGGCCACCTCGTCGTGGGACCTTCCGAGGCGTTCACACCCGAGGAAATGATGCGGGTCTTCGATACCAACCTGTTCGGCGCGCAACGCGTGAATCGTGCGGTGCTCCCGTATATGAGGGAGCGCGAGGCCGGCCTGATGCTGTGGATCAGCAGCACCACGACCAAGGGCGGATTCCCGCCGTTCATGGGCCCGTATGGCGCGGCCAAGGCGGCGATGGATTCCCTCGCGGTGACGCTGGCCTACGAGATTGCGCGCTTTGGCATCGAGACTTCGATCGTGGTCCCCGGCGCGTTCACCAAGGGCACGTCGCATTTTCCCACTGCGGGCAAGCCGGCCGATGCAGCAAGGGCCGCAGCCTACAGCCGCTATGACGGCCTCATGGACCAGATCGGCGAACGCCTGACCGCGTTGACGCCCGATGACGCCGACCCGCAGGCCGTGGCCGACGAGATCGTGCGGATCGTGGGCATGTCGTCAGGGTCCCGCCCGATGCGCGCGGTGATCGATTTCGTCGGCGATGGCGCCCGGGAAGTCCTGGAGGTGTCGGAGCGCGTACGAATCGACTTCGCCAGGCGGATCGGCATGGGCGACCTGCTCGACGCCAGGATCGGCCGCTAGGCAAATGCGGCGCGGGCCTGGCAGGGTCCGCGCTGCCTTCTGGATTCTGGAGATGACCATGAAGCGATGGATCTGCCTTGCGTCCGCGGCATTGCTGCCGGCGCTGACCGGCGCATGCGATGCGCAGCCAAAGTGGCGCGACGATGCCGCCGCCGCCGCCACACAGGGGAAACCCATGAAAGCCTCGATCACCTACCTGCACCTGTTGCGCAAGACACCGTTCTTCACCAGCTTGTCGACGCCGCAGTTGCGCGCGACGATCAGCCACTCGCGCGAGTGGGAGGCGGAGGCCGGCACCGTCATCGCGCAGTGCCAGGATGACCCCACCACCTCCCAGGATGTCTGGATCCTGCTCGATGGAGGATGGCAGCTCGAGTACGACGGCCACAGCTACCCGGCAGGCCATGCGGACGCAGGAAAGTGGTTCAGCGCGCGTCAGGCGACCAGAGGTTGCCGCCTGGTCGCCACGGAACACAGTTACGTCATGCAGATCACGCGCGCCGACTTCGATGACATGCTTGCGCAGGGCTTCGCCTTCGACAAGCACCTGGACGAGGGATATCGCTACTATCGCGGGATCTTTTCCGACGTGCCAGCCGGCGTCCCCGATCCGGCTCCCGGCGTCCCGGTCTCCGCTACCGATACCCGAACGGGCCGACCAGGTTGATCGCCTTGGTTTCGGTATAGCTCAGCATCTCCTCGATACCTTCCTCACGGCCCACGCCGGAACTCTTGTAGCCGCCATACGGCATGCCCTTGAAATGCGTGCCGACGCCGTTGACCCAGATATAGCCGGTGCGAAGCCGCGTCGACGTCGCCAGCGCGGCCTGGATGTCTCGGGTCCAGATCGAGGCGGTCAGGCCGTACTCCACACCATTGGCCATGCGCAGCGCCTCCTCCGGCGTTGACCAACGCATGATGGACAGGATGGGGCCAAACGCTTCCTCCTGTGCGATGCGCATCTCCGGCGTCACGTCGGCGAAGACGGTCGGCTCGATCCAGTAGCCGCGTTTGAAGGCCTCGCCAGCTGGCCGTTTGCCGCCGGTCACCAGGCGGGCACCATCACGCTTTGCGATTTCCACGTAGTCGAGCACGCGCTGGTACTGCGCCTGCGAATTGATGGGCCCCATATCGGTCTCGGCCGACTGGGGATCGCCCAGACGGATCCGGGCGACGCGTGCAGCCACCGCCTCGACGAAGTCGTCATAGATACTGTCATGGACCAGCAGGCGGCTGGTGGATCCGCAGGACTGGCCTTGCCACAGGAAGTTCATGCCGCGCACGGCAGCGTCCTTGGCGGCTTCCAGATCGGCATCGGGGAAGACGATCAGCGGGTTCTTGCCGCCAAGTTCGAGCGATATATGCTTGACGCCCACGTCGGCGGCGCTCCGCTGAATCTGCCGGCCCGTGGCGGGCGATCCGATGAAGGCAATGCGCTTGATGCGAGGATTTCGCGCGATGGCATCGCCGGCGTCCTTGCCGAGCCCGGTGACGATGTTCATGACGCCAGCCGGCAAGACGTCCCGGCAGATCTCCGCGAGCATCGTGGCGGAAAGGGAACTGGTTTCGGGCGGCTTGACCACCACCGCGTTGCCCGCCATCAGGGCGGCAGCCGTGCGCGCCGTGGCGAACATGAGGGGATGATTGAATGGCACGATGCGGCCAACCACGCCGTAGGGCTCGCGCACCGTGAAATGCAGCGACTCGACCGTTGCCGGGATGGTTTCCCCCTTCAGCTCATAGCCAAGGCCGGCATAGAAGTTCAGACCCCAGGCCGCATCGGCGACGTCGCGCCGCAGCGACGTCACCGTATTGCCTGTGTCCGCAACCTCCACGGTCAGCAGGGATTCGGCCTGCGCGGTCAGGCGCCGGGCGACTTCGCGCAGGCGCTCCGCGCGGCCTTCGACACCTAGCGCCTGCCACGCGGGCCAGGCGCGCTCGGCGGCTGCCGCGGCACGCTCGACGTCATCGGCATTGCCAGCCGGAATGTGTCCGATAACGATTTCGGTGGCCGGATTGAGGCTGGGCAGCCATTGGCGGCCGGCGCTTTCGCACAGCTCGCCGTCGATCAGCATCGGACGCTGGTTTCGTTCATTCAGGTGCATGGAGTAAATCCTGGGTGTCGGTTGTCCACGGGATGAGCGGCGCCCCTCGGGGCGGCGCCTTCCCTATTCGAGATGGATGCCGTTGCGGCGAATGAAGGCGGCCCATTGCTCGCGCTCCTTCCGCAGGCTGCCGCGGAACGCATCAGGCGTATCGAATACGGGTACGAGCGCGTGCGCTTCCAGTGCGGCAGTCATCTCCGGCGTCTTCATCGCCTGCACGACCTGATCGCTCAGCTTGCGCAGCACGGCGGGCGGTACGCCGGTGGGGGCAAACACACTGAATGACGTCCACACCTGTACCCCCTTGAGTCCGGCGTCGGCGAGGGACGGCACGGCTGCCAGAAGTTGGGTCTTTTCGTTGACCGCGAGTGCGATCAGCTTGCCGGACTTGATGAACGACTGCACCGAACTCAGATCGGTGAACATGAACTTCAGGCGGCCGCTGAGCAGGTCCTGATATGCAGGGCCCACGCCCTTGTAGGGCACATGCAAGAAGCGTGCGCCCGTCGATTCCTCGATCATCCGCACGCCAAGGTACGGCGGGCTGCCTTCGCCGGCGGATCCATACGGCAGTTCTCCCGGCTTCTCCTTCGCAAGCCGGATCAGGTCAGCAAATGTCCGGATGCCCGCGTCTGGCGTGGCAACCAGTACCATCGGCGCCATCACGCCGCGCGCGATTGGAACCAGGTCACGCTCCACATCGAACGGCAGCTTGCTGTACAGCGCCGGACTGATTGCAACGGCGGCATTGGCGGTGATGAGGAAGGTGTAGCCGTCGGGTGTGGCGCGCGACACGGCCTGCGTGCCGACATGGCCACTGGCACCCGGGCGATTCTCGACGACAAACGACTGCTTCATCGATTTGGACAGACTGGTGGCCAGCAGCCGCGCATAGACGTCGGTGCCGCCTCCCGCGGCCGACGGCACGATCAGCCGGACGGGCCTTGCCGGCCATTCGTCGGCAGCTGCGGAGGGCTTGGCCCAGCCTGCCGCGGCGCCCGCGAGCGCCGCGGCGATCAGGGCATAGGCGCGCAGGCGCGGCAATAGTTGTGGGGTAATCATCGGGTGTCTCCTTGTGTTGTCGCGTCTCTTCGTCTCTTCGTCTCTTCGTCTCTTCGTCTCGTCAGGCGACGGTCGACTGTCGGGCGGATCGCCGCCACAGGTCCCATGCCCGGTTGACCTGCTGCGCGTTCGTGGCTTCTGCAGCAAGGGCCTCCTCGTCGGAGAGGTACTCGATTTCGCCGAGGCGACCGGCATCCAGCACCAGGCGGGCGTTCTTCTCGGTATAGATGGCGCAATAGACCGCCTGCCGCAGCGAGCCGGCGGCCACCGTGGCCCCATGACCGCGCATCAGGACGACGGTGGCCGTGCCGAGCCTTGCGGCCAGTGCCTGACCCAGGGCAGCGTCGCGGATAAGCAGATCCGACCCCGGGCCGGCCGTGTCGCGGATTTCGAACACCGGTGTCCCGCGTGCCAGGAAGCCGCTCATGTGGCATACGGGCCGCAGCGTGGCGTTCCTGACCACGCCGAACGGGATCACAGCCGGTGAATGGCTATGCACGACGGCCATGACGTCGGGCCTGGCGCGATAGATGGCGCTGTGGATGAAGCGCTCCAGGAAGACGGCCGGAGCCGCGCCTTCGATCGCCGTGGCATCGCCATGCGCTACCGGGTTTGCGTCCAGGTCGAACGTAAGCAGATCGTCGGCCGTCACGAGTGCGGGTGCCATGCTGCGGGCCAGCACAAAGCGGTCGGCGCGCTGCGGGGAACGCATGCTGACGTGGCCAAAGGCGTCCAGCAGGCCTTCGTGGTACAGGATATGGTTCGCATCCACCAGGTCCTGCATGGCGTCGGCAAGGGCGACGGGCTCTCCGGGAGCATGGGGTATTGGGGCGGGCAAGGTTGTCTCCTACTGGTTCGTGGCGCGCCGGTTCTGGCGTCGGCGCCAGCCGCAGCCGCTTCAGGGGTTCAGAAAACAGGGGTTCGGAAAATCAGAAGATATGCTTGACGCCGACCATGGCGCCGAGCTGGTTGCCGCCCGGCGCGGCCCCGGCGCCGGCAGCGCCAGAGCTGACCGAAAGCGCGAGGTTGCCGCGGTTATCAATGAAGCCGGCCGTGCCATAGAGGGAGGTGCGCTTGCTGAAGGCGTACGTGCCTCGCGCGGCATAGAGCCAGGCCTTGTTGGGGCTGTTGTGGTAGCGCAGCAGGAAGATTTCGCCGTCGACGCTGAAGGCCGGCGTGATGGCATATGAGACCCCGCCAAACCACAAGTCACTGCGCGGCGTAGGACTGCCATCGTTGTCGCGCCGGATCACGCCGCCACCGAGCTTGGCCTTGCCGACGTTGGCGTATGCGTTCAGCGCAAGACGATCGTCCTTCAGGCCACTGCTGGTCAGGCCACCCGCCGCGCCCTGGCCGCCGCGCAAGGAATCGTAGGCGACACTTGCGCCCCAGGTTCCGATCTCGTACTTGAGCATGGCGGACCATTCCCGGCAGGCACTGCGGTCGGCCGGGTTCTCGCCGGCGCATGTCGTGGCCGTGGGTCCCGAGCCGGCAAGCGCGGTATCGCGGCCGAAGCTGTAGGTGGCACCGACGGTCAGCCCACCGAAGGTTCCCTTGTACGACACCGCGTTATCGGCGCGCGAGCTGGGCATGTAGCTGTCCAGTGACGACGATCCGAACGTGTTCGGCCCTAGCATGTCTGGCTCCAGCATCGACCAGAACAGCATGGTGTACTGCCGCCCGAACGCTACCTGGCCCCAGCCGCCGGACAGCCCCACCAGCGCCTGGCGTCCGAACAGGCGGCCTCCCTGGTTGGAAGTCCCTGCATCGGGTGCGAATCCCGACTCAAGCACGAAGAGGCTCTTCAGTCCGCCACCCAGGTCCTCGCTGCCCCGCAGGCCCCAGCGCGATGGCACCGTGCCCGCCAACCCCGGCATGCGGACCACGCTGTTCTTTGCCGTGCCGATGTTTGACACGTACTCAATCCCCGTATCCACCACGCCATAAAGAATCACCGATTGCGCCATCGACAGCGCCGGCACGCCGGCCAGCGCGCCGAACACGAGCGTCGTGGCCGGGATGCATTTCTTCTTATTCATGTTGTCTCCTCCATTACCTCTGATTTGTTCTGCCTATGCGCGGGTCTTGCGGTTGCCGGCGATCGCGATTGCGGCAACCAGCGCCGGTACGATGCCGGCCAGAAAGATGTGTGCGACGTCCCATTGCAGGCCCAGCATCACGCCGCCCAGCAACGGGCCGCAGATGGAGCCGATGCGGCCCATGCCAATGGCGCAGCCAACGCCGGTGGCCCGCATGTGGGTGGGGTAGATCTCCGCGGCCAGTGCATTGAGGCCAGCCTGCGCGCCCTGCACCGCAATGCCAATCAGCAGGCTCACCGTGGCTACCGTTGCAAAGCTGGCCGACCAGTTGGCCAGCACCACGGCAAGCGCCGCGTAGGCAAGCAGTTCGCACAGCAGGACGCGCCTGGCGCCGAAGCGGTTCATCAGCGGCCCCTGCGCAATCGAACCAGCCACGCCGCCGATGCTGAACAGCGAAATTGCCGTGATGCCGACCGAAGCGGGATGCTGCGCGCCGATCAGCAGTGCAGGCATCCAGCTCACGATGAAATACAGCACCACCAGGTTCAGGAAATAGGGGATCCACAGCAAAACCGTCTCCGCCGCCCGCCCGCCGGTGAAGAGTTCGCGCACGGGCACGCCGCCGCGCGGTGCCTGGGGGGCGCGATATACCTGCGAGGCTCCCAGCTCCGGAGCAATCCGCCGCATGATCGCCGCCACCCGTCCCGCATCGCCGCCGCGGGCAATCAGGAAGCGCGCGGATTCCGGCATGAATGCGGCCGCCAGCAAGGCCACCGCCAGCGGCAGAACGCCACCCACGACAAACACCGAGTGCCAACCGTGCACCGGCAGTAGCGCCGAGCTGACCAGCCCGCCGAGCACGGCGCCAAGCGGCATGCCGCACATCAGCGTGGCCACGGTGGTGCGGGCGTGCCGCTTCGGTGCGTATTCGGAGGCCAGCGAGATCGCATTGGGCAGGGCACCGCCCAGGCCAACTCCGGTCAGCAATCGCAGGATCAGCAACTGATCGAAGCTGGTGGCATAAGCCGTGGCCAGTGACAGGCTGCCGAACAGCACGGAAGACAGCACGATCATCGTCTTCCTCCCATGCCGGTCTGCCAGCGGCCCGAGAGTGACAGCGCCGATCAGCATGCCGACCAGGCCGGCGCTGAAGATGGGTCCGAAAGACCTGACAGGAATGCCCAGCTCCGCGGACATGGCGGGCGCCAGCATGCCGATCGTCTGGGTATCGAAGCCGTCGAGCACCGCCACGAGGATGCACAGCCCGATTGCCCAGCACTGCATGCGCCCCAGCGGGCGGCTGTCTATCACCTCATGAACGAACAGCGAGGGGGACGAGGTATTCATTGTTGTCTCCGTGCGCGGGATAATCCCGTCGCCTTGATCGCGACGCGGCCGGATGGATTGCCGTCCGGCCGCCTGCGGTGTCGCCTCGTGCATTGCGAGGCGGGTGGCACCATGGGGGGCTGCTCAGCTGCGAATCCAGCCACGGCCCCAGGAGTTGAGGGTGTACTCCTCGTGTGGCCAGATGCCCGGCAAGCCGCCGGCATCCACCTGCACCAGTTCGGCCGACAGTTCGATCCGGTTGCCGTCGGGATCGGTCACCATGAAGAAGAGGTTGTTGCCCGGACCATGGCGCCCCGGCCCGAAGAAGATGGACCGGCGCGCGCGCGCGAAGCGGTCGCCCCAGTCCCGGATGTCGTTCCAACACCCCGTCTCGTAGCAGTGGTGGTCCCAGGCATTGTTCGATCCGCGGAAGAACGCCAGGCTGTGGTGCTCGTCGTCCGAGCGCAGGAAGCACGTCATGAGCACGCCGTCCTCATCCACGACCTCGTCGGAGACGGCGAATCCAATCCTGTTCACATAGAAATCCAGCACCTTCTCCAGTTCGGTGGTCTGGAACACCGTGTGCTGCACGCGCGCCGCCATGCTGTCGGCAGAACGCGGCGCCCTGGCCACGCCCAGGATCAACTGCCGGCCCTGCGGATCGCGCACGGCGAAAGCGTCGTCGTGGAAGAGCAGGCTGGCAGATGGGGGCGGTGGCTCGGCCAGATCGTGCAGCCGGGCCCGCAGCAGGGAGAGCGCCGCATGATCGCGGGCCGTGTACGCTGCCGCGGCGAGCTCGCCGGGTTTGCCATCGCCGATGACGACGGCGCGCTCGCCCGCGGTCAGCACGATGGCATCGCCATGGCTGTTCACGCGCTCCAGCTCGAACAGGTCCTCGTAGAAGGCGGCGAGCGCTTCGGGCTTGTCACTGGTGATATGCAGGTGATGCAGGGACAGCGGCGTGTCGGTTTGCAGGCTGCTCATCGTTTTCCTCCGGTTCTGGTGATCAATGGCCGAGCGCGGCCCGACCTGCGGGTGCGGCGGCGTGTGCCTGGGGTTCCATGGCGTCCTGCCCCGTGCCATCCATATGGCGAGCGAAGCGGGCCGCGAGCGCGTCGGCCTGCGAGGGCTCGCAAATCGCAGCGATATAGCGGTCGGGCCGGACCAGGATCAGGCGGCCTTGCATCGTGCGGAAGCTCGCGGGCCATTGAGGGCCGGGCAGGCACACCACCTCGAAGCCAAACGACCGCGCCGTGCCGGCCAGCGCGGCATCCGGCACCGGCAGCAGAAGCACTCGTGCAGCGCCAAGGCGGCGCCACAGCGGGTGCGCTGCGATCTGCGTCAGCCCGGCAGCGTCAACGCCAAGCGCGAGCAGCGCAAAGCGATGGCCGATGACGTCGTCGAGTGGCACCTGCGGATCGTCAGCGAATGCCACGGACGGTTGGGGCAACATCGTCCCGACCAGCCTGGCGGTGTCGGCCTGCATGACCTCGAGCACGCCCGCGCGCCCGGCGCTCAGGCGCGGCTTGGGTTTGAACTTCATCTTGAGGAAGTAGTCACGTACCGGCGGCACCAACGCCGTGGCGGTGAAGAACGACGCCACGGCCCAGGCGCGCAGGCGGCTGGACGGCGCCATCACCACGCCGAGGTTCAGCGCCAGCCGGATCAGCGCCCACGCGTGGGCGCGCCGTTCGGCTTCGTAGCTGTCCAGCGTCGACGGTCTCATCGTGCCGCGCAGCACTGCCGCCAGCTTCCATCCGAGGTTGTGCGCATCGCGTACACCGCTGTTCATGCCTTGCCCCGCATAGGGAGGCGTGAGATGCGCGGCATCCCCGGCCAGGAAGACACGGCCCTTGCGCCAGTGGTCTGCGACCCGCGCATGGAAGGTGTAGACGGTCTTGCGCACCACGTTGGTCTGACGCTTGCCGCGGAATGGCCGAAGCAACTCGCTGACGCGCTCCGGCCGCAATGTTGCTTCGTCGGTTTCCTGTGGCCTGAGCAGAAACTCGAAGCGGCGGGTGCGATTCGGCCCCGGCACTTCCACTACCGGACGCCGCGCATCGCAATAGGCGCGCGTCTGCCAGAACGGATCGTCGTCGTCCTCGGTGTCCACCACCAGCCAGCGCGCGTTAAAGGAGGACCCTACGAGGGTCGAGCCGATTGCCTGGCGCACCGAACTGCGGCCGCCGTCGGTGCCTACCAGGTACGCCGCCCGCACAGTGATCGAACCCTGCGGCCCGTTCACGACCGCGCTGACGCCGGTATCGTCCTGCGTGAATTCCTCCAGCGTATGGCCGAACAAGACCTGGACCGAGCCAAAGCGCTGCAGCCCATCGCACAAGGTGGCTTCGAACAGCGGTTGCCGGAAGGCGTTGCGCTTCGGAAAGCCATAGTCGCTCGCCGTCGGCTCCACCTTGCCAAAGCAGCGGCCGTCGGGCCGCGTGTAGTAGTGCACGCCATAGCCCGGCACCACGTCCTTCATTACCGGTTCGATCAGCCCGATCGCCTGCATGGTGCGAAGCGACTCGTCATCGATCGAAACCGCCCGTGGCTCTGCCACTGTGGACGGCTTGCGGTCGATCAGCACCGTGTCGATACCGTGCTGGCCGAGGATATTGGCCAGCGTGAGCCCGGTCGGGCCGGCACCTACCACCAATACCGCGGTGTGCAGGGTTTCCGTGCTTTGCATGATTTGTCTCCTGTGTGCCGTGCTTCCGCTTGGCCCTTACTCGTCGCGGATGGTGTTGCGCAGCACACCGACGGCGGAGATCTCGACCTCGACGACATCGCCGGCTCGCATCCACAGCGGCGGCTCGCGGAAGGCGCCAACGCCTCCGGTGGTGCCGGTGATGATGACGTCGCCCGGGCGTAGCTCAGTGAAGGTGGAGCAGTAGGCAATGACTTCGCCCACGCTGAAGATCAGGTCGTCGGTGGTGGCCTGTTGCACGACCTCGCCATTCAGCCGGGTGGTCAGCGAGAGCCGCGACGGATCGGGAATCTCGTCGGCAGTCACGAGCCAGGGCCCGAAGGCGCCGGTCTGCGGGAAGTTCTTGCCGGGTGTGAACTGGATGGTGTGCTTCTGCCAGTCGCGCACGCTGCCGTCGTTGTAGCAGGCGTAGCCCGCCACGTGGCTGAGGGCATCCGCGGCGCTCACGTGCCGTGCGGTCTTGCCGATGACCACCGCCAACTCGCCTTCGAAATCCAGCTTTTCCGAAGCCCTGGGACGCAAGATCGGCTGCTCGTGGGCGGTCTGGGAATCGGCAAAGCGCGTGAAGAACATTGGATACCGGGGCATCTCCCGCCCCGTTTCCTTGACGTGCGATGCGTAGTTGATCCCCACGCAGAGGATCTTCGCGGGGTCCGGGATAACCGGCAAAAAGCGGACTTCGGACAGCGAAATGGTCGCTTCACTCTCCTTTGCGATCTCCGCGATAGCCGGCAGCGTGCCGCGCTCGAGCGCATCACGGAGGCTCGTGCCGAGCGCTGCCCGATGGGGGGCCAGGTCAATCACGCGGTCATCGGCAACCACGCCGAAGGAGTGGTGGTTGCGGTACTCAAAACTCAGTAGCTTCACTGTCGTCCCCTGAAGGTGATTTGGTCATCACAAACACGTCGTGTTAACCGGTTGGTGAACGCAGTATTGTCACAGTTTGATAAAAAAACACGTAACGTTTACCCGGAGACGCGTATTTGGATAATTTGTTGATATCGAGGCGACGAAATTTGATGCTATGCTTCAGGCACACGAATTTCTGGTGAGAGACGGGCAATGGCAACCGATCGTGCCTTGGGGGTGCTGGGGCTTTTTTCCCTGGAGAAGCCGATCTGGACGGCGGATGAGGTGGCGGTGCGGCTGGAGGTGTCGATCAGCAGCGCCTACCGCTACCTGTCGAACCTGATGGAGATTGGCCTGGTAGCGACGGCCGGCGCAGGGCGCTATGTGCTCGGCCCCGCGATCATTCAGCTGGATCGGCAGATCCAGCTGACCGACCCCATGCTGCAATTGGCGCGTCCGGTCATGGAGGAGTTGATCGGTTATGCGCCGGCAGGCTCGGTGATGCTGCTGTGCCGCGCGTTTGCCGACTCGGTGCTTTGCGTGCACCAGGTGCTCGGGCCCGGCCCGCAATCCGTGATCAGCTACGAACGCGGGCGTCCCATGCCCATGTTTCGCGGTGCTACGTCACGGATCATCCTGGCTTATCAGCAGACCCGGACGCTGCAGGCGATCTATCACAAGCACGCCGATGAAATCCGCGCGGCGGGCCTTGGCGACGACTGGGCCACGTTCCGCCAGGCGTTAAGTCAGTTGCGCCGCGCGGGGCATGCGGTCTCTCACGGTCAGATTGACCGCGGACGCGTTGGCCTTGCCGCGCCCGTGCTCAACGAAGATGGCCGCGCCATCGGCAGCCTGAGCTACGTCGTATCGGAATCCGCAATCGACGCGCGTGGGATCACGCGCCTGACGCATCTGCTTGCGGCCGCGGCAAACGAAATCAACGCAGCATTGCAATCGCAAGAGCCGATCTCCGATGCTGGCCAGCGTCAGGCATAGGCAGGCGCCTTCGGCAGTTGACAGCCATCCTCGGTGGCGACGGCAACAACTCTGCGTTCCAGACCAGAAGTGCGTATCAGGCTGTGCGTGCCGCTCGGGTCGTCAGCACGATCTTGCCGATATGCGTGCCCGAATCCATTAGCACATGCGCGCCGCGCGCATCGTCGAGATCGAAGGTCCGATACATCACGGGCTTTACCGCGCCGCTCCGAATGAACGGAAAAACGGATTGCTCGAGATCGTCGATCAACGCGGCCTTTTCCTCGTGTGTGCGCGAGCGCAGCGTCGAGCCGATGTGCGTGAGGCGCTTCGCCAGCATGGGGAACAGGTCGAGCGACTGCGCCGGCCCCTTGATGACGCCGATCTGCACAATCCGGCCGTTCATCGCAGCCGCGGCGTAGTTCCGCGCAACGTAGTCACCGGCAATGATGTCGACAATCACATCGACGCCGCACCCGTCCGTCGCGCGCGCGACCGCCTCGACGAAGTCCTCGTCGCGGTAGTCCACTGCGACGTCGGCGCCAAGCGCAATGCTTGCGTCGCGCTGTGCGTCGGAGCCGACGGTCGTGATGATCTTCGATGCACCAAACGCCTTTGCGAGCATCGTCGCCGTGGTGCCGATCCCGGATGCGCCGCCGTGGATCAGCACGCTTTCGCCCGCCGCGAATTTTCCGCGCTGGAACAGGTTCAGCCATACCGTCAGAAAGGTCTCAGGCATCGCGGCCGCTTCGACCATCGAGAGACCTTCCGGGATCGCCAGAGTGTTGCTCTCGTGCGCGACCGCGTACTCCGCATAGCCGCCGCCCGGGACCAGCGCGCAGACAGCATCGCCGACCGCGAACCGGGTCACGTCGCGCCCGACGGACACGATCTCACCCGCGACTTCGAGTCCCGGGATGTCCGTCGCGCCCGGCGGCGGATCATACAATCCCTTGCGCTGCATGACATCGGGGCCGTTTACGCCGGCTGCATGAATGCGGATCAGTACTTCGTCGGCAGTCGGCGCGGGAACAGGCCGCTGCACGGGGGCCAGGACATCGGGGCCGCCCGGACGCGTGATTTCAATGGCGGCCATCGCCACGGGAATGGTATGCGTTGCATGTGTCACGACTTCGTCCTTTCAAAATGCCGGATGCACTGCGGATTCGAGCGTTTTGCCTGATCGCTGCATCGGTTGAACAAAGTGTAGGGACGCCGCCGGTGCTTGACACGCAGCGATTTTCCGATCGTATGATGCAAATTTGCATCACGGAGGAGGCGACATGAACTGGGACGACGCGCGCATCTTCGTCGCGCTCTATCGGGAAAGGACCTTGCGGGCCGCCGCACGCGCGCTCGACATCGATCAGGCGACGGTAGGCCGCAGGCTTGCCGTGCTTGAGCACGCGCTCGGTGCAACGCTATTCCTTCGCACCTCGAATGGCTATGAGCTCACGCCGGCCGGCAGGATCGCGATCCGCGCCGCCGAGGCGATGGAGCAGTCGGCGCACGATCTGGTGCGCCACACACAAGGGATGGACAAGCGCCTCGCCGGCGAAGTGAAGCTCTCGACGACTGACGCGCTCGCGCAGGAATATGTGGTCCCGGCGATCGAGCGCCTGCATGCAAAGCACCCGGACGTATCGGTGGTGCTCGACACGACGACCCATGTCCTCAATCTCGCGAAGCGTGAAGCCGACATCGCGATCCGGACCGTCAAGCCGCGAAATCCGGATCTGCTCGCCCGTCGGCTTGCGCGCTGGGAAGTGGGGCTGTTCGCGTCACCCGACTATATGCGGCGCCATGGCGAACCCGTACCGGGGGAGCGATTCGCAGGGCACGATCTCGTCGTCTACCAGCCGTATTTCGCCAAGGCGCGCGTGCCGTCGTTTGTCGGGGAGCCGCTGACGGACGGCCGCATCGTCGCACGGCTAAACACGAACCTGACGCTGCGCGCGGCGCTCAAGGCTGGGCTCGGCATCAGTGAGATACCCGTGCCGATGGGCGAGCGCGACGGCCTCGTGCGGCTTTGGCCAGACCGCTCAAACGACGCGCAGTATGAGGTTTGGCTCGTCACGCATCAGGATCTGCGGCACACCGCACGCATCCGCGTGACGATCGACGAGATCGTCTTTGCGTTCGGTGGATAACAGCGAATGCGCGGCTCATCTCAATTCGATTTCAATACGGCTCGCGGGGCGCCGCCAATCCAGTGAACTACGGATGCGACGATCCCGAGGGCAATGCCAAAGATGACGATGCCGGTCCAGCCGAAGCGCGTCATCAGCCAACCGCTGATCATCACGCCGATGGCACCGCCAAGGAAGGTGGCTGTCATGTAAAGGCTGTTGATGCGGCCCTGCGCCTTGGGATCGACAGCGAAGGCGCGCGTCTGGTTGGAGACGAGCCCCGACTGCACGCCGATGTCGAGCACAACAACACCAATCACCAGGAACGTCAGCGAAGACTCCGCGCCAGCGAGCAGCACGTACGCCAGCATCACGAAGCCGATACTGGCTGCAATGACGGTCCGCGGGCCCATCCGGTCGGTGGCGCGGCCACCGAGTGAAGCGGCAAGCGCGCCGGCCGCGCCGATGATGCCGAAGCCGCCGGCCCAGGCGCTGCTGAGGTGCAACGGCCCGTCCGCCAGAAGCGCGGCCAGATTGACCCAGAACGCGTTGAAACAAGCCCACAACAGCGCCTGGACAATCATCGATTGACGAATCGGAGCATTGTCCCGGGCCAGTGGCCAGAGTGAAGCGAGCAAGCGCCCATAGGAAAGGTTTGTGCTCGGCAACCCGCGGGGGAGCAGCGCAGCGGCCGCAATCCAGACCGGGATCATGAAGATCGCCGCCAGGCCGTAGACCGCGCGCCAGCCATAAGCCGTGCCGACCACACCGCTGATCGTGCGGCCAAGCAGGATACCCACCATGATGCCGCTGACAACCGTCCCGACCGAACGCCCGCGCTCGCTCGGCAACGACATGACGGCCGCAAAGGGCACCAGCTGCTGCGGCACGCAACTGACGACGCCAAGGCCGAAGGAAGCAATGATCAGCGGCCAGATGCTGGGTGCGAGTGCCGCCGCCACGGCGAAGCAAAAGGCGAGGGCGATCTGGGCGAGCACCAGCTTGCGCCGGTCGAAACGGTCGCCAAGTGGTAGCAGGAATGCCAGCCCGGTCGAGAAGCCGAGCAGCGCCGCGCCGGCGACGAGATCGACCGTCGTCAGGTCAACCTTCAGCTCGGCACCGATCAACGGCAGGATCGGCTGGGTGCTATAGATGTTAGTGATCACTGCGCCGGCGATGATCGCCATCATGACGATCTTGCTGCGGGAAGCCACCACCGGCGCACTTGCACTCGTGGATTTGTTGGGCAGGGCGCGCATGGGAATCTCCAGTACTGAAAATGCGAAGGAAGCTGTGGCTCCGGGTCTAGTTTCGGAGGCTACGCCCTTGCATCTACAAAGAGAATCCCGGAATATCGGGAATCATCCTTCCATTTTTTGATAGGTTCTGATGAATCGGCTTGAATCCATGTCCATCCTCGTTGCGGTGGTCGAGGCGGGCAGTCTGTCGGCTGCGGCGCGGCGCCTTGGCATGCCGTTGGCAACGGTCAGCCGCAAGGTTGGGGATCTGGAATCGCATCTGAAGACGCGCCTGCTGCATCGCACGACACGACAGCTTTCGTTGACCGAAGCCGGGACCTCTTACGTAGCCGCCTGCCGGCGCATTCTCGAAGACGTTGGGGAGGCCGAGCGCGCTGCGACAGGCGAATACGCCGCGCCAAAGGGTGATCTTGTGATCACGGCGCCGCTGGTTTTCGGGCGCTTGCACGTCATGCCGGTGATTGCGGAGTTTCTCGCGCACTATCCGGAGATCAACGTCAGCCTCGAGCTCACGGATCGCGTCGTGCATCTGATGGATGAGCACGCCGACATCGCCGTCCGGATTGGCGAACTTCCCGATAGCGCACTCATGGCGACCCGGGTTGGAGCGGTCCGCCGGGTCGTATGTGCGAGTCCGGCCTATCTGGCAACGCATGGCGTACCGGCCAGGCCGCGCGATCTCACCGCACATGAATGCATCACCTTCGAGGTCCTCGCATCCGCGCGCGCCTGGGTTTTCGGGGCCGGCAAGTCAGAACTATCCGTGCCCGTCCATTCACGGCTTGCCGTCAATACTGCGGAGACGGCCATCTCGGCCGCGAAGCTTGGTGTTGGATTGATACGCGTGCTGTACTACCAGGTCGCGGATGCGGTACGAGACAATGCGCTTCGCGTCGTGCTCGACGCCTTCGAATCGGCGCCATTGCCAATCAGTCTGGTGCATCTGGGGCAAGCGCCCGTGCCGCTGAAGGTACGGGCTTTCCTTGATTTCGCGACGCCGCGCCTGCGGCCTCGCATCGCGGAGGCACTCGCTTGAGTCATGGTGCGCATCGTTGCTCCACAGGTAACCCCAACACTATTCAAAATGCCCTTGCATATCGAAACGCCGCTGTTCGAATCGCCGTCCCTGAGCAAGTCCGCACACCGGCAGATCTGGCTCAAGCTGGATGCCTTGCAGCCCTCCGGGTCGTTCAAGCTGCGCGGCATCGGTGCGGCGTGCGAAGCCTATGCGCAACGTGGCAAGCGCCGGTTTATCTCCTCATCCGGCGGCAATGCGGGAATCGCCGTTGCCTACGCCGGCCATCACCTCGGGATTCCGGTCACGGTAGTCGTGCCGGCATCCACGACGCATCGTGCCAAAGAACTGATCCGCGAGCAGGGCGGTGAGGTCATCGTCCATGGCGCAACGTGGGACGAAGCCAACGCGCTGGCCATGTCGATGATCGGGGAGGACGCGGCCTTCCTGCACCCATTCGATGATCCGCTGCTTTGGAATGGCCACGCCACGCTGGTCGGCGAAGTGGCGCGTGCGGGATTCAAGCCTGATGCCGTGGTCTTGTCCGTGGGCGGTGGCGGGCTCATGTCCGGGGTTGTGGAAGGCTTGCGGCGCAACCAGTGGGCCGATATACCGGTCATCGCCGTGGAAACGATTGGCGCCGATTCGCTTGCGCAGTCGATACAGGCTGGCCAACGCGTCACGCTGCCCGCCATCACAAGCGTGGCCACGTCGCTCGGTGCCAGACAGGTATGCGCGCAGGCGTTTGCACTCGCGCAGTCTCATGACGTGCGCAGCGTGGTCGTCCCGGACCGCGCCGCGCTGGCTGCATGCGAGCGTTTCCTGGATCAGCACCGGCTTCTTGTCGAGCCCGCGTGCGGAGCCAGCCTGGCGCTGGCCTATGAGGATGCCGCTGAACTGCACGGCTTCGACAAGGTACTGGTGGTGGTTTGCGGCGGCGCTACCGCCAGCATCGACGACGTGCGGAAATGGGCGGCGTCCGCCGCCTGAATCGACTCGACCGGCAGGGCGCCGGACGCTCGGAACGACGCCCTAACTTGCCGGAAGCTCGAACTCGGTTCGATACGCATACAGCCCGGGTGTGCCGCCGGTCATGACCAGCAGCACGTTTTGCCCCCGCTTGTACCGGCCGCTTGCAATGTCGGCGAGAAGGCCGGCGAAAGCCTTGCCGGAGTACACCGGATCCAGAAGCAAGGCCTCTTCGGCGGCCAGTAGACGGACGGCAGCTTTCATGGTGTCGGTCGGCATCCCATATGCCGAGCCCCGCTGCGATCCATCGACATCCAGGTCGTCAACAGTCAGCGTCTCGGGCTGGCCAAGCAGCTGGAGTGCCGCATTGGTGAGCTCAAGCGTGCGCTTGCGGGTGGGTTCGCAATCGGCGAGGACCGAAAAGGAGCGGACGGTTCGACTTCCGCGGCCCATCGCATGAAACCCCGCTGCAAGGCCGGCGTGGGTAGCAGAGCTTCCATTCGGAACGAACACACGATCAAACTGAAGCTGAAGTTCGCGCTCTTGCTCGGCGATCTCCAGCGCGCATCGTACGTACCCAAGGCTGCCGAGCGGTGTCGAACCGCCGGAAGGGATGACGCATACACGCGTCTTCTCCGTTCTCAGTTGATCGGCGCGGGCCGATGCGGCGGCGAGTGTATCGACGCCTCCCGCCAACACGTGAACCCTCGCGCCAAAGAGCGTATCCAGCAGGACATTGCCGCTTCGCTCGTATTCTTCATCGTATCGCGCGACGGCCTTGCCGAGGAACAGCTCGCACTGCAGACCCAGCCTTGCACAGGCGGCGGCGGTCAAGCGAGCGTGATTGGATTGCAGTCCGCCAACGGTCAGGACAGTACGTTCGTCATTGGCGAGCGCCGAACCGAGCAGGAATTCAAGTTTGCGGAGCTTGTTGCCTCCGCCGCCAAGCTCGGCAAAGTCATCTCGCTTGACGTAGATGCCTACGCCGTGGTCTGGGCCGATTGCCGTCTCGATCCTGCTCAGGCGCCGAATCGTAGTCGGCTTGTCCATGAGCGCCACCGTTGGGAAGACGTCCAGCGCGTCGCGAATGTTCTGGTGCATGTTGATCTCTAGCCTTTGCGTCGTCCCGCTGCAGGCGGGGGCGCTTCTTCGTGAAATTCGTCGAGCAGGAACTGGCGTGCCGATTCGAGGACTTCCCGGGACAGTGCGTCGTCGTCCACGGCGCGCGCCAGCCCCAGCGCGCCCGCCATGACACACAGAGCAACGATCGATTCGCGGCGACCGTCCACGTCTTCGTCCGCGCCGGAAAGATGACGAAGCGCTTCGATGTTGCCTCGCACTTGTTGGGTATAGGCGTTTCTGACGCTCTTGCCGGCGCGCCCGACATCGCCAACCAGCGCGGCAACCGCGCATCCGGTTCCGGGGTGATCCCGATGACGTGGGCTCAGGTAAGCCTCGACAAGGCTCGTGAAGGTCAGCTTGCCTTTTGGTGCTCCACTGCCTTGCTGCCGGGCGCTGCTATCGAATGCATGCTGCATGGCTTCGAGCACGAGTTCGTCGCGTGAAGTGAAGTGCTTGTAGAAGCCGCCGTGGGTCAGGCCCGCTTCCTTCATCAAGTCGGCGATGCTCGCGCCATCGATGCCGCACTCCCTGAACTGCCGCGCGGCGATGCTCACGATCCTCTCGTGATTACTGCGTTTGTCTTCCTGCGAATGTCCCATGTGCTGTTACCACGATTCCCTGAACGGACGGATTTCCGCGTTGAACGACCAGGCGCCCTTGGGCTGATGGGCAAGATGCCAGATTTCTTCGGCGATGTCGGCGGGCTTGATGAAGAAGTCATCGGGCGCGTCCGGCCTCATCTTGCGCGTCCACTCCAGATCGATAACGGCGTCAATGACGAGATACGCCACATGCACGCCCTGGGGCCCGAGTTCCCGCGCAATGGACTCCGCCAGGATGCGTTGCGCTGCCTTCGTTGGCGCAAATGCGGCGAAATGACTCTTGCCCCGCAGCGCCGATGTGTTGCCTGTGGCGAGGATGACACCGTGGCCTGCCTCGATCATCGCAGGCGCGACACGACGCGCGAGATGCAGGAATGCCATCACATTGGTCTGGAAGTTGCGCTGCAGCACGGCCGGGTCGACCTGCATGAAGTTGCCGAATGCGCCGCCGACGGCGTTGTGCACCACAAGTTCCGGCGCACCAAACTCGTGAAACAAGCTGTCGAGTGCTACGTCGAAGCCCTGCGGATCCGAGACGTCCGCGACAAACGCGCGTGTGCCGGGCAGAACGGCTTCCCACTGCTTCAGCCGTTCTGCGCTGCGCGAAATCATGGCCACCTGATAGCCGCCGGCCAACAGTCGATTGACCACCGCGAGCCCGGTGCCAGGCCCGACGCCGGTGACAAGTGCGCGTTTCTTGCTCATGCCGCATCTCCCATTGAAATACGCTTCCGAAGGTGGTCACCGACAAACTGCAGACGGTCATTGCCAAAGAACATTTCGTCGTCGACGAAGAACATCGGCACGCCGAACACGCCCCGGTCGGCTGCCGACTGGTTCTGCGCGGCGAGCCGATCGTCGATCGACGGATCCATGGCGGCCTCCCACAGCGTTGAGGGCAGGCCATTGGTGCGCAGGAAGGCGTCGCGACTCGATTCGGAAGTCAGGTCTGTATCGCTGGCCCAGACGGCGGAGAAAAACGCCGAATTGGCCGTCTCGAAGACGCCGAGCTCCGCAGCTGCAAGTGCTGCCTTGATGAGGATCACGCCGTCGAATTGCCGGCTTGCCATCGCATTGAACAGCGGTCTGTTCGGAGAGAAGGCCACGCCATAGTGTTTCGCCCAGCGGCTGGCATCGAGCAGCGAATACCGTGCTTTCGACGGGCAGGCTGTCGAAGGCTGATTGTTGACCCACCGCATCACGCTGAGGACGTCGACAGGCCTTCGATCCACCACGGCAGGAAGGTCTCCCGCCTGGGAATTCGCAAGATAGGCAAACGGGCTTCGATAGTCCAGGTAGAACTCAACTTTCATATAGCCATCCTCTCCAGTTAGCGAGATTCCGATTCCACACGAACGCTGAAGGATGATGTGCGTCATCATAAAGGATGTCAAGCATCATCCTGATTGAGAGTATCCGGCGACGCAACAAAGATCCTGGAAAGCGTCATGGATGGCTGGCCGACCGCACCTGCATGTGACGGATGATGGTTGGTGCCATTCCTGAAAGGAATCGACATGCGTCTTCGCGCCGATGGAGCGAGCGGGCTTTGTGCACGAGACATCTGAGACATTTTCCTGTCATGCGCGAGCTTCTACCTCTTCCATTTCGGATCGCCTAGACTCGATGGATTCATTCGGCGGGGCAGGCGCAATGTGGCGCCGCGCATGCGGGGCCGGCGCGCACCGAATGAGCGAGCGCAGTAGCGCGGGAGCACTGTAGGCCGAAAGCTGGCATGAACGCGACCTGCCAGAGTCCATGCCAGCAGAGTTCATTCGAGCTCGGCACAGTGACGCGCTACGGCATGGTGTCGCGCGAGTCGTCCGACGGACGGCCCGCTCATTGCGCACGTCTCAATCACGGTGCTTTGCCTGCCATGGAGAACCGAGATGCCCAATCCTGTTTATCGCGCCGATCGTACTGGCCTGCTGCTGGTCGATCCGTACAACGACTTTCTGTCGGAGGGTGGCAAGGTCTTTCCGATGATCCAGGAAATCGCCGCCGAAGTTGGCCTGCTGGATAACCTGCGCGCGACGGTCGCTGCCGTGCGCAACGCCGGTATCCGGGTGTTTTACGTGCCACATCGTCGCTGGGAGCCCGGCGACTATGGCAACTGGGATCATCCCAATCCGACGCAACGCCTGGTTCAGGAGCGCCACACATTCGAGAAGGGGACGTGGGGCGGCGAATGGCATCCCGATTTCGTCCCTCAGGCGAACGACATCATCATCAAGGAGCACTGGGCCCAAAGCGGGTTCGCCAACACCGATCTCGACTTCCAGTTGAAACAACAGGGCGTCACGCATGTCGTCGTCATCGGCCTGCTGGCGAATACCTGCATCGAATCGACAAGCCGCTTTGCCATGGAGCTGGGCTATCACGTCACGCTGGTGCGCGATGCCACGGCGGCCTTCAGCAAGGAAATGATGCACGCGGCGCATGAACTCAATGGCCCCACCTTCGCTCATGCGATCCTGACGACCGCCGAGCTGAAGGTTGCCCTGTCCGACGTCAAGGGGAAGCGGCCATGAAACTCACGGGTCATCTCCTCATCGGTGCCGAGGAAGTTGCCGCAAGCGCGGGCTCGATGAAGGCCCTGAATCCGGCAACGAATTCGGAAATCGAGCCGCCGTTCGCATTGGGCGGCATCGCGGAAGTGGACCGCGCGGCAAATCTGGCCGATGACGCTTTTGATAGCTATCACGACACGAGTCTCGCAGAGCGGGCCGCGTTCCTCGAGCGCATTGCGGCTGGCGTCGACGCCATCGCCCAGGAACTGGCGCAACGCACGTCGCTCGAGACGGGATTGCCGGTCGCCCAGCTAGAGGGAGAAGCCGCCAAGGCGGCCACCCAATTCCGCCAGTTCGCAGCTGTCGTGCGCCAGGGACGCTTCCGCCAGGCGACGATCGATTCCGCGCAGCCCGAGCGTCAGCCGCGTGCGCGAATGGATCATCGCATGCAGAAGATCGCCATCGGTCCGGTAGCCATCTTTGGCGCGAGCAACTTTCCGATTTCCTATTCGGTCGCGGGAGGCGACACGGCCTCGGCGCTGGCCGCCGGTTGTCCGGTCATTCTGAAGGCGCACAACGCGCACCCCGGCGCGTCTGAAATGCAGGGGCGCGTGATCCGGCAGGCGGTGAGGGACTCGGGGCTGCATGAAGGTGTGTTTTCTCTCGTGCGAGGCGGCGGCAATGACATCGGCGAGGCGCTTGTCGATCATCCTCTGGTCAAGGGCGTCACCTTCACGGGCTCCGAAGTCGGTGGCATGGCGCTATTCCGACGCGCGCAGCAACGACCTGATCCGATTCCGGTCTTCACCGAAATGACGAGTGTCAATCCGACCTTTGCACTGCCGGCGGCGCTGGCCTCGCGAGGGAGCGAAATTGGCGATGGCTTCGCGGAGCGCATGCTGGTCACCGTCGGACAGGCCTGCCTCAAACCAGCCATCCTGCTGGCCATTCACGGCCAGGGCTACGAAGAGATGAAGCAGGCAATGCGCGCACGTGTGCAAGCCATGCATGCGCGCACGATGCTGACGCCGGGTATCAACACCGCGTATCGCAGGAACCTTGAACGGCTTTCCAACGCCGGGGCCGAGCGAATCGCGGCTGGCGGCGATCCGCAAGGCGTCTGGGACGGCCAGGCGATGCTCTTCGAAGTCGACGGCACGCGCGTCCTCGAAGCGCCCTCATTGTCGGAGGAAGTCTTCGGGCCTGCCGCATTGATCATCCGGGTGAAGGACGAAGCGCAACTCCTCGCCATTGCGAAGCAGTTCGGAGGCCAGCTTTCAGCGACGATGCAGATCGACCCGGATGACTATGCGATGGCTGCCCGGCTGCTGCCGATTCTGGAGCGTCGGACCGGACGAATCGTCATCAACGCGTTTTCGCATCCGCAGGAGGTGTCGTACGCATCGATCCACGGTGGGCCATTTCCCGCGACGTCCGACAGCCGCTTCACCTCGGTCGGCATGAGCGCCATCGAGCGATTCCTGCGCCCGGTCTGCTATCAGGGCTTTCCCGACAAATTGCTGCCTGAAGCGCTGAAATACGAGAATCCTGCCGGTATCTGGCGCCTCACCGACGAGGAACCGTCGACGGCCTGATCCGCGCCGGCCATCGCCTCGCCTTTCGTTCCTAGAGGTTGCTTATGGATACCGATCTCCTTCCCGAACGCTCGCCACGTCGCGACTTTTTTTGCATGTCAGCGGCTGCCATTGCGGCGACCTCGTTGAGCCGGGACGTTCTGGCCGATGTTCAATCGCCTGCCCAAAGGCGGCCATTTCGCTGCGTGGGAGCAGCCACAAGCGTTCTCGGAGGAAATTCGCACGAGCTTCCGGTCGCTGCGCTGAGGGAAGGACTGTGGGTGCCGACCCACCGCTATTCGTCGCCCGACGCGGCACTGAACAGCGCTTCGCCGCGCTCCTGGAGCAGGGCCATGAGCCGCAGCGCCGCGGGCGACAGGTAGCCCTGGCGCCTGTACGTGACACCAAGCCTGCGGCGCAACGTGGCTTCCTTCAGCGGCACTTCGCGCAGCGCATGCTTGTGCTCGTCGAGGGTATGCCTGGAAAGGAAGCTCAATAGCTCGGTCTTTGCGATCAGCCGGGGCAGCAGTGGAATGGAGTTCGCGTCTATCTGCGTGACTGGCCTGGGCAGGCCGTGCGACTGAAATGCGGCGTCGAGCCATTGCCGGCTGGGAATCGATGCGGCGGGCAAGACCCAGTGCCATGACAGCAGGGATTTGAGCGTAACGCGCGGCAGCTTGAACACCGGGTGGGTAAGGCTGGCCACGACGACCACCACGTCTTCCACAATCGCATGACTGACCAGCAAGTCGTCATGCTCCGGCATCAATCCAATCAGCAAGTCGAGGGCGCCTTCCTTCAGGCGTTCGCGCAGCACTAGGCTCGGTGCCACGGTGATGTCGATCGTCGTGGCGGGGGCTTCTTCCAGCAGGAGATTGCAGATCTCCGGCAAGACACGCTCGGCGGCGATCGGGCCGCTGCCGATCCGCACGTGCCCGGCGTTGCCCTTTGCGAAATCGCCGACCTCCCGCAGCGCCTCGTCCGTGGCGCCCCGCAGCATGCGGGCTCGCGCCAGCAACACTTCGCCGACGGGCGTCAGCCTGATGCCGCGCCCCTTGCGCTCGAACAGTTTGCTGTCGAAAGCCTCTTCCAGGCGCTGCACGGCCTTGGTCAGGGCCGGCTGCGTGCGGCCCAGCTTCTCGGCGGCGGCCCCAACGTGGCCGAGCTCGGCCACGACCTCGAAGTACCTCAGGTCCCTGAGCTGGATATCCATTGATAACTCCGAGGAATCGAAACATGAACATTATCAAATAGACGGAATGCTTTTGCACGACAAGAATGCGGCTACAAACCAAGGAGACACGATGCTGAATCTTCGACTTCTGGCTGGCGCCGCCGTGCTGGCTCTTTGCAGCGGTGCCGCGAGCGCCGACACCTGGCCCGCCAAGCCGATCCGTCTTGTGGTGCCGTTTCCTCCCGGCGGCGGCACGGACGCGGTAGCGCGCCTCGTCGCCGAGAAGATGTCGGCACAAGCCCACTGGACCGTGGTGGTCGAGAACCGGCCCGGGGCAGGTGGCAACGTCGGCCTCGATGTCGTGGCGAAGGCGCCTGCGGATGGCTACACGATCGGACTTGGGCAGACCGCGAATCTGGCGATCAATCCCGCGCTGTACCCGAAGATGCCTTTCGATCCGCTGAAGGACTTCGCGCCCATTTCCACGGTGGCGTCGCAGCCCGTGGTTCTGCTCGTCAACGCCGCGTCGCCGTTCAAGACGCTCAAGGACGTGGTCGTCGCAGCCAAGGCCAAGCCCGAGTCCCTGCGGATGGGTACGCCGGGCAATGGCACCGTGGCACACCTGGCTGGCGAACTGCTGGAGCGGCAGGCGGGCTTCAGGATGCTCAACGTGCCGTACAAGGGCGCCAGCCCGGCAATGATGGATCTGCTGGGCAACCAGGTGGAATTCAACTTCGCCAACACCGCCGCTGCCATTCCGCAACTGATGAACCAGAAGGTCCGCGCACTGGCCGTCAGTTCCGCGCAGCGCATCCGCAACGTGCCGCAACTGGCCAACGTGCCGACGGTAGCGGAGGCTGGATATCCCGGTTTCGATGCCATCACGTGGACCGGCCTGGTGGCGCCGGCACGCACGCCCCAGGCATTGATCGAGCGCATCAATGCGGAAGTGCGCAAGGCGCTCAAGACGCAGGATGTGCTGGACAAACTGGCTGCGGAGGGCAGCACGCCGATGGGCAGCACGCCGCAGCAGTTCGGCGACTACCTGCGCGCCGAGCACCAGAAATGGGGCGCATTGATCCGCGACGCCAATATCAAGCTCGACTGAAACCTGAGATTCTCATGCACACAATTCTTGTCACCGCGCCCAGGCTTGCTCCAGCTGGCGTGGATCTGCTGAACCGGGCCGGTGCTCGCGTGATCTACCTGTCCTCGCCCGACGATGGCGGGGAGGTCGAGCACATCATGGCCACGGAGCCCGTGGACGCAGTGATCTCGCGCACGGTAGCGCTGTCCGCGCAGGCGATTGCATCCTGCCCGACGCTCAAGGTCATTTCGAAGCATGGCGTCGGCGTCGGCAATATCGATGTGGAAGCCGCCACGCGGCGCGGCATACCGGTCTATGTCACGCCGGGTGCCAACGCCCAGTCGGTTGCGGAGATGACCCTGGGCCTGATGTTCTCCGCATCCCGGCGCATCGGCTGGATGGACGCCGAGCTGCACGGCGGCCGCTGGTCGCGTGCCCAGGATGGCGTTGAATTGCACGGCAAGACCATCGGGCTGGTCGGATTTGGACAGATCGGCCAGCGCGTGGCGAAGGTATGCCTGGCGCTGGGCATGAAGGTGGTGGCCTTCGATCCGGCCGCGCGTAACGGCTCCAGCCCAGTCGACGGCGCCATGCTCGTTGCGTCGATGGCGGAGCTGTTGCCGCAAGCCGATGTGCTGAGCCTTCACGTTCCGCTCAACAAACACACGCGCAACATGCTTGGCGACGAACAACTCAGCCAGCTGCCGAAGGGCGCCATCCTGATCAACACGGCGCGCGGCGAAGTGGTGGACGAATCCGCGCTGGTCGCCGCGCTTCAGGATGGCCGGCTCTTTGCCGCAGGCCTTGACACCATGGCTGTCGAGCCGTTGCCCGCCGATAGCCCGCTGACGACGCTGAAGAACGTCGTGCTGACGCCCCATGTCGGAGGATCGACGCCGGCGGCACTGGCTGCCATGGCAGGCGCCGCCGCGCGGAACGTGCTCGGCTGGCTCGGCGGGAATCCGGTGGACCGCGCCGCCTGTGTCAATCCCCAGGTGTTTGCCTGATCT
This sequence comes from Cupriavidus sp. 01L415, assembly GCF_056400065.1. NCBI lineage: Bacteria > Pseudomonadati > Pseudomonadota > Betaproteobacteria > Burkholderiales > Burkholderiaceae > Cupriavidus > Cupriavidus sp. 01L415. The sequence continues at coordinate 399,164 of NZ_JBFTSP010000003.1, read as the reverse complement.
CACCCTTTCCCTGATTCCCGCTTTTTCTCTCCTGGAGACAGTCATGAGCCAATCCGAATCCCCCGCCACGGTGCAATGGCCGGCCGGCTATCGCATCAACCCGCGTGCGGAAGGCCCCGCCGCTGCCATCGTGGCAGCGTTTCGCGAAATTCCCGTCGCAGCGATCGGCGATTCGATGAGCCGCAACATCGGCACGGTCGGCCTGCGCCAATACCATCGCCGCCTGGAGACCGTGCTGTGCGGCCCCGCGGTGACGGTACGCGTCCGGCCGGGCGACAACCTGATGATCCACAAGGCGCTGATGATGGTGCATCCCGGCGATGTGCTGGTCATCGATGGTGGCGGCGATGTTACCCAGGCACTCGTCGGTGGCCTGATGCGCACCACGTGCGTGACGAAGAAGCTCGGTGGACTGGTCATCGACGGCGCGGTTCGTGACCTGTGCGAATGGGCCGAAGACGGCATGCCCATCTTCGCGAAGGGCCACACGCACCGGGGCCCGAGCAAGGACGGCCCCGGCGAGATCAACGTGCCGGTCTCCTGTGCCGGGCTCGCGGTCCTGCCGGGCGACCTGATCGTCGGGGATGCGGATGGCGTCATTGCCGTTCCGGCGGCCGAGGCCGCATATGTGCTGGAACAGTGCCGCGCGCACCTGGCCAAGGAAGCGAAGATCCGCGCGCAGAACGCCGCGGGCACATCGGACCCCGAGCGGTTTGACGCCGCACTTCGTGCCAAGGGCCTGCCTGTTTAAGCCTGGAAGATGAAAAACGGCAACCGCTATATGCGGGCGGCCCAGATCGAGTACCCGGTGAAGATCTACCGCATGGCCGTCCAGGCCCAGCCATCGCCGATTGATCACAGATAGGCGGCACGGGCTGCCAGCACCGTCAGCTGTCCGACTTCTCTCGCACAGCGTTGCGCAAGTGCAAGCGCATGAAGTCGGCGGCGGCTTCCAGTTGGCCGGCGAGCAGCATGTCGATCAGCGTCAGATGCTGCCTCGCTGTCATCGCCTTCTGCCGTCCCTGAACTTCTGAAGCTATGGCGAAGCCTCGTGGTATCGGCGGGGTGATTCTTCAACAACCCACCGAATCCCGGATCGGGCGCCAAGGTGGATTATCTATCTCTCGTCACACTGACACCGGCATCGACCGTTCCATAGACGGTTATGCCGGACTTGCTGGACTGCGGATCATCCGATCCAGAGTGCGTCGCACATCCTGCAGCCATAAGCAATAGAACAACACCAATTGCGCGGCAAATTGCGTTTCCCATAGCGGTTCAGAATTTCGTGGAAAGCTGTAGGACGGTTTGGAGGCATCGGAAGTTTCGGGGTCATCCACCTTTTTCAGTGATCGATTGAAACTTGCCGAAGCGAGGCGCAAATTGCGCGGCCAACGCGCCCATACCTGCGTCCGTAGCACGAGATACCGCATCTGGGGAAACGTGCAGTTCGAGAACTCTTTCCTGCAAATCAACGCATGCGTGGTTCACCATCGGGCATCGTTGCGATACCGTCGGCCGCGTACTCGACGCGATTTCGCCCAAGCTCCTTGCTTCGATACAGGGCTTCGTCGGCGCGCGAGATCATGCCGTGAATGGTGTCGCCATCCTGCACGCTGGCCACGCCGAGGCTTGCGGTCATCCGCCCCGTTACTGAGAAGTCGCGCTCCGAGACCGCGTTGCGCAGCCTTTGGGCGAACCGCACGGCGTCCTGCAGGCCGGTATCGGCGCAGATCAGCAGGAATTCTTCGCCGCCCCAGCGACCGACGGTATCCGTCGCCCGCTTGGCATCGAGGATGCGGCCGGCCATTTCGACCAGCACCCGGTCGCCAACCTGGTGGCCGTGGGTGTCGTTGACGGATTTGAAGCGGTCCACGTCGATCAGGATGATCGAGAACAGGCTGCCGTCGCGTCGGGTGCGCTCCAGCGCGCGGGTGAGCACGTCGTTCAGGTGCCGCCGGTTGAATACGCCCGTGAGCTGGTCGGTCTTGGAAAGCGCTTCGAGCTGCCGGTTCTTCTCGACCAGTTCTGCCTGGGTAGCCTGGATTTGCGCGAAGGCTTCGTTGCTGGTCTGCGTGGCCGCGCGCGCGGCCATTTCAGCTTCCGTGCGCTGTGCAATGATCAGCTTGAGCCGGCGCAGGACCAGGTTGAAGGCGTCGATGACGCTGTCGAACTCCGTACGGCCCAGCCTGGAAAGCTCGTCGAGATGGTCGCCATGGGTCGAGGCAAGCTCGAGCAAGGCTCCCCGCAGATGTTCGATGGGCCGGAAGACCATCCGCAGCCCGAAGGTCAGCAGCAGTATCAGCGCCACGTCGATGGCGGCCACCTCGGTGACGCCCTGGACCATCGCCGCGCGCAGGGCCTCGTGCATGTTGTCGCGGGTGAGGCGGATGACGGCCGTGCCGATTGCCTGATTCCTGCGCTCCGGATCGATATTGTCCGGAGGGTAGAGCGTTATCTCGGCCAGGACGTCACGCCCGTTGGCCGCCGCGCAGGGTAACGCGCCGGGCGAGGGGGGGCGGCCTGCGGTCACCGTGCGGCGGACGTCGGCATAGACCTCCTGCCGGTCGGGCGAAAAAACGCAGGCTTCGGTGACTTCGGGGTGGATCAGGGTTGACTCGAGCCGGGTCCGCAGGATCCCCACGTTCAGTGCCCAGGCCGGTGCCGCCAGGCTTTCCTTGAGTCCTTCCAGGACTTCCGCGCGTGTCCGCTCGAAACGCTGCTCAAGATCCTGCTGCAACTGCCATTGCCGATGCGCGCCAAAGGCGCCCAACGTTGTCGTCGTGGCGACGATAAACAGCACGATCATCCGGTTCCGGATCGATTGAACCGGTGGCAGCAGTGGCATGAATGCGCGATCTCGGGTTGTCAGGGGAGCATTCTATTCATCTGCCGCCTTGTCGAACAGCATCCGGAACCTGGCGAGTTCCGGATGCGATTCCTCATACTTCTTGCTGAATCCGATATGGACGGTTTCGCTCTTGATGGCCATGACCCGTCTGGACTTGTAGCGCATGCGCTCCGGAAGGCCCAGGGCTTCCAGCGTGATCAGCGCCTCGTTGATGACGACACTGGGGTTGACCACGCAGTCGATCTCCTGCACCAGCATCTTCTTGACGAGATCCTGGAATTCATGTCCCTCGACCAGTTCGATTTTGCCCTCGCTGACGAGCTGGAAAAAGTGCTTGCCGGGCGCCAGATAGCGACGCTGGTTGCCGAACTTCAGGCCGACGAAATCGTCCGGATAGGTATTGAAGGTGCGGCCTTCAATCGAATCCCGGTTGCAATGCACCGCGACATCTTCGGTGTAGAACGGCTTGGAGTGATTCAGGAACGGCCGCTCCTTGGGGCGGTAATACACGCCGAGCACGCCGGCGCTGTTGCCGATCTTGGCTTCTTCCACCGCGCGAGCCCACGACGCAAACCGAATCTGCACCTTGTATTCGGGAATCCTTTTGAGGACTCGCTGCAGGTTTTCGATATACGCCCCTTTGGGCATGCCGTTTTCTTCGTAGGACTGGGGGCGCTGACCGGCCTCCGAGTACAGCACGATGGGTGTCTGCGCCACGGCAAGTGGGGCTACCCAAAACAAGCAAGCTGCGCAGATGATCCGGCAAGAGCGGAAGAGTTGCATGGCGTCAGGTGCGGCAGAGGAGGATACGATGGCCGACCCCTGCGCGCCCGCGAGTGGTCCCGCAAGCTGGCACAGTGTGGGCCCCTGCGACACATAACGGCAATCTCGCCGAATGGTTTACCTCTTTTAAGGTTTACCCCTTCAAGGGGGGGCAGGCACGCCGCCGTGGGAGCGATACGTTGCCAAACGGCGGAAACCGGCCGCCTCTGGGCGCTGGTCGGCCAGCTTCCGCGCTGTACACGTTGCCCTGCCGGATCACGCCGTGATGACGTTGAGGGCGACCTCGATATTTCCGCGCACGGCCTTCGAGTACGGGCAGATTTGATGCGCCGAGTGCGCGATCGCCTCGGCGACGTCCTGTGCCAGGCCCGGCACGCGGACGGTGAACTGGGCGCCGAGGAACCAGGCGGGACCAGTCTGGCCCACATCCACCTGGATATCCACGGAATAGTCGGGCGGCAGCGTGACCTTCTTCAGCGAGGCGGCGATCCCGAACGCAGTGATGTAACAGGCCGACCAGGCGCCTGCAAACAACTGCTCGGCGCTCGGATGCGGTTCGACGGCGACAAACGTGTGATCTTCGCCGCCGGGCGCCGACAGCTTGATGTCGACGACGCCGTGCTCGCCACGCTGGGCGCCGGGGTCCCGGTTGACCGTGGTGTGGGTCTTGCCTGTGAACAGGACAGTATCAATCTTGGGCATGATGGATTCCTTGATGGACAAGCGGTGTCGGGCGGACCGCCTGATAGATGTAGTCGTCACCGTGGAGCAGGAAGCCAGGTACACCGCACTTTGCCCGCCCGGCAACCATCGCCCATTGAGTCTATTTCATGGTGTCGAGATGAGAAGCGCTGCTTGAACGTTGCGCGCGACAGGAAGGATTTTCGCGACAAGGCACGTCAGTTTGATTCACGGATTGGCAAAAGCATCCCTGCGTCATACACTTTGCTATCCAAATTAAGCAATCTGCCAACTTCATGGACGACACCGACCGACAGCTCATTGCACTGCTGCGCGACAACGCCCGCATGCCGGTTGTATTGCTGGCAAAGAAGCTGCGCGTGGCGCGTGCCACTGTGCAGAATCGCCTGGCGAAGCTGGAAAACGAAGGCATCATCGTTGGCTACACCGTCCGGCTGCGTCCCGAGGTCGAGGCATTCCGCATCCGCGCCATCATGAGCATCGAGGTGGGCGGCGACCGTAGCGAGGAAGTCCGGCGTGCACTGCGTGGTCACCCTAACGTGGTGGCACTGCATACCACCAACGGGCGCTGGGATTTGATGGCCGAACTGCGCGCCGACAACCTCGAATCCTTCGACCGGATTCTCAGCGCCATCCGCCTCGTTCCTGGCATCACCAACACCGAAACGAGCATCCTGCTCTCGACGCTCAAGCTGTAGGGCGCCAGCCCGCGCTGCAAGGGAGGCCGTCGGTGTCGCCGGCCGGACTCTCTTCGCTCCGTTCACCTGCTTCGCCCCCCTTCGCCCCTCTTCGCCCGCTTCGCTCGCTTCTCCCTTCCCCGCGTTCGCCCCGATATCACCCACTACACGTCAAACGTGGGCACTGTCACGTTCCCGCGTCGCCGGGATCAGGCCGGTCCCGGCCGTCCGGTGCCGCGCGTGCGCCGGCAGCCAGATTTCCCATTGATGTTCACCTTGCATCAATCGTACGGAAATTTGCAATTCACAACGATCTCGTGGGGCGCGATGATTCTCCCTGCCATCCGGCTCGGGCAGGGCCGGGAGCCATTCCAAGAAAACAGCGCCCAAGCGACTCAATGGTGCGCCCGGAGGAGACATGAATTCCACACGCCGGACCCTGATCAAGGCCAGCGCGATGCTGCTGGCCGTCCCTGGCCTTGCGGACGCGCAAGACACGTTTCCCAACAAGCCGCTGCGCTATGTCGTACCGGTTGCCGCCGGCGGCGGCTCTGACCTGATTGGCCGAACGGTTGCCGATCGCTGGGGCCGCGTGCTCGGCCAGTCGATGGTGGTCGAGAACCAGGCTGGCGGTGGCGGCGTGATTGCCTGCCAGATGACGGCCAAGGCCAGCCCGGACGGCTACAGCCTGATGCAGGGGTATGTGGCTACGCACGGCACCAACCCCGCCACGCGCAAGGTGCCTTACGACCCCGTCAAGGACTTCACGCCGATCGGCATGATCGGCGGCACGCCCAATGTGCTGGTGGTCAACAGCGCGCTGCCGGTGGCCAATCTGAAGGAATTCATCGAGTACGCACGCAAGCAGCCGGTGGCCTATGGCTCGGCCGGGCCGGGATCGCTGACGCACCTGACGATGGAATTGCTGGCCCAGCAACTCGACCTGAAGATGACCCACGCGGCTTATCGCGGCATCGCTCCGGCTTTCAACGACCTCATCGGCGGCCAGACGCAGGCGATGTTCCCGGGCCTGTCGGCGGCGTTGCCCCATATCCGCTCCGGCCGCGCGAGGGCGCTGGCCGTGACGGGCCACGCCCGCCATCCGCTGCTGAAGAACACGCCCACGCTCGAGGAAACCGGGCTCAAGGGCTTCGACGCCATGCAGTGGTATGGCGTGGTGGGCCCCGCCGGCATGCCCGCGGACGTGGTGGCGCGCCTGAACAGTTCGCTGAACACCGTGCTCAAGAGCCCGGACCTTGCCGACAAGCTGTCATCGGAGGCGTTGCAGCCCACGCCGATGACGCCCGACCAGTTTCGCCGCTACATCGCCGATGAGGTCAATCGCTGGCGCCAGCTTGCCCGCGATCGCGGCATCCGGCTCGATACCTGACCGACAAACCGATTTCACGTCTCTGCAGTCTCACTGAACAAGGAATTTTTTATGGCCCGCAACACCCACGTCGCCGCCGATCACAACGCCCCGGCCGTCACCCGCATCCTGGGCAACTTTGTCGCGACCCATCCGTCCCAGGGCTGGAGCCCGGAGGTCGACCACGAAGCCCATCGCACGTTCATGAACTGGCTGGGCTGCGCCGTGGGCGCGGCCGGCCATGAATCCGCGCAGGCCGCGCTGGCCGCCGTGGCCGAGCTGCAACCCGCCGCGCAGGCGACGGTGCTGGGCCGGCGCGAGAAGGTGGACATGGCCAGTGCCGCGCTGGTCAACGGCATCACCTCGCATACGTTCGACTTCGATGACACGCATCTGAAGACGATCATCCACCCGGCCGGGCCGGTGGCCTCGGCGGTGCTGGCGCTGGCCGAGCACACGGGCGCCAGCGGCCGCGCGGTCACCGATGCGATCGTGCTGGGCATCGACGTGGCCTGCCGCGTCGGCAACGCGATGTATCCTGATCACTACGACCGTGGCTGGCATATCACCGGGTCCACCGGCATGCTCGGCGCCGCCGCCGCGTGCTCGCGCCTGCTGGGGCTCGACGCCGACAAGACCACCATGGCGCTGGGCATCGCCGCCTCGCAGCCGGTGGGCCTGCGCGAGCAGTTCGGCACCATGACCAAGCCGTTCCATCCGGGCGGCGCCGCCCGCGCCGGGCTGATGTCGGCGCTGATGGCGCGCCACGGCTACACCTCGAGCGCCAAGGCGCTGGAAGCCCCGCGCGGCTTCATGCAGGTGATCTCCGCAAAGACGGACTGGAACGAGATCACCGACGAACTCGGCAGCCGCTTCGAGATCTCGTTCAACACCTACAAGCCGTTTGCGTGCGGCATCGTCATCCACCCGAGCATCGACGCCTGCGTGCAGCTGCGCGAGCAGGGCGTGAGGCCGGAGGATGTGGAGCGCATCGACCTGCGCGTGCACCCGCTGGTGCTGGAGCTGACCGGCAAGAAGGAGCCGACCGACGGGCTGCTCGCCAAGTTCAGCGTCTACCATGGCTGCGCGGCGGGCCTGATTTTCGGGCGCGCGGCGGAAGAGGAGTTCTCGGACCACATCGTCACGCGCGACGACGTGGTGGCGCTGCGCCGCAAGGTGATGGCGACGGCCGATGCCAACGTCGACGAAGCCGCATCGATCGTCAAGGCGGTGCTCAAGGATGGCCGCGAAGTGAACGTGACGGTGGAGCACGCCATCGGGTCCCTGCAGCGGCCGATGCGCGATGCGGACCTGAACGCCAAGTTCCACGCGCTGGCCGATCCGGTGCTGGGCGCCGGCCAGGTGGGCAAGCTGATCGACGCCTGCTGGAAACTGGGCCAGACCGCGAACGTCGGCACCATCACTGCGCTGGCACGCCCGTAACCATGACGCGTGCCCGCATTTCGGTACTCGGCGACTACGAGCGCGCCCTCACGCGGCTGGCGGACTGGTCGGCAATCGAGGCCCAGGCGCACGTCACGTTCCATCACGCGCCGCTGGCAAAGGATGCACTCGCGGCGGTCTTGCGCGAGACGGACGTGCTCGTGCTCGTACGCGACCGCACGCCGCTCGATGCGGCGACGCTGCGCGTGGCGGAGCGACTGAAGCTGGTCGTGTTCACGGGCACCCGCAACACCACGCTCGACGTGGAAGCCCTGCGCGAGCGCGGCATCCCCGTTGCGAACACCGAGTGGGGGCCGTCGAAGGAAAGTACCTGCGAGATGACCTGGGCGCTGATTCTTGCCGCCACGCGTCAGCTGGAGGCCCAGATGGCGACGATGCGCGCTGGCGGCTGGCGTCCGGCCGAGAGCGCGCCGCTGCCTGGGGTGCTCCACGGCGAGCGCCTTGGCCTGATCGGCCTTGGCGAGATCGGCAAGCGCGTGGCGCGCGTCGGCAAGGCGTTCGGCATGGACGTCGTGACGTGGAGCCCACGCATGACGCCCGAGCGCGCGGCGGCGGAAGGCGTCACCGCAGTCAGCCTGGACATCTTGCTGGCGACGTCCCGCGTCGTCAGTCTTCATCTGGTGCCCACGCCTGAGACGCGCAAGCTGATCAATGCCGACCGCATGGCGTTGATGCGGCCGGACGCCATCCTCGTCAATACCTCGCGATCGGCGCTGGTGGACATGGATGCGCTGCCCGCCGCGCTGGACCGGGGGCGGCCGGGGCTTGCCGCCATCGACGTCTTCGACGTGGAACCGGTCCCTGCGGACGATGCACTGCGGAAGCGCCGCGATCTCGTGGTGACGCCGCACATGGGCTTCGTCAGTGAGCCCGTGTTCGCGATGTTTGCGCGAGGCGTGGTGGACGCGTTGACGTCGTGGCTGGAAGGGCGGAGTCCGGTGGAAGCATCGCGAGCCTGATAACAATTCGAACGGGAGGGGACATGTCCGATCATCACAGGCTGGTACGCCGCCGCGTGCTCCAGTCCGCCGGTGCGCTCGCCGCACTGGCGGCATCGCCGATCCGGGCCGCCGAGCTGGCGGCGGAGGGTGTGGCGAATGGCGCTGCGGCGGCCGCCGCGAATGGTGCCCCAAATGCCGCCGTGAAAGCCGATGTCACCGCCAGGCTGGCGCGCTATATGGTCGCGGCGCGCGACACCGCGCTGCCTGAAGCGGTTGAACTCGCCTGCAAGCACCGGATCCTCGATACGTTGGGTGCGATGGTGTCGGGGTCGCGCATGACGCCGGGCGAGATGGCGGTGAAGTATGTGCGCACGCTTGGTGGCCAGCCGCAGGCCTCGGTGGTGGGTGCGTCGTTCCGTACGACCACCGTCAATGCGGCGCTGGCGAATGCGATGTGCGCGCACGCCGACGAAACCGACGATTTCGAGCCGGTCACCAAGGCCCATCCCGGCAGCGCCGTCGTTCCGGCCGCGCTGGCGGTGGGAGAAAAGGAGGGGCGCAACGGCACCGAACTCATGCGCGCCGTCGCGCTTGGCTATGACCTGTGTTGCCGCCTGCTGATGGCGCTGGGGCCCGATCTGGTACGCGGCTCGCATCGGAGTGCTGAAGGCACGTCCTCGACCTTCGGCGCGCTGGGTGCCGCGGCGTCGCTCGCGCGGCTCGATGAAACCGGCATGCGATATGCGCTCTCGTATTCCGCGCAGCAGGTGTCCGGGCTGTGGAGCTGGGTGAAAGACAAGGACCATATCGAGAAGGCGTTCGACTTCGCCGGCATGGGCGCGCGCAATGGCGTGACGGCAGTCGGCATGGTGCAGGCCGGGCTGACGGGCGTCTCCGACGTACTCGATGGCACGCACAACCTGTTCATTGCGCTTTCGACGTCGCCAAAGCCGGAAGCCATGCTCGATCAGCTCGGCAAACGGTTCTATGTGACCGAGACCGCGATCAAGACGTTTTCCGTCGGATATCCCATCCAGTCGCCGCTGGACGCGCTGCTGACATTGCGCAAGGAGCACGGGCTGACGCCTGACAATGTCCGCAGCATCCTCGTCAAGCTTCCGACTGATGCGGTCGGCATTGTCGGGGAAAGCGCCATGCCGGATGTGAACTGCCAGCATCTGGTGGCGGTCGCGCTCGTCAAGGGTGCGGTGTCGTTTGTCGACAGCCACGACGTGGCGCTGATGCGCGATCCGCGCATTGCCGCGCAGCGCGCCAAGGTCACGGTGGTGCCGGATCAGGCGTTGATGGACCCGGCCGCGCCGCGCGGTGCCATCGTCGAGGTGACGATGATCGACGGTCGCAAGGTCAATCATTTCACCCGGTTTCCACCCGGTACCAAGGAGAATCCGCTGAGCACCGAGGCGGTCAATGCCAAGGCTCGCGATCTGATCGCGCCGGTGCTTGGCACCAGCAAGACCGAGAAATTGATCGAACGAATCAACCACCTCGAGAAGGTGAACGACATTCGTCAGCTCCGCGCGCTCCTGACGGTGTGAGCCGGCCGCGCGTCGCTCGCGGCGGTGCATGCCCCGATTGACAGGCCGGAGTGGGCTGCAAATACTGCACAGCGCTCCTCAGGCCTGCCGCGCGTATTCCACCGATGTCATGCAGCCACCCGGAGGCGTGGAATGATTTTGAGATGTCACTACAACCGATGCAGGAGACAACCATGATCAGATGCCGCATGCTTTTCCTCGCCGCTGCCGTTGCCGTGCTCGCCGGTTGCGCATCCTCTGTCACGACGTCGACGGCGGGCGCCCAGCAGCCGAAGCCACCGGGGCAGATTGCCGCTGGCAAGGCCGAGGTGCTCTGGCTCGGGCAGGCCGCCACGCGGATTACCACGCCGGGTGGCAAGGTGATCGTCATCGACCCATGGCTGACCACGAACCCGAAGACGCCGGCCGATTTCAAGCAGCTTGCCGCGCTGGGCAAGGTCGACCTGATCCTGGTGACACACGCCCATGGCGACCATCTTGGCGATGCGCCGGCGCTGGCCAAGCTGAACAACGCGCCCATCTATACCGGCGGCGGCATGGGGCAGACGCTCGTCAGCCTGGGCATGGTTCCGGCCGCGTTGTCGCAGCGGTTCGGCAAGAGCGGCACGATCGCGCCGTTCGGTGCGGGCGGACCCAAGATCACGGCGGTGCGCGCCGAACACTCGTCCGAACTGGTCTGGAAGAACCCGGCCACGGACAAGGATGAAACCCACTACGCTGGCGAGCCGGTGGGCTACATCATCGAACTCGAGAATGGCTTCAAGATCTGGCATATGGGCGATACGGGCCTGTTCGGCGACATGGAGCTGGTCGGCGAGCGCTACAAGCCCGACCTCGTGCTCATTCCGATTGGCGGCCACTTCACGATGGGCCCGCAGGATGCCGCGATCGCGGTGCGCGACATGATCAAGCCCCGCTACGCGATTCCGATCCACTACCAGACCACGCCGCAGCTGCGCGGTACGCCGGCCGAATTCTCTGCGGCGCTCGGCGCCTCCGCCAGGACGAGCGTGCTCGTTCCCGAACCCGGTCAAAAGGTGGACTTCTGATGGACCGGACGCGACGAACGATATGCGCCACCGGCCCGCTTGCCGCCGCACTCGCGCTGGTGGGTTGCGCCACCTCGGGCAGCTCGGGGACCGTCGGTTCCCGTGAGGCCGCGATCGCGGAACTGGGCGGCACCGGCAAGCTGCGTGCGGCCATCAACCTTGGCAATCCGATCCTGGCGAGCCGCGCCGCGAATGGCGATCTCCAGGGCGTTTCGGTGGACCTCGCGCGCGAGGCGGCGCGGCGCCTCGCGCTGACGCCGGAGCTGGTGCCCTTTTCATCGGCGGGAAGCGTGGTCGAGGCGGTCAAGGGCCGGCAGGTGGACCTCGCGTTCGTGGCGATCGATCCGGTACGTGCAGCGGACATGGAGTACACGGCACCGTATGTGATCATCGAAGGGGCCTATCTCGTGCGTCATGATTCGGCCCTGCAGCGCAACGAGGAGGTCGACCGTACGGGCACACGCGTCGTGGTCGGCCGTGGCAGCGCCTACGATCTGTTCCTGACGCGCGAGCTGCGTGCGGCCACGCTGGTACGCGCGCCGACTTCGCCGGCTGTCACCGACATGTTCCTTGCCGAGCGCCTGGATGTTGCGGCAGGCGTCAAGCAGCAGCTCGAAGCCGATGCGCGGCGTGTTGGCGGCGTGCGGCTGCTGCCCGGGCGCTTCATGGTGATCGAGCAGGCCATGGGCGTGCCAAAAGGTCGCGGTGCCACGCGCGCCTGGCTGAGTGGCTTTATCGAGGAGATGAAGGCCTCGGGTTTTGTGGCCGATGCGCTGCGACGCCACGGTATCGAGGGCGCCGGCGTGGCGCCGCCTATGCGGACCTAAGGCGGGCGCGATTGCAAGGCACAAGGCACTTTCGGGTGCCTTGCGTCACATTGGGCCCCGCTTTCGGCAGCCAACCCGCGAAGCTGTTATAGTGCGGGACCTTGCCCGCGTTCAAAGCGACCGCGGCCGGGTGCCGGCCTCAAGACAATTACTCACCACCGGCGCCCTTCGGGCGTACACCCGAATCGATCCGGGCCACATGGCCCGTCACCTACCTGACCCGCGGCCTAGTCCGCTCCGTACCCGGCACGCCCCGTACCAGCGCACCGGCCTACGCAAGCACGGTCACTTTCGCGTCAATCGCGGCGACATGCATACGTGTCGCGGGTATTGACCCCATTCAATCGCGGCGAATCCTTCCGGCTGGCATTGGCGCACATCGGTGCCCTCGCTCCCGCACGCGTGATCGCGCGAACAGAAATATGAGAACAATGAACGCTATTCCATCTCCGTACACGGTAGCCGTGTATCCCATCGAGCAGCAACCCGGCGTCTGGTTTGCCGCGTACCTCATCAGCGAATACAAGGACGGCACGGAACGCGTGCTGGCCAACGTTGTCATGCGTCACGACACGCATCGCTCGGCAGCCAAGGCCAAGCAAGCGGCCCGTAGCGCCGGCGAACGCGCCATTGCGCGCCTGGCAACCCGTCCCCATCACCCGGGCGTATCCGCCCACGCCTATCAGGGAGCCCGTCATGGCTAAGGAAGAACTCGTCGAATTTGGTGGCCACGTTTCCGAAGTGCTACCCGATAACCGCTTTCGCGTCATCCTGGAGAACGGATTCCAGGTATGGGCGTACTCGTCGGGCCGCATGAAGAAAAACCGCATCCGGATCCTTGCCGGCGATCGGGTCACGCTGGAGATGTCTCCCTACGACCTGACCAAGGGCCGCATCAATTACCGTCACAAGAATTGAGCAACGCACCGCAACCGCCGGAATTCGCGTGCCGGCCACCCAGTGCCGCGTCACGCTCGCGTCGTCCTCTGCCTTGCCTGACTGATAACCAAGGAGCCGCCATGTCCGTTTGCGACGAATGGGAAATCATGCACCTGACGCCCGATGGCTGGAAGGATGGAAGCTATCGCCACGAGCCGGGCGAGGCCGTCGAGATCGCGCCGCCTGCCGATGACGTGCTGACGGTGCGCCGCCATGTGAGTGCGACCTATGGTGGCGCGTCGCGCGTGACCGAGGACCGCACGCCGCGCACGGAAGATATGGCGCTGCTCGAGCAATTGCTGTCGAAATTCGGCGACCCGGGATTCGGCGTCTGAAACCGGCCGCTGCCATCAGGCCGCGGCCATTAGATGATCATGTAGCCGGCTTGCCCGGCAGATCCATCAGCGTCTCCACGTGCCACGCGCAGGTGCGAGATGCCGGGGTCCCAGCACCCCATTCCCCATTGCATTCTTCCAGCACTGTCTGGCGCGTCCGCCGGCATCGATGTCGTGTGACATTCCGGAGTCGGCGATGTCCGTTCGGATGATTGAGAAAACCTCAATCGTGTGCCAGAATTTTTGCCATGGATCGCCTGCCTCCCCTCAATGCACTCCGGGCCTTTGAAGCCGTTGCGCGACGCCTGAGCATCACGATTGCAGCGGAAGAGCTGCACGTCACGCCCGGTGCGGTCAGCCGCCAGATTCGGACGCTCGAAGACACCCTCGGTATTCAGCTGCTGGTGCGCGGGCATCGGCAGATCTCGCTCACGCGCGCTGGCGAGGACTACTACCGTGCGGTCACGAAGTCGATGGACGGACTGCGCGAGGCGACCGTCCGCCTGACCCGGCGCACCAAGCGGACACAGCTCAAGGTGCGTGCCTATACGACGTTTGCGATGCGCTGGCTGATCCCGCGGCTGTCGAGCTTTCATACGGCCAACAGCGGAATCGAGGTGCTGCTCACGGCCTCGCTCGATCCGGTGGACTTCCGCAGGGAGGACATCGACGGCGCGATCCGGCTTGGTGACGGCAAGTGGAGCGGCACCAACGCCTATCGTCTTGTCTCGAACATACTGGTGCCGGTCTGCAGCCCCGATCTGGGCAAGAAGGTCCGCAAGCCGGCGGATCTGGATCGCCAGGTCCTGCTGCACTCGATTGCACGGCCCGATGACTGGGCATGCTGGCTGGCGGCGGCCAAGGCCGAGAAGCAGGTCGACGCGCGCAGCGGCATGACCTACCAGAGTTCGGCCATGGCCTACGCGGCGGCGCTGGAAGGGCAGGGCTTCGCCATTGCCCAGCGCTTCCTGGTGGAAGATGACCTGGCCGCCGGCAAGCTGGTGGCACCGTTCCGCCAGGCCGTGGACATGGGCGACTTCACGTACTACCTGCTCACGCCTGCCGACCGGAACGAGAGCGCCAGCATGGCGACCTTCCGCAAGTGGCTGCTGGCGCAGTTCGAAACCACCGCTTAGCGCGCGATACCGCTATCGCCCGACCCCGTGAAGCCGGCAAATCGCGCAAAGCCGTCCACCGGTTCGCGACGGGTTTCCAGTTGGTTGGCTGCTGCCGCGGGATCCGGGTAGCCGAGCGACATGCCGCACACCACGATCTCCGCCTCCGGGATGGCAAGCCGCGCGCGGATCAGGCGGTGATACCGCGCAAACGCCTGCTGTGCACACGTACCGAGCCCATGGGCGACCGCCGCCAGCATCACGGCATGCAGGAACATGCCGAGGTCCAGCCACGCTGCCTGCGCCTGGTCGCGCTCGATGGTGAAGAACAAGCCCACCGGCGCACCGAAGAAATCGAAGTTCCGCGCGTACTGGCGTGTCATCGCGCCAGTGTCGCCCTTGGGGATCCCCAGCAGGCCGTAGAGTGCCTTGCCGACGGCCTGCCGCCGCGACAGGTAGGGCGCGCGCCAGGTCGCCGGATAGTAGGCGTACTCCTCCGCGTGACCGGGGCCGCCGGCGAGATGCAGCGCCACGAGTTCCGCACTGAGCTGGTCGCGCACGGCGCCGGCGCAGACGTGGACGCGCCACGGTTGGGTGTTCGACGCACTGGGGCTCTGCGAAGCGACGGCAAGGATGGCTTCGACGGTTTGCTGCGATACCGGCGTGTCGAGAAAGCCGCGCACGCTCTTCCTGGCATGGAGCGTGGCGACGACGTCCATGCCGTTGCCGGGGGCGTGGTGGGTGTGGTCCGTGGTCATGGCGCGACAGCGAGAGAAGCGTGGCGCGCCGTCGGCAGGCTGGCCTCGGCGCAGTGGATGGCGCGACCTTCGCGCAGCCGTGCGATTTCGGCCTCTGCATAACCCAGATCGCGCAGCACGGCATCCGTATCCTGGCCGCACGCCGGGGCAGGGCGCATCGGCTGTGCATTGCAGTCGACGCTATTGATCGGGAAGCCCGGCATCCGGATGGCGCCCAGCGTGTCGTGGTGGACTTCCGCGAGCATGTGGTTGGCGTGGACTTGCGGATGCTGCGCTACATCGGCATACGTGGCCACGCGCGCGCAGAGAATGTCAGCCTGCCGCAGGACTGGCAGCCATGTGTCCGTGGTGCGCGTGACAAACACCTGCGTCAACGCCTGCACCATTTGCGCGCGATTGGCCACGCGCAGCGGCGATGTGGCAAAGCGCGGGTCGTCGGCCAGCGCCGACAGACCGAGCGTTTCGCATAGCCGGCGCCAGCGGTCCGGCATGTAAGCCGCCACCATGATCCAGCCGTCGGCGGTCTGGAAGGCCTGATTCGGCGCGGAGTACGGCGCGGCGCTGCCGGCGCGCACCGGCAGTTCGCCGTCGGCCAGATAGCTCGCGAGTGATGACTGCTGCAAGGCGAGCGCCGCGTTCAGCAGGTTGACGTCGAGATGGCCGCCCTGGCCATCCTTGGCACGCTGGGCCAGCCTGGCCAGGATACCGACCACGGCCACATATCCGGTCATCACGTCGACCACGGGGGCCTGCACCTTGCACGGCTCGCCGCCCTCCACCCCGATCAGGCTCATGAGGCCGGAGTCCGCCTGCACGATACCGTCCACGCCGGCGCGGTCCGCGTAGGGGCCGCTCTGCCCGTAAGCCGAGATCGAGCAATAGATCAGCGCGGGATGGTCCTGGGCGAGTTGCGCATAGCCGAGCCCGAGCCGTTCCATCACGCCGGGGCGCATGCTTTCCACGACGATGTCGGCTTCGGCAATCAGGCGGCGCGCCACGGCGGCGCCCTCCGGGGACTTGAGATCCAGCGCGACGCCGAGCTTGTTGCGGTTGAACGCGTGGAACAGGGCGCTGTCATCGCCGATCCAGCCGGGGCCGAGGCCTCGTCCCAGTTCGCCGCCTGGCGGCTCCACCTTGATCACGCGCGCGCCCATGTCGGCCATCAGCATGGTGGAGGTGGGGCCCGCGCCAATCTGGGTGAAATCGATGACGGTCAGCCCATCGAGTGCATTGCGCAACATGATCATGACTCCCTGGAATTGCGGGACCGCTTGAAGGTGCCCTGGGCCGTGGCGATCCGCTCGCCCGTATCGGCGACCAGTTCGGCCGATGAGAAGTAGATGCTGCGGCCCGCGCGAGTCACCATCGCCACGGCGCGCACGCGGCCCGTGCTGACTTTGCCGAGATAGCTGATCGTCAGCATCAGCGTGACGGCATTGCCCATGGCGCCATCCTCATCCTGCAGCCCGGCGTAGCCGCAAGCCGCATCGAGCAGCGTGGCGCTGACACCGCCCTGCAGGGTGCCCTGGCGGTTCAGGTGCCGGGGCTCGATATCGAGCGTGAAGGTGCACTCGCCCGGGCCAACGTTTGTCAGCCGGATGCCGAGGTCGTCGAGCAGGGGATTGTCGGTGGACGGGTTCACATCGCCACCTTGATATTGTTCTCGGTGATCACGCGCTGCCAGCGCGCCAACTCCCGGCCGATGTAGGCCCTGAGCTCATCGGGTGTGGAGCCCTTGGCCTCGAAGCCCTGCTTCGCGAACTGTTCTTTCACGTCGGGCGACTTCAATGCGGCCAGCAGCGCGCCATTCACCTTGTCCACCACGGCACGCGGCGTCTTGGCCGGCGCCAGCAGGCTGTACCAGAGCTCGGCGTCGTAGCCCTTCAGGCCGGCCTCGGCAAAGGACGGCAGCTCGGGCATCAACGACGTCCGGCTCTTGCCGGCGATGCCGAGCGCGCGCAGCTTGCCAGTGCGTACGTACTGGATGACGGAGGCGAAGGTGGCAAAGGAGATCTGCACCTGCCCGCCCATCAGGTCCGTGATTGACGGGCCGGTGCCGCGATAGGGCACGTGCAGGAGCTCGGTCTTGTTCATCTTGGCAAAGACCTCGCCGGCCAGATGCTGCGGCGTGCCGGGGCCCGGGCTGCTGTAGCTGAGCTTGCCGGGGTGGGCCTTGCTGTAGTCGATGAATTCCTTGAGGGTCTTGAACGGCTGGTCGAGGTTGGCCACCAGCATGAGCGGCACCGAGGCGATCAGTCCCACGGGCTCGAAATCGCGCTCGATCCGGAACGGCACCTTCATGTCGAGATACGGGTTCATTGTGACCTGGCTCGAGGCGATGACCAGCGTGTAGCCGTCAGCCGGCGCATGCGCGACGAAGTCGGCACCGAGGTTGCCGCCTGCGCCGGGCTTGTTCTCGATCACGATGGTCTGGCCTAGCTGCTGGCTCATCTTCGGGGCAATCAGGCGCGCGAGGATGTCGTTGCCGCCGCCGGGGGCAAACGGCACCACCAGGGTGATGGGTTTGGTCGGAAACGCGGACTGCGCGTTGGTCGGTGCGGCGGTGCCAGCGGCCAGCACGGTGCCGATGCAGAGCAGGATCGCGCGTGCGGCGCGGGATACGGAAATCATGGTTGTCTCCTGATGGTGGGATGTCGTTATGTGGTGATGTCGTTGATGTTGGTGTGGCGTGTTCTCAGCGGCCCGTGAAGTGCGGTGGCCGCTTTTCGGCAAACGCCTTGCGGCCCTCGATGCGGTCCGCCGTGTCTCGCAGCACGCCCCAGTAGAGTTCGGTGAGGTCCTGCGCGTCGGCTTCGCCCAGATGGGCGGTCTGGCGTGACAGCTTCTTGATGGCTTGCACGGCCAGCGGCGCATTGCCGGCCACCTTGTGCGCCAGCGACAGCGCGCGGTCGAGCAGGCGGTCTGGCTCCACGGCTTCGGTGACCAGCCCGATGCGCTGCGCGTCGGCGGCGCCGATGCGCTCACCCGTCATCACCATCTGCATGGCGTACGCGGACGGCACGGCCTTGAGCAGGCGATGCAGACCGGATACCGCGGGGATCGAGCCGACGGCTGCCTCGGGCAATCCAAAGGTGGCATGGGTGGATGCCACGCGCATATCGCACTGCAAGGCGATCTCGAGTCCGGCCCCCAGGCAGTGCCCGTTGATGGCCGCGATCATTGGCTTCCAGAACGAGAGACCGGACAGGTCCATCAGCCGGATGTAGAGGCCGAGGTCGGCGGCGTGTTCCGGCTCATGGAACAAGGCCTCCGGATAGCTTGCCGGCGATGTTTGCGTGCCCTTGAGGTCTGCGCCGGCGCAGAACGCACGCGTGCCGGTGCCGGTGAGGATGGCCACGCGCACATCGTCACGGTCCCGGATCTCGCCGAGATGCTGGCGCAATGCGTGCAAGGCGTCCACGTTCAGCGCATTCAGTGCCTCGGGCCGGTCGATCGTCAGCACGGCCACGGGCCCGTCGATGTTCAGGTGTACGGTCATGGCGGCTCCTTACACGCTGGGCGACGACAGGCTGCGGCCGCCGCACACATAGAGCGTCTGCCCCGTGACATACGCCGCGCGCGGGTCAAGGAAGAAGCCCACCGCATTGGCGATATCCTCGGCCGTGCCGATGCGCTGCGCCGGCACGGATTTCTGGAGCCGGGCCTGCACCTCGGGCGCGAAGTTGCGGAACAGCGGCGTGTCGACGATGCCGGGCGCGACGGCGTTCACCGTGATGCCCTTGGCCGCGAATTCGATGGCGAGCGATCGCGTCAGGCTGACCACGCCACCCTTGGCGGCCGAGTAGTTGGCCTGGCCAAAGCCGCCCAGCCACGCACGGGAGGAAATATTGACGATGCGGCCGTAGCCGCGCTCGACCATGCCCGGCAAGGCGGCACGGCAGCACAGAAACTGCGAGCGCAGGTTGGTGTTGATGACGAGGTCCCAGTCGTCGTCCGTCATCTTCAGGAAGCGCATGTCGCGCACGGCGCCGGCATTGTTCACGAGGCAATCGATGTGGCCCATCGACGCTGTCACGTGCTCGAAGGCCGCATTGACCGCCGTGGCGTCGGTCAGGTCGACGGTGACGCCCATCGCCCGATGGCCCGCGTGGACCAGCCCGCCCACGGCATCCGCCAGCGCCGTGGCATCGCGGTCGAAGAGCGCCACGCGCATGCCCTGTTCGGCCAGGCGGGTGGCGATGCCAAGACCGATGCCGCGTGCGGCGCCGGTAATCACCGCCACTTGCGGTGAATCTTGCGAATCCTGCGGCGAGCCTTGCGGCGAGTGGATGGCAGGTGCGTTCATGTCAGACTCCCAGCAGGTGAACGGATGAGGCCGCGTGGTCGACGCCTGCGATGCCGCCACCCGTGCATTGGGTCAGGCCGACCCGTGCGCCGGCCACCTGGCGGCTGCCGGCCCGGTCTTGCAGGTGCCACATGATTTCCACCATCTGTGCAACGCCGGTGGCGCCCAGCGGATGGCCCTTTGCCAGCAGGCCGCCGCTCGGATTCACCGGCACGCGGCCGCCAAGGCGCGTGGCGCCGGAGCGCAGCAGCGGCACCGCTTCCCCGACTGGTGCCAGGCCGAGTGCTTCGTAGTAGAGCAACTCGGCGATCGTGAACGCGTCGTGCAGTTCCACCACGTTGACGTCCTGCGGCCCCAGGCCCGCTTGCTCGTAGGCCTGGCGCGCCGCGCGGGCCGTGATTTCCGCATCCAGGATGTCGTCATCGGCCTGCTCGCGGATGCCCGACACCACCACCGAGGACAGCACCTTCACCGGCTTTGCCTGCGCGGGACGCCGCGTGCTCAGGATCACGGCGGCGGCGCCATCCACCTGCGACGGGCAGCACTGCAGCAGCGTCAGGGGATCGGCAATCATGCGCGAGGCCAGCACCTCCTCCACGGTGGTTTCCGTGCGCTGTTGCGCGAATTCGTTCAGCGTGCCGTTGTAGCGGTTCTTCACCGCGATGCTCGCCAGGTCCTCGGGCGTGGCATCGCGCTCATGCAGGAAGCGCGTGCCGCGCATGGCATAGACCGCTGGCAGGACCATGCCGGCCTTGGCGTAGAGATCCGTCTTGTGATCGTTGCGTTGCAGCGGGATGGTGCCGCCGCCGAGTGCGGTCAGCTGTTCGATGCCGAACACCAGCACGGTGTCGTACTGTTGTGCCAGCAGCGCGTGCCGCGCCAGATGCACGCCGGTGGCGCCGCTCGCGCAGGCGTTCTCCACGTTGTAGACCGGAATGCCGCGCAGGCCGAGATCGCGCACGATCAGCTGACCCAGGATCATGCCGCCCAGCACGTTGGCGCAGTAGACGGCCTGGATGTCATCGAGGGAAATGCCCGCGTCGTCGACCGCCTTCAGGATGGCTTGTTGCGCCAGTTCCGGTGCCAGCACGCCCGGGTGACGGCCGAAGGGGGTCATCGCACCGCCGGAGATGTAGATGTCTTGCATGGCGTACCTTGTTTAGTCGTGAAGAGCGTGGAACACGTAGCCGAAGGTCTCGTCCGGCTGCGGCAGGTAGCGGTCCCCAATGGTGGGGCGATCGTTGCCGAGCAAGCGGCCGAAGATGCGCACCGGGCCGGCGAAGTCCACATAGCCCAGCGCGTAAGGCGGCTGGCCGGTCTTTGGCGCGGGGTGGATCACGGTGAAGCTGTAGACCGTGCCGACACCCGTCACTGGCACGGTGTCATGGCGCGACGCCAGCGGCGAGTTCGCGGGCACGGCGGGGAACACCTGTTCGCCGGTGTATTGGTCACGGGACGCCAGCAGGGCCGGGGATGCGTCGGCGCTCCAGAGCGTGTAGGGCTGCATTGACACGGGTGTCTCCTTTGTCGATGGATGGGTATGGCCAGGGGATGACTGGATAGTCGTACCTGGACCGCGCCTCGACAAACGAGATTTCCGGGCGACTCGTTTGAGTTTTTCTCAATCGAAATGAGGTAAGCCGAGCGTTCGCCGGGATCGCAAGAATCCTTGGGTGGCCGCGACATGTCGATTACTCTTGCCTTGGCAAGCGGCAGCCGCTGGAGGAGATTCCGCGATGAGCAACGAATCAGTGCCGGGAGGCGATACGCGCACCTCCGAGCCAGCGGAGGACGCGAGTCGCATTGGCGACGACCGGATGGTCGAAGACCCGAGTGTGCGCGACCATCCGCGTTACCAGCAGATGTTTCCGGTTCTCACGGATGCGGAAGTCGAGAGGTTGCGTCGCTTTGGAAACCCGTGCCACTACGCCCAGGGCGAATATCTCTATCGCGCCGGGAGCATCTGCCCGGGGGTATTCCTCCTGCTGTCGGGCAAGATCCGGATTGTTGGCCGCGATGGCCTGGGCCATGAGCGGACGATCCACACCTATACCCAACGCGGTGAGTTCACCTCGGACGTCACGCAGCTATCGAGAAAGCCGGCGGTCGTGGACGCCCATGTTGTAGAAGACGTCGAGGCGGTCTTGCTGCGGCCGGACGAGCTGAGCGCCATGATGGTCATGGAGGCCGATCTTGGCGAAAAGATCATACGGGCGCTGATCCTCAGGCGTGTGCTGGTGATCGAGCGCGGTCAGGGTGTCGTTCTGGTCGGCGCACCCGGCAATGCGCGACTTCTTGCGCTGCAAAATTTTCTGCGCCGCAATGCCTTTCCGAACATGGCGCTGGATGCGGATCAGGACGCCGACGCCATTGCGTTGCTTGCGCGGCTGACGCCGCAAGCCGACGACTTTCCGCTTGTCGTCTGTCCGGACGGCACGGTGCTGCGAAACCCCGACGAGGGTCAGCTTGCCACTTGCCTGGGGCTGATTCCGGAGTTCGATCCGACGCATGTGTACGACGTGGCGATTGTAGGCGCCGGCCCGGCCGGACTGGCCACGGCGGTCTACGCGGCGTCCGAAGGGCTGTCGGTCGCGGTGCTTGACTGCCGTGCACCCGGTGGCCAGGCGGGGACGAGTGCGCGTATCGAGAACTACCTGGGTTTTCCCACCGGCATCACCGGGCAAGCCCTGGCTGGCCGCGCGTTCGTCCAGGCGCAGAAATTCGGCGCGCATATCGGCATCCCGTGCGAGGTCAAGGCCTTGCATTGTGGCAAGCATCCGCTGTTCGTGGAGCTTGCCGATGCGCGCCGCATCGCCGCGCGCACCGTGGTCATCGCCAGCGGCGCGGAGTATCGGCGCCCCGCCGTCGAAGGCCTCGAGCGATTCGAGCGCTGCGGCGTCTACTACTGGGCCACTCCACTGGAGGCCCGGTTATGCCGCAAGGAGCCGGTGCTGCTGGTCGGCGGTGGCAACTCGGCGGGGCAGGCGGCGGTTTTCCTGGCATCGCATGCCGAGCATGTGCACATGCTGATTCGCGGCACGAGCCTTGGAAACACCATGTCGCACTACCTGATGGAACGCGTCGGGGCGCAGCCGAACGTGACACTGCATACGCGTGTGGAGCTGAGTGCGCTGGAAGGGGAGACGCGCCTCGAACGCGTGTACTACCGCGGCCCCGGCGGCGTCGAAGGCAGCATGACGACGCATCACCTGTTCGTGTTCATCGGCGCCGTGCCGAATACAAGCTGGCTCGAAGCTTGCGGCGTGTCTCTCGACAGCAAGGGGTTCGTCCTGACGGGCCCCGACGTTGCCGAAGCCGCGCTGCAGGCGCTGCCGTTGCAGACGAGCATCGAAGGCGTGTTCGCGATTGGCGACGTTCGTTCGGGGTCCACCAAGCGTGTCGCGTCGGCGGTAGGCGAAGGCGCGGCCGTGGTGGCACAGATACATCGCTTCCTGTCCTAGGCGCGATGAACGCACCCGTCCGCTCGAACCGAAGCGGTGACGCTCAGGCCGTCACGGCCCATATGCGTGTCACCCAGCCGGCTGCGTAGAGGCCGAGGCCGAATATCGCGTGCGTGACGATGCTCTGGAAGCGGGCGGCGGCGGGACGCGGCGTGCGGCTGGCGGCGACGCCCGCGCCCATGCCCGGTTGCATCACAACGAAAGGTGCCGCGACGCTGCCGATGCCGACGATCAGCGCGGGGCCGATCGTCGGACCACGGGCCCAGTCGAGGCCCCAGATGGCGAGCAGCGTGGCCGCGAACGCAATGCCGATCCCATAGTGGGCGATCCACCCAACCAGGCGCTCGCATTGCACGGGCGGCGAGGCGGAAATGGGATCGTGGTGAAAGCGTCCGCGCGGCAGGTAGGCGATCCAGCGGCCGACCAGCGCATAGTTCGGCGGCGGAATGCCGAGCAGCCGTTGCCGGACGGCCATCCAGACATCCATGACCACCGTCGCGCCCGCGCCGATCAGCGGCGCGCAGATCATGAAGCGCCCGATCTCAGACATGTTCATCCTCCTTCTGCGCGCCCGATGCTGACGGCGCCCGCGCCCCGATCATCCAGCAGGCGGCGGTAAAGCGCACTTCGGCCCCGTGCACATAGGGATCGAAGGCGGCGCGGACCGTTTCGATGACTTTCGCGCGCGTCTGGTCGTCCGCTTCCTGCAGGGCCAGGCCGACGGGACCAAGCCGCGTCAGGTATTCGACCAACCCTTGTTCCGGCAGGATGCAAGCCACGTCGATCGGCCGGATCTCGATATCCAGCCAGCCGCTTTGTTCCAGGATGCCGCGAACGTGGTCCGGATCGGCGAAGGCAAATTGCCCCGGGGCGCCCGGCCGGCGGGCGGGGAGGTCGGGCAGGAGCGGCGCAGCCGCACGCTCGGCCGTGGTCATGAACGGATTTTCCGCCGCGCTGCGCCAGGCGATGCACCGGAGCCCGGCGCCCTGACTGGCCGCGTGCCGCAGGTTTGCAAAGGCCAGCA
This sequence comes from Cupriavidus sp. 01L415, assembly GCF_056400065.1. Classification (NCBI taxonomy): domain Bacteria; kingdom Pseudomonadati; phylum Pseudomonadota; class Betaproteobacteria; order Burkholderiales; family Burkholderiaceae; genus Cupriavidus; species Cupriavidus sp. 01L415. The sequence goes on along the minus strand of NZ_JBFTSP010000003.1, from coordinate 375,007 downwards.
CCGGGTCGTCGAAGAACATCACGCCGAAGCGCGAAATGATCATGTCGAAGCTCGCGGGCGCGAACACGTGCGTTTGCGCGTTGGCCTGAATGAAGCTTGCCGGCGTGCCTGCCCGCTCGGCGCTCGCGCGGGCGGCGGCGATCATCGGCCCTGAAATGTCGATGCCGACGCAGCGGCTGGCGGCACCGTGCCGCCGGGCAACGGCGAGCGTGGTGGCGCCCGTGCCGCAGCCGACGTCGAGCACCCGGCCTCCGGAGGCGGACGCGGCGTTGACCAGCAGGTCTTCGAATGGCTGGAACATCGCGTCGAGCCACGCCTGTGCGTCAACCCACGCGCGTCCGGAGGGGCCATTCCAAAGTCTCGCCTGTTCGTCGGCGGTCTGGTGCGTCACATCCATGGTCGTTCCCTTTACCTTCCGGCTTGCCTTCAAGAAGCGGAATCTGCACTATACAAATTCAAGTCGACTTGAGGTCAAGAGGGTGGAAAACCTGGATATCTCCGAGGTGGCGCAGCGCTCCGGCGTGCCGGCTTCGACGCTGCGGTTCTATGAGGAAAAGGGGCTGATTGCCTCGACCGGCAGGCGGGGGCTGCGTCGTCTGTTCGATGCGGGCGTGCTCGACCGGCTGGCACTGATCGCGCTGGGGCGCGCTGCCGGATTCTCGCTAGAAGAGATCGCGCTCATGTTCGCGCCGGGCGATCGCCCGCACATCGACCGGCAGATGCTCGCGGACAAGGCGGAGGAGCTGGACAGGACGATCCGCAAGCTGAGCGCCATGCGCGACGGCCTGCGGCACGCCGCGGCCTGCCCCAAGCCGACTCACATGGAATGCCCCACGTTCCAGCGCTTCCTGCGCGCGGCGGCGTCCGGGGCGATTGGCGGGCGCGGGAAGCGGACCTTGCTGCCGCCCCGGGACTGACGCTCCGGCGCGCCGTGCGCCGTGTCTAGTCGTCGATGTGGGTATAGAGCTTGTTGACGATGACCCATTCGCAGCCGACCTTCAGCAGCGAAAGGAAGTTCTGGTAGCGGAAGCCGCCCATGTGGACGCGCACCTTGGCCGAGGCGATCTTGCCGACGACCTCCACGGACAATACCGACATGCCATAGGCCTCGTTGAGCGAGGCCGGACTCTTGCGCGATGCCACGCCCTGCAGATAGACGTCGAGCGATTTCTGGACGATCTCCCCGCGCACTTCGGCAAAGAGCTGTGCAGCGGGATGAAAGGTGGGCCGCAGTGCGTCGACGTCTCCGTCATAGAGTGCGTCGAGATAGACCTGCAGTTGCTGCAGGATCTGCTGATGGGCCTTGTCGACAGGTCCCTGGGTGAGTGAAGCCGACATTTCGGTTTCTCCTGATGCATGCAGACCGCGCCCAACGGTCGGATGCCATCGCGCCGCTAGCGGTTGCATGCCGCATGACGGCGCGATGGCGACTGGGTGGATGCGTCAGGCGGCGGCGCTGGTGGCTTGCAGCACATGCTCGAGTTGTTGCGCGATGTCGGCAACCGGGGCGTAGCCGGCCGATACGCGGTAGAGCTTGCCTGCGTGGCCCAGCACCAGGGCCGGGAAGCTGGAAATGCCCCAGCTACGGGCCGTGCGGAAGTCGTCGACGGTGGCCGTCCTGGCGGCTTCGCTGGCCCACGTTGCCAGGAACGTCTCCACGGCGATGTCATGGCCTTGCCGGGCCAGCGCCTGCGTGGCGACTTCCGCCAGCGTCTTGCCGTCGGTGGTATCGCGCGCGTCGACGTAGAACGCGTGCTGCAGCGCCCGGAAGATCGCCAGCAGATCGGCCTGCGGGGCGAGTTGGCGCGCCGCTACCACGGCACGGCAGATGGGCTCCGTATCGTAGACAAAGTTCTCGCGGGCCACGAAGCCTTCGCGATTGAACGGCAGGCCGCTGGCGGCCTCGACCCGGCTCCAGTGCTGCAGGCGAAATTGCTTGCCGGCATCGTCCAGGATATCGGTGGCGCCCGCGCGGATGCCGCCCACGACGATGCGGAGCGGCAGTTCCGGGAAACGTTCGCGGAGCGCCGTCATTTCCTTGCCGAATCCATAGCACCACGAGCACATCGGATCGCCAACATAGATCAGTTCCATTTTCTTGCCTTTGCTTGCTAGGTCTCCTCGCGGCTGCGTCGTCGAGGAGACGGGATTAGAATGACTTGCTTCGACAAAACCAATGTACTGGCGTTGGGGGTCGTGATGAACGACGTCGAAGCAACAACAGTCATTACACGGTGTCATAGACCATGAAGCGCCAATTCGACGATTTGCAACTGGGCAGCATCGAACTCTTCTGTCTTGCGGCGGAGCTTGGCAGCTTCACCGCCGCGGCCGTCGCCGCAGGCGTCACGCCCGCAGCGGTCAGCCGTAGTGTTTCGCGGCTGGAAGAACGTCTTGGCGCGCGGCTGTTCGTGCGGACGACGCGGCAGATTCGCCTGACCGATGAAGGCCGGACCTACTTCGAGCAGTGCCGCACCGCGCTGGCGGATCTCGTGGACGCCGAGCGGCAGATCAGCCGCCAGCACGCCACGCCCGCCGGGCGCTTGCGCATCAGCCTGCCGACGCCGTACGCCCACTATCGCGTGCTGCCGGTATTGCCGGCTTTCAGGGAGCGCTATCCCGATGTCGACGTCGACGTGCATATCAGCAACCGCAACGTCGACTTCGCCGACGATGGCTTCGATCTGTCGGTGCGCGGGCGGGCACCGGAGGACTCCACGCTGATCGCGCGCAAGCTCGAGGACGCCGAAATGGTGGTCGTCGCAACGCCGGCCTACCTCAAGCGACACGGCGTGCCCAAGACACTGGACGATCTGCTGACGCACGAATGCATCCAGTTCGAACGCCCGAGCAGCGGACGCAGGATTCCCTGGACATTCCAGCAAGAGGGGGAAGAGATCGACATGGTGACCACCGGCTCCTACTCGACCTCCGAGGACGCCCTGGGCGGCGCAACGCTGGCCCGCGCCGGTGCGGGCCTGTTCCAGACCTACCGCTTTGTCGTGGAGCAGGACCTGCGCGACGGCACTCTCGTCGAGGTCCTGCAGGCATATGGCGGCAGCACCCGCCCGTTCGTCCTGCTGTATCCCCACGCACGCCACGTCTCGCGCCGGGTACGCGCGTTCGTGGATTTCCTGGTGGAGAAGTTCGAGCCCTAGCCTAGTGGACGTGGGCCTTCTGGCGGGGGTCGTCTTCGACGTTGACGTAGTCGATCCCCAGCGGGCCATTGCCGCTCACCTGCGTGACGTAGCCACCGGAGCGGGCCCAGTGGAAATGCGGCGTGCCTCCAGGCAGCACGATGACGCTGCCGGGCGGATAGGCGACCAGCCGCTGCGGATTGAATTCGTCGCCGATGCCGATATAGAAGACCCCCGAGATCACCGTGTAGATGCGATCTTCCGGATGCACGTGCGGCATCAGCTTCACGCCTGCCGGCACGCTGACGCGCACCACGTAGGGCCCTGCGGTCGACGGGTCCCCGACCAGCACCGATAGTTGCGCGCGTTGCGGAAACGCCGGGAAGGACGACCACTTGATGTCTTCCTGCAGGATGGCGCCGTTGACCTTGGGCGACAGGCCGGCGGCCGAGGCCGATCCAGCGCCGAGCAAGGCGGCAAGAGCCAGGCCCAGGCTCAATCCAATTCGTCGGGCAACAGATGTCATGAGATTCTCCGGAAGGTCGGGAAGCGCGGTCACGCGCCCTTGATTTGAGCGATGACGACCAGGATGACCGCGGCGTTGCCGGGCTGCTGGGTTTGCGAGTACGCCGCGCGTGCGTGGCCGGCCTTGTCCCCGAGCAGGTCGGCGAACAGGTTCGATGCGCCGTCGAGCACCGCCGGCTGGTCCAGGAAACCCGGTGCGCTGGTCACATAGCCCTCCAGCCTGACGATATGATCGAGGCGCTCGAATCCGCCGCCCAGGTACTTGTCGATCTGGGCCAGCACGTTCAGCGCGGCCAGTTCGGCGGCCTGCTTGCCTTCCTCGACGGTCAGGTCCTTGCCGACCTGTCCTTGCCAGACCACCTTGCCGTCGCGCAGCGGCAGCTGACCGGAAATGAACAGCAGATCGCCGGCGCGGCTGACGGCCGTATAGCGGCCCAGTGGCTGCGGCGGCGCAGGCAGGGTCAGCGTCCGGGCGGGGGGCCCGCCGGTAGCGCCGGTGGTCGCAGTCGTCTTGTCGGACATCTCGGTTCTCCTGATGGCTAGGTCGGTCAGATTGAGGTGCCTGCGGCATTTGCTTCGACTGCCGTGGCCTGCCTTGCGTCGAACTATAGGTGTGCCGTCGGCCCCAATAAAGCCGCACGGAAGAACATGAATTGATACACGGCGGAACAAGTCCGCGCCGGCCGTCTGCCATCTGTCAAACAGATAGGGGGTATCCGGAAAAATCGCTACTGGCTCGTCCGGAGCCCTCACTAGAATTCGCCGACACGCATCGTGATGGACACGGAGCGCAATATCGAGATGCAGAAGGTGTAGTGATGAAGATTGCAGCCGTCGAGGCGATTGTTCTGCGTGTGCCGTTCACCGTGGGTGGCAAGTCTGCCGCCGGTGTGTGGGGGAAGGGCGACTTGCAGGCAGCGGACTCGCTCCTGGTAAAAGTGACGTCGGATACCGGCCTGGTGGGCTGGGGCGAGTCTTTCGGCTTTACGGCCATTCCCGCGGTGAAGGCGGTCATCGAGACGATGATCGGGCCCGCATGCATTGGCCTGGACGCGGGCGCGATCGAGTCGATATCGCAGGACCTGCAACGGCGCTTTCACATCTTTGGCCGCAGTGGTGCCGTGACGTTCGCGCTGTCGGCACTCGACATCGCACTGTGGGACCTCGCCGGCAAGGCGGCGGGCAAGCCGGTGCATGCGCTGCTCGGCGGTGCACGCCGCACCAGCCTGCCGGCCTATGCGAGCCTGATTCGCTACGCGGATAGTGACGCGATCACGGCGAATATCCACCGCGCGATTGACGAGGGTTACCGCTCGCTCAAGCTCCACGAAGTCGATCTAGCGGTCATTGAAGCGGCCCGCAAGGCGGCCGGTCCCGACGTCGAGATCACCCTCGATGTGAACTGCCCTTGGTCGCTGCGCGAGGCGATCGATATCTCAGCGAAGCTGGAGCCCTTCGGGCTGCGATGGCTGGAAGAACCGATCTGGCCGCCGGAGAACTACCACGGGCTGGCGGCACTGCGCCGCGCGTCGCACATTCCGGTCGCCGCAGGCGAGAACGCGTCCACGCTGATCGAATTCCAGCAGATGCTCTCGGCCGGCGCGGTGGACTTCGTCCAGCCGAGTCCGGCCAAGATGGGCGGCATCACCGAACTGCGCAAGGTCATGGCACTCGCGGATGCGCACAACGTGGCGGTCATGGTGCATACGTTCTATGACGGTCCGGGGTTGCTCGCCAGCATCCACGCCACCGCCGCACTGGGCGATGCCGGGTCGATGATCGAGTGGCGCTACTTCGATATGGCCGCCGACCTGTATGGCGGCGCCCTGCGCCCACGTGACGGGCACATTGACGTTCCCCAGGGGCCGGGCCTTGGCTTCGACCCCGATCCCGCAGTCATCGATCGCTACCGCGTCGACTGACATTCCTGACGCACGCACGCGTCCCTTTCCAAGAAAAAGAACAACACACGCTGCATCCCCCGCGCTAGCGCGCGGCGGGGTGCTATCGCCATGAAATCCAAAGGAGAACCAAATTGATAGACATTAAGCGTCGACGCATCATCCAGGGTGCCGCGGCCATCGCGGTGGCACCCGCGGCCGCCATCCTGCCGGGACAAGCACGGGCGGCCGCCGAGTTCACGTTCAAGTGCGGCCATGACCTGCCGGTGGCACATGCCATGCACGTCCGGTTGCTCGAAGCTTCCGCGCGCATCAAGACGGAGTCAGGTGGCCGCTTCGACCTCCAGGTGTTCGGCAACAACCAGCTGGGCGGGGATACCGATATGCTCGCGCAGACGCGGTCTGGCGGCATGGAGATGGTGCTGATGCCCGAGATCATTCTCGGCACGCTGGTGCCACTGGCCGCGCTCAACGCGGTCGGTTTCGCCTTTGACTCGGAGGAGCGGGCGCATGCCGCGATGGACGGCCAGCTCGGTGCCTTCGTCCGCGGCAAGATCGCTGGCGCGGGACTCGTTGCGTTCGACAACATCTGGGAGAACGGCTTCCGCCAGATCACGAGCAACGCCAAACCAGTGAAGGGGCCCGATGATCTGAAGGGATTCAAGATCCGGGTACCGGTAGCGCCCCTCTGGGTGTCGATGTACAAGGCGTTCGGCGCGGGCCCGACGGCACTGAACCTGAGCGAGCTTTATTCCGCGCTGCAGACCAAGATCGTCGAAGGCCAGGAGAACCCGCTGTCGACGATCTATACCTCCAAGTTCTACGAGGTGCAGAAGTACTGCTCCCTGACCAACCATGTGTGGAACGGCTATTGGCCGGTGATGAACAAGCGGGCCTGGGCAGCGGTGCCGCAACCGCTGCAGGAGATCGTGACCCGTCATGTCAACCGCTCCGCAATGGATCTGCGCGCCGACGTGGCCAGGCTGAATGCCAGTCTCGAAACCACGCTTGCGCAAAAGGGGATGACGGTCAATCGCACCGACCCGAAACCATTCCGCGAAGCACTGCGCAAGGCAGGTTTCTACGACGAGTGGAAGAAGAAGTTCGGTTCGCAAGCCTGGGATGTGCTTCTGCAGTACGCGCCGGGTCTCGCCTGAGATCGTCGGTCCACTATCTGAAGGAACTACCCCATGGAATCGTCGCTGTCTGACCGCGCCCTTTACGCGAGTCACAACACCGCGCTGTCGCGCGCGAGCCTGAAAGTGGAGCAGTGGATCGGCTGGCTGACCGAATGGCCGGCCGCGTTGCTGATCGTCGCCGAGGTCTTGCTGTTGCTCGCCAATGTCTTCTATCGCTACGTCGTGAGGGACCCGCTGCTGTGGGGCGATGAACTCGCGTCGCTGCTGTTCATCTGGCTGGCGATGCTGGGCGCCACCATTGCCATTCGCCGCGGACAGCATATGCGGCTGACCAGCTTTATCGGACGACTTTCGCCGCGCGCCAGGGCATTCGTCGACACGTTTGGCGATGTGGTGGTGGCGGTGTTCATGATCGCCATGATGCTGCCGGCGTGGGAATACGCGCGTGAGGAATGGGAGATCACGACGCCCGCGCTGGAAATACCGCATACGATTCGCGTCGCGGCGTTGGGGGTGTCGTTCACGCTGATGCTGGTGCTGGTCGTGCTGCGCCTTGTGCGGACGGCCAGGCTGGCGGATCTGACGATTTCCGTGGCGGTGGCTGGCCTTGTCGCGGCGGCCGTCCTCTGCAACACGGCGATGTTCCAGTCCCTGGGCACGCTGAACCTCGTGCTCTTCTTCCTCGTCGGCGTCGGGTTGATGGTCACCGTCGGCGTGCCGATCATGACGGCTTTCGGGCTTTCCACGGTGGCGTACCTGCTCGCGTCAACCCATACGCCGCTGATCGTGGCCGTCGGGCGCGTCGATGAAGGCATGTCCGGGGCGGTGTTGCTATCGGTGCCGCTGTTCGTCTTCCTGGGGGCCTTGATCGAGGCCATGGGACTCGCGGAGGCGATGATCCGGGTGTTGGCCGGCTTGATCGGGCACCTGCGCGGTGGCCTCTCCTATGTGCTGATCGGGGCGATGTATCTGGTGTCCGGCATCTCCGGGTCCAAGGCGGCTGACATGGCTGCGGTGGCGCCCGCGCTCTTTCCGGAGATGAAACGGCGCAACGAGCATGAAGGCGAGCTTGTCTCCATGCTCAGCGCGTCAGGGGCGATGTCGGAGACGATTCCGCCGAGCCTGGTGCTGATCACGATCGGATCGGTGACCAGCATCTCCATTGCCGCGCTCTTCACGGGTGGCTTCATGCCGGCGATTGTGGGCGCTGTTGCACTGGCCATCGTGGTCTGGTGGAAGAACCGCAAGCGAGACGCCGCGCAGGCTGCGCGTGCATCGGCGTCCGATGTCATGAAAGCCCTGGTGCACGCGGCACCGGCCATCGCATTGCCGTTCCTGATCCGTGCGGCCGTGGTGGAGGGCGTTGCCACCGCAACGGAAGTGGCAACCATTGGCGTTGCCTATACGCTGATCGTCGGGGCGATCGTCTACCGGCGCATCGGATGGTCGCGGCTCTACCCGATTCTTGTCGATACCGCGTCGTTGTCTGGCGCGATCCTGCTCATCATTGGCTGCGCGACGGCAATGGCCTGGGCACTGACCCAGTCGGGCTTCTCGACGTTGCTGACCACGTGGATGCAGGCCATCCCGGGCGGTGCAGCGGGATTCATGGTGGTGTCGGCCATCGCGTTTGTGGTGCTGGGCAGCTTTCTGGAGGGGATTCCCGCCATCGTGCTCTTCGGCCCGCTGCTGTTTCCTATCGCCAAGTCTGTTGGCGTGCACGAGGTGCATTTCGCCATGGTGGTGGTCTTCGCCATGGGGTTGGGCCTGTTCGCACCGCCATTTGGCGTGGGATTCTATGCGGCCTGTGCCATCGGCAAGGTCAGCCCCGACCAGGCGATGCGGCGGATCTGGCCGTATCTGGGTGCGCTATTCATCGCGCTCCTGTTGATCGCCACGGTGCCGTGGATCTCGACGGGATTCCTGTAGACGATGGCGCGGCCAATGGAGCCAATAAGGCCAAAGGCCGCGCCATGGCTATGACTTGTCGGACATGGACCGGATCAGATTGTCGCGCAGCGCGGCGACGGACTGTTGCGTGGTCTGGAATTCGTTCGGCGTCAGGCCGCAGGCGTCCACGAGGTTCATGCTCAGCGCCTTCTCGCGCAGGCGTCGTCCCGCATCGGTCAGGCTCACGACGACCTGTCGCTCATCCGCCGGGTCGCGTTGCCGGTCGATGTAGCCCATCGCTTCGAGCTTCTTGAGGATGGGTGTCAGCGTGTTGGATTCCAGGAAGAGCTTTTCGCCCAGGCCGCTCACGGTCTGATGATTCTCCTCCCACAGCGCGATGATGGTGATGTATTGCGTATAGGTCAGGCCGAGCGCCTTCAGGATCGGCTGATAAGCCTTGCCGAAGGCAAGGTTCGCCGAATAGACGGCAAAGCAGAGGAAATCCGCAAGCCGCGGATTGTCGGCGGCGCTCTTTTTGGTGGCGGCGTTGGTGCGTTTCATAGGGTCGTGAATGGGTAATTGCTGTCTGTATCAGTCTGTATCCGGGACACATTATAACTACATCGCATCCGATTTAATCGATAGGGTTGACATCTGTTTTTCCTCGCGTATTATCCATCGCATCCGATGCAATCGAATGCGATTTCAAAGCAAATTCGAACTCATTTTCTTCAGCACCGTTCCGGCACCGGATCTGTTTTCTGACTCTCGACGTTTGACCAAGGAAATCACCATGAAGCGTTCCCATGCAGCCCTCGCGGCCACCCTCGCTATTTCCCTCAACGCCCTCGCCGGCATCGCGCATGCCGCGGAGCCGGCCAAGGCCACCGAAAAGTGCTACGGCGTGGCGCTAGCGGGAAAGAATGATTGTTCGGCCGGTGCGGGCACGTCCTGCGCGGGCACGTCCAAGAAGGACTACCAGGGCAATGCCTGGGTGATGGTGGAGAAGGGCACCTGCACGCAGATCAAGACGCCCAAGGGTCATGGCTCGCTGAAGGCCATCCAGTGACGACGCGCACAGGCCACGGTGCGGGCATCCCCGCACCACAGCGTGCCGAGGCAGGGATCGGACCGGCGGCCGCCGCGCTGCAGCGCCTGATGCCACAAGCCTTGTTGCTGCTGGTTGCGCGGCTCGGCATCGCCTCGGTGTTCTTTCTGTCGGGGCGGACGAAGGTCGACGGCCTGCTGGCGATCAAGGCGTCGACCTACGAACTGTTTGCCTCCGAGTACGCGTTGCCGCTGATCCCGAGCGAACTCGCCGCGCAACTGGCGACGTGGTCCGAGCATCTGTTCCCGATCCTGCTTGTGCTCGGCCTGGCCACGCGTCCCGCGGCCGCCGCGCTGTTGGGCATGACGGCGGTGATCGAGATCTTCGTCTACCCCGACGCCTGGCCAACGCATCTCAGCTGGGCCGGCTTGCTGCTGCCCCTGATTGCCTACGGCGGCGGGGCCTGGTCGCTGGATCACGTCCTGGGGCGCCGCCGTTAGCACGCCGATGCGTGCCCGGTAGCGCCACAGATTCCCGCGACAAACCGATTTCTTTCGTAAAACAAGGGCCCCTGCGGCCCGATGGAGAAACAAAGTGCGATTTACCTCCACGCTAGCCATCGCCATGGCGCTGGCAATTCCCACGCTCGCTTCGGCGGCAGCGCCGGCCGCGCCGCCGGGGGCCAAGAACATCGTCCTGGTGCACGGGGCGTTTGTCGATGGTTCGGGTTGGCGCGTCGTGCACGACATCCTGATCCACAAGGGCTACAAGGTCAGCGTCGTGCAGCTCCCGCATACGACGCTGAGCGAAGACGTTGCCGCCGCGCGCGATCTGGTCGATGAGCAGGACGGCCCGGTGGTGCTGGTCGGCCACAGCTACGGTGGCTCCGTGATTACGATGGCCGGCGCACGCGGCAAGGTGAAGGCGCTCGTCTACGTGGCCGGCCTGCAGCCGGACGTCGGCGAAAGCGTGGCGCAGCTTGCCGCTTCCATGCCTGCGGCCAGCGACGATGTCCGTACCACCCGCGATGGGCATCTCTACTTCGATCACGCCAAGTTCGGCGCGGACTTTGCCGGCGACCTGACGACCAATCGCACGGACTTCATGGCCGCCTCCCAGGTGCCGGTGACGTCCGCTGCGTTTGCCGCCGGCGCATGGACCGCCGCGTGGCACGACAAGCCCAGCTACGGCATCGTGGCCACGGAAGACCGCGCCCTGAATCCCGACCTGCAACGCTGGATGTACAAGCGCGCCGGTGCCAAGGTGACCGAAATCAAGGCCAGCCATGCCGTCTACATCTCGCAGCCCGAAGCTGTCGCACAGGTGATCGAGGAAGCGGCACGCAACGTGAAGTAACCGGAAGATTGGACGGGCGCCTCGCTCTTCCGTACTTCCTGCCATCCGGCACCCCCCACTGATTCAACCCAGGAGAAGTTTCATGTCCATGATCAAGAAGTCCAGCGCCAGCATCGCCGCCGCCGCCGCCCTCATCGCCATGGCGTCGATCTCGATCGCCAGCCCGGCGCAAGCCGCCGGCAAGGAAGAGCCGGGCCGCTGCTACGGCGTCAACAGCTGCAAGGGCACCAGCCTCTGCGCCACCGCCAAGAACGATTGCAAGGGCCTGAACGAATGCAAAGGCAAGGGCGTGCTGGTCAAGCCCAAGTCGGAATGCCTGAAGGCCGGCGGCACGCTGACCGAGCCGAAGTAAGAAGCCTCCGGCCCCGGCGCGGTGATTCGCCGCGTCGGGCCGGCCATGCATTGACGTTTCCCCGAGTAAGAACCATGCCCGCTCACAGTCTGCCTTTCGCCGGCTACGGCCTCGGCCTGCGCAAGGAACACTACCGTGACTTCCTGGAGACTGACGTTCCCGTCGACTTCGTGGAAGTCATCTCCGAGAACTTCATGGTCAGCGGGGGCCGGCCTCGCCATGTCTTGCGAGAAGTCCGCAGCCGCTATCCGGTGGTGCTGCATGGTGTCTCGATGTCGGTGGGCTCGTCGGACGAGCTCGACCGTGATTACCTGAAACGCCTGAAGGCCCTCGTCGACGAGATCGAACCGCTCTATGTATCCGATCACCTGAGCTGGTCCCGCGTCGGCGGCTTCAACTCGCATGACCTGTTGCCGCTGCCGTACACGGAAGAAGCCCTCGATATCGTCTGCGCCAACATCGGGATGGCGCAGGACGCGCTGGGCCGCACCATGCTGTTCGAGAACCCGTCGAGCTATCTCACCTTCGATGACAGCGACATGAGCGAGTGGGAGTTCATCGCCGCCATGTGCAGGCGCACCGGCTGCAACCTGCTGCTGGACGTCAACAATGTCTATGTGAGCGCGACGAACAACGGATTCGACGCGCACGCCTATCTGGCCGGCATCCCCGCTGCACACGTGCGCCAGATTCACCTTGCCGGCCATAGCCAGGGCCGCGACCTGCTGATCGATACCCACGACAGCGCGGTCTGCGACGCGGTGTGGAAGCTCTATGCCGAGGCGAGGGCCCGGGTTGGCAACGTGGCGACGATGATCGAGCGTGACGATGATATCCCGCCGCTTGCCGACTTGCTGGCCGAACTGTCGACGGCGCGTGCCATCGGCGCCCGCGGCTATGACGCCGCGCCCGCCCTTGCCGTGGAGGCGTCATGAGTCTGGCCGCACTTCAACAGGATTTTCAGGCGTGGCTGACCCGGTCGTCGCCGGTGGCGGCGCGCCGTCTGCGTTCCGGCGCCGCGCCGGGCCTTGCCGTCTACCAGAACAACTATCGCGCCCAACTGGTGGGCTGCCTCGAGTCCTCGTATCCGGTGGTGCGCGAATGGTTGGGCGACGAGACGTTCGTGGCGGCCGCCATCGCCCATATCAACACTCATCCGCCGTACGCCTGGACGCTCGATGCCTACGCCGACGACTTTGGCGAGACGCTGGTGGCGCATTACCCCGACAACCCGGATCTGCATGAACTCGCCTGGATCGAGCTGGCGTTATCGCAGGCGTTCGTCGCGGCCGACGCGGTGCCGATCTCGGCGCAGGACCTTGCGGATCTCGACTGGGACGCCGCGCAGCTGCGCCTGACGCCCTCGCTGATGATGCGGACGGCGACGACCAATGCCGAGCAGATCTGGACCGCGATGCGCAACGGCGCGCCGACGCCCGAGGGCGAGATGCTGGAAGCCCCGGGCGGCCTGATCGTCTGGCGCCGCGACTTTTCCTGCTTTCTGCGGCATGTCGATGCGGTGGAGCGCGACGCGCTCCTGCATCTGCAGCAGAACGGCAGCTTCTCCGAGCTTTGCGATCACCTGGTCCAGCAACTCGGCGATGTGGATGGCATCGCCAGGGCCGGGGCGCTGCTTGCCGACTGGGTGAGCAACGGGCTCATCGTCGGCGTGACATTGGATTGAGTGTTTGGGATGGAACGTTCGGGATCGATCGTTTGCTCCCGACTAACCTTGAGGAATGACATCGTGTCCGAGAAAAACCTTTCCCGTCGCCGGTTCTTGCTGACTGGCGCAGCCGGCGTGGCCGGCGCCACGCTGGGCGCCAGCGCGCCGGCCTTTGCCGCCAAGGCGGCCCAGGGCGTGACGGATGCCGCTGCCGCCGCCGTCACGGGCGGCACGTTGCGCCATCTGTCCATCCGCCAGGTGCGGACGGAATTGCTCGATATCGGCTATCACGAGGCAGGGCCCGAAAACGGCCGGCCGGTGATCCTGCTGCATGGCTTCCCGTATGACATCCACAGCTATGTGGATGTGGCCCCGATGCTCGCCGCGCGCGGCTATCGCGTGATCGTCCCGCATTTGCGCGGACACGGCACCACGCGCTTCCTCAGCGCGTCGACGCCGCGCTCGGGCCAGCAGGCGGCGATTGGCGAGGACGTGATCGCGCTGATGGACGCGCTCCATATTCCGGAGGCGGTGCTCGCCGGCTACGACTGGGGCGGGCGCGCGGCCTGCGTGGTCGCTGCGCTGCGGCCATCGCGCTGCGTCGGGCTGGTTTCCGTAAACAGCTATCTGATCCAGGACATCGCGCGCGCGACGCAGCCCCTGCCGCCGCAGGTTGAATGGGGCCTCTGGTATCAGTTCTACTTCCAGACCAAACGCGGCCGCAAGGGGCTGGAGGCGAGTCGCAAGGATATCGCCCGCATTCTGTGGAAGAACAACTCGCCGACCTGGCAGTTCGACGACGCCACGTTCGCGCGCGCTGCCAAAGCGTTCGACAACCCCGACTACGTCGACATCGTGATCCATTCCTACCGCCATCGACTGGGTCTGGCGCCCGGCTATCCGCTGTATGAAGACGCGGAGAAGAAGCTGGCGAAGTTGCCGGCGATCACGGTGCCCAGCATCACGCTGGATGGGATGGCCGACGGGGTCGTGCCGGCGACGGACGGTAAGGGGCAGGCCGCCCGTTTCTCGGGTCCCCGTATCCATCGCCAGATCCCAGGCGTTGGCCACAACCTGCCGCAAGAAGCGCCACAGGCCTTTGTCGATGCGGTGAGCGAGCTGGTGGCCGGCGGCAAATGGCGCACGTGATTCGGCGTATGTGATTGGCGCAGGAAGCAAGACGCCCTGCGGCACGAAGTCCTGCAGGCGATGCGCCGGCATCGCCGCGCCCCCCATTCCGGCCGGTGATTCGCACCTGGCCCCACTCCAAGGAGACACGTTATGACAACCAAATCCCTCGACGCCTTGAGCGACCGGTCCCCCACAAACTGGCTGCGCGTCACCCGCTACACGCAAGGCGTGATCGGGCCGAGCCAGAAGATGCTGGGGCCGCTTGCCAACGGCGGCACGCTGGTCACGGGCACGCCGCCCGGCTGCTGGGGCCCGATGATCACGCCATCCTTCCAGGGCGGGCACGAGGTCACGCAGCCCGTTGCCATCGAGGGCGCCGAGATCGGCGACGCCGTTGCGCTGAAGATCCAGCGCATGACGGTCACGTCGTTCGCCACCTCGTCAGGCGTGATGAAGTTCGTCGAAGGCCGCTATACCGGTGATCCGTTCGTCCATAAATTCTGCGCCGAATGCGGCACCGAGCATCCCGCGAGCCATGTCGAGGGCATCGGCGAGATGGCGATCCGCTGCAATCACTGCGGCGCGGAAGTCAATGCATTCCGCTTCGGCCACGGCTACGTCATCGTGCTGGATCACGAGAATCAAGTCAGCCTGACCGTCAATCAGGACGTCGCAAACCGGCTGGCCGGCAACGCGTCCGAAATGTCCGCCTTGCCCGAACTGGCCGCGCAGCACTCGATCCTGTCGCTGGCGCGCGCCGACATGCCCGGCGTGGCATCGCGCATGCGCCCGTTCCTGGGCAACATCGGCACCACGCCGTCACGCGACCTGCCGGATTCCCATAACTGCGCGGATTTCGGTCAATACCTGATCGACGCGCCGCATCGCTATGGCATGAGTGAAGCGGATCTGCACGCGGCCAAGACCGATGGCCATATGGATACCAACGCGGTGCGCGAAGGCTGCATCCTGATCTGCCCCGTCAAGGTACCTGGGGCCGGCGTGTATATGGGCGACATGCATGCGCAGCAGGGCAATGGCGAAATCGCCGGCCATGCGACGGATGTATCCGGCGAGACGGAGCTGACTGTGGAGGTGATCAAGGGCCTGACGATCGATGGCCCGATCCTGCTGCAAAACCTGGAAGACCTGCCGCCGCTGGCCCGGCCGATGTCCGCGCTGGAGACGCAGAAGGTGCGCGAGCTGGGTGCGCGCTGGGGCCAGCGCGACATCGAGGAATCCGGTCCGATTACCTTTATCGGCAGCGGGCCGGATCTCAACGCGGCGACCAAGAATGGCCTCCAGCGTGCCGCCGACGTGACCGGTCTGCCCTACGATGAGGTCCTCAATCGCGCGACGATTACGGGATCGATCGATATCAGCAGGCTGCCCGGCACGGTCCGCGTGACCTTCCTCTGCCCGCTGAACGTGCTTGACCGCATCGGCATCGGTCACCTGGTGCGGGAGAAGTATCAGTTGGGCTGATACGCGATGCGTCCGTTGTGCCGCCGAAGCTGGTGGCACAACGGACGCGTGAGCGAAGTGGCTTACGCAGCCGCCATCAATGTGGAGAACTGAGAGCGTGCCGCGTTGACAAAGGCCGTCATCGCGGTCGAGACGTAGGCGTCTCGGCGCCTTACAAGTAGCGTCTCGACGTGAGCCTTGTCAGGCGACAGTTCGTGAAGCGAAACCAGACCCTGCTGCGCGGCGGCTGCCACCACGCCACGTGGGAGCAGCGTGATGCCGATCCCCCCTGCAACGCAGGCGATGATCGCATCGAGCGAGCCAAACTCGAGCGGCGTGCTCACCAGAATGCCCATTTCCGCCAGCAGGACTTCGAGTCGCTGGCGATAAGAGCATCCGAGCCGGAACACGATGACGCGGAGATCCTGTACTGACGGCAGGGCATCCAGTGATGCGATGGTCCGTGGCGTCACCAGGACGAGTTCCTCCTGGTAAATCGCTTCGCTGCAAAGATCGGGATGGTCGACGGGGCCGGCGATGAACGCGGCGTCGAGGCGACACTCGACGACGTCCGCCGCCAGGCTGCAGGTTGTTCCGGTGGTCAGGGACAGCCTCACTTGCGGATATCGGCGGGCGAAATTGCTGAGCATGGGAGAAAGGCGCAGCGCGGCTGTCGTCTCCAGCGTCCCCAGCACCAGCGAACCGCTGGGCGGGCCGTCATCCATGGCGGCCTGTCGGGCGTCCGATACCAGCTTGGCGATCCGGGCCGCATACGGGAGCATGCGCTGTCCGGCCGGCGTCAGGCTCACGCCGCGCACATGGCGCTGGAACAGCGCGACGCCCACCTCTCTTTCCAGCGCCCGGATCCGGGCGGTGACATTGGACTGTACGGTGTGCAGCGCCGTCGCCGCCCGATTCATGCTGCCGTGGCGGGCGACTGCTTCAAAGAACCTGAGGTCGGCTACATCCATGTTCTTTCCCTCTGTCAGCTACATCCATCTTGCGCAGCACATCGTTCAGGGATGCTCGTCGCTGAACGCATCGGCATGCGTCGACGCGGAAGATCGCCGGGCGAGTGTACGGCATCGTTTGCGTGTCTGCCGTGGGCACTCATCGGCGATTCACCGGCAATGTGCGCGTGCGGGCATCGTTGAGCCAGATACCCAACACCGCATCCCTCACGCATTCTCGGCGCCATACGCGGGAGAACGTCGGCAATCCGGCGCATTTCGCGGCAAGTTGGCAACCATGAAGCGCTTGCAGGGCGACGTCCGCCCACGCTGAGGTATCTGGTTTCCAGATACCTCCTATCGCCAAAAATCGTCGGCGCCGGGCAGTTGGGTGCCAGAAAATCGGCGCCAGAGCGAGTCCATCACGCGGCGAATCTGCGTGATGGACTCGTGCTACTGGGAGACGGGAGGCGGGGGCACGGGTAAGCGATGCCCCCGTGCATGCTGATTAGTGACCGGCGCTTTGGCCACCATCCACGTGGAGGATCTCTCCGGTCACGAAGGGGGCGGAATCCAGATACAGGACTGCGTCGACGATATCGCTCATCTCGCCCATGTGGCCGACCGGGTGCAGGGCGCCCAATGCCTCGTGCGTTTCCGGCGCGTGCATCGGAGACTTGATGATGCCGGGAGATACGGCGTTGGCACGGATGCCGGTCTTGGCATATTCAATCGCCAGCGACTTCGTGGCGGCGTTCAGGCCACCCTTGGTGAGCGACGCGAGCACCGACGGCACGCCGCTGATGGCGTGATCGACCAGGCTGGTGGTGATGCTGACCACGTGGCCGCTCTTGTTCTTCTCCATCTCGGCGATGGCAAGTTGCGTGATATGGAAGAAGCCCGACAGGTTGATGCCCGTTACCGCCGCGTAGTCTTCGGCCGTGTAGCTGGTGAACGGCTTGGCCACGAAGATGCCGGCGTTGTTGACGAGCGTGTCGACGCGGCCGAACTTGGTCACGGCTTCAGCGATGACGTGGCGCGCCGTCGCGGGATCGGCAAGATCCCCGGCTACCGTCAGCAGGTTCGGATTGTCCGACGGCTTGATGCTGCGTGCGGTGGCCACGACACGGTAGTTGCGCTTCAGGAAAGCGCTGACGATCTCAGCGCCGATGCCTTGCGATGCGCCCGTAACAACGACGACTTTCTGTGCTGCACTCATTGCAAACCTCCAGGGGTAATGGGATTCGGCGGGATGCCGATCGGGCCAGTCGGCCCCGATGAGTCCTAATTTAGGCGCATCGGCTTCAATTTCTAATACCCGGGGCGGACAAACACTTTTGCGTGGCGAGAACAAGTCCCCCGCTGCCAGAAGTGCTGTTGTCGGGGGTGCGCCATCTCCCTGCCAGATATCCCTATGCCATCAATTCGTTTGGAATCCGGGTCGGCGTCTGCCACCGTTAAGGCAGCCTCGACCGCGGGAACACGCCGCTTCCCGGCGGTGGCAAGGTGAATCGATCAAGAGGGGACTTGAGAAATGAGTTCAGCTACAACCGTCCAGCGCATCGCCCGGTTTGCGTACGATGCCAGCCCGGACGACCTGACGCCCGAGGCAAGACGGCTCTTCAAGCGCAATATCCTGGACAGCCTGGGTTGTGCCATCGCCGCGCTGCCGGGGCCGCCGTTCCAGGCGTTGCGTGCACAGTTTGACGAGTACCGGTCGGCGGGGACTTGCTCGCTGATCGGCGGCGGGACCACTTCGCCGGATCAGGCGGCGCTCTACAACGCCGGGCTGGTGCGCTATGTGGATCTGCTGGACAGCTATATGTCGCCGGGCGGCCTTTGCCATCCGAGCGATAACTTCGGCGCCGTGCTGGCCGCGGCGGAGCATGCTTCGGCGAGTGGCGAGGCCTTCATGCTGGCGCTCGCGGTGGCCTACGAAATCCAGTGCCGGATCACGGCCATCGTCCCGGTCATGTCCAAGGGCTTCAATCATGCCATCCAGCTGGCAGTTTCCGCGGCGGCCGGCTCCGGGAAACTGCTGGGCCTCGACGCGGGCCAAATTGCCAATGCCATCGCCATCGCGACTGTCGACAACATTTCCCTGACCTGTGTGCATTCCGAGCCCGTATCGCAATGGAAGGGTTTCTCTCCGGGGATGACGGGAATGCGGGCGGTCTATTCGGCATCGCTGGCCAAACGGGGATTCACCGGGCCCATGCGGCTGTTTGAAGGCCCCAATGGCCTGGTCCGGATGTTCGACCAGCCCATCGATGTCGACTGGGATGATGCGACGCTCGGCGTGATCCACCAGACCGTCATGAAGAAATATTGCTCGCTGATTCACGGCCAGCCGGTACTGGAAGTCACGCTGGATCTCAAGCGGCGACATGACCTGACCGGCGATGACATCGAAGCAGTGACATGCGACATCTTCCAGACCGGATTCGATATCGCGGGCGGCGGCGGTTTTGGCGCCAAAGACCACCCGCAGACCAAGGAACAGGCCGACTACAACCTCAAATACCTGATCGCCGCCGCATTGCTTGATAACCAGGTGGGCCCTGCACAGCTGGAGCCGGAGCGTGTTCAGGCGGCAGATGCGCAATCGTTGCTCCGGCGGGTCGTGATCCGTCCGGACAGTACATTCACCGCGCAATATCCCCACGCATTGAATACGCGCGTCACGATCCGCTGCAAGGACGGGCGCGAATTCTCGAAGGAACACGTCGGGTTCGAGGGCGGCCTGGAAAACCCGCTCACATGGGACCGGACGGTGGAGAAATTCCACTGGCTCAGCGAGCCTTACGCCGATAGCCAGCTTCGACATCGGATTATCGAGATGGTGGAAGACCTGGAGCGACACTCGATCGCCGAGCTAATGGCGCTCATGACAGCGGTTCATCCGCGGGCGGCATATCCAGCTCGCCACGCGGGAATTCAATAAGAGGTCGTTTCAAAAAAATCCTGGCGTCGTTGCGCGGCCTTGCCGTACTAGTTGTACTGTCTGCGGCCGCACGCCTAGCCAGGACCGCTTCGCTTCATTTTGAAACAACCTCTAAGTGACAACTCACACAGGAGATAAACATGGCCTTGATTTCATGTGACATGCGTTTTGGCAGGACCGATGAACAGAAACGGAAACTCGCTGCGGGCCTGATCCGGGTGGTCAGTGAAGCGACCGGTGAAACGCGCAATGACATTTTCTTTGTCATTCGGGAAGGGCGCGGCATCAACTTCGTGGAGCACGGCGAGCATCTTCCGGATTATGTCGACGGGGGCGCCGGCGACAAGGAACTCATCAGCCGGCTCAAGTAAGTCGCATCAGAAATAAACAAGGAGACAACCATGCCTTTCATCGAGTGCCACATTTCCGCCGGCTTGACCACGGAGCGGCGTCACAAGCTGATCAGGGATATCGTGCAAATCACCCACGAGGCGATCGGCTCGGACCCCAAGATCATCAATGTGGTGTTGCATGAGCACCCAGCGGGCAATTTGAGCGTATCGAGCCGGATCGAGGGCGAGACCAGCAGCGGTCGATCTTGATCGTCCGGCGCCCATAACGTCACACGGCCACACCTGGCGGCCGTCGGGGTTTGCCCTGACGCGCCGCCAGAGTCTGGCAAGCGCCGCCCACGAATCCCGCCAGGCCAGTGGCGGTGAATACCCTGGCAAATTCCCTTGCAACCCAGGATGAGACCGCCTTTTCACAGCGAACGGGTGGCGAATCCACACGCCCCGCATGCGTTCCATGAATCATCAATAGTGATGCGTGGCATCACTAATTATCGTTGTACATGATTTCTGTGCCCACCTATCGTCCAGTCACGGAGGTGAGATTGACGGGCTCGACGGTTCCCACTTTCCGCGAGCCCGATGCAGCAAGACGACCTGCGGCGAATGCCACCCAAAACAGGTTGGAGATCCGGATGTAACCGCGCCGTGAATGGTCCTGGCAGCAAGCTAGCTACGTCAGCGCTCAGCCCGGCACCCGGCGTATCAGACCTACAAAAAGGAGGAGACATGCAGGGACCCGTTTCTTATTCCGCTGTTCAACATAACCCGTCGTTTTGTGAGTTCGTGAAGCGCAGAAAGCAATTCACGGCGCTGCTCTCCCTGGCGATCGTGGTGCCGTATTGCGCCTTCATTCTGGTTGCCGCCTTGACGCCGCATGTGCTGGTCATGCGGATCTCCGAAGCCAGCCATATCACGATTGGCTGGCCGATTGGTCTCGCACTGATTTTCGTGTCGTGGCTGCTGACTGGCTGGTACGTGCTCCGCTCGAACGGAGAATTCACGCAACGCCTCGATGCAATTGTTCTGGAGTTGAAGAAATGAGGTTTCTGGCCACGCTCTCGATTTCCGCGATGCTTTCAGCATCCGCTTCCGCCGTCCATGCCGCGCCGGCGCTTTCGGCAACCGCCCAGACGCAGCCCATTAACGTCATCGCGATCGCGATGTTTCTGGTGTTCGTGGTGGCCACGCTGGGGGTCACCTACTGGGCTGCATCGAAAACCAAGTCGCTGGACGCCTTCTACAACTGTGGCGGCGGCATTTCCGGTTTCCAGAATGGCCTTGCGCTGGCTGGCGACTACATGTCCGCCGCGGCGTTGCTGGGTGTCACCAGCATGATTTACTACAGCGGCTACGACGGCTTCATATACTCCATCAGCTTTTTCGTCGCCTGGCCCCTGCTTCTGTTTCTGTTCGCGGAGAAAATTCGCAACCTCGGACGGATCACGATCTCCGATATCGCCGCTTACCGGTTGGACCAGGACAAGGTCCGCACGATGATGGCATTCGGCTCGCTGACGGTCGTCTGTTTCTATCTGGTGGTGCAGATGGTTGGGGCCGGGCAGCTGATTCAACTGCTGTTTGGCCTGGACTACAACTACGCGGTGATCTGCGTCGGTCTGCTGATGATTGTCTACGTCACCTTCGGCGGCATGGTCGCGACGACATGGGTGCAGATTATCAAGGCCGCATTGCTGCTGGTCGGCGGAACGCTGCTGGCATGCCTCGCGCTCGCCAAGTTTGGCTTTTCGTTCGATACGCTGGCCGGCAAGGCCGCGAGCGTTCACAAGAATGGATTGAAGATCATGGCACCCGGGCCGCTGGCCGCCGATCCGGTCTCGATGTTTTCACTCGCCATGGGACTCGTGTTTGGCACTGCCGGGCTGCCGCATATTCTGATGCGCTTCTTTACGGTCCCCAATGGGCAGGAAGCCCGTAAATCGGTGTTCGTCGCCACCGGGTTTATCGGCTTCTTCTTCGTGGTGGTGGCCATTCTGGGTTTGTCGGCCATCGTGATCGTCGGTCAGGACCCGGCATTCTTCGAAGGCGGGCTTATTGGCGGCAAGCTCATCGGCGGTAGCAACATGCCCGTCATGCACCTTGCAAAAGCCCTGGGTGGCGATATCTTCCTCGGCTTCCTGTCCGCCGTCGCCTTCGCCACGATTCTGGCGGTCGTCGCGGGATTGACGATGGCCGGCACCTCCGCCATTTCACACGACTTGTATGCGCATGTCATCCGGAAAGGCCGGGCGACGCCAGCGCAGGAAATGCGCGTATCGCGCATCGCTTCCGTCTGCATCGGCATCGTCGCGGTGGTTCTTGGCATGGTGTTCAAGGACCAGAATATCGCCTTCCTTGTGGCGTTGACGTTCGGCGTGGCCGCATCCGTCAATTTTCCGATTCTGGTGCTCTCCATTTACTGGAAAGGGCTCACGACACGCGGGGCGATCCTCGGCGGTGTGACGGGCCTGGTGTGTTCGGTCACCCTCGTGATTCTCTCGCCGGCGGTCTGGGTGAAGGTTCTGGGTCACCAGAGTGCGATCTTCCCGCTCGATTACCCGGCAATCATCTCGATGAATGTGGCGCTATTGGTGACGTGGCTGGGCTCGATCACGGATCGCAGCAGTCGGGCCAATCAGGAGCGCAACGATTTCGGCGACCAGTTCGTCCGCGCCCAGACTGGCATTGGCGCAGCACAAGCCGTCTCGCATTGAGCGCATCCGTCGAATACGAGGAGTCACCATGAAACTTCGTGATACCGGGTTGGGATTCTCTCCCATCACCATTTTGATTCATTGGATCGTGGCAGGCCTTGCGGCATGGATGATCTGGTCCGGGCTTTCCGCCACATATGGAGACGCAGGCGGCAAGGCCGGCATGGTCTACCTCCACAGCATTGCAGGCGTGGTCATTTTCATTATCTCGATCTACCGCTTGTGGGCCCGCTTGTCGTCCTATCATCCGCTGCCGATTGGGTCGCCTAATCCCATCGAGGTGATGGTCAGTCGCTCGGTGGCCGTCGGGCTGGCCCTTGCGCCCGTGCTGTTGCCATTGGACGGCTGGCTGATGATGTCTGCTGCCGGCAAGGCGATCACGCTGCCCGGCGGCATCGTGCTCCCCGCGCTGATCCGCCCCAACGCGGAGGTTGAACAAGTCGCGCGGCTGCTTCACAAGATCGGCGCGTATGCATTTATGGCCGGCCTGGCGCTGCATATCTTTGGTGCCGTCAAACACCATTTTGTGCTGAAGAACGATACGGTGCGGCGCATGCTGGGCAAACGGGTGGAGCTTTGATGCCATGAAACACGAGAGACAACTGACGATGCCTAGGAACCTCGCGACCGAGCTGTGTGGAATTCAATATCCCGTCTTTCAGGCGGGCATGGCAGGAATATCCGGTCCGCGGCTTACTGCGGCCGTTTCCGAGGCCGGCGGGTTGGGACACCTTGGCGGACTGCGCCTGCCACCACTGGCATTGCGCAGGTGGATTCGCGAAACCCGGGAACTGACGGACAAGCCGTTTGGCGTGAATATCGTCCCGTCGTTCGGCGGACCGGAGGTATTCGAGGCCCAGTTCCGCGTCATCCTGGAAGAGAAGCCCAAAGTCGTTTCGCTGTTTTATGGCGATTTCAAGGAGATGATTCCCCGGGCGAAAGACGCGGGGATTGTCGTGGTCGTGCAAGTTGGCTCGGTCAAGCTCGCCAGGGAGGCCATCGAACAGGGCGCCGACATGATCGTCGCCCAGGGTGCGGAAGGCGGCGGACACCTGAATCAAGGGACCATCGGCGTGTTATCGCTGGTGCCCGCACTGGTTGCGGTGTCCCGGGGGCGCCCGGTGCTGGCGGCGGGGGGTATTACCAACAGGGCCGATGTGCGTGCGGCGGTCGAGGTCGGCGCTTCCGGCGTGTGGGTTGGCACCGCATTTGTTGCCAGCGACGAATCGCTGGCGCACGACCTCTACAAGAAGAAGATTGTCGAGGCGACGACCGACGATACCGAATATCGAACGGGATACTCCTTCGGCTGGAAATTCGGCACGCCGCACCGGGTCATCCCGAATCGGCGAAAGTGGAATCTGATTCGATTTGTCGGTGGTGGCGCCCGGGTAATCGATAAACCGGAGATGGCGGAGAAGCTGTCCCTCTATGCCGGGCAGGGTGTCGGCAAGATCGACAGTGTCGTTCCGGCGCGTGAGCGGGTGGCGGAACTCGCCGAGGGTTTCACGCCCTGGTTGCCGGCCCGCCGCGAGGAAGCCGAAACAGTATTGTCATGACGACGTGCGGTCCCCGGGCATTTCACGCGGGACCGCACATCGAACCGTATTTCGGATGCACGCCCCGGTACCGGGGCGTTTTTGTCTGGTGCGTTAGCCGGCAGCGCCCGCGCCGGTCATGAACTGCGCGTGCGCCATGCCGACAAGGGCCCGCAGCGCGGACGTCTCGAAGGCGTCCTTTCTTCGGACAAAAACGGTGGCAACGTTCGCGAATTCGGGAGGCAGCTTGTGGCAGCTGATCAATGCCTGGGCGCTCAGGTTTTCCACCACGGTTTTCGGCAGGATGGTGACGCCCATGCCGGCCGCAACGCACGAGAGGATGCCGTCAAGGGTGCCCAACTCCAGGATCTGGCCCGGAATCAGGCCCGCATGGTAAAGCCATTGCTCCAGCGTCGACCGATAGAAACAGCCGGTCCTGAATACCAGGATGGTCTGCTGTGCCATGTCGTTGGCGAGGCGATCAAAGGTCTGGTACTTGTTGCTGCTGACCAGCACCAGTTCCTCGTCGATGATTTTCTCCTGATGGAGCAGGGGATTTTGATGGAATCCCCCGACAAAGGCGCCGTCGATGCGGTGGCTTTCAACGGCCTTGATCAGTTCGACCGTCGTGCCCGTCGTCAGCGAGAGTTGGACCTGGGGAAATTCTTCCCGATATCGCGTGAGCACCTTTGGCAGCCGTACCGCCGCAGTGGTTTCCATGGAGCCCAATTGCAGGGTTCCGGTGGGCGTCTCGGTGTCCAGCAGTGCGCTCCGGCTCTCATCGGTGAGTTGGAGGATTTTCTGGGCATAGCCCAGGAACGTCTTGCCGGCGGAGGTCAGCGTGGTGCCGCTCTTATGGCGGATAAACAAGGGCTGCTTCAGCTCGGACTCAAGCTCCTTCACGCGCATCGTGACGTTCGACTGCACGCAATGCACCTTCTCGGCGGCTGCGGTGAAGCTGCCTTGCTCGGCCACCGCACAGAACATCCGTAGCTGACGCAGTTCCATGTCTCACCCTTCCCAAGTATTCCACCTGATGATGGATCTTATGATTATAAATAATCATGAGTGATGGTAAATCAGGGAGTACACTAGGTCGGCAATGATTCATGCCGGTTTTTCCGATCATTTTTTCAAATACGGTGTGACTGATATACCCCGGAGTATTCATGGCAAATGTGGAGTTGAAATCGGCTGTCACGGCTATTTTTGCCGGAGGCACTGGCATTCTCGGCGGGGAAGGTCAGCGCAGCGGGATATTCAAGAACCGGTCACATGTGCCGGTAGCGGTATCCGCCCAGGGTATTGCCGGAGACGTACAGGTCGACCGACGGGTTCACGGCGGGCCCGAGAAAGCCATTCATCACTTTGCTGCCGAGAGCTATAAGAGACTGGCGCAGCATTTTCCCGATTGCGAGGCGGAATTGATTCCCGGCGCGATTGGCGAAAATCTCTCCACCGATGGCCTGACTGAATGGAATGTCCATATTGGCGATGTATTCAGGATTGGCACTGCAACGGTTCAGGTATCCCAGCCACGCAGCCCGTGCTGGAAGATCAATCATCGCTTCAATACCGACGACATGTCCCTGGTCGTCGCGAAGGAGCGCATCACCGGCTGGTATTACCGGGTGCTGGGCGACGGTGTCATCACGCCCGGTGACGTGATCGAACTGACGGATCGGACGACGGAGCGATTCTCCATCGACGCGTTCTGGCGCTTGCAGCTCACTCACCGGCCCGACCCGGAAGACCTGGAGGCACTGATCGCGGTGCCTGGATTGGCCGACGGCTGGAAACTCCGGCTGACTGAACGCCTTGGCTGGCTCCGCAGACGCCACGCCATCGCGTGACACCTGACGAGACGGCAGGAGAGCGCGCGCCCGAGCGGCACGTCATGAAACAACAAGCCGCCAGGCCCCGAAGGGATCTGGCGGCTCGCATGGCTGGCCGATGCCAGCGCGGGCCATGCGGCCCGGCGCGATGAGGATTACTTGGCGGTCGGCATCGCGAATTCCGCGCCCTTTTCCGTGCTTTCGGGCCAGCGTTGCATGATGGACTTCTGCTTGGTGTAGAAGCGGACGCCCTCTTCGCCGTAGGCGTGCATGTCGCCGAACAGGCTGTTCTTCCAGCCGCCGAAGCCATGCCACGCCATCGGCACGGGGATCGGCACATTGATGCCAACCATGCCGACCTGAATCCTGCGGCCGAACTCGCGGGCGATATGGCCATCGCGGGTGTAGCACGCGACCCCGTTGCCGAATTCGTGCGCGTTGACCAGGTCGACGGCCTCGCTGAAGTCCTTCACGCGCACGCACGCCAGCACCGGTCCGAAGATCTCTTCCTTGTAGATGCGCATCTCGGGCGTCACGTGGTCAAACAGCGTGCCGCCGGTGAAGAAGCCTTCTTCGTGGCCGTCGACGACAAACTTCCGTCCATCGACAACCAGCTTCGCGCCTTCTTCGACGCCCAGGCCGATATACCCTTCGATGCGCTCCAGCGCTTCCTTCGCGACAATCGGGCCCATTTCCGATGCCGGGTTCATGCCGTTGCCGACCACGAGGTTGCGTGCGCGCTCGGCCAGCTTGTCGACGATCTTGTCCGCGACGTCGCCGACCAGCACGGCGACCGAGATCGCCATGCAGCGTTCGCCCGCGGAGCCGTAGCCGGCGCCCACCAGCGCATCCACCGCCTGGTCGATGTCCGCATCCGGCATGACGACCATGTGGTTCTTCGCGCCGCCCAGCGCCTGCACACGCTTGCCGTAGTGCGCGCCGGTCTCGTAGATGTAGCGGGCGATGGGCGTGGAACCGACGAAGCTCACCGCGCGCACTTCCGGGTGCTGCAGCAGTGCGTCGACCACTTCCTTGTCGCCCTGGACTACGTTGAATACGCCGTCCGGCAGCCCGGCTTCCTTGAGCAGCTCGGCCATGAGCAGTGAGGCGGAGGGATCGCGCTCGCTGGGCTTCAGGATGAACGTGTTGCCGGCGGCGATGGCCACCGGGAACATCCAGCACGGCACCATGCATGGGAAGTTGAACGGCGTGATGCCGGCCACGACGCCCAGCGCCTGACGCACGGTCCAGTTGTCCATGCCGGTGGAAACCTGTTCCGTGTAGTCGCCCTTGAGCAGCTGCGGAATGCCGCAGGCAAACTCGATGACGTCGATGCCGCGAGATACTTCGCCCTGCGCATCGGAGAACACCTTGCCGTGCTCGGCGGTGATGATCGCCGCCAGTTCGTCGCGATGACGGTTCATCAGCTCCAGGAACTTCAGCATGATCCGCGCGCGGCGAATGGGCGGGGTGTTGCTCCATGCGGGGAAGGCCTGGCTGGCGCTGCGCACGGCGGTGTCGACATCGGCGACGTTGCCCAGCAGCAGCTGGCGTGCCGGCTTGCCGGTGGCCGGATTGAACACCGGCCGGCTGCGCGTACCGGAACCCGCCGTACGCTTGCCGTGGATGAAGTGGTCGACATCGCGCGCGTCTTCGTAGCTTCTCATGACTTGCCTCCGTTGCTGTGCTGTAGGAATGGATGCAGTCTAGGGAGATACCGTGTGGAGCGGAAGGCGGTATGATTTAACTCATTGTTTTGATACGTGAACGATCACCGTATGGATCAGCGAAAAATAGAAGGGTTGTGGACGCACCTTCACTGGCTCGTCGTCCTTGCCGAGAACGGCAGCTATACGCAGGCGGCAGCGCGCCTGGGCGTCAGCAAGGCCGCGATGAGCCAGCGCATCGCGGAGCTGGAGCGCATCGCGGGTATTCCGCTGGTGAGCAGGACCACGCGCAGCGTGAGGCTGACCGAGGCGGGTCTGCGCCTCGTGGAGGGCACGCGGCAGCACTATGACGAGATTGCGCTGAGCTTTGCCTCCATCCGCGACCAGGCCGGTGCCGCGCGCGGACTGGTGCGCGTGACGGCGCCCGTCGCCTTCGCCCGACAGCAGCTGATTCAGAAGTTGCCGGCGTTCCTGGCGGAGAATCCCGAGATCCGTGTGGAGATCGACTTGTCGGACCGCATCGCGTCGCTGGCCACGGAGGGCTTCGATCTGGCGATCCGGCATAGCGCGGGTGCGCCGGACACCCACGTGGCCATCAAGCTGTGCGAATCGCGGTCGGTCGTGGTGGCCACGCGCGACTATCTGCGCCGGCGGGGCACGCCGCAGTCGCCGGCGGATCTCTCCGATCACGAGTGCCTCTACTATCCGCGGCTCGGCGGCGAGGCGACATGGTCGTTCGAGCGGCGCACGCGCAAGGCGGGGCAGGACCGGTTTTCCCTCAAGGTGTCCGGCCCCTTCGCGGCCAACAACAGCGAGGCGCTGCGCGACGCCGCGCTGGCGGGGCTCGGCATCGCGCTCCTGCCCGATTTCACGGCCCAGGCGGCCATTGTGTCCGGCAAGCTGGTGCCGATCCTGCAGGACTGGCACGCCATGGGGGCCTTTGCCGACCAGCTCTATCTCGTGCGCCCCTACACCCCCCACGTACCGCGCGCGGTGGGCCAGTTCGTCACATACCTCCGTGCGCAGTTCGCCGACGGCTTTCCGTTCCAGGCGAAACGGGCCTGAACGCCACTGGCGCGGCACGCCGCGTGATGCGCGCAGGTGCGGGATCGGGCCTGCGCGCAGACATGCCGGCGCTTCCCGAAAGTCCACCCTATACACGGTGGAACAAATCAATTTCGCCTCACCACGATGATCTTCCGGCGTCGACCGACCAGAATGGGTTCAACGCGCCGCCCTTGAGCGCAAGCAGATTGCAGTCCCGGGGGCACGAGTTTCCATTCACGTTGCCACTCGATCATCATGGACCACTACGGAAATCACTCGGGGCCGACGCATTCCATCAGCGCCACCCCCTCTGCCAGCCACTGGGCCGATGAACTGCCCACATCATGGCGGCCGGACGTCGCCGCATTGGACGAAGTCCCCTACACCTTCGTGCGCGGGCTTGCCTCGACTTGCGCGATGGCCGATTGGGGGTCGTCATGCTGACCCCTTCCACCGCTCTCGAGCCGCAGTCGGGCAATGGCTTCTCACGCATGTTCAAGCCGGGGCGGCTGACGCTTGGCGTGCTGTTCGCGATCGAGTCATACGCGGGCGACGCACCGACCATGCGCAACCAGATTGCGCTGGCGAAGCGTGCCGAGCAGGCTGGATTCGCGGCACTGGGGGTGCGTGACGTTCCGCTCCGCGATCCCGGCTTCGGCGATCTCGGACAGATCTACGATCCCTGGACGTGGCTCGGCTACGCGGCCGCGCAAACCGAATCGATCTCGCTCTTTACCGCCGCAATCGTGCTGCCGCTCAGGCATCCGCTGCACACCGCGAAGGCCGCCGCAAGTGTCGATCGACTGACGGACGGGCGCTTCGTGCTCGGCATCGCATCGGGAGACCGTGAGGTCGAGTTCCCCGCGTTCGGCGTTTCCCGCGAACAACGCGGAGAACTGTTCCGCGAGCAGGTCGGCTATCTGAAGACTGCCTGGGGCGAGAGTTTTCCCGAGATCGCCGGCAGCTATGGCGTGCTGAGCGGTGCGGACCTGGTGCCGAAGCCGGTGGCCAGGCGGGTCCCGCTGATCGTGACTGGCAACAGTCAGCAGTCGATCGAGTGGATCGCAAGTCAGGCCGATGGCTGGATCACCTATCCGCGACGCTACGACGTGCAAGCGGACCTGATCCGGAGCTGGCATCAGGCCGTGGAAGTGGCCGCGCCGGGCGCATTCAAGCCGTTTGCGCAGCCCTACCATATCGACCTGGTGGAGAACCCCAATGAAATGCCCACGCCCATTCACGGCGGACATCGGCTCGGCCGGAACTGGCTATTGAAGCATCTGGAGTTTCTCGAGCACGTCGGGGCCAACCACGTCCTGTTCAACCTGAAGTACGGCAGCCGTCCGGCGGGCAAGGTGCTGGAAGAACTGGCCGAATACGTCGTGCCGCGCTTTCCTGCCCATTCTGCAGACTAAAGGCTTTCCTTCGCGAGTTGCATCGTGTCCAGATCAGAATCCACCGCGCCGGCGTCGACCGCCGGCCATGTCCCTGCGGGCTTGTCGATGGCCACCGTTTCCGCCGCGCTGGTGCTGGCGGTCGCCATGGGGTTCGGCCGGTTCGCGTTCACCGCCATCTATCCGCTGATGGTCCGCGACCACGTGCTGAGCGTGACGGCGGGCTCGCTGGCGGCATCCGCGAACTATGCCGGCTATCTGGCTGGCGCGCTGCTCGCCAGCCGCGTTCCCGAGACCCGGGCCGCCCAGCTGTGTCGCCTGGCGCTGGCGGGGACGGTGGTTGCGATGCTCGCGCTCGCCATACCGATGCCGCCGTCGGCCATCATCGCCATCCGCTTCGTGGCCGGCGTACTGAGCGCGTTCTCGATGGTGTCCGCCTCGGTGTGGCTCTTCGGCGTGATGGGCAGCTCTCGCGGCGCGCCATTGCTGTTTGCCGGCGTGGGCGCGGGCATCACGGTATCGGCCGAATTGATCGCCAGGGGCAATGTCGCGGGCCTGTCCAGTGGGGGAATGTGGATACTGCTTGCGGTGGCGGCGGCGCTGCCGATGGTTCTCGCGTGGCCAGTCCTCGGGCGATTCCTGCCATCGCCCGTTACCGCGCCCGGATCGGGTCATGGCGAGGTCTCCGGCCTGCCTCAGCCCTGGATGCTCACGATGGCCTACGGGCTGGCCGGGTTTGGCTACATCATCACGGCCACCTATCTGCCGCTGTTCGTCCGGGATGCATTCGGATCCGTCGATCCCGTTCACGTCTGGGCGGTCTTCGGTCTCTGCGCGGCACCGTCCTGCTATCTGTGGCATGTCGTCCAGAAGCAGGTCGGCACAAAGCGTGCGCTGGCGTTCAATCTGATGGTGCAGGCGTTCGGCGTGATCCTGCCCGTGCTCCTGCCATCGCGGGCAGGCTACCTGGGCAGCGCGCTGCTGGTGGGTGGGACTTTCATGGGAACGGTGACGATCGTGATGTCGGCGGCGAAGCATCTGGCGCCGCGCGTTCGCCACAACCTGGTGGCGGTGCTGACGGCGGCCTATGGCATCGGACAGATCGCCGGGCCGATTGCCGCAAGCGTGCTGGTGCGTCCCGGCCATGCATTCGCCGCACCGCTGGCGGCCGCGACGGCATCGCTCGTCGCCGCGACGGTGGTCAGCGTGCTCTGATGGACGATGGCCCGTCGCAAGTCCGCGCCCGAGACGCCCGGGAGGGCGCCTAGGGCGCGGGAGGTCAGATGGGATCTGAGGGATGTGAGGGGATCAGGCGGCCTTCTTCAGCGTGGCCAGTGCCTCGCGGCCGGCGGCCAGTTGCTGGGCCACTTGCGCGACGCGTGCGCCCAGGTGTTCGGCGGTGCGCAGGTCGGCCGGCGGCGGGGCCACCTCGGCGCTGACGTCGGCGTCCGACTGGGCTGCCGCACCCAGGAAGAAGCCGTGGCGATTCAGGGTGTCCTCGGTGGACTGGGAGTTGTTGTGCCCGGGAGGCAGGCCCAGGTTGACCCAGTGCATGCCGTGCTGCGCGGCGAAGATCGACATCTGTTGCAGCGTGTTGAGCTTGTCGCCAGACCGCGACGCGGCGTTTGTGAAGCCCGCCGCCAGCTTGTTGGCCCACTTGCCGCCCTTGGCAAACACATTCCGGGACGTGGCATCCATGAAGCCCTTGAACTGCGCGGACGCACTGCCCATGTAGGTCGGCGCGCCGAAGATGATGGCATCCACGCCTTCCAGCGTGTCCCAGTGCTGGTCGATCTCGTCGACGCTGATCAGCAGGCTTTCCGCGCCGGGCACGCCGGCTGCGCCGCGGGCGACGGCCTGGGCTTGCCGGGCGGTGTGGCCGTAGCCGCTGTGGTAGACGATGGCGATCTGCGTGGTGGAAGCGGTCATGATGTCTTTGCCTCAAAACGATTGAATGATTCGATCGGGATGGCCTGGCGCCGCTGGGGTTGCTATGTGTTGCGGTGCCGGAGCCGATGGACAAAGTCTAGGCGCCGCCGTCCGCTGATGGCGTCACGATACGCAATCAGTCTGTGAAATTTATTGAATTAACATGGATGTGATGGATGCACCCGGTTTGGAGAAGCGGGCTCCGCGCGCCCGGGGGGCGGAGCCGCAAAAGGGGCGAATGCGACGCAGGCGTTCAGGGCCGGCCGGCCGACTGGGCAGGGGCCAGCTTTTCCAGCAGCGTTTGCAGCACGCATTTTTCGTCAGCCGTGAGTTGCGCCGATATGCGCGCATCGTGTTCGCACACGGCTTCCGTGGCCGCGGCGAGCGTCTTGCGCCCGGCGGGTGTGAGCACCAGGCTGTAGGCGCGTCGGTCGGTCGGCGACGGGCGGCGGGCCACGAGCTTCATCGATTCCAGCGCATCGACCAGCAGCACCGCGCCGGATCGCGCGATGCCGAGGATCTGTGCTAGGTCCGTCAGCTTCAGGTGCGGATTGCCCGCGATGATCTGCAGCGCGGAAAAACGCGGCGGGGTGATCTGCCAGGCCGCCAGGGATGTGACGAAGTCTTCGTAGATGCGGATCTGGGCCCGGCGAATCGCGTAGCCGACCAGCGTGTCCAGCACACCGTAGTCGACGTGTGGCACATGCGGATCGAAATGCCCGGCTTCTCCAGTGTCCAGCGCGGGATCGGGGGCGAGCGGGTCGCGGGTCTTGCCGCGCGTCTTGACTGTGGCCGCCATGATTTCGCCGTGCGCGTGGGTTATCGGACTAGGAAGTAGCGCAACTCCACCCGGTCCGGGTAGCGCGCGCCCGTGGCGACGAACAGATGTTGCGTCAGCCAGAGATAGTGCGGCGCGGCGGTCTCGAAGCGCGGCGCGGTGCGGAAGTAGATCCTCGCGGGATCCACGGTTTCGCCGCGATTCAGCTGCGCGATGACTGTGCTCGCCGCGCTGCGCACCCCCGCGTTGACGATATAGATCCTGGCACCGTCCGTCGTCTCCAGGACGTAGCGTGCCTCGATCTCGGCGGTGGTGATGCCGTCGCCCGCGTCATGGCGAATCAACTGGAAATCCGCGCCGCCCGGCAGGACGCGGCCATTCAGCCGTGGCCCGGACACCGTGCCCGACAAGATGGGAATCACGCGCCGGTGGCCGAGCGGCCCGTCACCGACCTCCGTCGCCGGCGCGACGTCCAGCCGGAAATCGGCGACATGTTCGAGCGTGGGCGCCGGCAGCGCCACCGTCGCAAGCGGGCTGGCGTTCATGGGATGAGCTTCCAGTTGCCGTTGTCGATCGTGAGCATCACCCTGCCGCGCGCATCGAATCCGAAATGGTCCTGCGCCGTGTAGTTCAGCACACCGTGCGACACCACGATATTGCGCTCGCTCTCCAGCGCGTCCTTCAGGGCCTTGCGGAACTCGGGCGTTCCGGGTTTGGCGCGCTTCAGTGCCACCGGGACGACCCGCTGCAGCACCAGGCCCGCATCATAGGGGTGGGCGCCGAACTGCGTGCGGGTCTCCGGTCCGTACTGTTTTTCATAGCGGGTGACGTAGTCCAGGCCCGGCTTCCTGACGACGTTGTCGGCGGACAGTTGCTCCGCCACGATGACCGGGCCGGCCGGCAGGATGGCGCCATTGACCGCCTTGCCACCGATCCGGATCAGGTCCCGCGTGGCCGCGCCGTGCGTGTGATAGACCGGTCCGGTGTAGCCGCGCTCGCGCAGTGTGGTGTGGGGCAGCGCCGCGCCGGTGCCGGCACCGGCGATCAGCATGGCGTCGGGCCGTGCGGCCATCAGCTTCAGGACTTGTGCGGTGACGCTGGTATCAGACCGCGCGTAGCGTTCGGTCGCCACCACGCGGATGCTGTTGGCAGCGGCCGCGCCGGTGAATTCCTTGAGCCATGTTTCGCCATAGGCGTCGGCAAAGCCGATGAATGCCACGGTCTTGACGCCGTTGGCATGTGCCGTCGCCGCCACGGCGTCGGCCATCAGTTTTACCGGCTGCGCCAGGCGGAACGTCCACGCGCCACGTCCGGGTTTGAGTTCGATGGGCGAGAAGGCCAGCTGGACGGTCTGGTTTTCGTCGGCGACCTCGGAGATGGCGATGGAGGGCGCGACCGACGACGATCCGAGAATGATGTCGACCTTGTCTTCGCTTACAAAGCGGCGTGCGACCTTGGTGCCTTGCGTCGGGTCGGAGGCGTCATCCATCACGATGTAGCGAATCTTCTCGCCCGCGATCGTCTCCGGCAGGTAAGGCATGGTGTTCTTCTGCGGAATGCCGAGCGAGGCGGACGGGCCAGTGGAGGAGATGCTGACGCCGACGGTGACATCGGCGCGCGCCGCGCCCGATGCCAGGGACAGGATGGACAGGGCGGTCAGCGTGCTGAGTGCGCCACGGATCGGGCGAGGGGGCATGAAGTTTCCTTTCGTCTTTCTTGTCGGGTTTGACTGGCGATCTGGCGAGCGCTGCGACACGAGCTACGACGTCTGCGCTGCGCCGGGCTGGCTCGACTGCAACTGCTGCCGGTCGAAGCCGGCGAGGTTCTTGTAGCGCTGGGCAATGGCTTCGAGTTCCGTGCGCGGGATCACGTCCTCGATCGTCGTGAATCCGCGCGGGGCGCGTTGTTCCGCGAGCTGCATGACCTGCTCGGGGCCGTTCATGCGATTGCGCAGCACGATGCCCGCCGTACGCGGCAGGCGCTCGGCCTCGTACTCGCGCAGCGCATAGTCGAGGTCGACGTGGCCTGTCAGGCAATCGGCAAGATAGCGCGCGTCGACGATGGCTTGCGCGCTGCCATTCGAGCCGATCGGGTACATCGGATGCGCCGCGTCGCCCAGCAGCGTGACGCGCCCGAAGGTCCAGCGCGGCAGGCCGTCCTTGTCCACCATCGGGAATTCATAGATGGCCTCCGCGCCATCGATCAGCGCGGGAATGTCGATCCAGCCCCAGTGCCAGTCTTCGAACGCGGCGCGGAACACGGATTTGTCGACCTGCCGGTTCCAGTCGCTGCGCGGCGGCGTATCGGGATAGTCGTCGGGGACGCGTAGTTCGGCAATCCAGTTGATCCGCGAACGGCCTGCCTTGCGGAGCGGCTCCGAAATCGGATACGCGACGAACTTCTGGTCCTGATGGCCCGCCATGAACATCGAGCGCCCGTCGAGGTATGGCTCGGCCTCCGTGGTGGCGCGCCACAGCAGCCGCCGCGAAAAACGCGGCGCATCGCCAGCGGGGTAGAAATGGCGGCGCACGGCGGAGTGGATGCCATCGGCCCCCACCAGCACATCGGCTTCCGCCTCCACGGCCGCGCCGTCCGCGCGCCGCCGCAGCAGGAACCGCGCACGATCGCCAGACTTGCCGCCGCCCTCGGCGAGCACCGATTCGATCGCATGGCCGGTATGAATCCGGTCCGCGCCAAGCCGCCTCACGGCGGTGTCATGGAGCAGCATCTGGAATTCGCCGCGATGCACCGAGAACTGCGGCCACTCATAGCCCGCCGCACGGCCGCGCGGTTCATGCCAGATCAGTTGCCCGAACTTGTTGTAGTAGGACAGCGAAGCCGTTTCGATGGCGATCTCGGTCAACGCGTCCTGCAGCCCCAGCGACGCGAGCTCGCGTACCGCGTGCGGCAGCAGGTTGATGCCGACGCCAAGCGGACGCAGCGGCTCGCTGGCCTCCCACACGTCGACCTCGATGCCTTTCTGATGACACAGGAGGGCGAGCGTGAGCCCGCCGATGCCGCCGCCAGCAATTGCGATCTTCATGGTCTCCTCCACGGCGCGGATGGCATGGGCGTGCGCCTTCGGCGCCGCCGCAATATTGTTCTACTGTATAACTAATGCGCCGGCGAACCACGTGGGGGAAGTACTGAGGTAAGCCGCGTCGGGACGGCGAGCCTAGGCGTCGGCGGAGGGATCGTAGGGGATGACCTGCTCGTGCTCGTCGGGGCGGTTGCGCGCGACGATGGCCCGGGCCGGCATCGTCGCGCTCAGGTTGAATGGCTGATGCGGCACGCCGGGCGGGATAAACAGGAATTCGCCGGGCTCGGTGATGACCGACTGGCGGAGTCCGGGGCCGTAGCGGGTTTCGACGCGGCCTTCCAGCACGTAGATGCCGGTCTCGAATTCGCAGTGGATGTGCGGCTCGGCATGGCCACCGGGCGGCACGACGACGAGGTACATCGATAACCCTCGTGCACCGGTGGTCGT
This sequence comes from Cupriavidus sp. 01L415, assembly GCF_056400065.1. Taxonomy (NCBI): domain Bacteria; kingdom Pseudomonadati; phylum Pseudomonadota; class Betaproteobacteria; order Burkholderiales; family Burkholderiaceae; genus Cupriavidus; species Cupriavidus sp. 01L415. The sequence goes on along the minus strand of NZ_JBFTSP010000003.1, from coordinate 338,765 downwards.
CGCCGAGATGCCGACGAAATAGGACAGCCGCTGGCTGGTTGCAATCTCCCGGCCGGGACGTACCGCGACCAGGGACACTTGCGGAGCATCGGGATCGTCTTGCACGGGCACCCTCCGGGGATCGGCGGAACGCTCTGCATGCTGTGCCAGCAAATTGGCCTGCAACATGGCCTGCATGATGGGAAAGGCCTGTTAGGCCGGGTCCGGAGGGGTGCAGAGACGCCCGCATCCGGCTGCACCGGATTTTACGCCGATCGATCCGATGCAGGCGGGCGCCGCCGGTCGGATGTGGGTGCTATGGCGCGGGCGAGGCGAGCGCCCCGGCGGATGGCCCACCGCGCGCTCGCGCCCCAATTTTTCTCGCGCCCGTATCCCGGCCTGTCGTTTAGAACGTGTGCTTGACGCCCACCATCGCGCCGAGCTGGTTGCCGCTGGCGACCGGCGTGGCGCCGGTGGCGGCACTGTCGACCGACAGCGCCAGCGATCCGCGATTGTCGAGATAGCCGACCGTGCTGTACACGGAAGTCCGCTTCGAGAACGCGTAGCTCGCCCGCAAGGCGCCGAGCCATGCCTTGTCCGCGCTGTGGTGGTAGCGCAGGTAGTACGCTTCTCCCGACAAGGTGATGGCCGGCGTGATGTCGTACGCCACGCCGCCGTAGAACATGTCGCTGCGTGGCGTGGCCAGCGCGCCGTTGCGCCGCGCGATCCAGCCCAGCCCCGCCTTGGCGCTGCCAACCAGCATGTAGCCGCCCAGCGCCATGCGATCGTCCTTGAGCGAGCTCGACGTCAGCCCGGCAAACGCGCCCGGGCCGCCACGCAGGGAATCATAGGCGGCGGAGACGCCCCACCAGTTGGTCTCGTACGTCAACATGGCCGACCATTCGCGGCACGCGCGGCTGTCCGCGGGGTTTTCGCCCGCGCAGTTCGCGCCTGACGGGCTGGGTCCGGCGTTGACGGTGTCCCGGCCGAAGCTGTACGTGGCACCGACCGTCAAGCCGCCGAACTTGCCCTTGTACGCAATGGAATTGTCGGCGCGGGTGTTGGGCAGGTAGTTGTCGAGCGAACTGGACCCATAGGCGTTAGGCCCCAGGATGTCCGAATCGAGGGTCGCCCAGAAAAGCATGGTGTACTGGCGCCCGAAGCTGACCTGGCCCCAGTTGCTGGAGAGACCTACCCACGCCTGCCGGCCGAACAGGCGGCCGCCCTGGTTGGACGTGCCGCTGTCCGGCGCGAATCCGGACTCCAGGACGAACTGCGCCTTCATTCCGCTGCCCAGGTCCTCGCTGCCCCGCAGGCCCCAGCGCGACGGCACGGTGCCGCTCAGGTTCGGCATCCGCACGACGGAATTGCTGGCCGTACCGATGTGGTTGACATACTCGACGCCCGTGTCCACGACCCCGTACAGGGTCACGGACTGGGCACTCGCGAGGGCAGGCATGCCGACGGCGAGCGAAAACGCCAGGGGGCGCAGGTTCATGGATCATCTCCTCCTTGTGAATTCTTCTTGTGTGCGTGAGGCGGGCGAACCGGCGCGCTAGTCCACGTAGCGCAGGCCGGCGCGCGCGAGCGTCTCGCGCATGTTGTACATGTCGAGGCCAAGCTCGCCTGCGGCAAAGCGTTGACGCTTGGCCGCCTCATTGGCCGTGCGCGCTTCCGCGGCCTCCGCGACCGCCATCGCGGAGCCGGCCGGCACCACGACGACGCCGTCGTCATCGGCGATCACCACGTCGCCCGGCTGCACCAGCGCGCCCGCGCAGACCACCGGGACGTTGACCGAGCCGAGCGTGGCGCGTGCACAGCCTTTGGCGTGGATAGCCCGGCTGAATACCGGAAATTTCATCTCGGTCAGGTCTCGTGCGTCACGGACACCACCGTCGATGACGAGGCCTGCGGCGCCGCGCGCGCGATAGGACGTCGCCAGCAGGTCGCCGAAGAAGCCGTCCGTGCTGTCCGCCGTGCAGGCCGCGATAACGATGTCGCCAGGCTGGATCAATTCCGCCGCGACGTGCAGCATCCAGTTGTCGCCGGGCTGCAGCAGCACAGTCACGGCCGTGCCGCACGCGGAGGCCCCCGCGTAGACCGGGCGCATATACGGCTTCATCAACCCGAGCCGGCCCATGGCTTCGTGCACGGTGGCGACGCCAAAGCGCGAGAGCCGCTCGACGGCCTCCGCTGGGGCGCGTTCGATGCGGCGTTGGACAACGCCAAGTTGTGTGTGGGGGGACTGCATGATGGTTCTCCGGTTGGCGTATGTGGGTTAGCGGCCGCGTGCCTTGAGTTGTGCGTCGAGCCTGGGATAGACGCGGCGCGCATTGCCCTCGTAGATCTTGTGCCGCTCGTCGGCGGATAGCGCGGCCTGGTCGATATAGCGGCGCGTATCGTCGAAGTAATGCCCCGTTTCCGGATCGATGCCGCGCACGGCGCCGATCATTTCGGAGGCAAACAGGACGTTGTCCACCGGAATCACGCGGGTCAGCAGGTCGATACCCGGCTGGTGATAGACGCAGGTGTCGAAGAACACGTTGTTCAGCAGGTGATCCCGGAGCGGAGGCAGCTTCAGTTCCTGGGCCAGCCCGCGGAAGCGGCCCCAGTGATAGGGCACGGCGCCGCCGCCGTGCGGGATGACAAACTTCAGGGTGGGAAAGCGCTGGAACAGGTCGCTGGTCAGCACCTGCATGAACGCGGTGGTATCCGCATTCAGGTAGTGGGCGCCGGTGGTGTGGAAGCACGCATTGCAGCTCGTGCTTACGTGGATCATGGCGGGCAGGTCGTTTTCGACCAGCTTCTCGTAGATCGGGAACCAGTAGGGGTCGGACAGGGGCGGCGAGGTCCAGTGTCCGCCGGACGGGTCCGGATTCAGGTTCACGCCGACAAAGCCATATTCGTGCACGCAGCGTTCCAGTTCGGCGATGCACGTGCGGATATCCACGCCGGGCGACTGCGGCAGCATCGCCGCCCCGACGAAATGGTCGGGGAACAGCTGGCTCACCCGATAGCAGAGCGTGTTGCAGATCGACGCCCAGGTGGCGCTGGTCTCGAACGTGCCGATGTGGTGCGCCATGAACGACGCGCGCGGTGAGAAGATCGTCAAGTCGCTGCCACGCTCCCGCATCAGGCGCAGCTGGTTCCGCGTGATGGCTTCCGCGAGTTCGTCGTCGCTGATCTTCAGCGACTGCGGGAAAGGGGTCAGTTCCGGGGCGGCGAGGCTGGCGATCTGGCGCTGGCGCCAGTCTTCAAGAGACTTGGGGGCGGTCGTGAAATGCCCGTGGCAATCGATGATCATGATGGCGGGAGACGTGTCAGTGGGAGGGCCATGCACTGGCGGGTATCAGCACCTCGCCGCGCATGATGGGACGCGCCGTGCGGACCAGCGCGCTTCTGATGATCGAGTCGGGATTCCCCGGTGCGGTTTCCAGTTCGACGGTGAACTCGCCAGTCGGATGCTCGACGCTGATGGCATGCACGGGGCCGGGGCCGCGCACGTCCGCCAGCGTGGCAGCCACCGTGCCGCGCAGCACGCACGCCGAGCCCACCGTGATGGCGGCGAGCACACCAATCGCTTCGTGGCAGACATGCGGAATGAAGCAGCGCGTGGCGATGCTGCCGCCCGATGCCGGCGCGGCCACGAGGCACATCTTCGGATAGCTCTTTCCCGACACGTCGCCGAGGCCCATGAGTTCCCCGGCGGCCAGCCGCAGCGCCTCGAGCGTGGCTTTCAGCGCGGTGTCGGCATTCAGATCACGGACACTCTCATGGGCGGTGCGCTGCAGATCGGCGGCGCGGATCAACACCATCGGCATGCCATTGTCGATCAGGGTGGCGGCCAAGGCGCGCGGCTCGGCTGTAGCGGGATCGCGGATCTGTAGCGTGTCCGCAGCATTACCGGTTGGCAGCAGGCTGTTGCACACCGATCCGGCCGTATCCAGGAAGTCGATGACGATCGCGGCGGACGTGCCGGGGACGCCGTCGATGCGCGCGTCGCCGGCATAGCGCGGCACACCGCCGGGCGTCTTCACGGTGATATCGCACAGCATGCCGGTGTTGCGGGTCAGCACGCGTGCACGCGTGACATCGCCGGCCGCTGCGATCAGCCCGCTTTCCAGCGCAAACGGCACCACGGCCGCCAGCATGTTGCCGCAGTTCGGCGTGGTGTCCACTGTGTCAGCGTCAGGTTGCAACTGCGCAAAGACGAAGTCGAGATCGGCCTGCCCCGGTGTGCCGCGCGACACGATGCCGACCTTGCTCGTCAGGGGGTGCGCGCCGCCAAGTCCGTCGATCTGCCTGGGGTCCGGGCTGCCCATGGCGGCCAGCAGCACGCGATTTCTTTCCGCCACTTGCGCGGGAAGGTCGCTGGCCAGGAAGAACGGCCCACGGGACGTGCCACCCCGCATCAGGATGCAGGGCACGGCATGAAGGTCTGAAGCGAGAGGGAAGTCCATGTGGGCAGCGTTTTTCCGGTACGACAGGTGCTCGGAGTATCCCTGCGGCATCGGCTCGCTTGGTTGCGATGTCGCAGGACAACTGTTCTAATCTTCTTATCGGATGAAGATCGCCCCCGGAACTCCATGGACAAAATCAGCCTGCATCACCTCCACGTATTTGCCGGTGTGGCGGCCGCCGGCGGGGTGCGCCGCTCGTCCGAATCGCTGCACCGGGCGTCTTCCGCCATCGCGCGGTCCGTGGGTGCGCTGGAGCGGGCGCTGGGCGTCGCGCTGTTCGAGCGCAAGGGCCGGGGGATGCTGCTGACGCGCGCGGGGGAAATCGTGCTGGCGCGTGCCCGCCATATCGAAGCCGCGCTGCGCGAGGTCAGGGAGGATGCGGTGCGGATGCGAAGCCGGCAGGGCGCGCCGGTGGCTAGCCTGGAGGCGCTGCACAACGAGCGCCGGCTGGAAGTCGCCGCGCTCCTGGCCGAAGTCCACCATATGCCGAGCGTGGCCGCCGCCATCGGCGTATCGCAATCCGCCGTCAGCCAGGCCATTGCGCGGCTGGAGGACGCGCTGGGCCAGCCGATCTTCACGCGGACCGCGCGCGGCATGATTCCGACCGATCTCGGTAGCCGCTGGATCGTCCGCTTCGAGCGCGCCCTCGCGGATTTGCGCCACATCCATGCCGACATCGCCGCGCTGCAGGGCGTGCTGGAAGGCGCCGTCACGATTGGTGCGCTGCCGCTCGGCCGCACGCAGCTTCTTCCGATGGCGATTGCCGAAGTCCACGGCCAACATCCCAGGCTGCGCTTTCGCTCGCTGGAAAGCCCTTATGAGGAGCTGACGGCCGGCTTGCTCAGCGGCCGCATCGATTTCATCCTCGGTGCGCTGCGCCCGGAGCCGTCGCAAGGACTGGCCACGGAAGTCCTGTTCGAGGACCGCATCTCGCTGATTGCCCGCGCCGCCCATCCGCTGTCGAAGAAGAAATCGCTGGGGCTGGCGGACCTTGCCGACTATCCGTGGGTGCTCTCGCGGGCCGCGTCGCCGTCCCGGCAGGCGCTGGATGACTTCTTCCTCTCGCAAGGCTTTCCGTTGCCGCAGCCACTCGTGGAAACCGGTGACCTGGCGCTGGTCCGGGGCCTACTGCTGCGCGGCGACATGGTGACGGCGTTGTCGGCCCACCAGCTGCACTATGAAATCGAAGCCGGCTGGCTGCGCGAACTTCACTTGCCGATGCCCGACACGTCGCGCGATATCGGCATCACCACGCGCATGGGGGCGCGGTTGTCGCCCGGCGCCGATGCGCTGATCGAGGCGCTGCGCCGCGCAAGCGCCATGTGGCGCTGACCTGCACCGAACGCACCCACATCGATTTGTGCGGGCGCCGCGCGCGTCAGGGTTTCCCATGATCCGCATCTCCTGGCCTTTCGGCGTCCGATAAGCAGACGGCAACGCAGGCCGCGCCAGAAAGCAATGCTGCATGCCCATCCCAAACGTAGACTGCCGTTGCCGTGACGATGCATTTCACGGACGGCCGCTTTCGCGGCGATTAGACATATCGATAACTAGAACGCGCATAGCGGTTCACGCCAGGAGACGGCATGACGACAAAGCAACGGCTCGATATCCGGGCCCATATCAACGACCGGAGAATGTCCGGCTACCAGTGGCTGTTGCTGGTGCTGTGTTTTCTGATCGTGGCGACGGACGGGATGGACGTCGCGATCATGGGGTTCCTGGCCCCGGACATTACGCGTGAATGGGGCATTTCCAAGGCGAGCTTCGGCATCGTGATGAGCGCCGCGCCGATTGGCCTGGCCATCGGCGCGCTGCTGGTGGGGCCGCTGTCCGACCGGTTCGGTCGCAAGAAGCTGCTGCTCGCATCGATTGCGCTGTTTGGCACCTTCAACCTCGCGAGCGCCTTTGCGGACAGCACGGCGACGCTGTCGCTGCTGCGCTTCCTGACCGGCCTCGGGCTGGGCGCCGCCATGCCGAGCACCACGACGCTGCTCTCTGAATACGTGCCCGAGCGCTCGCGCAGCATGCTGCTGGCCACCATGTTCACCGGCTTCAATCTCGGTTCCGCGCTGGTGGGGTTTGGTGCCGCCGCCATCCTGCCGCACTTCGGCTGGCGCGCGGTGCTGATTGCAGGGGGCGCGCTCCCGCTGATTTGCCTGCCGTTCTACATCTTGCTGATTCCCGAGTCGGCACGCTTCATGGTCGTCAGGAACGTGTCACCGGATAAGATCGCGCGCACGCTGCGCCGGGTCTGCGGCGGCGACGTGAAGGACGGCACCGAGTTCGCCATCAGCGAGCCGCAGGTGTCGGGCAAGCAGCCGGTCCGCACGCTGTTGTCGGCCAGCTTCCGCGGCATGACGCTGGCGCTGTGGATTACCTACTTCATGGGCCTGCTGGTGATCTACCTGCTCAGCGGCTGGCTGCCCACGCTGATCAAGGATGCCGGCCTGCCCATCGCGCGTGCCGCGAACCTGACCGCGCTGTTTCAGCTGGGCGGCACGGTGGGCGCACTTGTCGTCGGGTTCTGCATGGATCGCTTCTCCGCCCATCGCGTGATCGGCGTGGCCTATGTGCTCGGTGCGATGTGGATTCTGTTGCTGGCCTCGGGCAGTGTGACGTCCGCGATGTTCGGCTTCTACGTCCTGATGGCGGGGTTCTGCATGAGCGGCGCTCAGACCGGCCTGAACGCATTCGCGCCGTCCTGCTACCCGACGCCGGTGCGCGCCACCGGCGTAAGCTGGATGCTCGGCATCGGGCGCTTTGGCAGCATCACCGGGTCGATGGCAGGCGGCATCCTGCTGACCATGGGCTGGAGCTTCAGCGCGGTGATCGCCATCCTGGCCATCCCCGCCACCATGGCGGCCATTTCCATTGTTTCCACCAAGGCGCAGCCGCGCGCCGTTACTGCTTGATGTACTGATATGGCTACTATCATCGGCGCCATCGCGTCATCCCATACGCCCACCATCGGCTTTGCCCTGGACGCGGGCAAGCAACAGGACCCCGCGTGGGCGCCAATCTTCGCGGCCTACGCACCGGTGAGCGAATGGCTTCTCCAGGCCAGGCCCGATGTGCTGCTGATGGTCTACAACGATCACGTCACGTCGTTCTTCTTCGATCACTACTCGGCGTTCGCGCTCGGTATCGGTGAATCGTACGATGCCGCCGACGAGGGCGGCGGCCCCCGCGCGCTGCCGCCCGTCAAGGGGCACGTCGAACTGGCGCGGCATGTCGGGGCGTCGCTGATGGCTGACGAGTTCGACATGTCCTTCTTCCAGGGCAAGGCGCTGGACCACGGCTGCTTTTCGCCGTTGTCGGTGATGCTGCCCCATGAGGGAGGGTGGCCGGTGAAGATCATCCCGCTGCAGGTGGGTGTCCTGCAGGCACCGGCCCCCTCGGCCAGGCGCTGCTACAAGCTGGGGCAGGCCATCCGGCGCGCGGTGGAGAGCTATCCGGAAGACCTCCGCGTGGCGATCGTCGCCACCGGCGGGCTTTCTCATCAGGTTCATGGCGAGCGCGCCGGCTTCAACAACACGGCGTGGGACCACCAGTTCCTCGACCTGTTCGAATCGGACCCGGACGCGCTGCTGGACCTGACCCATGCCGACTTCGCAAGGCTGGGCGGCTTCGAGAGCGCGGAAGTGGTGATGTGGATGGTGATGCGCGGGGCGATGGCGGGCGGCATCCGGTGTCTGCATCGCGACTACTATCTGCCGTCGATGACGGGCATCGCCGTCGCGGTCTATGAAAACGAAGTCTCCACCAGCAGCGATCTCCGGGCCGCGGCGGCCCAGCGTCAGCGCGATCATACCGGCCACCAGCTGCGCGGCATCGACGCGCTGGAGGGGACGTACCCCTTCACGCTGGAAACCAGCGTGCGCGCCTATCGCATCAACCGCTATCTGCATCAGCTGGTGCAGCCCGCGTTCCGTGCCCGCTTCCTCGCCGATCCGGAGGCCACGTACGACGAGGCCGGCCTGACTGACGACGAGCGCCAGCTGATCACGCAGCGCGACTGGCGCGGGATGATCCACTACGGGGTGATCTTCTTCCTGCTGGAAAAGCTCGGCGCGGTCAGCGGCGTCTCGAACCTCCACATCTACGCGGCGATGCGGGGCCAGTCGCTGGCCGACTTCCAGAAGACGCGCAATGCGCCCGGCGCGCTCTATTCGGTGAGCGGGGGCGCGGGCAAGGACAACGAGAAGGCCTGGGCCTCTTCGTCTGGCCCATCTGGCCCGTCCGCCCCCTCCGGTATCTAGCCCAGATCCACAAACACCTTCCCGCCCTCGATCCGGACCGGATACGAGCGGATACTCTCGGTCAGGGGCGCGCACAACGCGGCCCCGTTACGCACATCGAACTTGCCCTGATGCAGCGGGCACTCGATCTCGTGGCCGTCAAGAAAGCCGTCGCAGAGTCGCGCGTGGCCGTGCGTGCAGATGTTGTCGGTGGCGTAGATCTCGCCGTCCACGCTGTACAGGGCGATATCCCTGCCTTGCACCGCGAATGCCGCCACGTCATCGGCGGGCACGTTGTCCACCGAAGTGGCTTCCATCCATGTTTCACTCATCGCTGGCCTCAGATTGGGTAGATCAGGGAGTTCGGGATCATTTCGCTGTCGAACACGCATTGCCGGGACTGGAAGCGCAGGCCTTCCGCCGTGCGCCGCACCACGTCGATGTAGCGGCCGGTGTTCAGCACGTCGGTCAACTGGTCCGGCTTCGTGCGCAACACCACGTAGTTGGCCTCGGCGTGGATGCAACCGTCTTCAATGCGGCGGATCACCGGCGCGCCGACGATATGCCGCTGATAGTAGGGATCGTGGAACAGCGTCTCGCGAATGCCGAAGACGCGGTCGCGCAGCATGCGCTTGCTTTCGAAGGACAGCGTGGCAAGGGGAAAGCCCCGGTCGTAGTTCTCGCGCGGCTGCAGCTTGTAGACGCAGTCGTCGACGAAGAAATCGGGCCAGCGGTCCCAGTCGCCGCTGTCGAGTGCGCTGGCGTAGTCGGCGTTGAGGGATACGAGGTCGAAGTAATCGGAGAAATGAGCAGAGATGCAAGTTGAGGACTCCATGTCAGACCTCCATGACCTTGCGCCAGTAGGCGTACATGCCGCGAATCAGCGTCTCGGTCACCATATGGTCGGTGTTCTCCGCCGTCTTGCCGCCCAGCTCCGCGATCACGCGATGCCACGGCTTCTGGGCAAAGCCTTGCTGCGAGCATTCGATGACTTCGCCATCGTCGGCGGAGACAAAGCCGGCGGGGCCGAACAGATTGGCCTGCCGCAGGCGGCGCCGCGTCATCGCATCGTCGTCGTCCTCGAAGCCGAAATGGGTCCAGACGAAGTCAAAGGCGTCCGGCCCGCTGGGCTGGATATGCCGCGTGGAGACCGAGTTGACCTGCTGCTGGAAGATGACGCTCGGGAAGATGGTCATCATGACCGCCGTAGGCTCCCCCCACCACGGTTCGTGGACGATATCGAGCAGGCGGTCATCCTGCAGCGCCATCTGCTCCTTGAAGCTGGACACGCCCGACGTGACGTCGCCGCGTCCGCCCTGGCCACGCGTGGATACCATTGCCGCGTGCCGATACTCCGCATCCATCACCAGCCGGGACTTGTTGTCGGCGCGCCATAGGCCGAACGTCACGAACCACGTATGCAGCAGACCGGGGTGGTAGGGGTCCTTGATGTTCTCCTGCATCAGCTTCCAGTTACCGGGGATGCGCTGCTTGTTGTAGCCAAGCACCTTGAGCTTGCGGCCGTTGAACAGGCGATCGAAGTAGCCGAGGATCTCCGGGCCGAGGAATTCCTCAAGCGGCACGACGTCATGGTCGAACGAGGCAAACACAACGCCGCCGCGCGTGGCCACCTTGAGCCGCGTGAGGCCGTGATCCTGCGTCTTGAAATCCGCCGGCATGCCGCCGTTGACCTTGCCGTCCTGCTTGACGCCACGGCGGAACGGCACTCCCTGCAGATTGCCCTTCAGGTCGTAGTTCCACTGGTGATACGGGCAATGGAAGTCCTTGCGATTGCCGGATTTTTCGCGGCAGAACGTCATGCCGCGATGCGCGCAGACATTCTCGATGACGTTGATGTCGCCGTCCTGGTCGCGCACCAGGATGACGGAGCGTTCGCCGATGACCGTGCGCTTGAAATCGCCCGGATTCGGGGTTTCGGCCTCCAGCCCGACGTAATTCCAGTGCGCGGTGTAGAAGCAGCGCTCCAGCTCGCGTCGGTAGAGGTCCTGGTCGGTGTAGACCCGGAACGGCATGCGGCTGATGTCGTCCGCAGGCCAGATGTTCCCGGCGTCGCCGGTATCGTCCGTGCGCATGGTTGTCTCCTTGTGAATACTGGAATGCGTGGGGGATCAGGTGCCGGATGCGTAGAACGCATCCGCATAGATGTGCTCCGGCTTGACGCCTTTCTGCCGCAGCAGTCGCGTGGCGGCTTCCACCATCGGTGGCGCGCCGCACAGATAGGAGCGCCAGCCGCTCAGGTCGGCAAAGTCCTTGCCGACGGCTTCGGTGACCAGTCCGGTGCGCAGTTCGGTGCGCAAGTTGGCGTGCATGCCGTCGCGCTCGCCGGGCAGGCTCGCCACCACCTCGGTCTTCAGGTTCGGATACTGGTCTGACAATTGCCGCAGCCAGTCGAGTCCATACGCATCGCGCGGAGACCGGACTCCAAAATAGAGATGGATCGGATTGCGCATGTCGGCCTCGATGGCGCCACGGATGATCGACAGCACCGGGGCCAGGCCCGTGCCGCCGGCCACGCAGAGGATAGGGTCCGCATTGCGTGTGCGCAGGTAGGACGTTCCCAGCGGACCACTGATGCGGACGGCGTCGCCGACTTTCAGGACGTCGCGGATGTAGGTGGTCACGCGCCCATCGGGCACCAGCCGCACGTGGAATTCCATCTCGTAGTCGGAGGCGATCCGGGCCATTGAGTACGGACGAATATGATCCGGCGTGAACCGCAACGTGGCGTATTGCCCAGGTGAAAACGCCAGCGGCTTTGACGGCTTCAAGCGGATCATCCGGATGTCGTGCGTCAGGTTCTCGATCGCGGTGACCGTGGCCTTGACGATCCTGGCGGTATGGATCACGACCTCGTCCGGCTCGGGGATCTCGATCACGCAGGGGCCGGTGACCACCGACTGGCAGGCCAGCACGTGGCGCTCCGGCTGATGGTCGCCGTGGTGGAAAGCGTAGCCGCCGTGCTCGTGGATATCGCCTTCCACCACCTTGCAACGGCAGGTGCCGCAGCGCCCGGACAGGCAGCTGTACGAGATCGGCACCTGACTGGCTTGCAGCGCGGCCAGCAGGTTTTCGCCAGGGCGGACGTCGAGTCGCTGGCCAAGGGGCTGGACAAGTATTTCCATGTCGTCTCCGTGGGGCTGTCGTTGTTTTGCCGAATCATGGTGTGCGGAGCGACATAAGCCAATAGAATCCGGCTTATAAGCGCTATTCACATTGGTGATAAGGCGGCAGCGGCGCGAGTAGCGGCGCCAGGACGCGGAAACAGACAGCGGAGAGAGGCAGCGATGGATGTGCAGGATGTGGACCTGAACCTGCTGGTGGTGTTCGAGCATTTGCTGCGGCTGCGAACGGTATCGGGCACGGCGAAAGCGCTCAAGGTCAGCCAGCCGGCGGTGAGCAATGCGCTGGCGCGCCTGCGCCGCACCTTCGGGGACGAGCTGTTTGTGCGCAGCGCCAAAGGCATGCTGCCCACGCCGTTTGCGCAGGAACTGGCGGAGCCGGTGGCCTATGCGCTGGACGCACTGCAGTCGGCGCTCAATCGCAAGGTGTCGTTCGATCCGCTCACGAGCGCGCGATCGTTCCAGCTGGCGATGTCCGATATCGGCGAAGTGCACTTCATCCCGAAACTGATGAGCGTGCTGCGCGAGCGCGCGCCGAAAGTATCCGTGGGCACCGTACGCAATGCGGCGGTCGACCTGGCGGAGGAAATGAGCCAGGGCAAGATCGACCTGGCCGTGGGGCACTTCCCCGAACTGACGTCCGAGTTTTTCCAGCGCCGGCTGTTCCGGCAGCGCTATGTGTGCATGTTCCGGCCCGGGCACGCGCTGGACAAACGCACGGTGCGAATCAAGGACTTCGAGCAGGCCGACCATGTGGTGGTGACCGCCGCCGGCACCGGCCATGCCAGGGTGGACGAGATCCTGGCGAAGCGCGGTGTGCAGCGCAACATCCGACTGAGGGTGCCGCACTTCGTCGCGCTGGCGGATATCGTGCAGAGCACCGATCTGGTCGCCACGGTGACGGAGAAGTTCGCGCAGCGCAGCGCCGCAAGCTTCGGCCTGAAGTACATCCGCCATCCCGTGGAGCTGCCCGATATCCAGATCAACCTGTTCTGGCATTCGCGCTATCACCGCGACCCCGCCAGCCAATGGCTGCGCAGCCTGATCTTCGAGCTGTTCTCCGAATAGCGAGCGCCTTGGTCCGCGACGCCTCTGCCGCTAGGGGTAAGCCACTAGTTGACATACGACTGTCCGGCTTTCTACGATGAAATATGAATCATGTCTCATGTTTGCGGGCCGATCCAATCCCGTGATGCGATGCTCCGCGTCGTCCCGCAACGGCCAGCTCGCAGCCTCTTAGCCGTCCCCCGTCAAAAATTGCAGTGTTCAGTGGTGTTGCCTGACGATACCCGCTGCGTTGCTGTCCGCGTGTCCCGTTGGTTGCACCGTGCCGTACCCGGTAGTCATACAACAACAACGAGGAGATCTGGGAATCATGCAATCGATCAGAACACGTCTATGGCTGGGAACGCTGGCAACGTTGTTGTCGGGGATGCTGTCGGTGTTCGCCGCCCATGCGGCGACGGCCGGCCCCGGCACGTAGAGCGGCCAGCAGACCTGGGCCGCCGATACCGTCAACGGTGGCAGCCTCACCGGCTATTTCTACTGGCCGTCCAGCCAGCCCACCACGCCCAACGGCAAGCGCGCGCTGGTGCTGGTGCTGCACGGGTGCCAGCAAACCGCATCGGGCGATGTCATCAACGGCGCCAGCGGCGGCGGCTTCAACTGGAAGGCCATCGCCGACCAGTACGGCGCCGTGATTCTGGCGCCCAATGCCACCGGCAACGTGTACAGCAATCACTGCTGGGACTACGCCAATACGGCGCCGAGCCGCACCGCGGGGCATGTCGGCGTGCTGCTCGACGCCGTCAACCGGTTCGTTTCCAACGCGCAGTACGAGATCGATCCCAACCAGGTCTACGTCGCGGGCCTGTCGTCGGGCGGCGGCATGACGATGGTGCTGGGTTGCGTCGCACCGGACATCTTTGCCGGCGTAGGCATCAATGCGGGCCCCGCGCCCGGCACCACCACGGCGCAGATTTCCTTCGTCCCGTCCGGTGTCACGGCCACGACGGCGGCCAACAAGTGCAAGGCGTGGGCGGGATCGAACGTGGGCAAGTTCTCGACGCAGGTCGCGGGCGCGGTGTGGGGCACGTCGGACTACACGGTGGCGCAGGCCTACGGCCCACTCGATGTCGCCGCGATGCGCCAGGTCTACGGCGGGACGTTCACGCAGGGCAGCCCGGTGTCGGTGGCCGGCGGCGGCACCAACGTGCCCTACACGGACAGCAACGGCAAGGTGCGCACGCACGAGATCACGGTGTCTGGCATGTCCCACGCATGGCCGGCGGGCACGGGCGGCAACAACACAAACTACGTGGATGCCACCCACATCAACTATCCGGCCTTCGTGATGGACTTCTGGGTCCGGAACAACCTGCGCGCCGGCGGCGGCCCCGTGCAGTCCGGCACGCCGCCGACCGGGCTGGCCGTGACGGCCACCACGACGACGTCCGTCTCGCTCTCCTGGGGCGCCGTGACCGGGGCGACGAGCTACAACGTCTATCGCAACGGCTCGCAAGTGGGTTCGTCGACCACCACGACCTACACCGATACGGGCCTGATCGCCGGCACGACCTACAGCTACGCCGTGACGGAAGTCGACCCGAGCCTGGGGGAGAGCGCGAAGTCGGCGTCGATCAACGCCACCACGCAGTCCGGATTCACGTGCTCCGCCACCACGGCGAGCAACTATGCACACGTGCAGGCCGGGCGCGCGCACGATACGGGCGGCATTGCGTATGCGAACGGCTCGAACCAGAGCATGGGCCTCGACAACCTGTTCTACACGAGCACGCTGGCCCAGACGGCGGCCGGGTACTACATCGTGGGCAACTGCCCCTGAGAGGCGCGGGGGCGCAGGGGCGCTGGCAGCCTTTGACCGAAGCGGCCCGCGCCTGGCGGGCCGCCCGGGACCCGGGGGATGTGCACCATGCACCATCCCCCGCAAATGTCGAGACAACCGGTCCTGCCGATAGGACCAGCTGGTTCCATTGAACCCCCATCCGCTGTCTCTTACAGTCGGTCGCACAAGATCAGGCGGAGACAGCAATGCCCCTCACGAGAAGACATTTTGCGGCCGGCATGGCGCTGGCCATGCTGGCGGCGATAAGCCCCGCGCCCTGTGCGGCGCAGGACAAGCCCATGACGATCATCGTCGGCAGCCCTGCCGGCGGCACCACGGATGCGCTGGCACGGCTGATCGCACGATCGATGTCGCAGACCCTGCGTCGCACGGTCGTCGTCGATAACCGGCCCGGTGCCGGCGGCAATATCGCCGCCCAGTACGTCGCCCGGAGCGTGCCCGATGGCAGCACGCTGCTGATGAGCTTCACCGCCCACACCATCAACGCGTCGCTTTACAAGAACCTGCCGTTCGATGCCGTGCGCGATTTCACGCCGATCACGATGGTCGCGCGCGTGCCGAGCGTGCTGGTGGCGCGCAAGAACGCGCCGTTCGACACCACGGCGGGGCTGATCGAATACGCGAAGCGCAATCCCGGCAAGCTGAGTTTCGCCATCGGCGCACAGGGGTCCTCGCTGCATCTGGCCAGCGAGCAATTCAAGCTCCAGACCGGCACCGACATCCTGAACATCCCCTACAAGGGCACCGGCCCCGCGATGACCGACCTGCTGGGCGGCACGGTGGACCTGATGTTCGCCAGCACGGTGAACGTGCTGCCGCACGCCCATGGCGGCAGCCTCAAGATCCTCGGCGTCAGCAGCAAGGACCCGCTGCCCCAGTTTGCCGGCGTGCCGACGATCGCCACCACGGTCAAGGGCTTCGAGTCGTCCGCGTGGTTCGGGTTGTTCGGCCCCGCAAAACTGCCGCAGGCCGTGACGGACCAGCTCTATCGCGCGGTGAAGATTGCCGTGGAAGACCCCGCGTACCAGCGGCGCATGGAAACCGAGGCCGCCATCGCGGTCAGCATGACGCCGCAGGCCTTCGGGCAGTTTGTCCGCAACGATATCCAGCATTGGGCGAAGGTGATCCAGTCGTCCGGCACCAAGGTGGAATGATGGCGCAGACACTGGCGCAGAAGCTGCTTGCACGCGCGTCCGGAGTGGCCGCGGTCACGCCGGGGGAGATCGTCACCTGCCGCGTGGACCTGGCGATGATGCACGATTCCGGCGGCCCGCGTCGCGTCAAGCCGATGCTGGAGCGTCTGGGCGCCCGGGTCTGGAATCCGGACAAGGTGGTGGTCGTGACCGATCACTATGTGCCGGCCCATGACGCCGAAAGCCGCGCCATAGTGCAGCTCGCACGGGACTGGGTGAAGGAGGCCGGGGTTTCGCGCTTCCATGACATGGAGGGCATCTGCCACGTGGTGGTGCCAGAGAAAGGCTATCTGCGCCCGGGGATGTTCGCCGTGGGCGGCGACAGCCATTCCTCCACGGGCGGCGCGTTTGGCGCCTATATGTTCGGGATCGGCGCGACCGAGATGCTGGGCGTGCTGGTCACCGGCGAGATCTGGGTGCGCGTGCCGGAGACGATCCGCATGCACTGGCACGGCCGCCTGCGGCCGGGCGTGTCCGCCAAGGACATGATGCTGCGCATGTGCACACGCTTTGGCATGGATGGCGGGCAGTACCAGGCGGTGGAATACACGGGCGATGCCGTGGTGGCGTTGCCGATGCAGGAACGGATGACGCTCTCCAACATGACGGCGGAGCTGGGCGCGCAGGTCGGGCTGATTGCGCCAGACTCGGTAACGCGGGACTGGCTTGCCGCCGTTGGCGTGGCGGATGCGGAAATCGACCTGCAGTCCTGGCAGTCCGATGCCGACGCGGCATGTCTGGCCACGCATCGATTCGATGCCGGCGCGCTGGCCCCGCAGGTTTCGCGGCCCCATACGCCGGCGGGCGCGGAGGACGTCGACGCGTTTCACGGCGTGGCGGTGGACGTCGCCTATATCGGCGCCTGCACGGGCGCGAAACTGGAAGACCTGCGCATGGCCGCGCAAGTGCTGCGCGGCAACCGCGTGGCCAGCGGCACGCGTCTGCTGGTGGCGCCCGCCAGCGCGGCCGACCAGGCCCGCGCGCAGAAAGAGGGCACGCTGGGCGTGCTGGTGGATGCCGGCGCGGAACTGCTGCCCAACGCATGCGGCGCCTGTGCCGGCTACGGCGCGCATCGGTTTGGCGAGGACAGCGTGGTGATCAGCGCCACGGCGCGTAATTTCAAGGGGCGCATGGGTGCCGCGTCGTCGCAGGTCTACCTGGGATCGCCGTACACCGTTGCCGCTTCCGCCATTGCGGGGCGCATTGCTGACCCGCGGGAGATGCTGGCATGACGGCCACCACGGGACGCGCGTGGGTATTCGGCGATGACGTCAATACCGACTTGCTGGCGCCGGGCGCCTATATGAAGTTCGGCATCGAGGAGATCGCGAAGCATTGCCTGGAGTCGCTGGACCCGGCGTTCGCCGGCTCGGTGAGGGCGGGTGATGTGGTGTTTGGTGGCCGCAACTTCGGCGCGGGATCGTCGCGCGAGCAGGCGGTGGAAGTCTTGCGTCATCTGGGCGTGGTGGCGGTGATCGCGCCGTCGTTCGCCGGGCTGTTCTACCGGAATGGCTTCAACCTGGGCCTGCCGTTGCTGATCTGCCCGCAGGCGGCATCGGTGCGTGCCGGCCAGCGCGTGCATTGCGATATCGAGGCTGCGCAGGTATCGATCGCGGGCGCGGCGGTGCCACTACAATGCGAGCCCATTCCGCCACACCTGATCGCCATGGTCCGCGATGGCGGACTGGTGCCCCACCTGGCGCGCAAGCTCGCGGCAGGCCAGCCATCCAAGACGGAGAATCCGCAATGACACTGAAGCAACGCCTGCAAGCCCTCGGCATCGTGACCGCGCCGGGCGTCTACGACGCCTTTTCCGCCCTGCTGGTGGAGCAGGCAGGCTTCGAGGCCGCCTACCTGTCCGGCGCCAGCATCGCCTATACGCGCTTTGGCAGGCCCGATATCGGCTTCCTGTCGCTCGACGATGTGGCGGCGGTCACCCGCAATATCCGCGAGCGTGTGGCGTTGCCGCTGGTGGTCGATGCGGACACCGGCTTCGGCAACGCGCTGAATGTCATGCAGACGGTGCGGGTGCTGGAGCGCGCTGGGGCCTCGGCCATCCAGCTTGAGGATCAGGCATCGCCCAAGCGCTGCGGCCACCTGGATGGCAAGAGCGTGATCCCGGCCGCCGAGATGGCCGGCAAGATTCGTGCGGCCTGCGACGCGCGGCGCGATGCCGATACGCTGATCATCGCGCGTACCGATGCCGTGGCGGTGGAGGGCATGGCGGCGGCGCTGGAGCGCGCCGAGCAGTATGCGGAGGCCGGCGCGGACATGTTGTTTGTCGAGGCATTGCGCAGCCGCGAGGACATGGCCGTGGCGATCGACCGGCTGTCGGGCCGCGCACCGTTGATGGCCAATATGGTGGAAGGCGGCAAGACTCCGGTGCTGCCGGCCGCGACGCTGCAGGAGATTGGCTTCCGGCTGGTGATTTTCCCCGGCGGCACAGTGCGCGCACTGAGCTTTGCGTTGCGCGACTACCTGCAAAGCCTGTCCTCGCACGGCACCACCACGCCGTATCTGGACCGGATGCTGTCGTTCTCGGAGCTGAACGACGTCATCGGCACGCCGGACATGCTGGCGCTGGGCAAGCGCTACGAGTAGCCGACCATAGGCCGGCGACGGCCAATGACAGGCCGACTACAGCCAGCGCTTGCGGCCCATGCCGGGGACGCGTACCGTGGCGGCATTGCCCCCCTCACGCCGAATCATGCCGCCCGATGTCGATACGACGCTGCCCCGATTCCAACAGGTCCGCCTGATCCTGCGCGAGCGGATCCGTGGCGGGTACTACGAGAATGGCAATCCGCTGCCGGGCGAGCGGCAACTGGCGGAGGAATTCGGCGTGGCGCGCGTGACCGTGCGCTCGGCGCTGGCACGCTTGCAGGAAGAGGGGCTGATTTCGCGCCTGCGCGGCAAGGGCACCGTGCCGACGGGCCGTAATGCCTCCCCGGCGCAGGCCGGGCTGCGCGGCGGACTGCTCGACAATATCGTCAGCATGGGCCTGCGCACGCGCGTGTCGGTGCTGGAATGGCGGCTGATGCCGGCGTCGCCGGCCGTAAGCGCCGCGCTGAGCCTGCCACCGGGCGCGCAGACCCTGAAGGTGGTGCGCGTGCGCAAGTTCAACGCCCAGCCGATCGCCTACACCGAGGTCTTCCTGCCCGCCGACCTGGCGGGCGCCATCGATCGCCACACGCTGCAGGACACGCCGATGCTGGTTGCGCTGGAGCAGCGCGGCATCAAGGTCGTATCCGCCGAGCAGACGCTGGGGGCCGCCACCGCGGACCTCGACGTCGCCCGCATCCTGCGCATCGCGCCCGGCGTGCCGTTGCTGCGCGTGTCGCGCGTGGCCATCGACAGCACTGGGCGGCCCGTGCAGTTCCTGGTCGGCCTCTACCATCCGGAGCGCTACACCTATCAGATGCGCTTGTCCCGCGTGGGCGGCGCCACCAAGGTCTGGATCGACGCCGACCAGCACAAGCGACGCCCCAAGGCGGACGGCGGGGCATGATGGTGCGCTGCATCGGGGCATACCAGCCCTGACTTGCAGGACGCCTCCTAGCGCGAAACCAGGCGGTCGAGGCGCAGTCGATGACGTTCGTCGGTCATGCGCGAGACGGCCAGGTATGCCGCCACGATGACTCCCAGCACACTGCCGCCGGTCAGCAGGAACATCAGCAGGATCTGGTAGCGCGCCGCCGCAATCGGGTCCATGCCAGCCAGGATCTGGCCGGTCATGATGCCGGGCATCGTGATGATGCCTGCGGCTGCCATGGTGTTCATCGTCGGCATCAGGCCGCTGCGTATCGCGTGGCGCACGATTGGGCGCAGTGCGGTGTGACGGTCTTCTCCCAGCGCCAGTCGCGCATCAATCGCGCCGCGCTGGAGCCATGCCATGGAAAAGGCGGCGTGCAGTGCCAGGCTGGCGGCATTCATGGCATTGCCGAGCACGATGCCCGCCAGCGGGATGGCGTGGCGCGCGTCGTACCAGGGGGAGGGGCGCAGTGCCGTGGTCAACGCGAGTACGGTGATCACGAGCGTCGGCAGGCTCACGGCCGCGGCGCCGGTGATGGCCTGCCAGGGGCCTTGCAGGCGGCGCTCCTGCCGGCTGCTGACCTCATGGGCGGCGGCCGCGACCATCGCCAGCACGACGCCGAGCGTGAGCCACGGCGACGACAGCGCGAAGACCGCGCGCAGGGTGAGCCCCACCAGCAGCAGTTGCACGACCATGCGGCAGGCCGTCCAGAGCAGGGTGCGATGGATGTTCAGCGACAGCGCCACGGACAGGCCGGCGCCCGCGAGGATCAGCAGGCTGGCCAGGAGCAGGTCGGCGGCGGTCAGGTCGATCGGAGTCATATCGGCAGACTTTCCAGGCCGTCCTGGCGCAGATGGAATTGCGCGTGGCGCAGGCGGGCGGCCTGTGCCGTGTTGTGGGATACCACCAGCAGGCCGATGCCTTCGGACATCACATCACGCAGCAAGGCTTCGACAGCCATCGTGGTGTCGGCGTCGAGTCCGGACGTGGGTTCGTCCAGCAACAGGAAGCGCGGGCGGCGCACCAGCGCGCGGATCAGGGCCAGGCGCTGGCGCTCGCCCGTGGAGAGATGGCTGACCGCCGCCGACAGGATGTCCGGACGCAGGAGCAGCCGGCCGAGCAGGCGTTCCGCCGCAGCCGGGTCGGTGAAGTGCGATCGGACGTCGTCCGCCCACCAGCCCGATTCGGCCGCCACGTAGGTCACCTCGCGGCGCCAGGCCGGGCCCGTCATCGCATCGCGCGGCGTTTTGCCGATGCGGACTTCGCCCTCATTGGGGTCGAGGTCGGCAATCATGCGCAACAAGAGGCTCTTGCCGGTGCCCGACGCGCCGGACAGCACGGTGCAGCGTCCCGGCGCGACGACGAGCGTGAAGGGGCCGCGGCCGTGGCCCGTGAGATGGCGTATGTAGAGATTGGCGTCCATGGCGCAGGGTTCCGACGCACCGCGCGATGGCGTCACGATGCGCACGAAGCGTAACACCCGGGCATTAAGCGGGCATTAAGCGGAAATCAAGCCGCAATCTAGCGCGCATTGAGCGCGCATCCGGTTAGGGAAAGCGTACCTGAGCACGCGTCCCGGCGGCGTCCGACACCATGTCGGGGCGTCGTCCTACAGGGCTGGCGCCACGGGATTTCCTACACTGTCCATTGCGTACCGCACCATCTCCCGGGCCTGCCGGCATGCGCTGTCGCACCAGTGACAGTGTCAGTGAGCGGCAATCCGGGTGACCGGAGAGCGGACTGTTCCACCCCGACCAATGGAGGCATCACCATGAACAAGGATCAAGTGAAGGGCCGCATGGAACAAGCCAAGGGCAAGGCCAAGGAAATCGCTGGCAAGGTCACCGGCAAGACCTCGATGGAAATCAAGGGCAAGGGCCAGCAAGTGGCCGGCAAGACGCAGGCGGCTTACGGCGATGCGAAGGAAGACATGAAGGATATGAAGAAGCCGCGCTGAGCAGGATCTGACGTCCGAGGAAGGCGGGGCGTGGCCCCGCCTTTTTTTCGTCCGCCTTCAGCCTTTGGTGGCCGCCTCCGGTAGCCACCTCCGGTGGTCGCCAGACAGATTGCGATGCCAGCGGCCAGTTCCCGTGATGTCTGTCCTATGCTGGAATCGACCTGGACGGACAGACGACGGCAATGGCGATGCGTCCCCTGATCTTCTGCGCGGTGCAGTGCCTGCTTGCAGTCACTTGGACGATCTACACCGCGTTCCTGCCGCAACTGGCGGCGCAGGCCGGCATCCCCCGCCCGCATGTCGCATGGATTCTGCTGATGGACCAGGCGGTCTTTGTCGTCATGGACTGCGCAATGGGCATGGCCGCCGACCGCATGGCTTCCGCGATGCAGCGCCTCGGCACGTGGATACTGGCCATTGCGGTGCTGTCGGGCGCGGCGTTCGTGCTGCTGCCCCAGTCCACGTCGCCGGCGCTGCTGCTCGGGCTGACCGCTTTGTGGGCGGCAACATCGTCGGCCTTGCGGGCGCCGCCCATGGTCATCATCGCCAGGGGCATGCAGCGATCGGCGCCGATGCTGGTGTCGTGGTCCGTCCTGGGGATCGGCATCGCCGGGGCGCTGGGCCCGTTGCTGACCGCCGGGTTGCGGAACGTGTCGCCGGCCTTGCCGTTCGCGCTGGCCAGCGCCGGCCTGATCGTGGCCGTTGCGGCGTTGCGCTGGGTGGACAAGGCGCCGCACGTGGAGGCCCGCGCGGGGGCCGGTCCGGATCGTGCACGCATCCGCATGCTGTGGCTGTTCTTCGCCGCCGCATTGACCCTTGCCTTCGGTTTCCAGGTTCACACCACGATCAACTCCGCGCCGGCATACCTGAAGTTCGTCTCCAGCGCCGATCTGGTGCGCTACATGCCCGCGTTCTGGCTGGGCTTCGTGGCCTGCGTGCTGTTACCGGATACGGCCATGTTCCGGAGGGCACCCGCGCATGGCCTGCTGCTGGTGGCGGTGGTCCTCGGGGTGATCGCCTTCGCGGGGTTTGCAATGTCGGCCACGATGGCCGGCGTGCTGGTGGCCCAGTGTGCGGCCGGCGGGGTCTGGGGCGTGGTGTTCGGGGCGGTAACCCATGCCGCGTTGCGCGCGGGGCACGTCGGACGGGAGGGCTTGCTGACCGGCATGGTCTTCGCGGTGTCCGCGCTGGCGGCGTTTGCCCGGATCGCGATCATGCTGTCCGGCATCCACCAGCGCGCGGACATGGCGGACCTGTTGCGCTGGCTGCCCGTTGCTTCATGGGCGGTTGCCGCCGTGCTGCTTGCTGCCTTCATCGCGCGCAATGCGGCGTATCTGCG
Source organism: Cupriavidus sp. 01L415 (assembly GCF_056400065.1). Lineage (NCBI taxonomy): Bacteria > Pseudomonadati > Pseudomonadota > Betaproteobacteria > Burkholderiales > Burkholderiaceae > Cupriavidus > Cupriavidus sp. 01L415. The sequence continues at coordinate 316,058 of NZ_JBFTSP010000003.1, read as the reverse complement.
CGAGGGGATGCTGGCCTCCGGCCCCACGGCACTGCCGGGCGGATAGGTCTGCCGCTTACTTGCTGCCATGGGCTGCGTGGGCTGCCGTGGCCGGGATGCCCGGCGCGATCCGGCGGCTGGCCACTATTTCGCTGTCGCGCTGTCGCGCGGGCGCGATGGCCCGCGCGGCGCGTGAGCGGCCTTTACTTGTCTTCCAGCTGTGGCAGTACCCGGCCCGGGTTCATCAGGTTCTTCGGGTCGAGTGCGCGCTTGACCTGCCACATCAGCTGCAGCTCCACCGGGGACTTGTAGCGGTTCAGGTCGTCGCGCTTGGCCACGCCGATGCCGTGCTCGGCGGAGATCGAGCCATTCTCCGCATGGGCCAGCCCGTCCACCAGGTCGGACACCGGTTTGTACCACTGGGCCAGGAAGTCCTTGGCGCTGCGGTCCTTGGGGCGCAACGGGTTGAAGTGCACGTTGCCGTCGCCCATATGGCCGTAGATGACCATGCGGGTGGCGGGCTCCAGCGCCAGCACCTCGGCGGAGGCCTTGCCGATGAAACCGGCGATGCGCGAGACGGGCACCGAGATATCGCACTTGATGCTGCCGCCGGTGCGCGTCTGCGCGTCGGAGATTTCCTCGCGGATGCGCCAGAACGTCTGCGCGTCGGAGAGGCTCGACGCCACGGCGGCATCGACCACCCAGCCATTGCCGAGCCCGGCCTCCAGGATTTCCATCAGCGTGGCGTTCAGGCTGTCTTCATCGGCACCCGACGTCAGTTCGATCAACACCATCCAGTCGTGGCGGTCAGCCAGCGGCGACGGCGCATTGCCGAGGTATTCCAGCACCAGCTCCAGCGCCGGCGCGGAAATCAGCTCGAATGCCGTGACGGCCTGGCCGGATACCTGGCGGGCCTCGCCAAGCAGCTTTACGGCGGCCTCGGGGCTTTCCACGGCGACGAAGGCGACGGCCGAGGCGCGCGGCTGCGGCATCAGCTTCAGCACCGCGCCGGTAATGATGCCCAGCGTGCCTTCCGCACCGACGAACAGGTGCTTGAGGTCGTAGCCCGTATTGTCCTTGCGCAGGCCGCGCAGCGAGGAAAAGATCCGGCCATCGGGCAGCACCACTTCGATGCCGAGCACCAGGTCGCGCATGTTGCCGTAGCGCAGCACGGCGGTGCCGCCCGCGTTGGTCGACAGGTTGCCGCCGATCTGGCAGGAGCCCTCGGAGCCGATGCGCAGCGGGAACAGCCGCTTGCTGTCCTCCGCCGCCGCGCGTGCCGCCGAGAGGGTGACACCGGCCTGCACGGTCATGGTGTCGTTGACCGGGTCGATGGCCATCACGCGGTTCATCTTGCCGAGGTTGATGACCACGGCGGTGCCGGAATCGTCGGGCACCGCGCCGCCCATCAGCGAGGTGTTGCCGCCCTGCGGCACCACGGGCACGCCGTGTTCGTAGCACCACGCCATGACCTGGCTGACCTGTTCGGTCGATGACGGCATGACCACCACCGGCGACTTGCCGTGATAGATCTTGCGGTAGTCGGTCACGTAGGGTTCGGTGTCGGCATCGGCGGTCAGGCAGCCATTGGCGCCGACAATCGCCTGCATGGCGTTCAGGAGGATCTCGGGGGAGGGCAGGGCGGTCATGAGTCTGAATCAGTAGGCGGCGCCGGGACGCGATGATGCCGCGTCATTGGATGCATTGGCGCGATCGGGCAGGAATTCCGCGGCGAGCTTGCGCGCCGCGCCCGCGAACAGTAGCACGTCCACGCCGGTGGCAACGAAGGTGCAGCCGATCTCCAGATAGCGGCGGGCGAGCGTGGGGTCGGAGGTCAGCGTACCGGCCGCCTTGCCGCTGGCGATGATCGTGCGCATCGCCCGCTCGATCTCGGCCTGCACCTCGGGATGGCCCGGCTTGCCGCGATGGCCCATCGACGCCGCCAGGTCGGCCGGGCCGATGAACACGCCGTCCACGCCGTCCACGGCGCAGATGGCTTCCAGGTTCTGCATGGCCGTGACGGTCTCGGCCTGCACCAGCAGGCAGACTTCGTCGTCGGCGATATCGAGGTAGTCCGTGCGCGCGCTCCATTGCGACACGCGGCCCACCGCGCTGCCCACGCCGCGCACGCCGTGCGGCGGGTAACGCGTGGCGCGGACGAGGGACGCGGCTTGTTCGGCGGTGTCGACCATCGGCACCAGCAGCGTCTTCGCGCCGATATCGAGCAACTGCTTGATCAGCGCGGTTTCGCCGGCCACCGCGCGGACCACGGGTTGCGAGCGGTAGGGCGCGACGGCCTGCAGCGTCTGCAGGATGGTGCGCACGTCGTTGGGGGCGTGTTCGCCGTCGATCAGCAGCCAGTCGAAGCCGGCCGTCGCACTGACCTCGGCCAGGTAGGGCGTGGCGGCGGACATCCAGAGGCCGATCTGCGCCTGGCGCGCGGCCAGCGCGGTCTTGAACGGGTTGTTTGCGGGCATGCGTGGGGTCCGATGTATGGATTGCCGTCAGGCCAGCTGGCCCTGGCACAGGTATTTGGTGTGCATATAGTCATCCAGGCCGTGGCGCGATCCCTCGCGGCCATAGCCGGATTCCTTGACGCCGCCGAACGGAGCCGCCTCGGAAGCAATCGCCCCTTCGTTGATGCCGACGATGCCGGTCTCCAGCGCCTGCGCCACGCGCCAGATGCGACGCACGTCGTTGGAATAGAAGTACGCGGCCAGCCCGAACGGCGTGTCGTTGGCGTGGCGGATGACTTCATCCTCATGCCGGAAGCGGAAGACCGGTGCCACCGGGCCGAAGGTTTCCTCGTCGGCCAGGGCCATCGCGGGCGTCGCGTCGACCAGCACCGTGGGAGCGTAGTAGTGCGGGCCGTCGCTGGTCCGCACGCGCTCGCCGCCCGCGACGATGCGCGCGCCCTTGGCGACGGCATCCTGCACGTGGCGATCGATCTTTTCCACGGCGCGCGCATTGATCATCGGGCCGATCCGCGATGCGGGTTCGGTGGCCGGGCCCACGTGCAAGGCTTTGACGCGCGCGGCTAGCCGCTCGACGAAGGCGTCGTGCACGCCGTCTTGCACATAGACGCGATTGGGGCAGACGCAGGTCTGGCCGCCGTTGCGGAACTTCGAGGCCATCAGGCCCTCGACGGCCGCATCGAGGTCGGCATCGTCAAAGACGATGAACGGGGCGTTGCCACCCAGTTCGAGCGACAGTTTCTTGAGCGTGCCCGCCGATTCGCGCGCCAGGTGCTTGCCGACGGGCGTCGATCCGGTGAAGGTGATCTTGCGCACGCGCGGGTCCGCCAGCCACGCATCGACCACGGCCGGCGTATTGGTGCGCGATGCCGTGACAATATTGATCACGCCGGGCGGCAGGCCGGCCTCTTCGGCCAGATACACCAGCGCCAGCGCGGTCAGCGGCGTGTCCTCGGCCGGCTTGGCCACCACGGTGCAGCCTGCGGCAAGCGCGGGAGCGATCTTGCGAGCGATCATCGCCAGCGGGAAATTCCACGGTGTGATGGCAGCCACCACGCCCACGGCTTCCTTCAGCACGAACATCTTGCGGCCGGGCGCCGATTCGGCCACCACGTCGCCGCAGATACGTGTGGCTTCTTCCGCGAACCATTCCACGTACGACGCGCCGTAGCGCACCTCGCCCACGCTCTCGTGCATCGGCTTGCCCTGCTCGGCGGAGATGATGCGCGCCAGGTCGTCCTGGTGCGACAGGATCAGCGCGTGCCAGCGCTTGATGATCTGGGCGCGGTCGCGTGCGGTGCGGCGGCTCCAGTCCGGGAATGCGGTGGCCGCGGCGTCGGCGGCGCGGATGGCGTCGGTGGCGTCGCTGTCCGGCACGCGGGCAATCTCGTCGCCGGTAGCGGGGTCAAACACCGGCAGCGTCTGGCCGGGCCGGGCATCGCACCATTGCTGGCCGATGTAGTTCTGAGACCGCAACAGGTCCGGATGGGCAAGGGAAGCAAGCATGGTGCGAAGGCGAAGAATGAAAGGGGAGTCAGCTGACGATGCCGAGATGCCAGGGCACGAATTCGTGGTCGCCCAGGCCGAGCAATTCGCTCTTGGTCGCCTCGCCGGACGCGGCGCGCAGGATGTGGGCGAAGATCCGTTCCCCCATCTGCGCGACGCTCAGTTCGCCGTCGAGCACGAGGCCGCAGTTGATGTCCATGTCTTCCTCGAGCCGGCGGAACATGGGCGAATTCGACGCCAGCTTGATCGTCGGCGCGGGCTTGGAGCCGAACATCGACCCCCGGCCCGTGGTGAAGCAGATCAGGTTGGCGCCACTGGCGATCTGGCCGGTGGCGGCCACGGGGTCGTAGCCGGGGGAATCCATGAAGACGAAGCCCGCCTTGTCGATCGGCTCGGCATATTCGTACACGGCCTGCAGCGGCGTGGTGCCGCCTTTCATCGCGGAGCCGAGCGACTTCTCGAAGATATTGGCCAGGCCGCCCTGCTGGTTGCCGTGGCCGACCACGCCATTGAATTGCGCGTTCTGGCCGGCGGTATAGCGTTCCCACCAGGCCAGGCGGTCCAGCAGCTTCTGGCCGACCTCCGGCGTGATCGCGCGGCGCGTCAGCATGTATTCCACGCCGTGGATCTCGGGCGTCTCCGACAGGATCGCCGTGCCGCCATGCCGCACGAGGATGTCCATCGCGGCGCCGAGCGCCGGGTTGGCGGTGATGCCGGAAAAGCCATCCGATCCGCCGCACTCGAGCCCGATCTTCAGGTGGCTGGCGGGCACGGGCTGGCGCGTGGCCGTATTGGCCGCGGGCAGCATTTCCTCGATGGCGCGGATGCCGGCGGCGATGGTCTCGCGCGTGCCGCCGGTGTCCTGCATGACCAGCGTGCGCAGGTTCACGCCGGGCACCAGCCCTTGCGATTCCACCAGCGATGCCACCTGGTTGCGCTCGCAGCCCAGGCCGACGATCAGCACGCCGGCCAGGTTCGGGTGGCGCGCATAACCGGCCAGCGTGCGGCGCAGCAGGTCGAAATGCTCGCTCGGCGACGACATGCCGCAGCCGCTGCTTTGCGCAAAGGCGGCCACGCCATCGACATTGGGATACGCCGCCATCCGCTCCGGCGTGAAATGCGCCGCGATGTGCTTGATGACGGTGGCCGAGCAGTTCACCGACGACAGGATGCCGATGAAGTTGCGCGTGCCGACGCGGCCATCGGGCCGCACGAAGCCCATGAAGGTGGCGCGCTCGGCTTCGGGCACGTAGTCCACGGGGCGCACGTCGCGGCAGAACGCGGGGTCGCGGTAGAAATCGACCAGTTCCAGGTTGTGGCTGTGCACATGATCGCCAGCGGCGATATCGCGGTTGGCCACGCCGATCACGGTGTCGTACTTGCGGACCTGCTCGCCACGCGCAATGGCGCGGGCGGCGATCTTGTGGCCGGCCGGCACCTGCGCGCGCATGCGCACGCCGGGATCGGCCAGTTGCTGGCCCAGCGTCAGGTCGCTGCGGGCGATCAGCACGTTGTCGTTGGGGTGCAGCCGGATGACGGGGTTCGGGTTCACGATGCGAGGTGTGTTGCGGTCAGCTCTGCTGGAGCAGTTCCTTGAGCTTCAGGCGCTGGATCAGCTGGGTTTCCTGGTCATAGACGGTGGTGACGTACTTCTTGTACTCGGGGCCGTCGAGGTACATCACCGGAGCATCGATGCGCGCGGCCACCGCCTTGAACTCGGCGCTGGCCACGGCGGCGCGGAAGGCATCGCGCAGTGTCTTTTCCACGGCGGGCGGCAGGCCCTTGGGCGCGCCGATGCCGTTGGGCGCTTCGACCACCACGTTGTAGCCCAGCTCACGCAGCGTCGGCGTGTCCTTGAAGCGCGGCGTGCGTTGCTCGCCCCAGGTGGCCAGCAGGCGCAGCTTGCCGGCTTCCACATGCGGCGCCCAGGAGCTGGAATCGGCCAGCAGGTCCACCTGGCCGGCCAGCACGTCCTGCAATGCGGCGGCGCCGCCCTTGTAGGCGATGGCGTTGAACCGGATGTTGGCCGCCAGCGCGAATTGCTCCATGCCGACGTGCGTGGCGCCGCCGATGCCCGCGTGGGCGTAGGTGATGCGGCCCGGGCTGGCCTTGGCGGCCGCAATCACGTCTTCCAGCGTCTTGAAGCGCGAATTCGCCGGCACGGCGATGCCGAAGGTCTGGCCCGAGGTGCGGGCCAGGTAGGTCAGTTCGGTGCGCGGGTCCAGTTGCAGCATGCCGAGCTGCGAGAAGCGCGTGACCGAGATCGGGATCTGGCCGATCGTGTAGCCATCCGGATTGGCGCGCGCCAGGGCCTTGGTGCCGATCATGCCGGACGCGCCGGCGCGGTTTTCCACCACCACGGACTGCTTGAGGATGCCCGACGCCACCTGGCACAAGGCCCGCATCGACTGGTCGGCCGTGCCGCCCACGGGCCACGGGCAGATAAAGGTGATGGGACGTTCGGGATACACGGCGGCGGCCCGGACGGAGCGCGGCAGGATCAGGCCGGCAGTACCGGTGGCGGCTGCGGCGGTGGCTGCGGCACTGCCCAGTAGCAGTCGGCGGCGCGTGAGGTTGGTGGGGATGCCTTGCGTCATGATGTCTCCGGTCTTTTGTGTCGCGGAACTGGTGCTTTGCCATCCGCCATGCTCGCCATTGTGCGCAGGCGACCCATAACAATCCAATCAAAAAATGGCATTGCTTCATAACCTTAAGGTTAGATAGACTTTGCGCCATGGCCCATATTGATCGCGCGCTGCGCTCCAACATCAAGCTACGCCACTTGCAGTTGCTGGTGGCGCTGGACGAATTCCGCCACCTGGGGCGTACTGCCGAGTTCCTGTCCGTCAGCCAGCCGGCGGTGTCCAAGGTGCTGGCGGAGGTGGAGAAGATGTTCGGCATGACGCTGTTTTCGCGCTCCACGCGCGGCACGGAGCCAACGCCGGCCGGCGAGTCGCTGGTGCGTTTTGCGCGGTCCGTGCTGGCCCAGTTCGACATGACGCGCGACGAGATCGAGGCCGTGGCCAGCGGCGCGGCGGGCCGGGTGCGCGTGGGGTCGATGGGTGCGGCGCTGCCGGTGCTGCTGGCGCGGGCGGTCTCGCGGCTCAAGGCGCAGTCGACGCGCGCGACCGTGCTGATCGAGGAGGGCGACCTGACCCATCTGCTGCCGCGCCTGCGATTGAGCGAGCTGGATGTGATCATCGGCCGTCTTGAACCCGCGTACGCGGCGCCCGACCTGGTGACGGAGCCGCTCTACGAGGAGCCCATGGTGGCGATCGTCGCGGCGGATCATGCGCTTGCGCGCAAGACGCGTCCCACCTGGTCGGATCTCGCGGCGATGCCCTGCGTGCTGCCGCCGCCGTGGGCGTCGCTGCGGGTCAAGATCGAGCAGACGTTCTTCCGGGCCGGCCAGCATCCGCCCGCCGATGTGGTGGAATCGTCGTCGTACATGGCGGTGACCACATTCGTCGCGCAACGCCAGGCCGTGGGATTTGTCGCGCGGTCGGTGGGGCAGCAACTGGAAGCGGAAGGGCGCTTCAAGGTGTTGGCGATGGCGATCGAAGTGGAGCTGCCGCCCATCGGATTGATCACGTTGCGCGAACGGCGGCTGGCGCCGAGCGTGACGCAGCTCATCGGCTGCCTGCGCACGGAAGCGGAAGCCATCGCCGGCGCAACAGCGCGCCGTCAACCGAAGCGCCGGGCCTGAAGCACCGGGCCTGTCGCGCCAGATCTGAGGATACGCATGACCAACATCACCTTCCGCACCGCACAGTTCGCCGACCTGCCCGCGATTGTCCGCCTGCTCGCGGACGATCCGCTGGGCCGCCTGCGCGAGACCGTCAGCGATCCGGTGGACCCGCGCTACGTGGCGGCGTTTCGCGCCATCGAGGCCGATGCCAACCAGCGGCTGGTGGTCGCGGTGGAGCGCGCCACGGCGGACGATACACCGGACGCCGTGCAAGGCGAGCGGATCGTCGGCACGTTCCAGCTGTCGTTCCTGCCGGGCATTGCCAGGCACGGCGCCTGGCGCGGACAAATCGAGGCCGTGCGCATTGCCGCCAGCCATCGCAGCGGCGGCATCGGCCAGCAGATGTTCGAATGGGCGATTGCCGAATGCCGCGCGTGGGGCTGTCAGCTGGTCCAGCTCACGACCGACAAGGGCCGCCCCGACGCGCATCGCTTCTACGAAAAGCTCGGCTTCGTGGCCAGCCACGAAGGCTACAAGCTCACCCTGGACTCCAACCGCTGACACCGCCTGCGATGCGGCGTCCTTACCGTCGATGGCCGGTGGCGCCGTGACGATCGAGCGCAACGCGGGTTCGGCGGGGCGCAACGTGGCCAGGCCCGGCACCGGGCGCCGCAGCGCGGGCGACGCCGCGAACGCGCGCTCCATCGCATCGCACCGCGCTGCGGTGGCTAGGAAGCAGGATGCGCACGCAGGTCCGTGATGAAGCCGTTCAGTTCCGCTTCGCCGGCATTGGTGATCGCCCAGTAATTCATCCCTGCGGCACTCCAGTGGGCGAGGTGATAGCCCCGCTGCGCGTATAGGCGAGGCGCTGCGCCCGCGTCGTTGCCCGGCCATACATAAAGATTGATCGGATGCAGCTTGTAGTGATAGACCATCACGGCTACCGGCCGCCCGTTCAGGTAATCGAGTCGTCCACCGACCAGCGGATATCCTTGCTGCGCAAGATCGACCACAGGCGGCGCAAAGTCCAGCTTGCCCTCGAACCACGGCTTGACCGTGTGCCGGTCGGTTGAGATCACGTCGGAGAGGTGATTGACCTGCAACGAGCGAATATGGTTGTCCACGAGTTCCTGAGTCAGGCGCGTCTCGCTCGATGGCACCGCGAGGTACAGCCCCGCGCTCCAGGTCAACGCGACCAGACTCATCACCATCGCGCCAGCCGGCGCCCAGCTCAACGACCCACCACCGCCCCACCGACCAACTCGCTCGCTCAGCCGCTGCCAGAGCGGGCGGCGCCTCGGCAGCCCAGCCTTGACCCGTTTCACCAGTTCCTGCGGCGCTGCTACGCGCAAATCCGCCTGACGGAGCTGCGCACTCACCTGGCAGTGTTGTGCATAGACCTGCTGGCACTGCTCGCAGTCGGCAAGATGGCGCTCGAATTCGAGCGCTTCAGACAGGCTCAGCTCCTGGTCGAGATAGCCCGGCAACAGTTCAAACGCATGTTGGTGATCCATCACGACTCCTGATCCGCCGGGGCGAGCAGGGCCGCGAGTTGCTGGCGGCCGCGGCCCAGGCGCGACATCACCGTGCCTATCGGGATACCCACGATGGTGGCCATTTCCTTGTACGACAGGTCTTCCAGCTCCCGCAGCACGACAACCTCCCGGTATTCCAGCCGCAAGGCCTGTAACGCCTTGTGCACCCGCTTCTGGCTCTCACCACGAATGAGCATGGCTTCAGGACTGTCGTCATGCCCATCGGCACTCGTCTCAAGGCTATGCATCTCCTCCTCGAACATTGTGGTATTCGCTGCATGCCCCCGGTTTTGCTGGTACCAGGTGCAGAAAGTGTTGCGCACAATGCTCAATAGCCAGGCACGTGCATCCTCGCCGCGGAATCCGTCAAAAAAACGGAATGCGCGCAGGTACGCCTCCTGCACCACGTCCTGGGCATCCTGGTCGTTATGCGTCAACCATCGCGCGACATTGAAGGCGGAGTTCATATGAGGCAAGACGAGCGTTTCGAAGCGCCGCGCGGTGACTGGATCGGCCATTGTGAAGTTTCTGCTGTAACCGCAATCCGTTACCGACAGTGGATAACAACGAGACCGCCGGCATGCCATTTTTATTCCCGGAATCGTCACCCGCATGGGATCCCGCGTTGCTTCGGCATGGCAGGCGCCGATCGTGTGACCGGTGCGCCTCCCATGTTCATCGTCTTCGCGGGCACTCCACGTTGAAGATCAAAGGGAAGGCAGCACGGGCGTGGTCTGTGCGTTCCGGCTTTCACCGGTCTGTGCCGCCGGGCTTCCATCCACTAGCGCTTTTTTTTCCGCTCGATGTTTGGCTTCCAGCTTTTGTTCCGCTGCTTGAAGGTTGGCGGGGTAGTCACCATTGTCGCCAAGGGAGGGGTTGTAACCGACCGACTCCAACTCCTCGAGTTCATGCAGCACTTCTGCACGCGTGACTTGATGTGTGCCAGGTTCCAGCGAGGTTTGCGCGTATGTGCAAGCTGAAGTTGCCATCAACACAGCGCTCGCGATGAGCGAACCGCGTGTGGGCGGGACGAGAAGCCAGTTCAGCGAATTCGATTTCATGTCGACACTCCTTGGTTGTTCGAGCAAGTGATGCCCGCAGTCGACCTGACTCCGAAGCATGACGCTCTGCATGGATGAACCGCGGAACAGATCTTCTTATTCCCCGATGCGGTCGAAAAAATGCGTCCGTGACATCGGCAACAAGAGGACACGGGGACACGCCATGCGGCACAGGACTTTTCCCTGGCAGGCGGCCGGGTCGACAGCGAGAGCGAGAGCGGGAATAAATCTGGTGGCCGGGAAGTTCTACAGATGCACGACGCGGAAGCGAGTTGCGTGCCCAGGCGTAGCCTTCACTGGGATGCGCTTTGGAAGCTATCCCTACTGTATTTGGAGATCGTCATGAAAGTTCTGATTTCGGCCGCTGTCGCGGCATTGGCATCGTTCGCAGCCTTGGCCCATGCATCCAACCTTCCCTCCGATGTCGCCACCCCAGACAGCAGGACACACGCCAACGGGCCGCGCGATCCCTACACTGATGGCGCGAAGGCAGGCAAGTTTGATGTCTATTCGGACGGCGCAAGGGTCACGGATCGGCGCGATCCTTTCACCGACGGCGCGCACAGCTAAGACGCTGCCGGATCCGCGGGCGGGGCTCTGCCCAGCCCGTCCTGGCGGGTTGCTTCTTCGCAGTCAGCACATACCAGGCGTCGAGAGCGAGGAGAGTAGAGCATGGCACTCTTTCCCTATCTTCAAAGGTTGCGGCCTGCGGGGGTGCGATCGATCCGGCTGACCACCGGACTGGTGCTGTTCACCTACGTCGGCACGCACCTGCTGAATCACTCGCTCGGGAATATCTCGCTCGCCTGGCTGGAGCGCGATCTGCTTGTGCAGAAGTTCATTTGGCAGGGATGGCTCGGAACGGCCGTTCTGTACAGTGCGCTGGTGACGCATTTCTTCCTGGGTCTTTGGGCGCTGTACGAACGGCGCTCGTTGCACTGGACTCCGGGCGAGGTGGCGCAACTCGTCCTCGGCTTGTGCATACCGCCGCTGCTCGCCAACCATATTGCGAATACGCGGGTCGCTTTTGCTGAGTTCGGCCTGGACAAGGGTTACGCGCAGTTGCTGTACTCGTTCTGGATCGCTTCACCGTTCTTTGGCCGTGTTCAACTGACGCTGCTGGTGGTTGCCTGGCTGCACGGGTGCTACGGCATCTGGTTCTGGTGGCGATTGAAGCCATGGTTTGGGGCGTGGCGGAGCGTGCTACTGAGCGTCGCCGTGCTGCTCCCGGTGCTCGCGCTGCTAGGTTTCCTGCAGGGCGGACGGGAAGTGATCGCGCTCGCGCAGGATCCCGTCTGGCGCGCCGCGGCGACCCGGCCGACGATCATTGGCACAGATCAGCAGAATCTCTGGCTCGCCACGCTGCGCAACGACTTTTTGCTCTTCGATGGGGGTGCGCTGCTGCTGGTGCTCGCAGCGCGGTTGGTGCGCATGGTGCGGGAGCGCCGGGTCGGGCGGATCTGCGTTCTGTATCCAGACGGGCGAAAAGTGTTCGCGCCCCGCGGATTTTCGGTGCTCGAGGCCAGCCGCATGGCTGGCGTTCCCCACGCCAGCACCTGCGGTGGCCGCGCCCGATGTACGTTGTGCCGGGTGCGCGTGCTCAGCGATGTGCCGCTGCCCGCACCGGTCGAGGCGGAGAGGCGCGTTCTGGAGCGACTGCGCGCTGACTCGCAAACAGTGCGCCTTGCCTGCCAGTTACGGCCGACTCATGATCTCTCCGTATGGCCGTTGGTGCCGCCGGCAGCATCGGCGGCTTTCCTGCAACGGCGCCAACGGGACGTCATGCCGCAAGAGCGATTTGCGGCGTTCATGTTCGTGGATATGCGCGATTCCACAAAGTTTGCGGCGGCACAATTGCCGTTCGACAGCCTGTTCGTGGTCAGTCGCTTCCTGAATTCGGTCTGTGCCGCGGTAGTCCAGGCGGGCGGTTTGCCAAACCAGTTTCTGGGGGACGCAGTGCTCGCGATCTTTGGCCTGAGCAGCCCGCCGTCCGACGCTTGTCGTCAGGCGCTCAGCGCCGTGCCGCTGGTGGCCGCCAATATCGAGGCACTCAACGATGCGCTCAGGCAGCAGTTGAAAACGAAAATCCGGTTTGGCATCGGATTGCATTGCGGTCGGGCGGTCATGGGTGAGATTGGCTTTCGCGAGCACGTCACGTTTACGGCGATTGGTGATCCGTTGAACGTGGCCTCGAGACTTGAGCAGCTGACGAAGGAGATCGCTTGCGAGGCGATAGTTTCAGAAGAAGTCTTCCAGCATGCCGGCGTTTCAGCCGCAGGCCTGCCGCAGCTTGATGCACGCCTGCGAGGCCGCGCCGGCCCGGTGCCCGTCCGTGTACTGTCGAAGGCGGCGCTGATGCCCAAGGCCTGACTACGCCCTCCGCGCCACGGGGCTCGCTAAGGAGAAGCTAGCCTTCGTGGCCTGCCACGAAGGCTACAAGCTCACTCTGGACTTGGAGGCGCTATCAAAATGAAGCGATAGCGGTTCTGGCTAGGGCGGAGCAGGGGTTTAGGATCGCACGCGATCCGCCTGCGCAGCGGCATGCGCCTACCGGCGCATGCGCGCCCTGCAAGGGCGCGGCCGCAGACACCATACAAGTGGTACGGCAAGCGAATGTGGCTAACCCCGCAACGACGCCAGAATCATTTTTATAGTGCCTCTCAAACCGCTGACACCGCTTGCGATGCGGCGCCGGTGCCATCGATGCCCGGTGGCGCCGTGACGATCGAGCGCAACGCGGGTTCGGCGGGGCGCAATGCGGCCAGATCCGGTACCGGTCGCCGCAGCGCGGGCGACGCCGCGAACGCGCGCTCCATCGCATGGGCCACGCCGAGCGTTTCCCGGTCGGCACGGAACCGTCCCGTGACCTGCAGGCCGAACGGCATGCCCGCGTGGTCCGTGCCGCAAGGCAGAGAGATGGACGGATGCGTGGTCAGCGTGACGACATACGTCAGCGCCAGCCAGCGGTAGTAGTTCTCCTGCTGCTCGCCGTTGATGGTCTCCGCATACAGGTTCGTCCACGGGAACGGCGATACCGGCGTGGTGGGCGACAGGATCACGTCGTAGTCGCGGTAAGCCTGCTGGAACCGCTGCAGGATGCGGGTCTGCTCGGCCTGTGCCCAGGCACTGTCCACCAGCGACATCTTCGCGCCCATCTCGTAGTTGGCGCGCGTATTGGGCCCCAGGCTCGCCGGATCGCGCTGATAGGCGTCCTGCAGCCCGGCGACGAAGCTCTCGGCGCGCAGCACATCGAAGCAGCGGTGCACGTCGCCCAGCTCCACATCGATCTCGTCGCAGCGACGGAACATGGACTTCATGGCGGCGATCTTCGCGCGGAAGACGCGGCGGATGTCGTCATCCACGGCGCAGCAGCCGAAATCCTCGGTCCAGGCGACGCGCAGCGTCGACAGATCGACCGGCGCGGGGACGAGGAACGCGGCCGGATCGCTCTCGAAGCTCAGGGGGTCGGATACTGACATGCCGGCGGACGCGGCCAGCTGCAGGCAGGCATCGGCCACCGTGCGGCCCATCGGGCCAACCACGGAAATCGGCGTCCATCCCAGCAGCTTGCGTGAGCTGGGGACCAGCCCCGGTGAAGGCCGGAAGCCCACCACGCCGCATTTCGCGGCGGGGATGCGCAGCGATCCGCCCGTATCGGAACCCGTGCAGACCGGCAGGAAATCCGCGGCCAGCGCCGCGGCGGACCCGCCCGAAGAGCCGCCCGCATTGAGGTTGGGGTTGAACGGATTGCCGGTGGCGCCCCACACCGTGTTGCGGGAATTGGCGCCGGCGCCCATCTCTGGCACGTTGGTCTTGGCGGCGACGATCGCGCCAGCCGCCCGCAGGCGCGCGACCAGCACGTTGTCCTCGGCGGGTACGTTGTTGCGATAGAGCGGAGACCCGTACGTGGTCAGCAGGCCCGCCGTGGCCTCCAGGTCCTTCACCCCCAGCGGCAGCCCGTGCAGCAGGCCGAGCGGTTCGCCGCGCATGACGGCGCGCTCGGCCGCGCGGGCTTCCTCGCGCGCCCGGTCGAAACAGGTGGCGGTGATGGCGTTGATCGCCGGGTTATAGGCTTCGATGCGGGCGATGCAGGCTTCCAGCAGCGCCACGGGTGAGATTTCCTTGCTGCCAATCAGGCGCCGCAGTTCCACGGCGGAGGTCTGGGTCAGGCTGTCTTGCAAAGGCATGAAACGGTGTCTCCTGGATCAGTCCAGCTTGATGTTGGCGTTGCGCGCGATGGCGCGCATCTGCGGCGCTTCCTTCGCGATGGTGGCGGTCACCTGGGCGCCGTTGGCAAAGGCTGCATCGAAGCCCGCTTCGGCCAGCTTCTGGCGCATGGCCGGATCGGCCACGACCTCGGCCAGGGCCTTTTCCAATTTGGCCTTTACTTCAGGCGGCAGCCCCTTGGGCGCGACGATTGCCAGCCAGGTGCCGGCGTCCATGCCCGGATAGCCGGACTCCGCCACGGTAGGCACGTCCGGCAGCAAGGCGGACCGTTTTGCCGTGGTGACGGCGATCGCCTTGATCTTGCCGGACTTCAGCTGCGGGATGGCGGCCGTCACGGTGTCCACGCTGAATGGCACCTGTCCGCCGATAAGGTCGGTCATTGCCGGTGCGCTGCCCTTGTAAGGCACGTGCAGCAGCTTGGTGCCGGTCAGGGTTTGCAGCGCCTCGCCCGCGAAATGCGCGGTGGTGCCGGTGCCAAAGGACGCGTACGAATACTTGCCGGGTGCCGCCTTGGCCGCCGCCACGAATTCCTTGAGGTTGTTGACGGGCACGTCGCGGTTTGCCAGCAGGATCAGGCTGGTCGAGCCGATCTGGCCGATCGGCTCGAAGTTCTTCGCGGGGTCGTAAGGCAGATGCGGATAGACGGCGGGGTTTACCGTGAACGTGGTGCCCGAGGTGGCCAGCAGGGTGTAGCCGTCCGGGGCCGCCTTGGCGACGAAACTCGCGCCGACGATGGTGCCGGCGCCGGGCCGGTTGTCCACCACGACGGTCTGGCCGAGCCGCTCGCTCATCTTTTGCCCGACCAGGCGCCCGATCACATCGGTCGATCCGCCCGGCGGGAACGGAATCACCAGCTGGATCGGCTTGGTGGGATAGCCGCCCTGCGCGGCTGCCGGGGCACTTGCCCACCCGCATCCGATGGCGATGCAGCAGGCCAGGGTGGCAATCGGGGCGCGAAACGTGGCGCGGGGGGCTGGGACATGCATGAACGGGCTCCGGCAGTCGAGGGGTGCGACACGGTATCGACGGGTATCGGCGTGTCCTGATAACCATGCTATGCGCTGGGATGAATGCGTTGGGAGCAATCTTTAGAATATTGGATTGCCAGATCGGCAATCGGCGGTAGACTTGGCCTGCATGACGCCGCCCCCCGCGCACATGCGCCCCCGCGCTCACACACTTTCGCCCCGCCCCCGGAGTTCCCATGTCCTACCGTATCCTGCAGGAGACCGCCGTCCGCTACTTCCTGGAAGTCGTGCGCACCGGGTCCGTCAAAGACGCCGCGGTCAAGCTGAACGTGGCGCCGTCGGCGGTCAGCCGGCAGGTGGCCAGGCTGGAGGGCGAGCTCAACACACTGCTGTTCGACCGGCGCGCACGCGGGCTGGTCCCCAATGCGGCAGGCGAGCTGCTGGCGGCCTACGCCAAGCGCACGCAGCAGGACATCGAGCGCGTGACGGGCGAAATCCAGGCGCTGCGCGGCTTGCGTGCCGGGCGGGTCCGCGTGGCCAGTGTGGCGGGGCTGGCACATGAGTTCCTGCCGTCGCTGGCGGCCGGTTTCCGGGGCGCGCACGAGGGCATCCGCTTTGACCTGGACGTCTGCCCGCAAGGCGACATCGCGCGCCGCATCCGGGACGGGGACGCGGATATCGGCGTGACGCTCGCCGGGTTGCCGGAGCCGAACATCGAGGTGGAGCTGCGCCATCCCGCGCCGGTGCTCGCCATCATGGCGCCGGACCACCCGCTGGCCGGGCAGCGCCAGATTTCGCTGTCGCAGGTCACGGCCTATCCGCTGGCGCTGGCGCCGGCGGACAGTTCGCTGCGGCAGTTGCTGGATACCAGCTGCAGCCGGCAGGGCCTGCGCTACCAGACCGTGTTTTCGAGCAACTACCTGGACTCGCTGGTTTCCTTCGCGGCAGCGGGCGCCGGAGTCATCACGTTCTACGGCGAGCTGTCGGTGCGCAGCCGGCTGCTGGCCGGGACAATCGCGGCCATACCGCTGCGCGACCGGGAGATGAACGAGCGCTATATCGAGATCCAGACGCTCGCCAAGCGCAACCTGCCCGAGGCAGCCCGCGCGTTCGTCGAGCAACTGACGCACGCCATCACCAGCGTCAGCCGTCGCGCATGAGCATGATTGCCGTATTCGCAATCGTTGGTTCGATTCATTGCACGCCACGCATGTTTCGCCCGCTCGCTGCCCACGGCAGAATCGAAGCGTTTCCGTCTGACTCGCCGCCATCCAATCTCCGACCGACCGTATGAGCCACCCATCCGCTTCCCGCACCCACCCATCCACCGATGTCATCGTCCTCGGGGCCGGCATCGTCGGCGTCAGCACCGCGCTGGCGCTGCAGCAGCGCGGCCATGCGGTGTGCCTGGTGGATCGGCAGGCACCCGGGTGCGAGACCTCGTACGGCAATGCCGGCATCATCCAGCGCGAAGCCGTGCAGCCCTATGCGTTCCCGCGCGCCTGGCAGGCGATCCTGCGCGTGGTGGCGCGGCAAGGCAACGATGTCCACTATCACCTGCGTGCGCTGCCGGCCCTGGCGCCGGCGCTGGCGCGCTACTGGCACGCGTCCGCGCCCGGGCGGTATGCCGACACGGTGACCGCCTACAGTGCGCTGATCCGCCATTGCATTGCCGAGCACGAGCGGCTGATCGTGATGGCCGGGGCGCAGGACCTCGTGCGCAAGACGGGCTGGCTGGAGGCGTATCGGGGCGGCGCGGCCTTCGAGCGCGCGGGGCGGGGCGCGACCGCGGTGGCCAGCGACCATGAACTCGACTGCGTGCTGCTCGACAGTGCGGGCCTGGCAGCCGCGGAGCCCGCGCTGCGCGGCGGGCTGGCCGGTGCGATCCACTGGCGCGATCCCTGGACGGTGACGCATCCGGGCGAGCTGGTGCGCCGCTATGCCGCGCTGTTCGAGAAGGCGGGCGGCACGCTCTGCCGTGGCGATGCCACCACGCTGCAGGCGTCGGGCGCCGGCTGGCGTGTGTCGACCGCCGACGGCCCCGTCGATGCCGCACAGGCCGTGATCGCGCTCGGGCCGTGGGCGCCGGCGCTAACCCGTCCGCTGGGCTACCGGCTGCCACTGTTCGTCAAGCGCGGCTACCACCGGCACTATGCGGCCGAGGCGATGCCGACGATGCCGTTGCTCGATGCGGAGAACGGGGTCCTGCTGGCGCCCATGCAGCAGGGCCTGCGCCTGACCACGGGGGCCGAGTTCGCGCATCACGATGCGCCGCCGACGCCGGTCCAGTCCGTCCGCGCGGAACGGCTGGCGGCGGAACTCGTCCGCCTCGGGGCGCCGGTCGAGCCCACGCCCTGGATGGGCGCGCGCCCCTGCGTGGCCGACATGCGGCCGGTGGTGGGGCGGGCGCCGCGCCATGCCAACCTGTGGTTCCACTTCGGCCACGGCCACCAGGGCCTCACGCTTGGCCCGGCGACGGCACGGCTGCTGGGCGAGTTGTTCGACGGCGAGGCCCCTTACGTCGACCCGACGCCGTACGACCCGCGCCGCTTCGGAAGCTGAAAGGGCTGAGGGGGCAGAGAGCGCTGAGGGGCGGGGTGCATCCGCGGCGCCGGCATGCCACTGGCGCCGGGCGGCTGTCGATCCGGCGCAGGGTTGCCCCCGCGCGCGGGGCCCGGTGGTAATCTCGCAGCGTCTCCAGCCCCGATCGCACCCTGTGCCCCGCTTCCGTTCCTCCTCCCGTTCCTCTTATTCGCAGGACTCGCAGGATTCACACGATTCGCGGGACTCCCGGCATGCCCCGGACGCCCGCTTGTGGCGGACCGCCGCCGACCAGCGCGCCTACGACGATGCGCGCCGCCGCGTGCGCGCGCTGCGCGGCTTCTACATGCACGCCATGCTCTATGTGGCGGTCAATGCCATCCTGATCACCATCAACCTGCTGACGTCGCCGCACCGTCCGTGGTCCAGCGCGCCGCTGGCCGGCTGGGGCGTGGGGCTGGCCGCCCACGGCATCCTGGTCTGGAGCCGCGTCGGCCTGCTGGGGCGCCGCTGGGAGGAACGCAAGATCGCGGAGTACATGGCGCGCGACCAGGTGCGCACGCTGTCCACGGAAAAGCAGCTCGTGGAAGCGCAGATGCGCCTGCTGCAGGCCCAGATCGAACCGCACTTCCTGTTCAACACGCTGGCCAACGTGGTCAGCCTGATCGAGCCGGCGCCGCGCAAGGCCACGCTGATGCTGGAGCACTTCATCGCCTACCTGCGCGCCACGCTGGCAGCCAGCCGCGCCACGCAGGGCACCGTCGCGCAGGAGGCCACGCTGCTGCGCGACTACCTGGCGCTGATCGAGATCCGCATGGGCGACCGGCTCCGCTACACGATCGAGGTCGATCCGACGCTGAACGATGCCCCGCTGGCGCCGATGCTGCTGCAGCCGGTGGTGGAGAATGCCATCAAGCACGGGCTGGAGCCGAAGGTCGAAGGCGGCCGGCTGATGGTGAAGCTGGAGCATCGCGGCCCGCGCATGCTGGTCACGATCGAAGACGACGGCATGGGCTTCCGGCCCACGGCCGGTGCCGGGGTCGGCCTGTCCAACCTGCGTGACCGGCTGGCCGTGCTGTACGACGGCGATGCCCATGTGCGGATCGAGGAGCGATCGCCAGGCACCGCCGTGCTCATCGAAATTCCCCTGCCACGATCATTCCGCCCCGGAGCCCCGGCATGACGCCCACCGCCCTGATCGCCGACGACGAAGAACATCTGCGCGCGCACTTGCGGACCAAGCTGGCGCGCCTGTGGCCCGAGTTGCGGATCGTCGCCGAGGTCGCGAATGGCCTGGAAGCCGCCGAAGCCATCGCCCGGCAGGCACCCGACGTCGCGTTTCTCGACATCAAGATGCCCGGGCTATCCGGGCTGGAAGTGGCGCAGGGCATCGAGGCCGATACCCGCGTGGTGTTCGTCACGGCCTATGACCAGTACGCGCTGGATGCCTTCGAACGCGAGGCGGTGGACTATCTGGTGAAGCCCGTGAACGACGAGCGGCTGGCCCGGTCGGTGGAGCGGCTGCGCAAGGCCATGCAGGAATCAGCGCCGCCGCCGGAGCTGGCGCGCCTGTTGAGCCAGCTGACGCGTGGCCAGGCCAGGCCGGAGGGCGCGACGCCTCTGCGCTGGGTGCGCGCAAGCCGTGGCAACACCACGAGCCATGTGCCGATCCAGGACGTGCTGTATTTCCAGAGCGACGACAAGTACGTGGTCGTCCATACCCGCGACGGGGAGCATCTGATCCGCACGCCGCTGGCGGAGCTGGTCGACGGACTGGACCCGGAGATTTTCTGGCAGGTCCACCGCTCGACCATCGTCAACATGGAATACGTGGCGGGCACGCGGCGCGACGACACCGGCCGCCTGTTCGTGCGGCTGCGGGACAGCGAGACCGAACTTCCGGTGTCGCGGGCGTACGTGCACAGATTCCGCCAGATGTAGCCTTTGGAGGCTGTTTCAGAATGAAGCGAAGCGGTCCTGGCTAGACGCGCGGCCGCAGACAGTACAAGTACGGCCAGGCCGCGCAACGGCGCCAGGATATTTTTGAAGCGGCCTCTTACTGGCGGTTCATGAATTCCTGGATCTTCCGCGATTCCCAGTCGCGTCCCCAGCGGGACAGCCTGGCCCAGACCAGCAGGCCGTGCACGCCGAGTATGAGCCCCCAGACCAGCGTCGTGTGCATCGGCCACGGCCAGCCTTCGATCATGCGGTGGGACCAGGCCGGCGCGGGCAGGTAGAAATACCGGAACCACAGCCAGCCGTTGACCACCGCGTAGATCAGTAGATGGATGTACCAGCGCCGCAGCGCTCGCATCATGCGGCGCGCGCGCCAGTAGGCCATGGCGTTGTCGTCGGTGGGCGGGACGGGGGGATGCATCGATTCCCAGGGCATGGATGACCTCATCTTTCGGCAATCTCGTTGGCGTATTGTCTGCGGCCGGGATGGCGCATTGGTGTGAGGTATACGCCCCAACGGACGCCCATGCCAGGGGCATGGGCCGAATCGACAGATCGGCTTCGCCAGCGACGGACAGCCGGCGCCAGTGACGGTCAGCCAGCGACCGCCTCCGGCGTCATGGCTCGCGTGACACCTCGACGAGGCAGCTCATGGCATTGGGGCCCTGTGTCAGGTCCGACGTGCCGATATCGAGCGTCAGCGTATTGGCCGCGCCCGCTCGGTCGACGCCGTCGGCATCGGGGTCATACCACGCCCCGGTGGCCATGACCGCCACGCCGCGCGCGACGCCATCGCTGATCGCCAGTCCCGCCGCAAGGGCTCCCCGGCCGTTATGCACGCGCACCCGCATGCCGGCGTGCAGGCCACGCGCGGCCGCGTCGGCCGGATGGAGCGTAATCCGCTCGGTGCCGGCGACCTTGCCGGCTTGCGCCAGCGGGGCGGGGTCGAGCTGGCTGTGCAGCCGGTCGGCGGGCTGCACCGAGACCAGGTGCAGCGGATGGCGTGAGGCTTCGGCCGCGCCGAGCCATTCGACGGGCGGCCGCCAGTGTGGATGCGTCCCGCAGTCCTCGGACAGCGCCCCCAGCGTGGGACTCGCCAGTTCGATGCGGCCGCTCGGCGTGCGCAGCGGATGCGCCACTGGATCGGCACGAAAATCGTCGAACAGCACGAAGTCCTGCTCGGGCGGCGGCAGCGCCACGTGGCCCGCGTGCCAGAACGCGTCGAACGATGGCAATTCGATGCCGGCTTGCGCCTGCGCATCGCGGCAGCGCGCGTAGATCGCGGCGATCCAGGCGCGTTCGTCGCGGCCTTCGGTGAACGTCTCTTCATCGCCCAGCCGCGCGGCCAGCGCGGTGAAGATCTCGAAGTCACTGCGTGCCTGATGCCGCGGGGCAATCGCCTGATGCATGGCCAGGATAAAGCGGTCGCGCGAGGACCCGCCGATGTCGTTGCGTTCCAGCGCGGTCGTCACGGGTAGCACGAGGTCCGCGTGGCGGGCGGTGGCGGTCCAGCAGATGTCCTGCACGATCACGGTTTGCGGCCGCGCCCAGGCCTCGCGCAGACGCGACAGCTGCTGGTGATGGTGGAACGGATTGCCGCCGGCCCAATGCACCAGTTTCACATCGGGATAGTGGCGCGTCTCGCCTCGGAAGCGATAGGACGTACCGGGGTTCAGCAGCATGTCCGCGATGCGGGCCGCCGGGATGTCGAGCCCGGCCGGATTGCGCCCGACCGGCATCTCCGGCCCCGGCGTGGCGACGCGCGGGTTGCCGACGCCGTTCATGGAGCCGTGGCCGAAGCCGAATCCTCCACCGGGCAGGCCTATCTGGCCGAGCATCGCGGCCAGCGCAATGGCCATCCAGTACGGCTGTTCGCCCCGGTGTGCACGCTGCACGGCGAAGCTGCAGGTGATGTAGCTGCGCTTGCCGGCCAGCAGCGCGGCAAGCTGCTCGATGCGCTCCGCCGGAATGCCGGTGATTTCCGCCGCCCACGCGGGCGTCTTCGGCGTGCCGTCGACGGTGCCGAGCAGGTACGCCTCGAGCGCCGGCCAGCCGCTGCAGTGCGAGGCGAGGAATGCCGCGTCGTGCGCGTTGGCGCGACGCAATGCGTAGGCCAGCGCCAGCATCAGCGCGACGTCGGTGTTCGGCCGGATCGGCTCCCACTGCGCGTTCAGGAAGGCGGGGCAGTCGTCGCGCGTCGGACTGATATTGATGACGGTCGCGCCGCTGGCCGCCAGCTGGCGCAGCCAGCCTTCCTGCGTGTGTTCCGCCGCGCCGCCGGAGGACACCTGGCCGTTCTTGAGCGCCAGGCCGCCGAAGGCGAGGAACACCTCGGTATGGGCGATCAGGCTCGGCCACGCGGTGACGCGGCCGGTCAGCGGCCGGTCGGTGCCGATCACATGCGGCAGCAGGAACTGGGCAGTGCCCCAGCTGTAGTTGCCGACCTGATCGACGCAGCCGCCCGCGCCGAAGTGGAAGCGCCGGATCAGCGATCGCGCATGGTGCAGGCGTCCCGCCGAAGACCAGCCGTAGGAGCCACCGAAGATCCCCGCGGGGCCGTGGGCATCACGCACGCGCCGGATCTCGCCGGCCACGAGGTCGAGCGCCGTGTCCCACGACACCTCGACGAAATCGTCGCGACCCCGCGCGTGCCCGTCGGCCGCCTCGCGCTTGTCCAGCCATCCCCGGCGCACCATCGGCACGCGGATGCGCATCGGCGAATACACCATCGGCACGATGGCATCGAGCAGCGGCGAGGGATTGGGGTCGGCGGCGAACGGTTCGCACCGGACCAGCCGGCCGTCTTCCACGACGGCGGTGAAGGCGCCCCAGTGCGCCAACTGCGGAAAACGGCGGACGGTCGTCACGGTTCAGTCGCCCTGGATGCCGGCCTTGCGGATCAGGTCGCCCCACCGGGCGCGTTCCGTCGCCATCAATTTGGCGAACTGCGTGGGGGTGTCCGAGGTGGCATCCATGCCCGATTGCGCCAGGCGCTGGCGGATCTCAGGTTCCGCCATGACCTTGACCAGGGCCTTGTTGAGTTGCGCGATGACGTCGGCAGGCGTGCCGGCCGGCGCGACCAGGCCGTACCAGTTGGTGACGTCGTAACCCGGCACGCCGGCTTCCGCCACCGTCGGCACGTCCGGGAACTGCGCCGAGCGTGTGGCCGTGGTCACGGCCAGCACGCGCAGCTTGCCGGAAGCGATCAGCGGCTTGGCCGACGGATCGGAGAACGTGACCGGCACGATACCGGCCATCACGTCCGTCAACGCCGGCGTGGTGCCCTTGTAAGGCACATGCTGCATCTGCAGGCCGGTCATCATCTTGAACTGCTCGGCGGCGATCTGGCCGATGGTGCCGTTGCCGCCGGAGGCGTAGGCAAACTTGCCGCCTGCGCTGCGAACCGCGGCCAGCATGCCGGGCAGGTCCTTGTACGGTGCGTTGGCGCCCGTCACCAGCACGTTCGGCATCGTCACCAGCACGCTGACCGGCGCGAAATCCTTCTGCGGGTCATACGGCAGCTTGCGCAGGTTGGGCCAGATCGTGAACGACCCCGGCGTGGCCACGTAGAGCGTGTAGCCGTCCGGTGCGGACTTGGCCACCATGTCCGTGGCAATCAGGCCGCCCGCGCCGGGACGGTTGTCGATGATGACGTTGGTTTTGAGTTGCTCCGACAGTGCCGGGGCAATCGCGCGTGCCAGCGCATCGGCGCCGCCGCCCGCCGGAAAGCCGACGACGACGCGGATCGGCTTCGTCGGATCGGGCCATGCCGCGTGCGCCGGGGCTGCAAGGCACAGCGCCAGCGAGGTGGTCAACAGGAATCGGGAGAGCAGAGGGCGCAGGGGGCGCGGGGCAGACATGGCGGGAACTCCGGCAGACAGCATTGGTAAATACGGGTTTGATCGTTCAATCCACGCTGACGGTGTCCCATTCCCACGCCACGAACGCCAGGCGTTCGCCGGTATGGACGACGGGGTCGCTGCGCAAGCCGATCAGCACGCCATCGCGCGCAAGCGGCGCGATGGGCGTGAGCGATGCATCGAGCCTGAGCGTGTCGCCGATGGATGCGCCCGCGCGGACTAGATCGCCGGCACGCGTGGCGGGCACGAACAGGCCGCCTTCGTCGGCGGTGATCCAGCCGCGCCGCGTGACGCGGCGCAGCGTTCGCGCGGCGGGCCGGACGGGGTCGCCGTCGAGAATCCCCATCTGCACGGCCAGGCCATGAAAGCCGGTCTCGGCCACGGCGATGTTGTCCGGCTCGTAGCGGCTGCCGCCGCCCAGCTCCAGCATGAAGGCACAGATGCCGGATGCCAGGCACTGGTAGTCGAGCGCGCCGGAGATGTTGCCGGGCAGCTCGCCCTTGCCGCCCACGTCCTGCTGGCAGGCCACATGGGGGTGGAAGGGCGCCATGGCCGCCATCACCTCGGCTTCCGTCACGCGGCTGCCGGGATGCACCTTGTAGACCGTGTACGGGCGAGCGTCGAACAGCGGGTTCATCGTGTGCAGGTTGATCAGCACATCGGCCACGCCGCGAATCTCGGTCATCAGCGCGTGGGCCAGCCGCTCCGACACCAGCCCGCCGGCATTGCCGGGATAGGTCTGGTCGAGATCCAGTTCGTCATAGGGATTGCGCTTGCGGCGCGCATCCAGCGCGTGGGGGTTGCCGGTCGGCGTGACCACCACATTGCCCTGCATGGTCTCCGGATTCAGGCCGCGCGCGAAGCGCAGCGCGGCCACCATGCCGTTGATCTCGTCGCCATGCACCTGCCCGTGGAGCCACAGCGTGCGGCCCGGACGTGCACCGCGCACCGCGACATAGGGCAGCGTCACCGCCATGCCGGAGGCCATCGAACCCACCGGCAACTGCCCGCTCGTGCGGGCAGGGCCCTCGTTCCTGCTCAGCCAGTCACCGATGATCGGCATGATCCTGCTCCGGTTGTATCGAGGCGATGTTGTCGATGGCGGCGAATGCCTGCTCCAGGTCGGCCAGCAGGTCGGCAACGCCTTCCAGTCCGATATGGAGCCGGATGACCTGACCGTGGGCAGACCAGTCGGTGACGCTGCGCGCGCGGCGCATGTCGGCCAGCACGGCCAGGCTTTCGAAGCCGCCCCACGAGGCGCCGATGCCGAACAGCCGGAGGCTGTCGACAAAGCGCTCGGCGGCAACCGGTGCCTGCGCGCGCAGCGTGAACGACAGCAGGCCGTTGGTGCCGTGGCAATCGCGCCGCCAGAGTGCGTGATGGGGATCGTCGGGCAACGCGGGGCAGAACACCTGCGCCACTTCCGGGCGTTCGCGCAGCCAGGTGGCGACGGCCATGGCGCCCTCCTGATGCTGCGCGAGGCGTGCGCCCAGCGACCGGATGCCGCGCTGGACGAGGTAGGCATCGTCCGGGCTCACCGTCATGCCGAAGGCGTCGGCCACCGTGGCAAGCTCCTGCCACGCGGCCTCCGTGGTGCACACCGTGCCCATCATCACGTCCGAATGGCCGCCGAGGTACTTGGTGGCGGCCATCAGCGAAATGTCCGCGCCCAGTTCGAGCGGGCGATACAGCAGGCCCGATCCCCACGTGTTGTCCGCCGCCACCAGCGCACCATGCGCGTGCGCCAGTGCCGCGAGCGCGGGCAGGTCGCACATCTCGTAGACCAGAGATCCCGGCGCCTCCACATAGACGAGGCGCGTCTCGGGGCGCAGGCGCGCGGCGAGGTCCGAGCCATCGGCCGCGTAGAAGTCCGCGGTGATGCCGTGCTGGCGCAGGAAGCCGTTGGCCAGGTTGCGCACCGGCTCATACACGCAATCGGGCAGCAGCACATGCTGGCCGGGGCGCACGTAGGCAAGAATCGTCATCGCGGCCGCGGACAGGCCAGAAGGAAACAGCCGCGTGCGGTAGCCCCCCTCCAGCATCGTCACCATGTCTTCCAGTGCGAAGTTGGTGGGGTTGCCGCGCGCGCCATAGGTGAACAGGCGCTCGTTGTCGCGGCGGGCGCGCATCTCGCGTTGTTGTGCGACGGATTCGAACAGGACGGTGCTGGCACGCACCACCGGCGGGTTGACCGGCTGGCCGCCGGGCACGCTGGCGGTGCGGCCGGCGTGCGCCAGCCGGGTGGGGAGCGAATGGGTCATATCTGGCCTGTTGGGGGCGGGGTGATCGTTGCGGATGTAGCTAGCGGATCTCGCAAGGACCGTGCCGTGCCTCTTAGTCGACGTGGGCACCGGAGAGTTTGACGATCTGGGACCAGCGCGTGATGTCCTGCTTCAGCTGCGCGGCGAAGGCATCGGGGCTGCTGGCCACCACATCGCTGCCGCCCTCATTGATCAGCTTCACCACGTCGGGCATCTGCAGCACCTGCACCATCGCACGGTTCAGCAGGGCCACGCGCTCCGGCGCGGTGCCGGCGGGCACGAAGAAGCCATACCAGTCCTCGAAGCGCGCATTACGGTAGCCTAGTTCCTCCAGCGTGGGCACCTTGCTGAATACCCCGAGCCGGCGCGGGCTCGTGACCGCCAGCGCACGCATGCGGCCGGACTGGATGAAGCCCGCCACCGAGGACGTCGACGTGATCAGCACATCCACCTGCCCGCCGAGCAGGTCGTTGATGGCCGGCCCGGCGCCCTTGTATGGCACGTGCTGGAGCGACACGCTGCTGTCCTTGTCCAGCACGACGCCCACCAGATGCGACAGCGTGCCGTTGCCCGGCGTGGCGTAGGTGATCTTCTGCGGCTGCGCCTTGGCCTGCGTCGCCAGGTCGGCAAAGGTCTTCAGCGGCGATTCGGCCGAGACCACGATGGCCAGCGGCGCGGCGTTGATTTGCGTGACCGGCACGAACTGCTTGACGGGATCGAAGCCCGGGGAGCGATACAGCGTCGGGTTGACCGCCATCACCGAGACCTGCGACGTCAGCACCGTGTAGCCGTCGGCCTTGGCCTCCGCCACGAATCGCGTGCCGATATTGCCACCGGCGCCGCCGCGGTTGTCCGTCACCGCGCTCTGGCCCAGCACCTGCGACAGGCGCGTTGCCACGATTCGCGTGACGGCATCGTTGCCGCCACCGGCCGGAAACGGCGACACGATGCGCAGCGGTTGCGACGGAAATCCGCCGACCGGCGCCAGCGGTTGTTGTGCGACGACGGCGGGGGCCGCGCCGAGCGTGGCAAGGGAAAGCACTGCGGCCAGATACTGCGACATGCGTGACATGGGGGCGACCTCGTTCTTGTGTGGGGGCAGAGTCAGTCAGTGGGGAAAAGCATTTCAGGCGGCGGGCGGAAAGCGGAAGGTCGCCAGCTCCTGGGCGTCGAGCTGGTCGATCAGGTTGGTTTCCCAGGCCAGGTACTGCCGTGCCGCCGCCTTGTTGCCGTCGTGGCGGTCGTGCACGAAGAACAGGAAATCGATGCAACGCGCGTCGGCCAGCGTGTCGGCGCCCTCGGACACGGCGTGGCCTTCGGCCTGCCACGCCGCCAGCCCGCCGTGCAGGCGGCGCACGTCGCGGAAGCCGAGCGCGCGCAGGTCCGCGACGGCAAGGTCGGCCGGATCGTCGGCATCGCTGTCGCTGACCAGCACGAGCGTGGTGTCGTGCGGCACGCCTGCCAGGTCGCGCGCCAGTTGCGGGCGGATCGACCAGCGGCTGCCGGCGATATGGCCCGCGCGGAACGCCATGCTGCCGCGCAGGTCGAGCGCCAGCATCGACTGGTCCCGGAGGCCGGCGGCCAGTTCCGCCGTGGTCACGGTGGCAGGGGCGGTGACTTCGGGATTGGGGCCGTGCACTGCGGTCACGCCCGCGGAGAGGCCCGCCTGCAGCCCGCCTTCGAGCACCACGGCGTCGTGGCCCATCTGCCGCAGCCAGCTGGCGACCACGGGGGCGCGCACGCCGTCGGCGTCGAACAGCACGATCCGTGCGCGGCGCACGCCGACGTACTGGTCCGTGGCCTGCATCAGTTGCCCGCCTGGTGCATGCTGCGCGCCGGGCAGGGTCTGCGCGGCATGCTCTTCCGCGGTACGGACGTCGCACAGGAACGTGGTGCGGGAGCGGTCGGCCAGCCATGCGGCGGCTTGCGCGGGGCCGATGTGCGGCACCTTGAAACGCTGGATCAGCGTCTGCGCGGCGTCGCGTGCGGCATCGAGTCCGCGCGGCGAAGCGTTGTCCGGATAGCGTGCGGTGCCGCCGTGCTCGAGCCGGAAGTCGTTCAGGTACCAGCCCTGCGTGCCGTTTTCCAGCGCGTAGACGGGATTGGTCACGCCGAAATTGATCAGCGACTGCGCGCCGATGATGCTGCGCGTGCGGCCCGCGCAGTTGATGACGACGGGCGTGTGGGCATCCGGCACCAGGTCGCGCAAGCGGTAGGCCAGTTCGCCGTTCGGGCAGCAGATCGCGCCCGGGATGTTCATCTTGCGGAATTCGCTCGCGGGCCGGCCATCCAGGACGATCGGTGCGCGCGGGCTGGCCTGCATCGCGGCCAGCTCGCCTGCGGAGATGCGCGGCGTGTTGTAGTGATGTTCGGCCAGTTCGCCAAACGTCTTCGATGGCACGTTGACGCCGGCAAACAGCGTGTAGCCGGCGGCCTGCCACGCGGGCATGCCGCCGTCGAGCACGAACAGCCGCACGTAGCCCAGGCGGGCCAGCGCGGCCGCGGCGGCCTGCGCCACCCCGTCGCCGTCATCGGCCAGCACGATGCGCGCGTCGGTGCGCGGTGCCAGGCGGCCGGCATCGAGTTCCAGCCGGCTGAACGGCAGCGGCACGGCGTAGAACGGATGGCCTTCGCCGTACTGGCCGTGCTCGCGGACGTCGAACAGCGCGATTTCGTCGGCATCATGCAGCCAGCCTTTGAGCGTGACGGCGTCGACGGCGGTGAAGGGAGGGATCGTCATGGAAATTCCGGGCAAAAGGGGGCCGTCCTCCCCACGCGGGGAGGCAAGCGGTATCGACTTGTCAGGGGAGGGCGGCGCGGGCCGCCCGGTTCAGGCGAGGATCAGCGTCGCGTCTGCACGCCTACGCTCATGACCTGGCAATGCCCGGTCTCTAGGTCGAAGGTCAGGCGATCGGTCAGCGTTTCCAGCGACCGGCCGTACATATGGAGGTGGCGGATGACGTCTTCGCCACGGATTTCCACGGCATGGATGTCGTCGGGCAGCAGCGCGATGCCGCTGCGCGGCCCCACTTCCACGGTCTTCACATGGGCCAGCGTGCCCACGCCGGGCTGGCTGCCATCGTCGGTGCGCGCGTAGACGTCGTTGAATTCGATCCCGCTCACGCCCGCGACGCAGGCCCAGGTGGTGTGGTTGTGCGGCGGAATGCGCTTGCCGGGGCGCATGACGTTCAGATACAGCGCGTAGGTCTGGTCGGCGTCCTCGGCAATCAGGTAGCGGGCCTGGCGCTCGCCGGGCTCCGGCGGCGGGTAATCCGCCGCGTTCCACAGGTCGGCACGGGCCGCCAGGTCTTCCACGCGGGTCAGGACTTCGGCCAGGGCGTCACGCGTGACCCCCTCTTTGGCTACGATTTCCCTAATGGATTCGATGGCGTCTCCTACGGCGGCCTGGCGTTGCTTTGCGATGGACATGGTGCGGGTGATCCTTGCAATCTCTGTTTTTGAGGGGTAGAACGATGCTTCTGGTTTCACTTTAATGAACACCTGCCCTGAAAACCACTTAATGCCTGACGAAATCTCATTAGCAGATCTAATGAATGCGTAACCTCGACCTGGACCTCCTCCGCACCCTGGTGGCCATTGCGGATCACGATACCTTCGGCGCGGCCGCCGATACCGTGCAGCGCACCCAGTCGGCGGTCACGCAGCAGATGCAGCGGCTGGAAGAGCAGCTCGGACTGACCCTGTTCGAGCGCCACGGCCGTGGCAAGCAGCTCACCCGGCACGGCAAGAAGCTCGTCGAATACGCGCGGCAGCTGCTGACGCTCAATGACGAAGCGCTGCGCGTGCTGCGCGAAGGCGACCTGACCGGATCGGTGCGGATTGGCGCGCCGCATGACGTGGCCGACACCATCCTGCCCGTGCTGCTGTCGCATATCGCGCGGACGTCGCCGGCACTGCGGCTGGAGATCCACGTCGGGCGCAGCCCGTTCCTGATGGAGTCCCTGCGGCGCGGCGAGATCGACCTGACGGTCTCCACGCGCGAGGACACTTCGCTGGACGGCATCGTGCTGCGCACCACGCCGACGATCTGGGTCTGCTCGGCGGATTTTGTCTATGAGCGCGGCACCCCGGTGCCGCTGATCCTGGCCGACGAGCCAAGCCTGTTCCGCAAGCTGTCGCTGGAAGCGCTGACGCAGGCCGGCGTGCCGTGGCGCATCGCCTATCTGGCCCCGAGCCTGATCGGCATCAAGGCGGCGCTGCGCGGCGGGCTGGGCATCACGGCGCGCAGCATCGACCTGCTGGCCGCCGACATGCGCATCCTGGGCGAGAACGATGGCCTGCCCCGGTTGCCGGACGTGACGTATTACCTCTGGGCGCGGCCCAATGCGGTCAATCCGGTTGCGCGACATGTCTTCTCGATGCTCAAAACGGCCCTGCAGCGCGGGCTGGTCAGTGCCTGAGCCAGCCAGCCGCGTAACGTCAGACGAAGGCCACATCGTAGGCGGCCATGTGCCGCGCGCAAACGAATAAATCCGCGCATGCATATGTGTCGATTACCTTCTGGAAACTTTGCCCGCAAGGCCGGTTGACACCCATCAACGCTCCGGTTCTGTCATGGGAATCCAATTGGTGTATGTGCTGTCCCGCGGTGCGGGACACGCCCGCAAGCAATACACAAATTCCCAATCGAAAAGAACGGAGTCCTCCATGAAACCGCGATATCCCGCTGGCCTGCGTCGGGGCGTACTGTGTCTGGCGCTCGGCTGGCTGGCCGGAGTTGCCCAGGCCGCGCCAACCACGCCGGCCGAGCCGGTCCAGCCCATTTCCCCTGCCAAGGTCACGCACCCGGAGCGGGTGGCGCTGGGCCAGAAACTGCGGTTCGATCCCCGGCTGTCGCGTCCAATCCATCCGAGGGGCGCGTGGCGGTGACCGGCAAGGATGCTGACCGCTTCAGCTTCAAGGTGCCCACGCTGCGCAATGTCGCGCTGACCTACCCGTACTTCCACGATGGCGCGGCGGACACGCTCGCCCAGTCCGTGGATACGATGGGCCGGCTGCAGCCGGGCCGCAAGTTCACCAAGGAAGAGAACGCCGATATCGTAGCCTTCCTGAAGACCCTCACCGGCGACCAGCCGAGGATGATGCTGCCAATACTGCCGCCGTCGAGCGACACGACGCGCCGGCCGATGCCGTTCGAATAACGGCCCGGGGCACCGCCCGGTATCGTGATGCACGATGCCGGGGACAAAGTGCTCGTGTTGCGGCGCGGACGGGGCTAAGATTGCCCGACACGGGATACCCAAGCCCGGAAGCGACACACCCCGAGACAACCCCGCCTCATGCCCCACGAACTCTGTTTTCTTTCCGCCGCCGAGCTGCGCGCGCGGATCCAGCGCAAGGCGCTGTCCCCAGTCGAACTTACCCGGGCGGTGCTTGACCGTGCCGCACGCCTCCAGCCCACGCTCAACTGTTTCATCACGCTGTGCGCCGACGAAGCCATGGATGCGGCCCGTCAGGCGGAGCGCGATGTGATGGCCGGCAAGCCGCTCGGCTTGCTGCACGGCATTCCGTTTACCGTCAAGGACATCGTCAACACGGCGGGCGTGCGCACGACGTTCGGCGCCGCGCCCATGCGTGACAACGTGCCCGAGCAGGATGCCGTCGCCGTGGCGCGCCTGCGTGCGCAGGGTGCCATCCTGATCGGCAAGACCACCACACCCGAGTTCGGATCGAAGTGCCTGACCGATTCGCCGCTGTTCGGCCAGACCCGCAACGCGTGGCATGCCGAACGGACCAGCGGGGGATCCAGCGGCGGCGCGGCCGTGGCGGTGGCCAGCGGCATCGCGCCGCTCGCGGTGGCCACCGATGGGGGCGGCTCCACGCGCATCCCTGCGGCGTGCAACGGCGTGGTCGGCATCAAGCAGAGCAACGGCGTGATTCCGCACAGCCAGGCGCAGGACCTGTTCGGCAACCAGACCTATGTCACGCCCACCACGCGTACCGTGGCCGATACCGGCCTGATGATGCAGGCGATGGCTGGCGAGCACCCGTGCGACCCGTGGTCGATCGGTGTGCCGGTGCCGGACTACATCGATGCCGCGCGCGTCGAAGGCGACCTGCGCGGCAAGCGCATCCTCTATTGTCTGGCGCCGCCGGAACGCAGCGTGTCGGGCGATGTCACGCGAGCCTTCGAAGCGAGCCTTGGCAAGCTGGCGGCGCTCGGTGCGGAGTTGGTGCCGTTCGACGGCGAGGGTTTCAACGTGGAAGCCATGTGGCGGGCGATCAACCATACGGTATGGCGCTCGCGTTTTGTCGACATCGTGGCGAAGCATGGCGACGCGCTCAGCGCGACCTTCGTCCGGCAGATCCAGTCCGCTGCGGAAGTCAGCGGCGTGCAGTACCAGCAGGCGATGTTTGATCGCTCGCGGCTATTCCTGCGTGTGCAAGGCTTACTGGCGCAGGGCGACCTGCTCGCCATGCCGACGCTGACACGCACCGCATTGCCGATCGATCAGGATCTGTTCGGCACCATCGACATCGACGGCGAGGCCTGCGAGAACGTGCGGGGATCGTGGTTCCCGTGGACGATGCCGTTCAACATGACCGGACATCCCGCCATCAGCCTGCCGTGCGGTTTTGGCGAGGATGGGTTGCCGATTGGCCTGCAACTGGTTGGCCGCTTCCGTGGCGATGCCGACCTGCTGCGCGCCGCCGCGCTGTTCGAATCCGCGCATCCGTTCACCGATCGCTGGCCTGCGCTCTGAACTGGCTTTCCGCCCCGGCTTTTCAGTATCGCCTTTCATTTCTTCACCAGGAATCGCCCCCATGACCGACGTTTCCCGCTTTTCCCGCCGGCAATTGCTGCGCGCCGCCTGCCTGCTCGCCAGCATTGCCGCCATGCCGGCGATGGCCGCCGATGACAACCCGATGCACATCATCGTGGGCTATGCGCCCGGCGGGGCTGCAGACAGCCTGGCGCGGCTCTACGCCGAACAGTTGCGGCAGGACGGCCACGGTACCGTGATCGTCGAGAACCGTCCCGGGGCGTCGGCCCGGCTGGCGCTGGACTACGTGAAGCGGTCGAAGCCCGATGGCAAGACGATATTCATCGGCCCGTCGCCGCTGTTTACGATTTTTCCGCTGACCTACAAGAAGCTGGGCTATGACGCGGACAAGGACCTCGTGCCTGCTGCAGTGCTGACCGATGTGCCGACCGTGGTCGCGGCCGGCGTGCAGCAACCGTACAAGACCATGAAGGACTACCTGGCGTGGGCGAAGCAGAATCCCGACAAGGCCAGCCTGGGTCTGGCGACAATCGGCAGCGCGGGGCACCTGGGGACGGTGGCATTGGGCAAGGCGACTGGGATCGCGATTACGCCGGCGGCCTATCGCGGGGCCTCGCCGATGCTGGTGGATGTGATCAGCGGCAATGTATCGATTGGCTGGGACGCGGTGGCCAGCATGATGCCGCTCTACAAGGGCGGCAAGCTGCAATTCCTGGGCGTCAGCGGCACGCGCCGCGCCAAGGCACTGCCCGAGGTGCCGACCATGAAGGAGCAGGGCATCAGCCAGTATGAATACGCGACGAGCTGGTATGGCGCGTTCGTGCCGGCGGGCACGCCGCCGGACGTGCTGGCGCAGGTCGAGAAGATGTTCATTGCCGCGTCCGGCAATGCGGCCACGGCGGCCAAGCTGGAAGCGCTGGGACTCGAGGTGGTCGGCAAGCCGGGGCAGGACGCGCGCCGCCGCATCCAGGTGGAACGCGCGGCGTGGAAGCCGATTGTCGAGTCGACGGGGTTTGTCGCCGAAGACTGAGCACGGAGGCTTCAACGCAGTCACGCACGAACGCAGTCATGCAGTAACGCAGTCACGCAAGCGCACTGACGCAGTCGTGCTGTAAGGCAACTGAAAGATCCGCGGCCCTGCTGGCGCCGCGGAATCCGCCGATGGGCCTGATAGGCATCGTCAAAGACGCCGATTGGATGCCGATTGCGGAACGGTGTGTTTCCAATCGCGCGTCTTGTAAAGGGTTGGTGCGCTCCTTATGTTTGAGCTTCCACTGTTCAGGTTCGATCAGGAGGTAATGCCATGAACACGTCGCTCGAAACCATTCTCCCGCACCACCGTACCTCGGCTGACGACACTGTCACAGCCATCAACCATCAGGACATCGTCGTCGCCTTCTCGGCGCTGCTGTCATCGCAGCGCGTGGCCGTGCTGCATATGCTCTATCCGCGCACCGACGCGCGCACGCACCGCAGCCTCGATCATCTGGTCAGCGCGCTGCATGGGCACGGCCTGCATCAGGTGGCCACGCTGGTCGGGCAAGAGGCGCATTACCTCGTCTTCCAGGATCCCACCGAAGCGTGGCGCGCATTGCACGAGATCCGCCACGACTCGCTGGCCATCGGCGTGCACCTGTACTACAAGGGACTCTCCGGCGATGCGGCCGAGGCGTCGCTCGACGCGGACGCGCATCGGGTGCATTGATTCGGGTGACCTGAGCACGCAACTGAACGTGCGCGTCCGGCGTCCACGTCCGGCGCACACGATCGGTGTCCGCCACCGTCGATCGACGTTCTTGCCGCTGTTTGGGCTACAGTAAGGGCCGCTCCGCGCGCCTCCGGGCCGCGCGGGTTTCCGGTTGTCTTAGACACCGTGCAACCAAAGGCCTTATTCATGTCCGAACCTATTGTCGACCGCGTGCTCCTGACCAACGATGACGGCATCGACGCGCCGGGGCTCGCCGTGCTGGAACGCGTGGCCGCCACGCTGGCACGCGAAGTCTGGGTGGTCGCCCCCGAGCATGACCAGAGCGGCACGTCACATTCGATCAGCCTTCATGCGCCGCTACGCATCTCCGAGCGCGGCGCGCGCCGGTTCGGCATCACCGGCACGCCCGGCGATTGCGTGGTGATGGCCGCACGGCACCTGATGCGCGACACGCCGCCGGACCTGGTGCTGTCCGGCATCAACCGGGGCGGCAACCTCGGTCTTGAGACGGTGTTTTCGGGGACCGTCGGGGCGGCGATGACGGGGATGCTGCTCGGCATCCGCTCGATCGCGCTGAGCCAGGTGTTCACCGACCGTAACGCGGTCAAATGGGATACCGCACGCGCGCTGGCGCCCGGCGTGATCCGCAAGCTGCTATCCACGGGATGGAGCGATGGCGCCTGCCTGAATGTCAATTTTCCGGATGTGGCGGCGGATGCCGCCGGACCGCTGACCGTGACCCGGCAGGGCGTGGGGCTGGTGAAGGCCATCGACGTGCGCCCGCATGTGGACCCGCGCGGCATCGCCTATCACTGGCTCCAGTTTTCGCGGGGCGAGCGTCCCGATGTGGATGACGCCGAGGCCATGGTGGTCGCGCGCGGCGGCATTTCGGTGACGCCGTTGCGGTTCGAGCGGACCGACGACGAGGCGGCCGCCGGGCTGGCGGCGGCGCTGGGGCGCGCGTGAATCGGTGCCTCAGTGACCGGCGATGGCCCAGTCCACGGCCGCGTCGAAGAGGCGCAGGCCTGGCGCCGACAGGTTCGTGAAGGTGTCGTTGGCCAGGCAGAACATCACGCGCCGCGCGGGCGCCAGCGACTCGTAGTCCATCGTCGCGCCCTTCTCATAGACGAAGATCGCCGCCTTTTCTGGCTGGCCATATAGCGTGGCGATGATGCTCGCGCCCAGGCCGGGCTTGCCCCAGCTCATCGCGGCCTGCTTCTGATAGACATTGGCCGCACCTGTCGGCATGCCGGCCGACACCGGGTGCGGTGCGTTGACCAGCCACAGGTAGCGCTCTCGCGGGGCTTCGCCATAGTCCACGTCGTGACGCTTGCCCGTCATCGCCAGGTCGTCGAGCAGATCGTTTTCCCATGTCAGCAGCGGTACGGCCAACTGGCGCCAGCCCTCGCCGGCCGACTTGGCGGCGATGGTCGATGACAGGATGACCAACCGGGCGTTGCCGACGCGCGATGCCGGCACATCCTGGTTCAGCACGTTGACGAGGAACCCGCGTGATTCCAGATGTTCCCTGATCTTCTGGTCTGTCGGTGCGTTCGGTCCGCCGGCCTGGATCACGAGCGCAACGGTGCCGCGCGAACCGGTCTCGCGGACGGAAGAGGCCGAGGCGGCGGGGGTGGCGGGGGTGGCGGACGCTGCGGCGGACCAGAGTCCGGTGCCAGCGAATAGGGCGCCGGCCAGCAGCGCGCGGCGGCGTTGGAGCATCGACATGGCAGATCCTCAGAATTCGAACGTGGTCAGCAACGACACCTGCCGCGCGTCGCCCACGGCGACAAAGTAGCGATTGGCGCTGGACGGGTAGTACACGCGGTTGAACAGGTTCTTCACATTGAGCTGGAAGCGCACCTTCTGCGCGCCAACGCGCGTCTCGTAGGTGGCAAACGCATCGAACACCGTATAGGCGGGCAACGTAAAGCTGTTGGCCGAGTCGCCCGGACGGTTGCCGACGTAGTGCGCGCCGCCACCCAGCCGGAAGCGGTCGCCGCCGAAGATCTGGCCGAAGTCGTACGTGGCGAACAGCGACGCCGTGTGCTGCGCCACGTTCCAGAGACGGTTGCCGGCGTAGAGCGGGTCTTCGGTGGTCTTGGCGTCGATGTAGGCGTAGCTGGCGATGACGTTCCAGTGATTGCCGATCTGTCCGGCCACGTCGAGCTCGACGCCGCGCGACCGCGCGCGGCCGGACGTGCGCCAGTCCGTGAGCTTGGTCACATCGTTGTACTGGGACACCAGCACGTTCTTCTTCTCGATATTGAACAGCGCCAGCGTGCCGGTCAGGCCGCCGGCAAAGTCGACCTTGGTGCCCAGTTCCCAGGACTTCGCTTCTTCCGGTGCCACCGACGAGTCGATCACCACGCCGGAGGCCAGCGGTGCAATCGTCGACGTGGGCTTCAGGGACTCCGTATAGCTGGCGTAGACCGAGACCGCCGGCGTCCACTTGTAGACGACGCCCGCACGCGGCAGCCACTTGTTGCCGGAGATGTCGGTGTTGGCCGTGAAGGGCCGACCCCGGCCCGCCACCTGGCTCCAGGTCATGTAGCGCGCGCCGCCCACCAGGATCCACTTGTCGGTCAGGTAGAGGCTGTCCTGCAGGAACACCGAGGTGCTGTGCAGGGCGTCGGTCTGGTCGCTGTCGCTGGCGGAGACGGTGCTCGACGGAGATTCCAGGCCATAGACCGGATTCTGGTAATTGAAGCGGCTGGTCGTGGCCTGCCGCAGCAGGTCGGCGCGATAGAAGCGCCGGTATTCGCTGTCCGTGCCGATCTGCAGGTTGTTGCGCATGCCGGCCACCTGGAAGTTGCCGTCGACGTAGGCCACGCCATAGCTGTCCGTGGAGAGCGATCCGTGCGTGGCGTCGTTGCTGCGCGTGAGCACGCCGGTGGTGGTGTTCACGCCCGTCACGCGCAACTGGCCCGCGTCGTAGACCTCGCGGTTGTAGCTGTAGCCGAAGTGCCCCTTCCAGTCCGCGTTGAACTGGTGGTCCACGGCTAGCTGGGCCAGGTGGGATTCGCCGCCCATCTCGTTGAATGGCTCATCGAGCCGGCGCCGGCTGGGAATCGGCAGAGGTTCGTTGGTGCGCGGGTCCAGCGCGGTGCCACGGTCGAACGGATAGAGGAACTTGCGGTACTCGTACGACAGCACGACCTGCGTATCGCGCCCGTACCAGGCCAGCGATGGCGCCACCAGCGTCTCGCGGTGCACGCCGAAGTTGCGCCAGTACTGCTCGTCCACGTAGTCCGCGACCAGCCGGTACGCCAGGCCCGATGTGCCGATCGGCCCGGTGGTGTCGATCGTGCCGCCCGCGCCGTTCTTGCCGTGGCCGTAGGTCGTGCCAAGCACCGAGATGGCGTTGTACTGCTGGAGCGATGGCCGCTTGCTGACGATGTTGATCACGCCGCCCGGGTCCATGATGCCGTAGAGCAGGGACGCCGGCCCCTTGAGCACTTCCACGCTGTCTGCTGCCGCGTTCATGCCGCGGCCCTGCATCAGCGGCATGCCGTTGTGCATGATCGAGCCATCGCGGTTGCCGCCGAAGCCGCGCTTCATCAGCGTGTCCTGCGTGCCCGCCAGCGTGTTGCCCTGGGTAATGCCGCTGATGTTGTTCACGGCGTCGTCGAGATTGCGCGGCCGCTGGTCGCGCAATGCCTGGGCAGGGACGATATTGACGGCCTGCGGGGTGTCCAGCAGCGGCAGGTCCGAGCGCAGCACGTTGGTGACCGGTGGCGGGCGGTAGCTCTCCGCCGTGGCGCTCACGGTGACGGGCGGCAAAGCCGCCACGCCATCGCCGGGTGCCGGTGGTGCTTCGGCTTGCGTTGTGCGCTGGCGTATCAGGATGAAGCTGCCGTCTGCCTGCGGTGCGGCAGCCAGTTCGGAGCCATGCAGGATGGCTGCCAACCCGGCGGATACGCTGTATTGGCCGCGCAGCCCTGCGCTCTGGCGGTTCGCGGTCTGCTCGGGCGTGAAGGCCAGCAGGATGCCGGCCTCGCGGCCAAAGCGGTTCAGCGTGGCCTGCAGCGGCCCGGCGGGAATGTCGTAGGCGCGGACCGGGCCAGCGGTCTGGGTGGCGGACTGGGTGGCGGACTGGGTGGCGGACTGGGCGGCGGCAGTCTGGGCGAAGTTGGCGCCCGGCAGCAGGCCGGCGCCTTGCAGGCAGGTCAGGAGGACGGTGTGCTTGAGGATAAAGCGGCTGCGGTGGCGCGCGGGCGCCTGGGACTGTGACGGCATGACGGATTCGACAACGAGAGGTTCGGAGAAGAGAGGCTCATCTCCTATGTCACGCG
Organism: Cupriavidus sp. 01L415; assembly: GCF_056400065.1. NCBI lineage: Bacteria > Pseudomonadati > Pseudomonadota > Betaproteobacteria > Burkholderiales > Burkholderiaceae > Cupriavidus > Cupriavidus sp. 01L415. The sequence goes on along the minus strand of NZ_JBFTSP010000003.1, from coordinate 277,253 downwards.
AGAATCCAAAACAGACCACCCGGGGAGAAAAAAATCATGCAGGCAGGACGGTGGTCCAGAAACGGGTCACGAAATGGATGCGCACGGGCAGGGCGGTGCGCAGGGCGTCGAGGATGCGGTCGGTATCGGCCAGCGGGAAGGTGCCGGAAACGCGCAGCGCTGCCACGGCCGGGTCGCAACGCAGGTGGCCGGGCCGGTAGCGGTCGACTTCGGCAAGAAAGTCCGCAAGTCGCATGTCGGCCGCCACCAGCATGCCGTCGATCCACGCGGTATCGGCGTCGGCCAGCGGACGCGGCGCATCGATGTCGTTCGCCGTGAACCGCAGTTGCTGGCCGGCGGCCACCACGCGCGTGAAGCCCGCGTTCGCGCGCGGCCGCACGGCGACGGCGCCTTCCAGGACGCTGATCCAGCCGGCCTCGTCCATCTGGCGTACGGCAAAACGGGTGCCCAGCGGCTGCAAGGTGCCGTCGCGCGTCGCCACCACGAATGGGCGTGGCACGGTGGCGCGGTCCCTGGCCGTGACGATAAAGATCTCGCCGCGCCGGAGCGTGATGCGTCGCTCGGTCGCGGTCAGGTGGATGTCGATGGCGGTGTCGGTGTTGAGCCGGACCTGCGTGCCGTCGGCCAGCGTGAGGTCGCGCCGTTCGCCGACGCCGGTGTGGGCATCGGCCAGCCAGTCCTGCAGCGGCGCGTGGTCACGGAGCATCCACGCGGCGCCACCGCCGGCGAACAACGTGGCCAGCGCGCGAATGGCGTGGCGGCGGCCGGCGGACCGTGGCGGCGTCAGCGCGGCCCGTGCAACCGCTGTCGCCAGCGGTGAGGCCACACCGCGCAGCCGTGTATTGACGGCCTCGATGTGGGCCCAGGCGCGTGCGTGATCGGGATGCCGGGCCAGCCATCGGCGCCATGCCGCCCGCGTGTCGTCGTCGACGTCGTCGCCCTGGAGCGTCACGAGCCATTCGACAGCGGCGTGGGCAATGTCCGGCGCGATCGCCGGTGGCGAAGGTGTGTTCATGCTGCCGGCATCGCGAAATAGCACTGCGTGCCCGCGCGCGCCAGGTAGCGCTTGACGGTGGTCACCGAGATCCGCAGCGCCGACGCGATCTCCGGCTGCGTCAGGCCCTCGAGTTGTGCCATCAGGAAAGCTCGCTTGACCGGGACAGGCAGGCCGTCGAGCAGGTTGGCGATCTCTTGCAGGGTTTCCAGCAGGATGGCGCGCTCCTCGGCGGAGGGCGCGAGGGCCGGCGACTGATGCGCCAGCGCTTCCAGGTAGGCTTGTTCGAGCTTGTCGCGTCGCCACTGGTTGGCCAGCACGCGCTGCGCCACGGTGGTCAGGAACGCGCGCGGCTCCAGGATCGACAGCGATTCCTCGCGGGCCAGCAGCCGCATGAAGGTGTCATGGGCGAGATCGGCGGAGCGATGCCAGCAGCCGACCTTGCGATGGAGCCAGCCCAGCAACCACCGGTGGTGGCCGTTGTACAGCGCGTGAATGTCCTGATGGGGACCAACGTCGGCGGCCATCATGAGGTTCCTTGTTGCCGCGACGGGTTGCAGGCATTCGAATCTAAATGAGAATCGTTATTATATGGACGGATGGGGTGCCGTGCAATGCCAGCGTCGCGTGGGCGCCACGGCGGAGGCCATGCGGTGGCCGTCGAGGCGGACACATTTCCCGCGGCGGATTTCTCACTCTGGTTGAGCGTCGTGTTTCGTAGCCACCGCATGAATCGTGCTCAGGGCTCCGCCGCGCCTGGATCCCGCTCGCTTTGGCAGGGTTTCCTTGATTTGCCGCAATCGGCCAATGCCGCTTCGACCTAGATTGAAATTCATCAGGCCGCCGCGCAAAGGCGAATCGTCCTGCTTACCGTTCCCCCTGTGAGGATTAGCGATGGATTTCAAGACGATTCTCGTGGACCTCGGCGACGATGCGGCCCGCGACGCACGTATCGCAGCGGCGGCCGTGCTGGCCGCCAACTCGGACGGCGTGGTGGTGGGGCTGACCGCGCTGGGCACCCGGATGCAGCCGTTTGCGGGCGCAGGCGCCGAGGCGGGTCACTACGCCGTGCTTCAGGACGAAGGATTGAAGCGCCTGGCGGCCCGCGATGCAGACGCCATGCGCAGCGTGCTCGAACGCACCGCGCCGGGAGTGCGTAGCGCACAAGTGGTGGTGGAGGCGGAAGCCGGCTGGGCGCTGACGACGCACGGCCGCGCGGCGGACATCGTGCTTCCCGCGCCGCCGTCGGCAGACGAAACCGCGCCGGCACCCATGGCCAAGGCGGCCGAGTATGCGCTGCTGCATGCTGGCAGGCCGATGCTGCTGGTGCCGCCGCAAACGCCATTGAAAACGCCATTGAGTCTGGATGGCCACGCCGTCGTGGCGTGGAACGGCCGGCGCGAGGCCTCGCGTGCGCTTGCCGATGCCTTGCCACTGCTCGCGCTGGCCTCTCGCGTCACGATCCTTGTCCTCGTTACCGACGGCGGGATGGGCGACGAGGGCGCGAGCGACCTGGTGCCCTGGCTGGCGCGGCACGGCATCGACGCAACGATTCGCGTCGAGGAGTGCGCCGCTGCCGATGATGCGTTGCTCAGGATCGTCAGCGACGTGCAACCGGCACTGCTTGTCGCCGGCGGATACGGACATTCCCGGCTGGGCGAACTGATCGTCGGCGGCACCACCCGCACGCTGCTGCGCAGATGCGCGGTGCCGTTGTTCATGTCGCACTGACGCCTGGCGCACGCATCCACACTTGGAGACACTCATGGCATACCACACCATATTCGTGCATCTCGACACCAGCGCTCGTGCGCTTCACCGTTTCAAGCTTGGCACGCAACTGGCGCACGCGCACCGCAGCCGCCTGGTTGGGCTGTTTGCCGGCTTTGCTCCGGAAACCACGTGGCTGTATCTGATGAAGGAGGCCGCCCAGTATCTTAAGGAGGACCATGCACGGCGGGAGGCCCGCCGCGACGCGGTTCGCCAGCGCTTTGAGCAGGAGATGTCGGACCAGTCCATCGAATGGGAATGGCGGAACGTCGAAGGCGATCCCGTGACGGCAGTATTGCGCGAGGCGCGGGAAGCGAGCCTTCTGATCGCGGGCCAGTTCGATGCCAACGACCCTCACAGTTTTGTCGCGCCCAAGTTTGTCGAATCACTGGTGTTGGAGTCAGGCCGTCCGATACTCGTGGTGCCAAGCGCGGGCGAGTTCCAGCACGTGGGGCAGCGCGCGCTGGTGGCCTGGGACGGCGGGCGCGAAGCCGCGCGTGCGCTGCACGATGCGCTGCCGCTGCTGGCGGGTTCCGCGGTCAAGTTGTTCTGCGCGAATACCGCCGCACAGGCGCTCAGGGCGGACGCCGCGCCGGTAAGCCATGCGGCCCGATTGCTCGAGCGCCAGGGCGCAACCGTGTCCATCCATCACAGCCCGGCTGGCGCGGACATGGTGATCGGCGAGCGGATGCTTTCTTGCGCGGCGGACTTCGACGCTGATCTGATCGTCATGGGCGCCTACGGTCATGGCCGGTTTCGCGAACTGGCGCTTGGCGGCGTGACCCGGACCCTGCTGGCCTCGATGACAGTGCCCGTCTTGATGGCGCATTGACGCATGGTGGCGCTGGTCAGTTCACTTGCACTGGCCCCTGTTTTGTGGACGAAAGGAACGCGGCGTGACCTACAAGACCATTCTCGTTGAAGTGGGGGCCGATCCCGGCTGCCGCGACCGCCTGCGCGCCGCCGCAGCGCTTGCTGCCAGGTTCGGCGCGCACCTCGCCGGGCTCACCCCGACGGGTATCCGGCTCGGCGCCATACGCGGTGGCAATGATGATGCGACGCATCTGGCGGAACTGGAGCGCGACCGGTTGCGCAGCCAGGCCTTTGCCTTCGGCGGCATGATGCGCGACATGGTTGCCGAAGCTGGCGCCGACATCGCGTTTTCGCATGACGTCATCGAGGAGGAGGCGGGCAGGGCCTTCGTGCTTCAAGGCAAGTCGGCAGACCTGGTGGTGATGGCGCAGCGCTCCCCGGCGGGTGTCGTGCCCTCGCTTGTCACGGACCTGCCGGAGCAGGTGCTGCTTGGCACCGGGCGGCCGGTGATCATCGTTCCGCAACTCTCGCCGCCGTTGCACGGCGGGCATCTCGTCATTGGGTGGGACGGCGGTCGCGAGGCGGCGCGCGCCGTGGCCGATGCGCTGCCGCTGCTGTCGCACGCCCGGCACGTCACGGTTGTTGTTGCCGGCGGCGCGTCAACGGCACACGGTGACGGTGCGAGCCTCGGGTTGCTGCATACCTGGTTGCAGCGGCACGGCATCGTGGCAGGCCACCATGCCGTGTCGCGTGGCCACGAGCCCCCTGCGGATGCGATTTTTGCGGCGGCCGAGGCGGTGCGGGCGGATATGCTGGTGGCCGGTTGCTATGGCCATTCGCGAATGCGGGAACTCGTCATGGGCGGCACCACGCGCTCGCTACTGCAGCGTGCGCCGTGGCCGGTCATGATGTCTCACTGAGTCAGCATTCCGTGCCTCATCCATAACCCGGGATTCACCGGCTACTCGTTTACCCCACGGCAATCCGAGGTCCTATGTAAGAAGCGGGTAAGGAGCATGCCTTACCTTATCTCGCGTGGACCCTGGATGGCTTCAGAGTCAGTGCGCGTATCCATGCATCAGGCTGGCGTGCGGTATCAGGTCCACGGCTGCTGTGGCAGCACCTGGTAACGCAACGACGTAAATAGCAGGAGACATAGATGCATGAAGATCTGGTCGGAAGACTGAAAGCAAGTCCTCGATATCAGGAGCTTGTCCGCAGGCGAACGAAGCTCGGATGGGCGTTGACCACCGTCATGCTCGTCATCTATTTCGGATACATCCTGCTGATTGCCTTTGACAAGGAAGTCCTTGCCGCGAAGATCGGCGATGGCGTGATGACGTGGGGCATGCCAATCGGCCTGTTCGTGATCGCTTTTACCGTCGCCATCACCGGGTTCTACGTGCGTCATGCCAATCGCGTCTATGACGATCTCACCGAGCAGATCAAGCAGGAGGTCGCATGAAAGCCAATCACGCAACCCTTGCCTGCGGCGCGCTGCTTCTGCCATTGGCCGCGATGGCAGCGGGTGGAGACCTTGGGCAGGCGGTCCGACAGCCCACCAACTGGACGGCCATCGGCATGTTCATCGTGTTTGTCATTGGCACGTTGTTCATTACCAAGTGGGCGGCATCGAAGACAAAATCGGCTGCGGCGTTCTATACGGGCGGCGGAGGCATAACCGGCTTCCAGAATGGCCTGGCGATCGCCGGAGATTTCATGTCAGCGGCATCGTTTCTCGGGATTTCGGCCGCGGTCTACGCCAATGGCTATGACGGCCTGATCTACTCCATCGGCTTCCTCGTCGGCTGGCCGATCATCACCTTCCTGATGGCGGAGCGGCTGCGCAATCTTGGCCGGTTCACATTCGCCGACGTTGCGGCGTATCGCTTCAAGCAGGCGCCGATTCGCGCGTTCGCTGCGTCGGGCACGCTGGTGGTCGTGGCGTTCTACCTGATCGCGCAGATGGTAGGTGCCGGCCAACTGATCAAGTTACTGTTCGGCCTGGAATACTGGGTTGCGGTAGTCATCGTGGGCGCGCTCATGATGGTGTATGTCTTGTTCGGCGGGATGACGGCAACGACGTGGGTTCAGATCATCAAGGCCTGCCTGCTGCTTGGCGGTGCTTCCTTCATGGCCTTCATGGTGCTGGCACAGTATCACTTCAGCCCTGAGGCCCTGTTTGCGAAAGCCGTCGAGGTCCACGCCAAGAAGGATTCGATCATGGGTCCGGGCAATTTCATCAAGGATCCCATCTCGGCAATCTCGTTTGGCATTGCGCTGATGTTCGGCACGGCTGGCCTGCCGCACATCCTGATGCGGTTCTTCACCGTGCCCAACGCCAAGGAGGCGCGCAAGTCGGTCTTCTGGGCGACCACATGGATCGGCTACTTCTATATCCTGACCTTCATCATCGGCTTTGGCGCCATTGTGCTGGTAGGAACAAATGCGAGCTTCCAGGACGGGAGCGGCAAGCTGCTTGGTGGCGTCAACATGGCGGCCGTGCACCTTGCCAGCGCCGTTGGCGGAAACGTCTTCCTCGGCTTTATCTCCGCAGTGGCGTTTGCTACGATCCTGGCGGTCGTGGCCGGACTGACGCTTGCCGGCGCATCGGCCGTTTCGCACGATCTCTATGCAACGGTATTCAAGCATGGCAACGCAACCAGCCGCGATGAACTGCGTGTATCGCGTATCACCACGGTCATCCTTGGCATCGTCGCGGTGATCCTTGGCATTGTCTTCGAGAAGCAGAACATTGCGTTCATGGTCTCGCTGGCCTTTGCCGTGGCGGCATCGGCCAACTTCCCGGTGCTGTTCATGTCGGTGCTGTGGAGGGGCTGCACCACACGAGGCGCGACGGTGGGCGGATTCCTGGGGCTGCTGTCTGCGGTGGTTCTTACCATCCTGTCGCAGGCCGTCTGGGTCGACGTGCTGCACTACAAGACCGCGCCATTCCCCTACACGTCCCCGGCATTGTTCTCGATGACGGTCGGCTTCCTCGGCATCTGGTTCTTCTCGATCACCGACAAGTCGGCCAGGGCGCGCATGGACAAGGCTGGCTTCGAAGCCCAGGAGCTTCGCTCGGAGACTGGCATCGGTGCAGTGGAGGCGGCAGGGCATTGAATTGGAGGCCGCGGTTTATCGCGGTTCGATTTCGGGTTGCCCGGTCGACCCGGCCATTCACCAGCGCTGCGGTGAATGGCTGGGTTTGTGCTGCCCTGCGCTATGCTTGGAATGCGGCGTGTTCCATCGCCGTGAGCGCGAACTCGTTGCATGAGGGCCGCTGAGAATCCGCGTATCGAGAGGGGGGGCCTACATGCAGAATGCCCTGGAGTTGTACGGAGCCCTAACCGGGAATTGCATTCGAGCCGCCATCGCGTTGGAAGAAGCTGGCATTGCTTACACCGCGAGACCCATCAACCTGGCAGCTGGAGAGCACCAAGGGCAGGCGCTCCGCTCCTTGAACCGCTTCGGCAAGGTGCCGGTCCTCGTCCGGCGTGGCCCCGGCGCCGAGTTTGTCCTCGCGCAGTCAAACGCCATCATGCTGTTCGCGGCGGAGTCCGCTCCGACGACTTTGCTTCCAACCGATCCAGTCGCGCGCGCCAGGGCATACGAGCGGTTCTTCTACTTCTTGACCGACGTTATTGCGGTGAGCCATGGTGCATTCAGGCTCCAACAGATCGGAGCATCCGACCACGCAAAGGCCATCAACGAATTCGCCGTATCCGCACTGCTTGAAAGTGGCGGGTTCCTGACGTCTTCCCCATTTATGGCAGGCGAGGCGTTTTCCGTTGCCGACATCGCGGCATTCACCATTGCTCGCGCATATCACGACGCCATCGAATGGGATGAGCATGCCGAACTTTCCCGTTGGTACGGGGAGATCGAGCGTAGGCCTGCCGTGCAACGCGGCCTGAAGGCATTCGCATAGCGCGACGCTCGTCTTTGAGTGGGGCGCGCATCCTGGGCGTTGCCCAAACCGGTCCTCGCGAAGGTCCGTATACCTAGGTCACCTTCCTTCGCCCGCAGGGCAACCCCCCAGCCTGTATTTCAGCGTCCGCGACGGAAGTCCATCGTGGTCGACATTCTGTCGTCATCCGCGGCAAGGCGGCGCCACGAAATGCCTCGAACAATACTCCGGCTCTAGCTTTACTGCGGAATTCCTGCACCGCTTGCCCCTGGCCGCAGATCGTCCTTGACTTCAAATTAGATGATGACTACCATCCAAATTAGATTGTGACCAACATCTAAATGGAGTGGCCATGAGGAAATCCAAGGTCGAGGCGGCCGAGACGCGCCGGCGAATCATCGAGGTGGCGGCCCGCGAATTCCGGCTCAAGGGCATCCACGCCACAGGACTCACCGATGTGATGGCCCAAGCGGGACTGACACAAGGTGGCTTCTATCGACACTTCGAGTCCAAAGATCAATTGGTCGCCGAAGCATGTGCCGAGGCAACCAGGGATGTCGTGGGTGCGCTTGAAACTGCGGCGAGTCAAAGCGACGGCAAAGAGGGCTTCAAGGCGATCGTTGAGGCTTACGTCTCAGCCGCTCACCGGGACACCGCGGCGGGCGGTTGCCCACTGGCGGCCCTGGGCAGTGAGCTGGCGCGCGCCGATGAGCAGACCCGGGCGGCGGCGTCGCAAACTTTCAACGAACTGGTCGATGTGCTGGCAAAGCGTGCTGGCCGCCGGCAGCAAGAGGCAGCCAGATCCGATGCCGTCTTTGCGCTAGCCGCCATGGTGGGCGCCGTCACACTTTCAAGAATCATTGGCGATCCTGGCACTTCATTGGCCGTCCTGCAGGACGTCAAGCAACACCTCGGCGCGATGTAAGCGATGCCGAAAGAGCGATGACCAGTTCGGCCATCGCGATCCTTTGCATTCGCGACGAATGCGTATATCCATCAGTGGAGATTCAAGATGCAACAGCGCAAATACCTGATCACTGGCGCCACCGGCAAGACTGGCGTCCATACGATTCGCGAGCTTCTCAATAAGGGCCATGCTGTCCGGGCCTTCGTACATCAAGAGGATGACCGCAGCGAAGCGCTTCGCAATGAAGGTGCCGAAATCGTCGTTGGCGATCTTCTGGAGCACGATGACATCATCCGTGCGATGGACGGTGTAAATGGCGCGTACCTGTGCTACCCCGTCCGCCCGGGCTTTATCCAGGCTACCTCGTATTTTGCCGACGCTGCCCGGCGCGCTGGCGTCGAAGTCGTCGTTGAAATGTCGCAAATCTCCGCCCGCGACGATTCGGAGAGCCACGCGGCGCGCGATCATTGGATCGCTGAGCGCGTGCTCGACTGGTCGGGCGTGCCGACCGTCCACATTCGCCCGACATATTTTTCCGAATGGCTGACGTTCCCGTGGGTGAGGGATCCGATCGCCAAGGAAAGCAAGATCACACTACCGTACGGTGCCGGACGTCATGCTCCGATTGCAGCCGAGGATCAGGCGCGCCTGATTGCCACGATCCTCACGCAACCGGCCGGTCATATCGGGAAGACCTACCCGCTTTACGGTCCTGTTGAACTGAGCCAGGAAGAAATTGCGGACGAACTGAGCAAGGTCCTCGGCCGAAAGATCACCTACGCGCCTTCGACCCTCGAGGAGTACCGCGAGCATCTCGAGAAATACGATCTGCCGGAGTTCGTGATCCAGCATTTCCTTGCTACGGCTGTCGATTATCAGAACGGAATCTTCTCTGGTGCTGATGGCGTTATCAGCCAAATTACCGGGAAGGCGCCTCAGACTGTTGCCGACTTCGTGAAGGCCAATCGCGAGGCATTCGTCCAGTAACGCTCATCGCCTCGTGCGGATCGACGACGATCCGCATGAAGCGGAAGAGGAGACCCCGATGGTCTCGGAGCGCTCTCAGCTTTCGAAGGGGGCCCCGAGCAGAAGGTCGCAGACATTGGGGATCTCTAGACCAGGTAACAGGCGGCGCCCGACGTCGGCGAGACCCGTTCCGATGGCGGTGTGCGGCTTCTTCCTGGCGACCTCGGCCAATGCCTCCGTGAACGCCTTCTTAAAGCCGAGGCGCGGGTAGAGCGCGAGCGTATCGTCGATCAGTTGGGGCGAGATTTCGTCCATCCTGAGCCCCATGACGTCGACATGGGCACCGAAGTGGACGAGCGCGACTTCCGGCTCCCTGCGATCGGCGATGTCAGCGGACGAATGAAGCGCAATGGCATCCCAGACGATGTCGATTTTCATCTCCGGATAGTCGTGGGCGTGCAGGAACTTGCTCGCGGCGTCGGCGCCATCGACTTCGAAGCGCTTGTCGGCAGCGTGATCCTTCGTAAGGCCCAGATCGTGGAGCAGTGACGCCAGATAAACCAACTCGCGATCGTACTTCATCCCCCGCTTTTTGCCGATGAACTCCGCAAACCACCATGTCCGGTGGACGTGATTGAGGAGCGACTTCGAATGGACTTGCTCGGCAAGCATGGCGGCTTTACGGGCAAGGTCAGAGTCCGGCGCGATGATGCCGCCAATGGTGACAGGGGCTTTCATGGGTGTTCCTCGAATGCTTGATTCGTTCAGATCGTTCTCGTCCGGAGAATAGATTCCCCTGTGTTTGGCAGCAATGACAAACAGTCCTCGTTATTGGCCGTTCGATTTCGCAGGCACCTCCGGGTCGATTGGGACCAGCTATCAGAAGAAGATTGGCGCAATACCTTGGCGATAGTTTTCGTCACTGGGAAGCAATCTCTGGCGCAATGTGCGTCAAGCCTGCGAATGCCCGAAGCGGCGACGATAATCCTGCGGAGACACACCATAGGCCTTTACGAATGCACGGCGCATGCGTTCGTCGTCGCCAAAACCGGTCCGACGCGCGACCACCTGGATCGCATCGTGTGCCGATTCGAGAAGGCGTCGGGCCGCCTCCGTGCGGAGCTTCTCAATCGCCCGTGCAGGGCTTTCCCCCATCTCGCGAAGATAGACGCGAGCGAAGTTGCGCGGGCTCATCCGAGCCGCTTCCGCCAGTGCCGGAACCGACAAGTCCGCTTCGAGATTGGCTCGGATCCAGTCATGAAGGTCGTCGAACCGACCGCGCGCGTCACGCATTTGCTGGCGCAGCTCGACGCTGAACTGCGACTGGCCACCTGGTCGCTTCAGAAACAGAACCATCCCGCGCGCCACAGTGAGCGCCGCCAAATGGTCCAGATCGTCCTCGATCATTGCCAGCGCCATGTCGATTCCGGCTGAGACGCCGGCCGATGTCCAGATATGGCCAGAGGTGACGAAAATCGCGTCGGGCTTGATGTTTATGGTCGGATGCTGGCGCTCGAGCCGGCTGCAGGCGGACCAGTGCGTCGTTGCCTCGCGGCCATCCAGGACGCCGAGCTGGGCGAGGACGAATGCTCCGGTGCAGATGGAGCCGAGCCGACGCGGCCGGTCGAGATAGTTCACCAGCGTGGCTCGCAGCGATGCGGTCGCGGCGGCGGGCATGATGAGGTCGCCACCCGCAACGAGCAGTGTGTCGACGGAAGCGATCACCGCCTCATCGAGGCGTACCGTTTCCAGTTTCACGCCAGTATCGGTGGAAACGGAGCCGCCGAACTCGGAGGCCAGAATGACCTGATAGGCAGGACGACCATCCTCGAAGCAAGCGTCGCTGAAGGCCTGCAGCGGACCGGATATGTCCATCAGCTTGGCACCGTCGTAAGCGACGATGACAATCTTGCGCGGCGCTTGCCCGCCCGATCTGGCAGTTTTAGACATCGTTGACACGGCTCCCGGTGTGCAGTGACGCCGCCGGCACTGCTATCGCGCCTGGGAGTGGCGGCGGGCAGGCACCACGACGAAACGGCCCGGAGCGACAGGCTGGCGGGCTTTACCCGAAGCTTATGAGCCGTCGCCGCATGGCCGCAATGACAATGTCACCTCGTTTTCTGCCAATCTCCGGCGTCAATGCTTGACGATAGGACTCGTGCTCCCCGACCACGCTGATTAGATGGCGGTCCCGTGTGGCGGAAGGAATACTGCCTGGCCGGTCTGCCAGAACGCAATGTCGGAATCGCCACTGATTATGTCGATATCGCCAGTTGGCGGGCGATCGCTCGTGCCGGATGATGCCTGCGCAATTTCGAGATCTGTTCAAAGCGTATGGAGTATCCAATGACCGAGCAAACCGCCATGGAAAGTGGCATCCCTGACTGGCATATCGCGGGCGAGTGGTTCGACGTCTGTTCGTGCAACTCACCCTGTCCATGCACCTTCGCCCAGGCGCCTACGAACAATCATTGTGAAGTGCTCTGGGCCTACCGGATCAACGCGGGCCACTATGGCGGTACGCCGATGACGGGCCTCTACGTTGTTCTGCTCGCCGGCTTTGACGGCAATCTTTGGGGTGAAGCGAAACTCGACTGCGGATTCTTCTTCGATGCCAGGACGGATGATGCCCAGCGGGAGGCGCTGATCAACATCTTCACCGGCAAGGCTGGAAGCTGGATGGCCCAATTTGTGCCGGCGCGCGTCCGCCAGGTCAACGGCATGGAGTTCGCGGATATCACGGTTGAAATCGACAGCGATCTGGAGCGCTGGAGCGTGAAGGTCGACGACCGCGTCGACGCAAGCGGGACGCCGATGTACGGACCGACGTCCGACAAATCGAAGCTTCTCCAGAGCTTCAATCCCCCGGGTAGCGAGGTGGGTCCGACCGACGCGCCGGTGACTTGGGGCAAAGGCACGGGTGGCCGCTGGACGGCATTTGGCTTCGAGCAGAACATCCCGGCCGGCCAGGCGAGCAAGCATATTCCGTTCGACTGGCACGGGCCTGAACAATCATGAGAGCCGTCCTCGCTGCTTCGCGCTCGGCGATCATTTCGCTCGGGCGAGGCTCGGCGGCGCCGGGCTGGACGATCGCCATCGTCGGGCTCAGCGCCGCCGCCTGGCTCGCCATGCTGGTCTGGATGGGCGGCATGGACCATGGGCCGGGAACGCCGCTGCATGATCTGCCGGTATTCCTGATCGGCTGGATCGTCATGCTCACCGCCATGATGCTGCCGTCCGAGCTTAACTATGTCGCGGCGTTCGGCATTCTGCTCAAGGGTCGCGGCAAGACCCCTGGCGAGCGCCAGCGCTGGATCCAATCCTTCATCGCCGGCTATGGCATCGCCTGGATTGCTTACGGGCTGCTCGCCTATGCGCTGGACTCGGCCGTTCGCTCGGCCGGTCTGGATTGGGTCTCCTGGAGCCGGGCGGGACGGTATCTGGCCGGATCGACACTGGTGCTTGCGGGTCTCTACCAGTTCTCGACGCTCAAGCACGCTTGCCTGACTGGCTGCCGTTCCCCGCTCTCCTTCTTCTCGCGCTACTGGAGGGAGGGCAATGGCGGGGCGGTTGTCATGGGCTTCCGGCATGGGCTGGTCTGCGTTGGATGCTGTTGGGCCCTGATGGCGGTGATGTTCGCCGTCGGCGTCATGAGCTTCTCGTGGATGGCATTGCTGACCGTCTTCATGTTCGCGGAGAAAATGCTGCCGCAAGGCAAAAGGCTCGCGACCGCGATAGCGATCTTCCTGGTTGTGATGGGGATCTGGATCGCGGTGGCGCCAAACACGGCGCCCCTCCTCAAGCATCAGTTCCTCTACCGCGCTCCGATCTGCCATGGGCACTAGCCCGTGGCAGAGTTTGCGGTGGTCAATGTCATTTCCGCTAGCCACTCGACGAGTTAGAGTGTCGCCGTCATCAGGCAGCCTCTCGCGGGGTACAAGCCATCGCGGCGCGAACTGTCCCCGTCTTTCAGAGCACAAGCGTGCAGTTGATCAAGCCATGCCACCGCAGCGAATAATCGAGATCGGTATCGTCCTGTTTCCAGGCGCGCAGCTCGCCGCTGTGTACGGTCTGATCGATCTGTTCGCCGTCGCCAATGGCTTTGCCGCGCGTCGGGGAGGGCAAGATGCCGTAACTCTGGATATCACCCAGTGGCGGCAATGCGACCTGAAGGGGGTACCCGTTCGGGACACCCACGTTGCCAGCGATCAAGATGGCTCTCCGGCGGTCCTGCTGTTGCCACCCTGCCTGGGTGACCCTCTGCCGCCCGAGGAGGCAGCACCCTTTATCGGGTGGCTGACGGGCCACCATCGTGCGGGGACAACGCTCGCCTCCGTATGCGGGGGCGCTTTCCTTCTCGGAGAAACCGGGTTGCTGACAGGCCGCGCCGTTACCACCCACTGGGCGCTCGCTGACTACTTCCGCCGGCGATTCCCCGGAGCGCTGCTCGATGTCGACCGCTTGCTCATCGATGACGGCGACATCATGAGCGCCGGCGGAATGATGGCCTGGACGGATCTCGGCCTGAAGCTTGTGGATCGCTTCCTCGGCCCCACGGTGATGTGTGATACCGCCCGCTTTTTCCTCGTCGATCCGCCGGGCCGCGAGCAGCGCTATTACAGCGTCTTGTCCCCCAATCTGACGCATGGTGATCCTGCGGTGCTAAAGGTCCAGCACTGGCTACAGGCGGCCGGCGCGAAGGATATGTCGCTTGCCTCGCTGGCCTTGCGTGCGGGGCTGGAGGAACGAACCCTGCTACGTCGCTTTCGGAAGGCGACGGGCCTGACGCCGATCGATTATTGCCAGCGAGTGCGGGTGGGCAGGGCGTGCGAGATGCTGCAGTTCGGACATCTGGCGATTGATGCGATCGCGTGGGAAGTTGGCTACGGCGATCCGAGCGCTTTCCGAAAGGTCTTCCACAGAGTCACCGGCCTGACACCGGGCGAGTATCGTCGCCGGTTCAGCGTTGGGCAGCGATAGGCATCGACACTGCCCTGTGTCGCTGGCTTCTTGGCGGAAATCGAGGACGCAATGTCATTTGCGCCGTCACTCGTCGAACTTACACTCGGTAGTGAATGCAGCGTCCCGGAAACGCTGCCTTCAACCAGTCAAACACCGAACAAGTGGAGCAAGGAAATGACGAAGTACAGCGAATTCGAATTCAGGGCACAACCTTGGTTTGACCCGGCCTGGTTCGATCGGTCCAACTTCCAGGGATTCAGTCAGTTCATCCCGATGAAGACCATCGTGATCCACTGCTTCGACCCCCGGGCGTCCGAAATCCCGCAGGCTGTTGCCGACTATTTCGGGGATGAGGTCTACCCGGGCGAGAACATTCTCGACGAAGCTGGCAACCGGATCGGCAATACGCGGACGCTGTTTGCCGTGTCGAACGCAGGCGGCCGTGCCCTTTCGGCTCTGCAATCGGTTGCGACCATGGACTATCTCTTCAAAGTTCAGAATGTCGTTGTGGTGCATCACTCCTTCTGTGGCGCGACGGCTTTCAAGGCCGAAACCCTCATCGACGAGTTCCATGATCATCATCACGCCGACATCTCGACGATGTTCGACCACGATAGCCTCGCCATTTCGCATTTCGAAGAGTCGATCAAACACGACGTCAAACTGCTTCGCGCCAGCCCGGCCGTGCCAAAGAGCGTCAAGCTCTACGGCTTCTTCTACGAGATCAATTCCGGCAAGTTGACCGAGGTGGCGCGCGACATTCCTGCATAGCTCGTGGTCCTGCGCCGATGTGCTGCTGGCATCTGGCGCCGACGCGGGGAGCGCTGCCGTTTGAGCCACTGCAGCACGAGCCGCGATTCACGGTGCTTGCCTTCAGATCAGTCGATCGTTGCGCCCGACTGCTTCACCACGGCGTCCCACTTGGTGCTCTCCGACTTGATATAGGCACCGAGTTCCTCCGGTGTCGAACCCACCGGCACGATGCCGTCGGTAAGAAAGCGCTGGCGCAGATCCGAACTCTTGACCAGGGTGGCAATCTCGCTGCTCAGGCGCGCAACGATCGGTTTTGGCGTGCCCCGAGGCGCCAGCAGCGCGTACCACACATTGGAGTCGTAGCCGGGCACGCCGGATTCGGCGACAGTGGGGACGTCAGGCATCGACACTGCGCGATTGGCGGTCGATACGGCCAACACCCGCAGCTTGCCTGCCTTGATCTGCTGCGCCGCGAGCCCGTAGCTGGCAAACATGGCGCTCACCTGCCCGGCCAGCAGCGCGGGCATTGCCGGCCCGGCACCCTTGAAGGGAACGTGCACAAGGTCGATGCCGGCCTTCGATTTCAGCAACTCCATCGACAGGTGCGGGCCACTGCCATTCCCTGACGATCCATACGTGTACTTGCCCGGATTGGCCTTGGCCAGCTTGATGAACTCGGCCAGATTGCGCGCTGGCACGGATGGGTGCACCACCAGGAAGTAAGGCGCCGAAGCCAGCAGGGACACGGGCTCGAAATCCTTGACCGGGTCGTAGGGCAGGTTGCGATACAGGCTCTGGTTGACGGCAAGTTGCGCCGTCAGCGCCAGTACCAGGGTGTAGCCATCGTTGGGCGCCTTCGCCACCATGTCCATGCCGATATTGCCGTTGGCGCCGCCGTGGTTATCCATGATGAAACGCTGCCCGGTGCGCTGTGAAAGATACTGAGCCAGCGGCCGCCCGACGATATCCCCGCCGCCGCCCACGGCATACGGCACGATCACACGAACAGGCTTGTTTGGATAGGTGTCCGCTTGGGCACCATGCGCCCCCACGGCAACTGCACATAGCAGAGTCATGGCGAAGAGTCTTCCCAGTTGCTTCGCGGCTTGAAATCTTGTGGCTTGGAACATTGCATGGTCTCCGTCTATTTATGGTTGAGGATGTTGCGCTCAGTCGAGCCAGCCGCTTGCGCGAATTCTGTCGAGGACTGCTTCGACGATGGTTGGCGCCATGCCGACATAAGTGGATGGGTCCAGGAGCTGCCTAAGCGATGAGGGGTCCAGTGCGTTGCGGACTGCGGGGTCGCGCAACAGCGCCTGCTCGAAGGTGATGCCAGCTTCCATCCCTTGCATGGCCGCGGCGTAGACCAGCTCATGCGCACTTTGCTTGCCGACTTTCTCGGCGAGCGCGAACATCACCCGCTCCGACATCAGGAAGCCACCGAGCAAGTCCAGGTTGGCCCGCATCCTGCCAGTGTTCACTGTCAGGCCGGACAGGGCCTGATGCATCATTTCCAGCATGGCCGCCGTCATCATGCAGGCCTCGGGAACCGCTTTCCACTCCATCCGCACAGCGGCCACATCGCGCTCGTGCTCGGCCATCTGGGCATCGTGCATCATCGCCACGCTGTAGCGGATGGCGCGACTCAGCGTGACGACCGTCTCCACCACCGCGGGGTTCCGCTTGTGGGGCATGGTGGATGAGCCCACCTTGCCTTCGCTGAAGGGCTCAGCCACTTCACCGACCTCGTCGGACTCCAGGTTCATGATCTCGTTGGCGATCTTGCCGAGCGTCGCGCCAAGCAGTCCCAGCACCCCGACATACTCGCCAAGCCGGTCCCGCGCGGGCTGCCAGCTGATCTCCGCCACATTCAATCCCAGGCGCGCCATGACCCGATCTTCCAGCGCGATGGCGTGCGGGCCGAATGACGCCTTGGTGCCAACGGCTCCAACCATCTGGCCGACAAAGGTGCGCGCCTCCAGCGCGAGTAATCGTTCATTGTGTCGGCCAAGTTCCGCCAGCCAGATCGCGCATTTATGGCCAAAGGTGATGGGCAAGGCCTGTACCGAATGGGTGCGACCGGCCATCGGGGTGTGCTTGTGCACGTCGGCCAGCCGATACAGGACTCGCGCCACCGCAGCCAGGTCTCGCGTCAGGATGCGGTGCGCCTCCCGGACCTGCAACATCATGCCGGTGTCGTACACGTCCTGGGACGTCGGGCCGAAATGCACGAACTCCCCGGCTTCGTCGCCACACTGTCGCTGCAGGGCGCGCACCGCCGGCACCAGCGGGTGTTTGACGCGGCGAACCTCGATGGCAAGCTGGGCGAGGTCGAAGTGCTCGACCCGCGCCCGCGCGGCAATTTCCTGTGCGGCGGCCCTTGGGATGATCTCCAGTTCGCCCTGCTCCAGCGCCAGCGCCGCCTCGAAGTCCAGCCACTTCTGCACCCGGTTCTCTTCGGAGAACACGGCGCGCATCTCGTCCGTGCTCCACATGTGCTGCTGGAGGGCCTGGTCGAACACACTGCTTGTCATGGCTGATGCCTTCTGTCGTCGAAAGGGGATAGCAGTCATTCTGGGTCGGCCAAACCATTCTGTAAAATGACATGTTCGGAGACAATCATTACAAAAATGGCATGATATGACGCTACAACAACTACGCTGCCTGCAGGCCGTGATCGACAGCAAGCTGAGCGTTTCCGGCGCGGCGGAAGCCCTGCACACGACGCAGCCTGCGGTCAGCAAGCTGATCCGCGCGCTCGAGAACGAGATCGGCATCGAACTGTTCGTGCGTCGCGGCAACCGGCTGGTGGGCCTGACCGATGCGGGGCAGGAGGCGGCGGCGCTGGGCAGGCGCGTCCTGAACGACGCGCGCGCGTTGGCGAGCCTCGCGCGTACGACCCAGACGGTGAACAGTGGAACGCTGCGTATCGGCACCACGCACATCCATGCCCGGTATGCGCTGCTCGACGTCATCAAGCGGTTCCGATCTGCCTTTCCGGAGGTCGATCTGGAACTGGCGCAGGGCACGCCCACGGAAATCCTGCGATGGGTCAGCGAAGGCGCCGTGGACCTTGGCATTTCCACGCTGCCGGAAAGCCCGCCCGAGGGCATCGTCACGCTCGATGCCTATCCGATTCGCCGCTGCCTGATAGTTCCGCGCGGTCATCCTCTGTTGCGGCTGAAGAAAGTCACCATCAAGGACATCGCGCAATACCCGCTGGTGGCGTATGACGAGCGCTTCAATTCAGGCTGGGTGGTGCTGCGCGAGTTCGAGCGTCATGGACTCTCCCCGCGCGTCGTGGTCAGGGCCACCGATGCCAACGTCATCAAGGCCTATGTTGCAGCGGGCCTGGGCGTTGCCGTACTCCAGCAGATGGCGCTGGAGCCCGACCGGGACACCGACCTGGCGACGATCGAGACCGACAGCATCTTCCCGCAATCGATGGCGGTCATCAGCCTGCGTGCCGACCAGTTCGTGCGGGGCTATATGCAAGCCCTGATCGACATGCTTTCGCCGGGTGGTGCGACCGGAGCCGCTGGTTAGGTTGTTGGGCCCGATCCATCGCCAACCTCTCGCCACGGCGGGACGCCAGGATTCGGTCGCGGATGTTGTATCGTGTGCGCCTCCGCCCTCGCACATACCCACGATTTCCCTCGAGATGCCTCAAACAATCCCGCTCCACCGCGATCCAGCTTTTTACCAGCTTCTTGCCGACAGCTACGCCCGGTTGCTGGGTCGCCCGCTTGTGCCGCAGGCCATGTCCGTCGCCGAAGCGACCGAATGGCTCTATGAAAGCGCCCCGTTCGCAGTACTCGCGCACAACACGGATCCCGACCCGGTCTTTATTTACGGCAACAAGGCGGCCCAGCGCCGCTTTGGATACAGCTGGGAAGAAATCACCCGATTGCCGTCGCGGCTCTCGGCCGAGGCGCCGAACCGCGAGGAGCGGCAGCAGTTCCTCGCGCGCGTACAGCGGCTCGGCTACGAGGCGGGCTACAAGGGCGTGCGCATCACCAAGTCAGGCCAGCGTTTCATGATCGAGGAAGCCACGCTGTGGCAAATGCTCGACGCGGACGGCAAACTGCACGGCCAGGCCGTCGTCATCCCGCGTACGCGCGACATCTGATCGATTCCCGGCCATCGGGCAACGGGTCTACGCCCGCATTTCAGCCAGGATCTGCTCGGCGAGGAAGTCGCAAGGCGGCCGACCGGACCGGGCACTGCGGGCAAGGACGACTTCGAGTTCATCCAGGGGTGGCAACCCTTCGTTCTCGGATATCTGCACAAGGTGCGCAGGTACGCTGCATCTGGCGAGGGGCGCTATGGCGAGCCCGGCTTCGACCATGCTGACAAGGCCCATCAGACTCGGGCTTTCGTAGGACATCCGATACTTGATATTTTCCCGCTGCAGCGCACTGATGGCATGGGCACGTGCCGTACTGCCCTGTGCGAAAACGGCGATGGGAAGCGGGCGATCCTTCCACACTTTTCTTGCGGCCGACCCGGCCCATACCATCGGCTCATACCGGATGAATTCGCTCGCAACGCCCCTGGTTTTCGTGATGCAGGCGAGGTCGAGCGTGTTGTCCTTGAGCAATGGAACGAGCGCGCTGCTGGGCAGGCCGATCACCCGAATCTCCACACGCGGATGCGCAACCGCGAACTTGCCCAGCACCTGTGGCAGCAACGATGACGCGTAGTCGTCAGGAACGCCGATGGTGACGCGGCCCTTTATCTCCGGGCGAACCACCGACGCCCATGCTTCCTCCCGCAGCGCGAGCATCTGACGGCCATAGTCCAGCAGCGTCTTGCCTTCCGCGGTAATCGCTACGTGACGGGTGCTTCGCACGAAAAGTGGTTTTCCCAGTGCATCCTCAAGCGCCTTGATCTGCATGCTCACCGCCGACGGCGACCGATGCACGGACTCCGCGCCCCGAGCGAACGATCCTGTATCGGCGACGGCCACTACCATCTCAAGCACATCCAGATCGAGCTTCTTCATGTTGGTCAGAAAAGCTGAGTAATGAATTCAGTTTAATCCGTTTTACCTGAGTATTCATCGATCCGATACTTGCAGCCAATGACCACTGCGGGGGAGCTCGCGAGAATGCAAGGGACGGTATCGATCTACGGATTTCTGGCGGTTGGCGGAATGCTTGCGATTACGCCGGGACCGAACATGGTCTACGTGATGTCGCGCTCGATTGCTCAAGGACGCACTGCCGGGCTGATATCGCTTGCAGGCGTCATGCTCGGATACCTCTTCTACATGTTGGGGGCAGCGTTCGGCATCACGGCGTTTTTCCTGAGCGTGCCTTATGCAGGCAGCGTGCTGGGCGCGGCGGGGGCCATGTATCTGTTCTATCTGGCCTGGCAGGTTGTGAGGCCTGGTGGCCGTTCTCCCCTGGAGGTGCGCGATCTGCCCCGCGAACGGCCACGCCGGCTCTTCGCCATGGGGGCGGCGACCAGTCTGTTGAATCCCAAGCTCGCGATGATCTTTCTGTCGCTCCTGCCGCAGTTCATCAACTACCACGATGGCAGTGTTCTCAGGCAGTCACTCACGCTCGGTTCGTCGTTGATTGTCGCGTTCGCTTCGGTCAATGCGTTTGTGGCGGTATGTTCCGGCAGCATGGCGACGTTCCTCTCCAGTCGCCCGAGATTCCTGCTGGTTCAGCGCTGGATCATGGGCGCTGTTCTGGTTGTCCTCGGCGCACACATGACCATCGATACATTGAAGGCGGCAGGCATGTATTGAGTCGGGCTCCGGGCTTCCATCAACACGCCGCGGAGGCCGACACTGCCCGAAGGGCGTAGCAAAGAACCTATGCGCTCAGAATGCCGGCAGGATCGATCCTTTGAACTGCGTGGCAAGGAAATCGCGGACTTCCTGCGACTGGTAGGACGCCACCAGGTCCTTGACCCATGGCTTGTTGCGGTCCTGCTCGCGCACGGCGATCAGGTTGGCGTAGGGGCCCTTGAGGTCTTCGATGGCAATCGCGTCGCGGGTCGGTTGCAGGCCGGCCTTGACCGCGTAGTCCGTGTTGACCGACGCGGCGGCCAGGTCGTCCAGCGAGCGCGGCAGGATGGCGGAGTCGAGTTCCACGATCTTGAGCTTCTTCGGGTTCGACGCGATATCGAGTGGCGTGGCGTTCTTGCCGTTCACGCCCGCGCCGGGCTTCAGCGTGAGCACGCCCTGTGCCTGCAGCAGGCGCAGCGCACGATTGCCGTTCGACGGATCGTTCTGTATGCCGACCTTGGCGCCTTCCGGCAGGTCCTTCAGCGATTTCAGCTTGCGCGAGTAGAAGCCCATCGGCGCCACATAGGTCAGGCCGACGTTGGCGATCTTGTAGTGACGCGCCTCGATCTGACTGTCGAGGAACGGCTGGTGCTGGAACCCGTTGGCATCGAGGTCGCCCGCGTCGAGCGCCGCGTTAGGCTGGGCATAGTCGTTGAACTCGACGATCTTGATGTCGAGTCCCTTGCGTTTGGCCACACCCCTCACCACTTCCCATATCTGCGCGTCCGGGCCACTCATGGTGCCCAGGCGGATGGTCTGGTCCGCGGCGCTGGAGGATAGGGCCATGCCGGCGCCGAGCGCGGCAAACGTGGAGGCGGCAATCAGCCGCATGAGGTTGTGTCGTTGCATGGATGCTTCCTGTCTTATTGTGATCAGCGTTGATAGGCGGGTGGAACGAAGCCGGAAAAGCGTTGCTGCGTGACGGACTTGAACGCGGTGGAACGGTAGGCGTCGCGGATGTCGGTGACGAACGGCCTGTTCAGGTCGTCGGTGCGCACGGCCACCAGATTCATGTAGTAGTCGGGGATCTTCTCGAGCGCCAGCGCCGACGTGAGCTTCAGCCCCGCAGCCAGCGCGAAGTTGCCGTTGACGAACGCGTAGTCCACGTCGTCCAGCGAACGCGGAAGCTGCGCGGCTTCCAGCTGGATCAGCTTGAGCTTGTGCGGATTGCCGTCGATATCGCGCTCGGACGCACGCACGGCGTCGGTGCCCGGCTTGAGCGTGATCCAGCCAATCTGCTGCAGGATGGCGATGGCCCGCGCGAGGTTGGTCGGATCGTTCGGCAGCGATACCGTGGCGTCCTGCTTCACTTCGGTCAGCGCCTTGTGCCTGCGGCTGTAGATGCCAATCGGCGCAGTGGGCACCTGGACCAGCTCGGACAGCTGCAGCTTGCGGTCAGCAGAGAACTTCTTGAGGTACACCACATGCTGGAACGCGTTGGCGTCGATGGCGCCATCCGCCAGCGCGAGGTTCGCCTGCACATAGTCGCTGAACTCGATGATGGTCACCTTGTAGCCGCGCTGCTCCAGGATCGGCTTGATGCCGTAGCGCACCTGGTCGGCGTATGGGCCGGCCGTGGCGCCGAAGCGGATCTCCTTCTTGTCCGCGTCGACCGCTCCGGCTGCGTGCACGACGCCGAGCGTCAGCAGTGCCGCCAGCAGTTTGACCCCTTTCCTGATGTTCATCGGTCTTCCCTTTATCTTGTCCGTGAATGGTGCAGTGGAAGCTGCGTCCGGCCATTGTATGGACGCGGTTGACGCGGGCGAAGCGGCAAATCCTCATGCGCATATGCCGTCATCGCATATGCCCCGGTGTGTCGCTGACTGCTGGTGTTTCGGTGCGCCAGGTGCGGCGTAAGCGGGGTGCGCATAACGTTATCGACAATCGTTCGTTCCCGCGTACGTCCCGTCGCCCGTATCCTGCGGCTTCGTTTTCACAGCATCGACGGCGCCGATGGCAACTTATCTCGATGACCGACAACGCGCGGAACTGGCGCGTACCGCCCGTCACTGGCTGTGGCGAACCGAATTGCCCACGTGGCTGCTGATCGTCTCCGTCTATGCGGCGTGGTTTGGCGTGGCGGACAATGCCACGCGCCTCGGCCTGCCGCTGGCCTGCGTGCTGCTCACGCTTTGCACCACGTGGTACCTGTCGCTGCAACATGAACTGCTGCATGGGCATCCGACGCGCCTGCCGTGGCTCAATGCGCTGCTGGGTACTGCGCCGCTCGGCTTCTGGCTGCCATACAGCCTGTACCGCCGCGCGCATCTGCAACATCACGCCGCCGAATTGACGGACCCCGGCGCGGACCCCGAGAGCTACTTCCTCTATGCCCGGGACTGGTACGCGGCCAGCCCCGCGCTGCGGTGGCTCTACGCCGCGCGCAACACGATGGCGGGGCGAGTCCTGCTGCAGCCGGCCTTTTCGATCCATGCGATCACAGCCGATGCACTGGGCAGGATCCGCGCCGGCGACTGGCGCGACGCGCCCGCATGGCTCGCGCACCTGAGCGCTCTGGGATGCCTGCTGGCGTGGCTGCAGACGTCGTGCGGCATGCCGGTGTGGCTGGTGCTGGCCGGTGTCGGCTATCCGGCGCTGTCACTGGCTTCGGTCCGCTCGTTCCACGAACATCGCGCCAGCGATTCCCACGCGGCGCGCAGCGTCATCAATGATGCGGGGCTGGGATGGCGTCTGCTGTTCCTGAACAACAACTATCACCTCGTCCATCATGACTTGCCGTCGGTGCCGTGGTTTGCGCTGGCCTGGGTCTACCGCCGCCGCGCGCACGACTATCTGGCGCGCAACGACGGATTCTTCGTGCGTGGGTACGGGGAATGGCTGATCCGGTACACATGGCGCGCCGTGGCACCCGTTGTGCATCCGCTGTTCCACAAGCCGTCCGCGCGGCGTTCAGAGGTGACACATCCCTATGGCGAAGCCTGAACGGTGGGTAGCCGCGCTACCCATGTACAACGTGTCGGCGTCATTGCGCGACGACTGGCTTGCGCTGATCAACCGGGTTGGTCAGGCGCTGGCGCGCGAGCGCGCATCGGTCATCCTGAGTGCCGTGGACCCGGGCGATGGCCCCGATGCGCTCCATGCGTTCTGGCGGCGTGACGATATGCTGCTGTCGCAAACCTGCGGCTATCCGCTGGTGAACGGGCTCGCGCAGCATGTCCGGTTGATCGGTACGCCCCGGTTCACCGTGCCGGGATGTCACCGCAAGACATACCGCAGCGCCATCGTGGTGCGCGCGGCCGACGGCCCCGCCACGCTGGAGGCCTGTCGCGGCACCCGCGCGGCATGCAACGGCCCCGATTCGCACAGTGGCATGAATGCGCTGCGCCATGCGGTGGCGCCGTTGGCTGCTGGCGGGCGGTTCTTTGCGGATATTGTCAGGACGGGCTCGCATCTGGGTTCACTGGCCGCGGTGGAAAGCGGCGAGGCTGACGTGGCGGCCATCGATTGCGTCACGCTGGCGTTTGCGGCCGAGTATTACCCTCATCTGGTGGCCGGCCTGCGGCAGATCGGCTTCACGCGTGCGGTGCCCGGGCTGCCCTTCATCGCGTCACGGCGCGCGGGCTCGTCGCTGGTGGGGCGGGTCAGGGAGTCCATGCGCGAAGTGCTGCGCGAAGACCCCGGCCTGCGCTCGCGGCTGCGCATGGAGGATGTCGTGCGCTCCACGGCCGCGGACTATTTCCCGATCGCTGCCATGGCGCAGGAGGCACGGTTGCGCGGCTACGGCGAACTGGCGTGAAGCGCCCGCACATCGCGGCGTGGTGCGGTGCGTATCGATAGTTGAAAGACTTCGTTGTGCGCGGCGCGTCCCTTTCTGATACTGGCAGTCGAACCGCAACCCATTCAGATAGGGATCATCATGTCTTCGTCGCCCCGCGTGGCCCATGCGCTCAATGCACCCAGTGCATCCAATTCGCGCCGCATTGCCCTCAAACAACTCGCTTCGCTGGCCGTAGTCAGTGGCGCGGGCGCGCTGCTGGCCGCTTGCTCGCGCGACGACAAGGCCGCCACCCCCAAGGCCGCTGCCGGGGCCCCGGCTGTCGTCAGCAAGGCAGGCGACAAGGTCAGCTTCCGCTATCCGGACAATCCCACGTTCGACCTCGTCTACCTGGCCGACCAGCTCGGGTACTTCGAGGGCACCAACACGCGGCCCAACTACATCGGCAAGGTGGCAGCGCCGCAGATCATTCCGCTGGTGGGGACCGGCGAGATCGATTTCGGCTCGCGCATGGTGCCGCTGGTGATCTCCGCCGTGGCGAGCGGCTCCGATATCAAGGTGGTGGCCGCCGGCAACAAGACGCTCGAGAACGCGCCGCACATGAAGTACTTCGTGCGCAAGGCCTCGGGTATCCAGGCGCCGAAGGACCTCGAGGGAAAGACCATCGGCATCAACAGCTTCGGCGCCTGCGCGGAGTTCGTCACCAAGACCTTCCTGCGCCAGAAGGGCGTGGACGTCAACAAGATCAACTTCGTCGTGATTCCGGACGACCAGGCCGAGCAGACGCTGGCCACCGGCAACACCGACATGGCCATCATCCATGCCCCGTTCTCGGGGCGCGCCGACCATGCCGACATGCTCGTGCGGCTGTGGAGCGACTTCGACCTCGACGGCGGCCTCGGCGGCATGCAGCCCTATAGCGCCCACGGCAAGTTCATCCGCGAGCATCCGGAATCGGTGCGCGACGTGGTGACGGCGCTGGCCAAGGCCGCCAACTGGGTCAATGCGAATCCCGAGGACGCGCGCCAGCTGGTGTCCAAGCGCATCAACCTGCAGCTCGAATTCGTGGACCGTTACGCGTATGTCGACAACCTCGTGGTCACCGAGCCGCCGATCCAGTACTACATCGACGTGCTGGAAGCCGAGGGCAAGCTGGCCAAGGGCAAGGTCGCGGCGAAGGATATCTACACCAACGCCTTCAATCCGTACGCCGGGCAAGCGCCCGCGAAGGCGTGACCCCATCATGAGGCACAAGATCGATGCCCGTGGCGTGCGCATGGACTACGCCGTGCGCAACGAGGCGGGACGCAGCGAGAACGTTGCCGTCCTCAAGGACTTCGACCTGCAGATCCGCGATGGCGAATTCATCTCCATCCTCGGGCCTTCCGGCTGCGGAAAATCGACGTTCCTGAGCATCCTTGCCGGCCTGACGGCGCGTACCGGTGGCGACATCGCCATCGATGGCAAGCCGCTGCAGGGCATCAATCCGGCGCAGGGCGTGGTGTTCCAGGGCTATGCGCTGTTCCCCTGGCGCACGGTGCTCGAGAACATCGAGGTCGGGCTCGAGATTCGTGGCGTGGCGCGCGCCGAGCGCCGCCGCATTGCCGGCGAATACCTCGAGCTGGTCGGACTCGAAGGCTTCGGCCAGCGTTTCCCGCATGAGATCTCGGGTGGCATGAAACAGCGCGTGGCGATTGCGCGCTCGCTGGCGTACAAGCCGGAAGTGCTACTGATGGATGAACCGTTCGCCGCGCTGGATGCGCAGACGCGCGAGATCTTGCAGGGCGAGCTGCTGCGCATCTGGGAGCAGACGCGCAAGACCATTGTCTTCATCACGCACAGCATCGACGAGGCGATCTTCCTGTCGGACCGGATCGCCGTCATGACGCGCCGACCGGGTACGGTCAAGGCCATCCTCGACGTGCCACTCGCGCGTCCGCGCGCGGCCGAGTTGCGCAACTCGGAGGCGTTCGTCAGGCTGCGCCAGAAGGCGTGGGACGTGCTCAAGGATGAAGTGCAATTCACCAATCCGGCCACGGTGCCGCGCCCGCTTGGCGCCACCGCCAATCCTGGCGAACGTGCCACGGCCGAACCCGCTATCGCCAGGGTTGCATCATGAACGGCAAGACGACGGAACGCGCGCTCGGCGTACTGGGCATCATCGGTTTTCTATTGCTGTGGGAGCTTGTGCCACGGCTTGGCATCGTCAGCGAAGCCTATCTGAGCCCGCCATCGCAGGTGCTGGCGACGATCTGGCAACTGGTGAGCAGCGGGGCGCTATGGAAGCACCTGACCGCGAGCTTGCAGCGCTCGCTATGGGGATTGCTGTCGGCCATTGCGCTGGGTGTGGTGCTGGGCCTGCTGATGGGCTGGTTCAGTCGGTTCGAGGCCATCGTCGATCCGATCCTGCAGTTGTTCCGGCAGACGTCCGCGTTCGCGCTGTTCCCGGTGTTCATCCTGTTCCTGGGCATCGGCGAGATGTCGAAGGTGGCGATCATCTTCTGGGCGTCGTTCTGGCCGGTGCTACTGAGCACCATCGGTGGCGTCAAGCAGGTGGACCGACTGCTGATCGACTCGGCACGCTCGATGGGGGCATCGCGCCTGTTTGTGTTCCGCAAGGTGGTGCTACCGGCGGCGTCGCCGTCGATCTTCACCGGAGTGCGGCTCGCAGGCACGTATTGCATCACGGCGCTGGTGGCGGCCGAAATGATCGGCGCGCACTCGGGGCTCGGGTTCTTGACGCTCAACGCCCAGGAGGTGTTCCAGATTCCGACGATGTACGCGGGCATCCTGCTTTTGGCGCTGCTGGGGCTGGTCCTCAGCTATGGCCTGGCGATGGTTGAGCGGCGGCTGACGCGGTGGCGCAAGGGGCTGACGCTCAATGGCTGAGGTCGCGCCCGACCTGCCGCTGGCGCCCGCACGCGCGGCGCCGCGCCCGGTTCACGGCTTCTGGCTGGCGGCCTGGCTCGTGCTGGCGGCTGTTCTGCTGGTGGCCGTGACCGCGCCGCGCTGGCTCGAGCGCATGCCGAACGTGCCCGAGCGCTTGCCCCCCGCAGCGCAAGACGGGTTACGGCATTTGCAGCGAGAGCCTGACTGGGCAGCGTTGCGGCGCGGGCCCTTGCTCGATGCCGTGAAGCAGAGCGGCGAGCTGGTGGTCGCCGTGCGGCAGTACGCGCGTCCATCGCCGCCGAACCGGCCCACGCCACCGGAACCCGATGCGTTCGACATATCGCTTGCGCGCTACATCGCCGACCGGCTGCGGGTGCGCCTGCGTGTTGTGGCGACCTCAGTGGCAACCCCAGTCGCGCCTGGCCGCAGCTTGCCAGGCGTGGATATGGTGGTGGCCGGCGCGATGGAGGCCGGTGCGCCGAACGTTCGGACCGCATATACCGGAGGCACCGGCGCCTTTCTCGTGCTGCAAGGCAGCGCCTACCGTCATCCGAACGACCTGAATCGGCGCGAAGTCTGCGTGGGGCAGGGCAGCCCATATGCCCATACGCTGACGCACAGCGTCGGCGCGATACTCAGGGTCTACCCATCGTCGATCCGCGCCATCGCCGCGTTCATGGCAGGCGAATGCCAGGCGCTGGCGGAAGACCAGTTGGTGGTGTCGAGGCTCTTGGCCTTGCCGGAATGGCGCTTCTATCGAAAGCTCGATGCGCAAGTGGCACCGGATAACGATCGCGCGCAGCTGGCGATTCGCCTCGACGATCCGCAATCGGCCGCATGGATCGATCGCGCGGTGCGCCATTGGAAGCTCGATGGTGCCTTCGCCGCCGCGCGCGAGCGGCGTGCCGGAGATATCGCCTACGAGGCGAGCCAGCTGGGCGATGGCCTGGTCTGTCACTCCTGACGGTCGCATTCGCAGCGGCTGCCGCTCGCATCGCGCGGCGGGTAGAGCGGATAGCGTAGCGCCGCGTAGACCAGCAAGACCACGCCGATGGCGGTGATCCAGTCGAGAAGATCCTTCATGGGCGTTCTCCGTGTGGGTCACGCCGATAGTAGGGATTGGTGGCCGCGCAGGGAATGAAGGAGATCGGCTATCCATATATGGTCGCCGCTGCCTAAGCATCTACGGAAAAATTCGTCGTGAAGGCCCCGGGCGCCATGCTCCAATGGATTTTTGATTTCCATTGCGCTTCGCCATGACCAACCTCTCAGAACTGCACGCGCTGCAGCGCCCGACGCGTGTGACGCCCGTGCGGCGTATCCGCGATGATGCCGAGGCCATCGCCGTTGCTCATGCACTGGCTGCCGACTTTGCGGAAGGTGCCGCGCGGCGCGACCGCGAGCGCATCCTGCCGTGGGATGAGCTTGACCGCTGGTCCGCCAGCGGGCTCGGTGCCATTACCGTGCCGCACGAACTTGGCGGGCCCGATGTCTCCTACGCCACGCTGGCCGAGGTCTTCGCGATCCTCTGCGCCGCCGATTCCTCGCTCGGTCAGATTCCGCAAAATCACTTTGGTCTGCTTGGCGTCTTGCGCGAGATCGGAACCCCGGCCCAGAAACGGCGCTATTACGCCGAAGTACTGGCCGGCCAGCGGCTCGGCAACGCGGGGCCGGAGCGCCGGTCGGCGACCAGCCAGACGGTCCTGCAATCGGGCACGCGGCTGCGGCAAACAGATCAGGGCTTGCGCCTGAACGGCAAGCGCTTTTATTCCACCGGTGCGCTGTTTGCGCATCGCGTGCCGGTACGCGCGCTGGACGACCACGATCGCGCCGTGCAGGTCTGGGTGCCGCGCGATGCGGCGGGCCTGACGGTGAACGACGACTGGTCCGCATTCGGGCAACGCACCACGGCGAGCGGCACGGTGGTCTTCGACCACGTCGCGGTTTCCGAGGACGACGTGTTGCCAGTCTGGCAACTGGCGGAGCGGCCGGGTCTCTTCGGGCCGACGTCGCAGCTGATCCAGGCCGCCATCGACCAGGGCATCGCACAGGCCGCGTTCGACGATGCGATCGCTTTCGTGCGCGCCTACGCACGGCCGTGGATCGATGCCAAGGTCGAGCACGCCACCGACGACCCCTATCTGATCGGCGATGTTGGCCGGCTCGCCGTCGACCTCCACGCCGCGCGGGAAGTGCTGCTGGAGGGCGGCCGCACGCTCGACCATATTGCGGCGCAAACGGTGACTGCCGAACTCAGTGCGCAGGCATCGGTCGCCGTCGCCGAGGCGAAGGTGCTGACCACGGAAGTGGCGCTCGCCGCTAGCGAGAAGTTGTTCGAACTGGCGGGCTCCTCGGCCACGCGTGACAGGCACAACCTCGATCGCCACTGGCGCAATGCCCGCACGCACACCCTGCATGATCCGGTGCGCTGGAAGCTCCACCTGATTGGCAATTACCACCTTAACGGCGTACTGCCCGCACGGCATTCCTGGAACTGACATGACCTTGTTGCAGACCCCCCCGCCCGCCCCAGACCATCCCGACAGCCATCCCGCGCCGGCCGCGCCGCCACCGCGCGCGCACCGGATTCGCGACGATGCCGAGGCCATTGCCGCCGCACAGTTGCTGGCGGAGCGCTTTGCGCCCGAGGCCGCGCTACGCGACCGCGAGCGGCGCCTGCCATGGGCTGAGCTAGACGCGTTGAGCGCAAGCGGGCTGCTGGGCATCACCGTGCCGCGCGAGTTTGGCGGCGCGGGCGTGTCCAGCGGCACGCTGGCGGAAGTGATCGCGATCCTCGCGGCTGCGGACGGATCGCTTGGGCAGATCCCACAGAACCACTACTACGCGCTGGAGGTGTTGCGCGTCGGTGGCGTCGTGGCGCAGCAGCGCGCGTTCTACGATCTGGCGCTTGCCGGCGAGCGCTTCGGCAATGCGCTGGCCGAGATTGGCCACAAGGATTTCAAGCGTCGCACGCGGCTGACGCCTGACGGCGATGGCTTCCGCCTCGATGGCAACAAGTTCTACTGCACGGGCGCCATCTTCGCGCACCGCATTCCGACGCTCGTGGTCGCGGAGGAAGACGGGCGCGAGGTGACCTACATCGCCATCGTGCCGCGCGACGCGGAGGGCATCACGATCACTGACGACTGGGACGGATTCGGCCAGCGCGTCACGGGCAGCGGCTCGGTCACGTTCACCGACGTACGCGTGAAGGCCGAATGGGTGATTCCATTCTCGGCATCGTTCGAGACGCCGACCACGATTGGCCCGGTGGCGCAGTTGATGCACGCTGCCATCGACCTCGGCATCGGGCGCGGCGCGCTGGCGGCAACGCTGCCGTTTATCCGCGATCATGCGCGGCCGTGGGCGGACGCGAAGGTCGAGCGCGCGAGCGACGATCCGCTGACCCTCCACCACATCGGCGACGTCAAGGTACGGCTGCGCGCCGCGGAAGCGCTGGTGCGCCGTGCGGGACGCATTGTCGATGCAGCCCAGCTTCAGCCGGACGCACAGACCGTGGCGGCCGCATCGATCGCCGTGGCCGAAGCCCGCGCGGCGACGACCACCGCCTCGCTGCTGGCCGGCACGCGGCTGTTCGAACTGGGCGGCACCGCTTCCACACTCGACGGCCTTGGCCTCGACCGCTTCTGGCGCAATGCGCGCACGCATACGCTGCACGATCCGGTGCGATGGAAATATCACGCGATCGGCAATTACTACCTGAATGACAGGCTGCCGGCCCGGCACGGAGCACTCTGATGGCGCGCAAGCAGATCCTGCTCAACGCATTCAACATGAACTGCGTCGGGCATATCAACCACGGACTGTGGACGCATCCGCGCGATCAGTCCACGCAATACAACACGCTCGAATACTGGGTCAGCCAGGCGCGCACACTGGAGCGCGGGCTGTTCGATGGACTGTTTATCGCCGACATCGTCGGGGTCTACGACATCTATCGTGGCGATGTCGATGTCACGCTGCGCGAGTCGATCCAGCTGCCCGTCAACGATCCGCTGCTGCTGGTGCCGGCGATGGCTGCCGCCACCACGCATCTCGGATTCGGCGTCACCGTCAACCTGACCTACGACGCGCCGTATCTGCTCGCACGCCGCTTCTCCACGCTCGACCACCTGACGCGTGGTCGCGTGGGCTGGAATATTGTGACCGGATACCTGGACAGCGCTGCGCGGGCGATGGGGCTGGACAAGCAGATTGCGCATGACGAGCGCTACGAACGCGCCGATGAATACCTCGACGTGCTCTACAAGCTCTGGGAGGGTAGCTGGGAGGAGGGCGCCGTGCTGCGCGACAAGGCCGCGCGCACATTCGCGGATCCGGCCCGGGTCCACAAGGTGGTGCATCACGGCCGTTATTACGACGTCGAGGGCTATCACCTGGCGGAGCCTTCCGCGCAACGCACGCCGGTCCTGTTCCAGGCCGGCAGCTCGGGGCGCGGTCAGCGCTTTGCCGCGCGCCACGCCGAGTGCGTGTTTATCTCGCCACCCAGCAAGGAGGCCGCCCGCAAGACCGTCAGCGCATTGCGGGAGCAACTGGTGGCAGCGGGCCGCAAGCCGGATGACGTCAAGGTGTTTGCCGGTGCGGCGGTGATCACGGGGCGGACGGAGGCCGAAGCCCGCGCCCGGCACGCCGAGTATCGCGACTATGCGAGCCGCGAGGCGGGGCTGGCGCACTTTGCCGCGAGCACCGGGGTGGACTTTGCGCGCTACGGGCTGGACGAACCGGTCGACTACGGTGGCGGCAATGCCATCGAATCCGCGCAGCGCACCGCCGCACAGCACGGCTGGACCCGGCGCAAGCTGCTGGACCTGTTCGAGCTCGGCGGACGGTATCCCGCCATCGTCGGCGACTCGGCGCAGGTGGCCGACGAACTCGAGTCCTGGATCGACGAGACCGGCATTGATGGTTTCAACCTCAGCCGCACCGTGATTCCGGAGAGCTACGAGGATTTCGTCGACCTGATCGTCCCCGAGTTACAGAATCGCGGCCGCTACAAGACCGCATACGCGGACGGATCGCTGCGCCACAAGCTGTTTGGCGAAGGCGACCGATTGCCGGATCGCCACGCCGCCGCACAGTTCCGCCGTCCTTGATCTTCATTTCCTGCCAATCATCATGCTGAAATCTTCGCTGTTGCTTCCGCTTTTCGCCTCGTTCGCCATCGTCGCCCAGGCGCATGCGGCGCCCCTCACCATCGGTGTCACGCCGGGTTCGCTGGCCGACTCCGTCGAAGTGGCCGCCACCGAAGCCCGCAAGCAGGGCCTCGACGTCAAGGTGATCGAGTTCACCGACTGGACCACGCCCAACGTGGCGCTGGCCGCCGGCGATCTCGATCTCAACTATTTCCAGCATCAGGCCTTCCTCGACAATGCCATCAAGGAGCGCGGCTACAAGTTCCGCAGCGTGGCGCTGGGCGTGCTGCCGAACATCGGCCTCTACTCGACGCACATCAAGCGGTTCGAGGATCTCAAGGAGGGCGCGCGCGTTGGCGTGGCCAACGATCCGGTCAACCAGGGGCGCGGGCTGCTGCTGTTGCAGAAGGCGGGCCTGATCAAGCTGCGCGATGGCGTGGGCGCGAAGGGCAGCATCAACGATATCGCCGCCAATCCGAGGAAGCTAAAATGGGTGGAGGTGGAGGGGCCGCAGCTGGTGCGCGCGCTCGATGACGTGGACCTCGCGCAGGGCTACCCGGCGCATTTCGTCAACGCGGGCAAGCCGCAGGTGGCGGGCGCGGGGCTGCTGTATTCGGGGGTCGATGACACCTACTTCGCGATTCGCTTCGTCACGCGCGAGGACAACGCCAACGACACGAGGGTGGCCCGCTTCGTGAAGATCTATCAGGAGTCGCCGGCGGTGCGCAAGCAGCTCGGCACTTCCTTCGCCAACAATGACAAGCTCTACAGCCTGCCATGGCTGAAGCGCTGACCCGGAAGTCGCCAGACATGGCCGCCAACTTTCCACTGTGGCGCCGGGGTTTTCAGGCGCCCACGTCGTCGGAGGCGCCCGCGTCGCCGCTGCTGCATCAGGAAAGTGTCGGCACGCCCGGTGCGGGTGCCATCCGCTTCGATCACGTGAGCAAGACGTACCACGCGGCCAACGGGTCGGTGCAGGCGCTGCGCGAGATCGATCTGGAGATTCCCGCTGGTGGCATTTTCGGCATCATCGGCCGAAGCGGCGCGGGCAAGTCCAGCTTGCTGCGCACGATCAACGGACTCGAGACGCCGACCGGCGGTCGTGTCCGCGTGGATGGCGTCGATGTGGCCACGCTGGGCCACCGCGAGCTGGTGGCCTTGCGCCGCCGCATCGGCATGATCTTCCAGCATTTCAACCTGATTTCCGCGAAGACGGTAGCCGAGAATGTGGGATTGCCGCTCAAGGTGGCCGGGGTGCCGCGCGCCGAAGTGCGGGAGCGCGTGGCGTCACTGCTTGCGCTGGTCGGACTGGAGGGCAAGGCCGATGCTTATCCCGGCCGGCTGTCGGGCGGGCAGAAGCAGCGCGTCGGGATTGCGCGCGCGCTGGCGCATCGGCCCGACATCCTGCTCTGCGACGAGGCAACGTCCGCGCTGGATCCCGAGACGACGCAGTCGATACTGGCGCTGCTGCGCGATATCAATGCGCGGCTCGATATCACCATCGTCCTGATCACGCACGAGATGCGCGTCATCCGCGCGATCTGCGACCGGGTACTGGTGCTGGATCGCGGCGCGATTGCGGAGACCGGCCCCGTCTGGCAGGTGTTCGGCAATCCGACGCATGACGCCACGCGTGCGCTGCTGGCACCGCTGGCCATGCGCGTGCCGGAGGATATCGCGCGGCGTCTGCGCGACCGGCCCGATGGCCATGGCGCGTGGCAACGGGTGATCGAGTTGCGCTATAGCGGTGGCGAGGCCCCCGACCTGTCGCAGGTGGCAGCCGCGCTCGGCAGCGGCGTGCGCTTGTTGCACGGCAGCTTGGACCGGATACAGGGCCACACGCATGGCACCTTGCTCCTGGCCGTGCCCGCGCATGGGCCGGTCGATTCGGCGCCGAACGCTCATCTTGCCCATCAAGTCACTTCGCTAGGCTATGTCTCCGATTCTCGTTGATCGTCTCTGGAATGCGTTGCTCGATACTGTGACCATGGTGAGCGCATCCGCGTTGATCGCGGCGCTGGCCGGGCTGCCGCTGGCGTTGCTGCTGGTGGTGACCGCACCGAACGGCATGCGGCCGTCGCCGCGCTTTCACCGGCTGGCAGGCGCGGTCGTCAACGGCTTCCGCGCCACACCGTTCATCGTGCTGCTGGTGGCGCTGCTGCCGTTCACGCGCCTGGTGGTGGGCGTGACGATCGGTGTCTGGGCTGCCGTGGTCCCGCTGGCCATCAGCGCCACGCCGTTCTTCGCGCGCATCGCCGAGGTCAGTCTGCGCGAGGTGGAGCACGGGCTGATCGAGGCCGCGCAGGCGATGGGCTGCGAGCGCCGCCATATCATCTGGCATGTGCTATTGCCCGAGGCGCTGCCGGGCATCCTCGGCGGGTTCACGATTACGGTGGTGTCGCTGATCGGTGCGTCCGCGATTGCCGGCGCAGTGGGGGCGGGCGGGCTTGGCGATCTGGCCATCCGCTATGGCTACCAGCGCTTCGACACGGTCGTGATGATCGTGGTGATTGCGGTGCTGATCGTGCTGGTGACCGCGGTGCAAGCCCTGGGGGACTTTGGCGTCAGGCGCTTGCGGGCGCGGTAGCGTGGAACGCGCCAGATCGAGGTGGTCGTGGACGCAGACAGCGGGCGGCGGTGCATCCGGGGTGCGTCCGTGAGTGCTGGCGTGAAGTGATCAGGCGCCGTCGGTGAATACGTCGCGCGGCTCATGCACGCTGCGCGCACCGTCGGTAAACACATCACGCGGCTCGTGGACGCTGCGCGCACCGCCGGCATACACGTCGCGCTGGACGATGCCGGCGCCGTCGGTGAAGGCGTCAACCTTGCGGCCGACACTACCGTCCAGGCGGGCGAGGTCGGATGGTGGCGTGGTGGCGTTTGCCGCGCCGGCGGCCAGCGACAGGCCGATGGCGCAAAGGAGGGCGGCGGCGAGGTGGGTGGTGTGTGCGAGGCGGTTCATGCTGCGTTGTCTCCGGGTGGGTGGAAGCGATGGACCCACTCTAGATCAGCCGGCAGACCGGAAAAAGCGCTTGCCATCGCCAGGCTGTTCACGAGCCTGGACAATCGCTGGCAGCTTTCTTGCCGGATCTCGGGAAACGCCTGGTCAGCTTCGGCAGGGCGTCGCTATTCGCTGACGCTGCCGATGGCGTCGAGCAAGGCGCGTACCTTGGCCGGCATCAGCCGACGCGCCGGGGTGAGCGCATAGATCCTGGATGGCGACGAATGGTATGCGGGCAAGATCCGCACAAGCTCGCCGCGCTTGAGGTATTCGTCGACATAGCGCGACGCGAGGCGCGCCACGCCCAATCCGTCGATGGCCGCGCGCACGCGCATCTCCGCATTGGAAGTCCGGACGCGTGCCTGCATGGGGACGCGCGCCAGCTCTTTCCCGTGCTGGCAGAACTCCCAGTGCTTGTCTCCGGGCTCCAGGATCGCGGGCCATCCTTCAAGTTCCTGTGGCGCGCCGGGAAGTCCCCGCTTCCTGGACAGCGAAGGGGATGCATAGAAGGCCCGCTCCATCGCCACCACGCGCCGGCTCACCATCGAGCTACCTGGCAGCTCCGTGGTGGTCCTGACAAAGGCGATGTCATATCCCTGCTCGACCAGATCGGGTACCGCTCGCGACTCATCGATCTCGACGCGCAGGTCGGGATACGTCTGGAGCAGCCTGGCGAGCGCCGGCGACAAATGCAGCCATCCGCTCTCGTAGGGTGCGGTCACCCGCAGTGTTCCCCGGACTTCGTGCGTTGCTGATTTCGCGTCGGCCGCGATATCCCGCAGGGCGGCAAGTAGCGGCGCCGAGCGCACATAGAGCACATCGCCGGCTTCGGTGGCGCGCACGCGGCGGGTGGTTCGCTCCAGCAACCGCATGCCAAGCTGGCTTTCGAGCCGCGCCACGGAGGCGCTGACCGAGGATTTTGGGAGCCCGGCCCGGGCGCCCGCGGCTGTGAATCCGCCGGCCTCCACGACCCTGCAGAAGTTTTCCCAGTCGCGCCAGTCAAGGAGGTCGTCCATCACATCAGCAGTCATGTTCAGTCAATCTGTCTCTGCTGAATATGCCCAGGCAGATAGTTGTTGAAAAAAAGCCAGGTCAGGATTCGCTCGCGTTGACGAGGATGCGTTGCAGCATGTCACGCAACAGCGTTGCGTCATCCTCCGAGAAGCCAGCAAGCAGGCCGCCTAGCGCGCGTTGCGTGCCGGCGCGCGCCTGCGGAAAAATGGCGGCGCCTGCGTCCGTCAGTTCAACCAGATAGCTGCGCCGGTCCGAGGGATTCTCCACACGCCGGATGAAGCCCTTGCTTTCGATACGGTCAAGCAGCCGCGTCATGGCGCCGGAGTCATAGCCAATCAGCTTGCAGAACTCACTTAGCGTGCGGCCCCGGCCATTGATGAGAATGTTGAGGACGACAAACTGGGCAGCTGTCAATTGGAGCGGTGCCAGTTCCCGCTCGATGCTGGCCAGGACCTGATTGCGGACTTGCGTGACCAGGTAACCGAGGTCGCCGGAGCTCAACTGCGTCAAAACGGGGCGCTTGGCCGATTGCATCATGGTCCCTCGGTGATGGTCGCGTGGAATCTATCTGCCTGAGCAGGCATTGTCAAGGTTGGCGGAGACGGCGTCCAAAGCGGCTTTTCAGACTATGCTGAATGACATTGGCAATTTGATCGTGACAGCGAGGCCGCCACTGCCCGACTGGGAGGATCCATGAGTCGATCGTCGACATCTGCATGGCTGATACTCGCGTTGTCGCTGCTGCTTGGCGGCTGTGCCAGCCGGCCGGTCAACCCACCTATCGCCCATGCCGATCCCAATACCGGTTATCGGTTTTTCACGCGCCCGCAGTATTCGTCGGACAACGAAAACCTGGTCATTCTTGCTTTCTCGGGCGGCGGCACGCGCGCCGCCGCGTTCTCGTACGGCGTCCTTGAATTCCTGCGGAATACCGTAGCGGTCGGGCCAAAGGGCAACAAGTCTCGCCTGCTCGACCATGTCGGTGTCATCACCGGTGTGTCGGGCGGAAGCTTTACGGCGCTCGCCTATGGCCTCTACGGCGACAAGCTCTTCGATGACTACGAACAGAATTTCCTCAAGCGGGACGTCCAAGGGACGATTACATTCCGCACGCTCAATCCGGTCTACTGGCCGTCGCTATGGTCGAGCGGCTGGGGCCGATCGGAGCTGGCGGCGGACCTGTATGACGAGATCCTGTTCCACGGTGCCACGTTCGGCGACCTCAATCGCGGACACGGACCGTTTATCGTCGCGTCGGCGACGGACATCTCTACCGGCGCCCGCCTGCCCTTTACGCAGTCCACGTTCGACGTGCTCTGCTCGGACCTGAACGCGTTGCGGCTTTCCCGCGCGGCAGCGGCGTCGTCGGCCGTGCCCGTGGTGCTGACACCCATTACGCTCAACAACTACGGCGGCACCTGCGGCTACACGACGCCAGCCTGGATCAAGCCGTTCATCGAGAGCGCCGAACCGCCCCGTCCCGCCGCGCGCGCGACCCGTCATCTGCGGGAAGAGGCCGAATTCGGCGACAGCGTCAACCGGCCCTACATCCATGTCGTGGATGGGGGCGTGTCGGACAATCTCGGGATGCGCAGCGTGCTGGATGCCCTCGAGCTGATGGAGGCGCTGCACCTGATTGGCGTACCTTCGCCGCTCGACCATACGCGCAGGATCGTCGTGTTCGTCGTCAATTCCCTGTCCGTACCCAGGACGGCATGGGACAAGTCGGAATCTCCACCGGGAACCCTGGAGATACTGGTCAAGGCCACGGGCGTTCCGATCGACCATTACTCCTACGAGGCGACGGAATTGTTGAGGGATACGCAGGCGCGGTGGCGTTCCATGCGCGGCGTCCGGGCGTCCTCCGCGTTTTCGGCGAACAAGGATGCCGCGGTGACCACGGCGTTACGCACGCCGGACGCGACCATCTATGCCATTGATGTGTCGTTCGACAAGTTGACGGACAAGGAGGAACTGGCTTACCTGAACGAGCTGCCCACCTCATTCTATCTTCCGGCCGAGGCAGTGGATCGCCTGCGCGCCGCCGCGGGGAAGATCATCATGGCCTCGCCCGATTTCCAGCGGCTCCTGCGCGATGTCGGCGCCAGGATCGTGGTGGATCCGACGCGATCAGGAGAAGCACCTACAGCACCCACAGCACCCACAGCACCCGCGACAGCGCCCGCAGGAAAGTAGGGCGCACCACCTGCCGAAACCCCACACCCGGCCCGGCATGTAGCCCGGTATCTAGCCTGGCATCTCCACGCGGCAGTTCATCTCGGGCTTGCCGGGCAGCGTGAACAGCGCGTCCGGACCCTTGTCCCAGAACATGGCTTCACCCGCGTCGGCCTTGGCGGTGTAGCGGGCGCCGGAGGCTGATCGCGTCTGCTGGAGCAGCCACTGCTGGTCCAGCCACGTCAGGTAGGCATAGCCCGGGTCGGTCTGGACGAATGTGCCGGCGATGGCGGCATCCACGCCCGGGCACCGGATCGTGAACGGCCCGGTGCTGATGCCCTTGTCATCGCGCGTACGCGCGCCGGCATAGTTCTGCCGCAGCGTGTAGATGCGGTTCACATAGCTCGTGGTCGTGCAGGCGCGCGGGTCGTTCGCCTTCCAGCAATCGTTGCGGCCCTTGATCCAGCCGCGTTGCTCGGCGATCAGCGTCTTCTTGCTGGCCGTGCCGAGGGAGCGCGCATCGAGCGCCAGCCCGTACAGCCGGGTCGTTTCCTTGTCCAGCCGCGCCAGCGTGTTGTCCTTGCAGACGAGTTGCTCGATCTCGCTGTCCGCCTTCTTGCAGTCGAAGCTGGGGCTCGCGGCTTGCGACGTGCCGGCGAGGCATGGCAGGAGTAGCGCTGCAGTCACGATGCAGGGACGTCTGGACATGGCGCGGCCTCCTCCGGGCGTGGTCAGCCCGTGTTGCGATCCAATACGACGAAGTGCTTGCGCACCGGTTCGATGACTTCGAATACCCCTTCAAAACCGGCCGGAATGACGCAGGCGTCGCCGGGACCGAACTCGCGCGCCTCGCCGGCGTGACTTGTAATGCGCAGCCGGCCGCTGATCACGTGGAAGAACTCCTCCTTGCCGGCCGGAAAGGCGATGCGCCAGGCACCCGGTTCGCACGCCCAGATCCCGCAATCGAAGTCGCCTTGCGCGGCACTGTAGTGCGTCCAGGTGGTGCGGTCGGGGTTGCCCTGCACGAGCCGGTCCGGACGCGGACGGTCGTGGGCCGGGGCCGGATCGGCACGGAAATCGGTCAGGGCGGGGAGGGTGGCGAGGGGCGTGGACACGGCTGCGTGCGGGATGCGGAATGTCGAAGCCGTAAGTGTAGCCCCGCTGTTCCGGATCGCAATGTTCCGGGCCTGCAGCAGGGCGGATGCGGCGCCAGGGTCAGCCTTGCTCCCAGGCGGTGCACCATCCCTTGGCCGCCACTTCCTTGCTGCCAAAGAGCACGCATCCGCCCGTGGCGCTGGTGCTGTCCCCCTGGTAGAGCTGGCAGTTGGCGCAGGTCTGGCTGGGTTTGTGCTTCGGAAATTTCTGAGCGTCTACCTTGGTGGTGTCGGCCTTGTAGCCAAGTTTCACTGCCTGGGGGTCCTGCTCGTCGAGCACCGCCGCCTGGGCGGACGTACTGGTGACCGATGCCGTCATGGCAAATCCGGCGGCGATGACGACGGGAATGGCTTGAAGAAACTGGCGACGGCGCGGCATGGGGAGTCCTGTTGTGTGAGCCTGTTTGTCGCGCAGCTTACTGGAGTTTTCCAGGCGGCGTCTTGATCCGGAGCCTCCGGAGAGGCCTCGTCGAATGTGACATGGCAACCGCCGTGCCGCCGGAGGGGAACCTGGGCGGCCGCTCCGGTGCATGAGGCGTATGATCGACGGCCATGGGGCATTGCCCGGACGCACGGCGCCGGGGTGCCCGCCGCCGATCCCATCATGGCCGACATCCCCCGCCTGTCTCCCAAGCTCCACCTGACCGCCGATCTCGGCTACGCGCTGCATTACAGCCGACAGCCCGACTTCCGGCGCGAATGGCACACGCACGATTGCGGCATGCTGCTGTGGCCGCGCATGGGAAGTCTCAGGACCGCATGGGATGACCGCGCGCGCGAAGGCGACGTACCTCGCACCGCCACGCTGGCGCGCGGCACGGCCGTGCTGCTGCCGACGGCCACCACCCACCTCACCGCTTCCCAGCCGGGCCGCCAGCAGCATGGCGAACTCTACCTGCCGCCCGAGCGCCTGCGTGGCTGCCGGCAGTTCGGGGCGATCCATCTGGACGCAGCGACCCTCGCCATGCTCGAGGCGCTGCTCACGCCGACGCTCGCCGCTTCCAGCGGGGCGCTCCTCGTCCGCGCGATCGTCGAACAGATACTGGCGGGCGCACCGTTGGCCTTGCCGGAAGAGCCCGCATCGGTGGCGCTGCGCATGGTGCGCCGCTTCGTGGCCGCGCTGGAGCGTGACGGGCCGCTGCCTTCAATCGATGGCGTCGCGAGCGAACTCGCCGTGTCGATCCGTCAACTGCAGCGTGCCTGCCAGCTCGAGTTTGGCGCGAGCCCGGTTGCCGTGCGGCGGCGCGTG
The DNA here is from genome assembly GCF_056400065.1 of Cupriavidus sp. 01L415. Classification (NCBI taxonomy): domain Bacteria; kingdom Pseudomonadati; phylum Pseudomonadota; class Betaproteobacteria; order Burkholderiales; family Burkholderiaceae; genus Cupriavidus; species Cupriavidus sp. 01L415. Next base: position 236,007 of record NZ_JBFTSP010000003.1, on the reverse strand, counting down.
CTGGCGACGCATGCGCGGACGCTGATAAACGAAGGACGCACGCTTGCCAGCGTCAGCGTCCAGTTGGGGTTTGCCAGCAGCGGCCACCTGGGCCGCCTGTTGCGCGAGGTCGCGCCGGACCGGTGACCGTTCGTCAGGAGTCGCTCGTCGTGACCTTCAGGCCGATGCCACGAGCGCGTCGATCTCGATTTCGATCCAGGTCTGGTCCGGCAGGCTGGACACGCCCAGCGCACTGCGTGCCGGCAAGGGCTGCGTCGGAAACGCGGTCCGCAGCACCGCCGACGCGGCATCGAGCACGGCCGCATGACGCGTGAACTCGGGCGCGGCGCGAATAAAGCCACGTAAGCGGACGATCTGCGCGACGCGGTCGAGATGCCCGCCACAGGCCGCCTGCAATGCCGCCAGCGCATTGCGCATGGCCACCTCGGCAGCGCGGCCGGCCGGCGCGATGTCGTCGTCGGTCCGGCACTGCCCCGACATCGGCACGCCATCTTGCCGGCTCACTTGCCCGGCCACGGACACCCACTGCAACCCACCGGGCGTGATCGCACAGTACGGCGCATAGTCGCCGCGCGGCGTCGGGGCGGGCGGTAGCGCGAACTGTGCCGCCGCCAGTCGTTGCTCCGGGGTTTCCTTCGTCATGGTTGACTCCATTCCACATTGCCACTGAGCCAGCATCCGGCCGGCTGCCCGCCGTCATCGTGCCGGGGGGCGACGAAAATTTCAGACGGGCTGCCCATGGTATCGCCCTGGCGCACGGCGATGGAAGGGCGCGCCTCGCCGGGCCGGGCCAGCGGGCCGATGCCCGTCAGGTATCCCCACAGTGCCGCCGCGGCAATGCCGGTGGCCGCGTCTTCCGGATAGCCGGAAGACTTCGGGAACTGTCGCGCATGGATCACCGGCTGGCCACGCTCGGCCACGGCCCCGTGGGCAAACGGGTACAAGCCGGTCGAACCGATCGATTCGCACAGCGCTTCGATGCGGCCGAAGTCCGGCTGCAGGCTGTCCAGCATGTCGACCGACGGCAGTGCGACCAGCGTCTTCACGCGGCTGGTTGACGCGTTGTGCATGGCGTACCGGGCCGCCTCCGCAGACAGGCCCAGCACCTCGGCGATGCGTTGGCAATCGTGCGCGAGCAGCGTCTGGACGCTGGCGGCCGGCTGCGAGATCCAGACGCGCTGCGCCGCATCGTCCCAGCGTGCCAGGACGATGCCGCTGAGCGTCTCGATGCGCGCCACGTCGCTGGTCCAGCGGCCCCACTTGCGTAGCGCCCAAAGCGTGCCGACGGTGGCATGCCCGCACATTTCCATTTCGTGCTGGGGCACGAAGAAGCGCAGGCGCCAGTCGCAGCCCGGGATGTCCGGTGGCAGCACGAAGGCGGATTCGTGGCCGTACCGGGCCGCCACGGCCTGCATGGCTGCCGCCGTCATGCCTGAGGCATCGGCCACGAGTGGCACCGGATTGCCGCCACAGGCGCCGCGCACAAACACGCGGATCAGCGCGACTTCATCGGCAACATCGCCGGGAGTGCCGCCTGCAACATTGATGGGCCTGTTGTCGGGCGTCGTCTTATTCAAGGGTCGCTCCCACGGATTTCGCGATGGTGCCCCAGTAGGGGATGTCTTTCTGCACGGCGGACTGCAGCGCGGCCGGGGTGCCCGGTTGGGCGGTGACGCCCTTGCCGGCGAGGTCGGCGGCCACGGCCTTGTCCGCCAGCACCTTGTTGAGCGCCGCGTTGAACTTGTCGACGATAGCCGCCGGCGTGCCCTTGGGGAAGGCCACGCCATACCAGAGTTGCTGGTCGAAGTGGTCGATGCCCTGGCTGGCGAACGTCGGCACGTCAGCCAGCAGGGGCGTTGGCGCCGTGGTCGCAATCGCCACGACCTTCTGCGCCTTGATGTACGGGGCCAGGCCAACGGGGTTGTCGAACATCAGTTGCACCTGGCCGCCGATCAGGTCGGTATAGGCCGGCGCCGCACCACGATACGGCACGTGGGTCAGCGGCACGTTCGCCAGCTTCTGGAACTGTTCCCCGATCAGGTGGGAAACGGTGCCCACGCCCACCGAGCCAAAGCTGTACTGGCTCTTGCCGGCCTTGAGGCGGGCGATCAGCGCGCGGGTGTCGCGCGACGCCAGGTCGCGGTTGACGGCCAGCACATAGGGCGAAGTGCCGATGAAGCCCGCATAGGCAAAGTCCTTCGCCGGGTTGTAGGGCAGGCGCGGATACACGCTCACGCTGACCGCATGCGTGCTGGTGGTGACGACGCCCGCCGTATAGCCATCGGCTGCCGCGCGGGCGACAAAGGTGGAGCCGATGGTGCCGCCGGCACCGCTGCGGTTGTCGATGACGACGGGCTGCCCGAGCTCGCGCTGGAGCTGCGGCTGGAGGCTGCGCACGACGAGGTCCGTGCCGCCGCCGGCGGGGAAGGGCACGACGAGCGTGACGGGTTTGACCGGCCAGGGATCGGCGAGCGCCGGATGGATGTTGACGATGGCAAGCGTGGCAAAAGCCGTTGGCAGCAGCTTGCGAAACCAGTGCGACGAGGATGGCATGGGTGTTCTCCGTGGATCGACGCACCGAGTCTAGGAGCGCGTCCTTCGCCGGCCAAACCGGAAGGCGACACGGTGCGATCCGATTGGCGACACGCGCCGTTGTTGTCCGTCCGGGAGCGGATGCGCGATGCGTTGACACCGTCGGGCCTGCGTGAGGCGTGGCCTTACTGACGCCGTGGGACATCGCTCTCGTCGCTCTTGCCGCGCGCCTCGCCGGGGGGGCTCAGCGACGAAGGCCGCCAGCGATTTGCGCGGCGTGCCCCGCAACGCCTGCGCCAGGATCGCGCGATGTTCGGCTTCCGCGCTGCGGCCGTTCATGGCGGCCTGCTGGCGGAGCCGGATCACGATGTCGTCGTCCAGGTTTCGAACGGTGAGAGTTGGCATGATGGGTTTTCCTGAAGTCCGAGAACCGGCCGTCATCATGCCTCTGCAAGCGCCCGAAATTCTTGTCCACCTGTGACGAGCGGGTTGATCCTGGGCAAGCGTCGGCATCGCGCCGATGCGCGGAGAATGCGTGGAGCGTGCGAGCGGCGTGCGATGGATGTTCGATGGGGGAGGCAGCGTGCGGCGTGCTTGCAAGCACGTCGTGGCCAGTCGCGCCTGAGGGGCACTGCAGAAAAACGGCCCGCAGAAGAAATTACCCCGACGCGCGGGATCGTCGGGGTATTAAGAGTTGCCAAGTCGTTTTGGACCGTGTCGAGTGGCCCTGCGAGAAGTGTGACTTCCCCGACGCCAGGCGCCAATAACTCACATGAGTTATTGGCCGATGGGGGTCGAAGCCGGGAAAAGCAGGTTCCGCGTCGCCTCGATTCTGAACAAAGGAATGCGATTCCGATAAAAGCGGGCCGCTCCGCCCGCCAGCCATTGTGTAGCCTCGGCGGAGCGGTTTCACATGCGGCCGCTACGTATTGGCGTCGGCCTTGCCAGCCTGGCAGCGGGTGGCGGGGTGGTCCGGGTATTCCATCAGTAGTGCGCTCACCACACCGTTGGTCCAGCCAAAGCCATCCTGCAGCGGGTATTCCCCACCTCCCCCGCCCACCGCTCCGTCGTCGGGCGCCCGTTGCAGCCGGTATTTCTCCACGAGCTTGTATTCGCGGGTGTAGAGGCTGGCCACGGTGGCCAGCCAGCGGTGTGCGATGTCGTCGGCCAGCGCGTGGCATCCGTAGTGGCGCAGTCCGTGAATGGCGATCCATTGCAGCGGCGCCCAGCCGTTGGGCCGGTCCCATTGCTGCCCGGAGTCGCTCTCGGTGGTCGCCAGCCCGCCTTCCTCGATCAGCCGGGCTGCCACCGCATCCGCGACGCGCGCAGCCTGTTCGGGCGTGGCCATGCGCAGGTACAGCGGCATCAGCGTGGCCGCGGTCAGCTGTGTGCGCAACGTTCCGCGGTGCCAGTCGAAGTCGAAGAACGCGCCGGCCCGGTCGTCCCACATGGTCGTGGCGATGGCGTCGCGCCGGCGATCCGCCGCGTCACGGTATCCCGTCGCCGCTGCGGTGTCGCCCGCCGCGTCGGACAGTGCCGCCAGCCGGCATTCGGTCTGCCAGAGCAGGGCATTGAGATCGACCGGCAGGATCGCGGTCGTGCGAATCGTCGCGAGGTCGCTGGCCGGCGTTGTCGACGTGCCCGGCGCCGCCGCCTCGCACCAGCGCGAACTGAAATCCCAGCCCGATTCCGCCGCCGCGCGCAGATCGCGGTAGACCAGGTGGGCCGGCCGGCCACTCCGCTGCGCCGTTGCCACGTCCTCCAGATACGCTTCCTCGCGCGGGTGGGCGCGGTCGTCCCAGTAGCGGTTCAGCAGCGTGCCATCGGGTAACCGCACCACGCGCCGGTGCGCCGCGCCCGGCGGCAGGTGCCCGGCGCCATCCATCCAGAAGGCATATTCCTGTTTCAGCTGCGGCAGGTAGACCAGCGCGGCGTCGATGCCCTGGCGCTCGAACAGGCTGGTCATCAGCGCGAAGACCGGCGGCTGCGAGCGGCTCAGGTAGTAGGTGCGCGTGGCGTTGGGCACCAGGCCGTAGGTGTCGATCAGGTAGGCGAAGTTGTCGGCCATCGCGCGCAGCAGATCGTAGCGCCCGCTGGCCGACAGCCCCAGCATCGTGAAATAGGAATCCCAGTAGTACAGCTCGCGGAAGCGCCCGCCCGGCACGACGTAGGGGCGCGGCAGCGGCAGCAGCGAACAAAGCGGCGGATGCTCGCCGGGATCTCGCGTCAGCACCGGCCACAGCCCGTCGATGTGGTCGCGCAGCGAACTGCGCGGGTCGGAGATGTAGTGGTCGTCGGGAATCGTCTCGCGCGCAAAGTGAGCCTGCACGAAGGCGTCGAGGGAGAAGTCCGGCGCATCGCGCTGCGCCCGGTAGCGCGCGAGGATGGTGTCCGGGTCTACCAGCGGCATGCAATCGGGAAACGTCTTGCTGTCGGCGAACAAGCCGCTGGCCTGCACGTCGACAAACAGTTCGGCATAGCGCTCGGCAGGCGACACCGCGTCAGCGGCAGCACAGCCCGGCAGCGTGCAAGGACCGGGGCAGGGCAGGTGCGTGACCGTCGGCGCGTGCGCGTGGCAATGAGACGGATGCGCCGTGCCGGCGGGCGTTGCCGCGCGCGCGCTTGCATCGGCCTTTGCCGGCCGCACGTGCGGCGGAACATGCGGGACCCCGCCCGGGGGGCTGGCGTCACTGCTCCGCATCATTCCAGAGCAGCCCGCCATCGATGACCAGCGCTATCCAGTCTTGCAGCCGCATGAGGATGCCTCCCACGTGGGTCGTGTCACCGTGGATTCGGTGCCGCCGGGCATGGTTCAAGTGGCTCCGGCGATGGCCGGGGCGCGGGTTTCGTGGCTCTTGTCGCATCAGTCGTGCGCCGTGACGTCCATCGCCGGCAGGCCAAGCTGCGCCAGCACGGCGGACGCGGCCTGCGCGACGCTGCCGCAGTGCGCCGGCATGATGATGTCGGCGATCTCGCGATAGATCGGGTCGCGCTCGCGGAACAGCGCTTCCAGGCGTGCGCGCGGGTTGTCGGCCTGCAGCAGCGGACGGTTCCGGTTGCGGCGCGTGCGTCGCCACAACTCGGGCAGCGAGGCATCCAGGTAGATCACGCGGCCCCGCATGCGCAGCATGTCGCGGTTCTCGGGCCGCAGGACCGCGCCGCCGCCGGTGGCCAGAACAATGCCGCTACGGCGCGTCAGTTCATCAATGATGCGGGTTTCGCGCTGGCGGAATCCTTCCTCGCCTTCCAGCTCGAAGATGGTGGCGATGCGCACGCCGCAGCGCGCTTCGATCTCGTGATCGGAATCGAAGAAGGGCCGGCCCAGATGCCGGGCGACGGTCCGCCCGATCGTGGTCTTGCCCGCGCCCATGAAGCCGATGAAGAAGAGGTTGTCCTGGTCCAAGATCGTGCGCCGCCCGGCCTCCGGGCGGCGTTTTGTGCGCTCCTGTGAACGGTAGCACGATCGGTGCGTGAATCAAGGCCCGTCAGGCGCCGGGGGCGCTTCAATGCACGCTTGCATGCGCGCTTCCCTACACAGGCTTACCTACACAGCTTCAATGCCCCGACACGGCCTCTTGCGCGCGCCCTGCGCCTTCGGGCTGGGCCGCGCCGCGCCCGCCCAGATGCTTCACGACGAGCGCCCCGGCGGCCAGGAAGGCCGGAATCGCCAGCAGCGTGAAGATCGCGTCGAAGCCCAGGTGCATGCGCAGCAGTTCGGCGCCAAGCAGCGCGCCCGTGATGCCGCCGAAGCGCCCGATGCCAAGCATCCACGCCACGCCCGTTGCCCGGCCTTGCGTCGGATAGAAGCCCGCCGCCAGCGAAGGCATCGACGATTGCGCGCCGTTCATGGCGGTGCCGGCCAGGAAGATCAGCGCGCCCAGCATGAACTGGTTGCCCGTGCCCTGGCCCACTGCGTAGATCAGCACGCCGGTCAGCGCATAGGTGATGGCGATGACCTTGTTCGGGTTGAAGCGATCCATGAACCAGCCCGCGGCGATGGTGCCGATGCCGCCGCCAAGCGGGAACAGCGCGGTCAGGAACGAGGCGCGCTGCAGCGTGAAGCCCGCATCCTTCATCAGCGTGGGCATCCAGCTGGTCAGCAGGTAGAAGATCACCAGACCCATGAAATACGTGAGCCACAGCATGGCCGAACCCAGCCGGTAGCGCGGGGCCAGCACCGTGCCGATGGCCGATCGTGCCGCGGGCGCGGCTTCATGGATGGTGAAATGCGTTGCGCCTTCCACGCCGGCACGGCTGGCGCCAGCGAGGCCAATCACGCGGGTCAGCACCTTGCGGATCTGCGCCGCCGGATACTGGCGCACCACCATGTAGCGGATCGATTCGGGCAGCGCGCCCACGAGCACGACGGCCAGCACCAGCGGCACGACGCCCCCGAACACCAGCACGCTGTGCCAGCCAAGGTGCGGAATGATCGCCGCCGCGAAGAAGCCGCCGGCCGCGGAGCCGAGCGGGAAGCCGCAGAACATGGTGTTGACGAGTACCGCGCGGCGTCGGGCCGGCGCGTACTCGGACATCAGCGTGACCGCGTTCGGCATGGCGGCGCCCAGGCCCAGGCCGGTCAGGAAGCGCAGCGCGGTCAGCCACCCGAGCGTCGGCGCGAAGGCCGTCGCCAGGCTGCATGCGCCGAAGAAAAACACGGACGCCACCAGCACCTTCTTGCGGCCCACGCGGTCGGCCATCGGGCCGGCGAACAGCGCGCCAAATGCCAGGCCGAAGAGCGCCGCGCTCATCACCGGGCCAAGTGACGACTTATCGATTCCCCAGTCTTGCACCAGGGCTGGCGCCACGTAGCCCATGGCAGCCGTGTCGAAGCCATCAATGGCGACGATCAGGAAACATAGCGCCAGGATGAGCCATTGATACGCGGAGAAGCGTTGGCCGTCGATGAGTGACTGGACGTCGAGCGTGCCGGTCGCGGGGCGTGGGGGCTGGGACATGTTTGTCTCCGGTTTCGGATGGTTGGCGACCGTTCCGGCACCCTTTGGCGGGCTGTCGAAAGGCCGTTTTTGCTGTTTTTGTTCTAATAGCGAACTGATGTTCTCAGTAGGAACGGATCATACGCAGCGTTTTTATCGCGGAAACATCGGCGTAAACCCGGAAGGGGCCGACGGTCTGGCGGGGGCACCACCGCCGCGAAGGCGCGACGCGACAAGGCGCGCGGGGGCCGGCGAAGGGGTGCCGGCGCGCGGGAAAAAAATTTTCGGGAAGCGGCGGATCAGCGGCTTGCGGCGATCGACCGGATGCCTTCGGCGAAGGCCTCGGCCACCGGTTCCAGCGTGCGATCGCTGCGCCGGAGCAGCCCGATCGGCTCCTCCGTGCCCTGCGTGTCGATGGGCAGCAGCACCATCTCGCCGGCGGCCACGGCACGGCGTGTGGCGGAAAGCGGCGCGGCCCAGACGCTGTCGCTTTGCTGCGTGACCAGCCGGCTCAGGTACGCGTCGGCGGTTTCCAGGCAGCCCTCGGGCAACCCAAAGCCGTGCCGCGCCAGTAGGCTTTCGGTGCTGTGGCGCGGGATGGAGCCCAGCGCGGGAATCACCATCGGCCAGGCCAGCACCTCGCGCATCGTCGGCCTGGCGTTGCCCGCCAGCGGATGCCCGGCGCGCACCGCCAGCACCAGCGGCTCCGGGCCGAGCGATTCGAACCACAGGCCTTCCATCGCCGCGGGGTCGTCCATGCGGCCGATGACCAGGTCGAGCACGTCGGCCTTGAGCAGGTCGATCAGCGTTCGGTTCATGCCGCTCTGCACGGCCAGTCCGACTTCGGGATGCAGGGTGCGAAAGTGCGACACCGCGTCCAGCAGCAGCGCGGGCACGATGCTCGGCAACGCGCCGAGGCGGATGCGTTCATGGCGCGGCGCGTCGGCGCCGATCAGGCTGTCGGCCGCGGCATCGACGTCCTCGAGGATGCGCAGCGCATGCCGCAGGAAGCGCATGCCCGCCGCGGTCAGGTCGGTCCCCGCGCGCTGGCGCACCAGTAGCCGGGTGCCGACCAGCTCCTCCAGCTCGGTCAGCGTCTTGGACACCGCCGGCTGCGTCAGGCCCAGCCGCTCGCCGGCCCGGCCCAGGTGCTGGGTCTGCGCCACGGCGACGAAGCAGTGCAGGTGGCGCAGCCGGATGCGGCTGCGGAAGGTGCCGAGGGAGGTGTCGAGGGCGACGTCGGGCGAGGGCATATTGCGTTGCATAACAGAAATTCATCGAAATAACGCTAAATCTCAATTTACATGACTTCTGGCGCTGCATACAGTCAATCCCATTCCTACCGACCACAACGGAGACAGCGCAATGGCCCCCCGTTCCGCCCGCCCCGCCCAGTACCGCCGTCCGTACTGGGACACCCAGCCCGAATACCGCTTCGACCCCTATGCCTCGACGCAACTGCGCTCGCCGAATCAGCCGCTGATCGCGCTGCCGCAGTCGCTGTCCGAAGTCACCGGCCCGGGGTTTGGCCCCGAGTTCGTCCGCGCTGGCGATAACGACCTGACCGTGGGCAACGGCGGCGAGCCGATCGGCGAGCGCATCCTGGTGACCGGCCGGGTGCTCGACGAAAATGGCCGCCCGGTGCCCAACGCGTTGATCGAGGTCTGGCAGGCCAATGCCGCCGGCCGCTACACGCACAAGCGCGACCAGCACGACGCACCGCTCGACCCACATTTCTCGGGCGAGGGCCGCACCATCACCGACGCCAGCGGCCACTACCAGTTCAAGACGATCAAGCCGGGCGCCTATCCCTGGCGCAATCACCACAACGCCTGGCGTCCCCAGCACATCCACTTTTCGCTGTTCGGCAATGCCTATGCCACGCGACTGGTGACGCAGATGTACTTCCCCGGCGACCCGCTGCTGGCGTTCGATCCGATCTTCAACTGCGTGCCCGACGAAAAGGCGCGCGACCGGTTGATCGCCACGTTCGACTGGGAAACCACGGCGCCCGAGTACGCACTGGGTTACCGTTTCGATATCGTCCTGCGCGGCCGCGATGCCACGCCGATGGAGTAAGGCCATGCTGTACGCCACCGCATCCCAGACCGTAGGTCCCTACCTCCATATCGGCCTGACGGGCCTGAACTGCGCCGACCTCACGGCCGACGCTCCTGACCTCGCCGGCCAGCGCATCGTGATCGAGGGTCGTGTTGTCGATGGCCGCGGCGAAGCCGTGCCCGACGGCATGGTCGAGATCTGGCAGGCCAATCCCGCCGGCCGCTATCGCCATGCCGAGGACGCGCGTGACCTGCCGCTCGTGCCGGGCTTCACTGGGTTTGGCCGCGTGCCGACCGAAGCCGACGGATCGTTCCGCTTCACCACGGTCAAGCCGGGTGCCGTGCCCGACGGGGAAGGCCGCCTGCAGGCGCCGCACATCCTGGTCTCCGTGTTCACGCGCGGACTGGTCAAGCATGTGGCGTCGCGGATGTACTTCCCGGACGAGTCCGCCGCCAATGCCGCCGACGGCGTGCTGGCACTGGTGCCGGCCGATCGCCGCGCCACGCTGATCGCCGAGCCCGCCGGCCCGAACACGTACCGCTGGAACGTGGTGCTGCAGGGTCCGGACGAGACCGTCTTCTTCGATATCTGAAACGCCGAGTCTCTGAGCCGCTGAAACTCAGGCGCGCGGCGCGAGGGTAAATCCCACGCGCCGCGCGCTTTGCCTGACAATCGGAGCATTTCCACCGGTCCGCCCCCGCCGACGATGCCCACCTTTTCCCGCCTGACCGATCCCATGTTCGGCAGTCCCGCCGTGCTGGACATCTTTTCCGATGCCGGCACGGTGCGTCGCATGCTCGATGTCGAGGCCGCGCTGGCCCGCGCCGAAGCCCGTTGCGGCGTGATCCCCGCCAGGGCCGCCGCGGTCATCACCGAGGTCTGCACGCGTCCCGATGCCATCGTGCTGATCGACCTCGACGCGCTGGCCGAGGCCGCCGTGGCCGCGGGCAATCTCGCCATTCCCTTCGTCAGGCAACTGACTGCCGTGGTCACGCAGCACGATGCCGAGGCCGGACGCTTCGTGCATTGGGGCGCCACCAGCCAGGACATCATCGACACCGCACTGGTATTGCAGATTGGCGACGCACTGGCCGCGCTCGATGCCGGCCTGCTGCAGCTTGGCGACGCCTGCGCCGCGCTGGCCCTGACGCACCGCACCACGCCGATGGTGGCGCGCACCTGGCTCCAGCATGCGTTGCCGATGACGTTTGGGCTGAAGGCCGCCGGCTGGCTCGATGCCTTGCGGCGCGATCTCGGCCGGCTCGGCCATGCCCGCGCCCAGGCCCGCGCGTTGCAGTTCGGCGGCGCGGCCGGCACGCTGGCCAGCCTTGGCGACAACGCGCCGGACGTCGCCGCGCAACTCGCGCAGGAACTCGGCCTCGACCTGCCCACGCTGCCGTGGCACGCCCACCGCGACCGTCTGGTCGAGGCGGCCGCCACGCTGGGCATGCTGACGGGCACGCTCGGCAAGATGGCACGCGATATCTCGCTGATGATGCAGACGGAAGTGGCCGAGGTGGCGGAGCCCAGTGGGCCCGGCCGCGGGGGTTCCAGCACGATGCCGCACAAGCGCAATCCGGTGGGCTGCGCCGCCGTGCTGACCGCTGCCGTGCGGGTGCCGCCGCTGGTGGCCACGATGCTGGCCGGCATGGTGCAGGACCACGAACGCGCGCTGGGCGGCTGGCAGGCGGAATGGGACACGCTACCGCAGATCGTGGCGCTGGCCGCCGGCGCGCTGCGCCAGATGGGCGAGGTCGTGGCCGGACTGGAGGTCGATGCCGCCCGCATGCGCGCGAATCTCGATCTCACGCACGGCCTGATTCTTGGCGAGGCGGCGATGCTCGAAATCGGCGGAAAGGTCGGCCGCCTGCCAGCCCATCATCTGGTCGAGCAGGCCTCGCGCCGCGCGGTGAAAGAGGGCGTAACACTGCGCGAGGCGCTATCCCGCACGCTGGCCGAAGATCCCGCGCATGCGGGCCTGCTCGATGACGCCACGCTGGACCGCGTGAGCGACCCCGCGCATTACGCGGGACAATCTGCACGATTTGCCGACGCCGCCGTCGCAGCCTGGCGCGCGGCAACCGCAGAACGACACGCTGACCGACATCACACGGCGCCCGGCGCCTGACTGGAGACTTGTCTTGCCCTATATCGATCACGCCGGTGCCCGGCTTTTCTATACCGTCGACGGTCCGGCTGATGCGCCGGTCATCGTCTTCTCCAACTCGCTCGGCACGGACCACATGATGTGGAAGCCGCAGGCGGATGCGCTGGCGGGCCGTTTCCGCGTGGTGCGCTACGACGTGCGCGGCCACGGCCGCTCCACCGCGCCGGACGCCGCCTTCACTGTCGCAGACCTGGGGCGCGATGTCGTCGCGCTGCTCGATGTGCTGCACATCGACAAGGCGGTGTTCTGCGGCCTGTCGATGGGCGGCCTGACGGGCATGTGGCTCGGCTCCTATGCGCCCGAACGCTTCTCGAAGATCGTGCTGGCCAACACGGCGCCGAAGATCGGCACGGCCGAGGCCTGGAATACGCGCATCGACACCGTGTTGCGCGATGGCATGGGCAGCCTGACCGAGGCATCGATCCAGCGCTGGTTCACGCCGGATTTCGTGGCGACCTCCGGCCGTGCGCTGGACGACCTGCGCGCGGTGCTGGCCGGGCTGGACCCGCGCGGCTACGCGGGGAGCTGTGCCGCCGTGCGCGATGCGGACCTGCGCGAGGCGGTCAGGACGATCCCGGTGCCGGTGCTGGTGATTGCGGGCAGCGACGACCCGTCGACCACGGCGGAAGAGGGCCGCGCGCTGGCGGCAGCGATTCCGGGGGCACTCTATATAGAACTACATGCCGCGCACCTCTCCAACCGCGAGCAGCCGGGCCGCTTTACCGCCGCGCTGCTGGATTTCATCAACGGGCGCCGCCCGGTCACCGATGAGCCCGCGCGCTATGAGGCCGGCCTGTCGGTGCGCCGCGATGTGCTCGGCAGTGCGCATGTGGACCGTTCGCTCCAGCGCCTGACGCCGTTGAACGAGGAATTCCAGAACCTGATCACACGCTATGCCTGGGGCGAGATCTGGACGCGCGAGGGATTGCCGCGCCATACGCGCAGCCTGCTGACCATCGCGATGATGGTGGCGCTCAATCGCTCGGAGGAACTGAAGCTGCACCTGCGCGCCGCGGCCAACAACGGCGTGACGCGCGACGAAATCAAGGAAGTCCTGCTGCAGACCGCGATCTACTGCGGCGTGCCGGCGGCCAACTCGGCATTCCATATGGCCGAGGAAGTCTTCGCGGAAATCGATCAGGCGCGCGGCTGAACGTGCCGCCCGGTCAGGCGTTCAGGTGTCACGGGTCGCGAATGCCGGCAGGCGGGCGCGGCCGGACTCCCGGAACGCCGTGGGCGTCTGGCCCGCCAGCCGCGCGAAGAAGCGCGAGAAATACCCGGCGTCCGCGAAGCCCAGCGTCATGGCGATCTGCTTGATATCCAGGTCGCTGAACAGCAAGTCCCGTTGCGCCTCGGCCAGCAGGCGCGCATGGATCATCTGCAGCGGCGAGGCGCCGGCGAGCTGCCGGCAGATACGGTTGAGCTGCGTCGAGGTGACGCCGATCGCATCCGCGTAATACGTGATTTCCTTCTGCACGCGGTAGTCGGATTCCAGCAACTGCTGGAACTGCTGGAAATGCCGCGCGGGGCGGCTGCTGGCCTGCGCCGTGGCCGACCCCGAGGCTTCCGCCAGCCGCGCGATGCCCACCAGCAGCAGCGTGAGCAGCGCCGAGGCCGCCGCGCCGCGCCATGCGGACACCCCCTCCATCTCCATCCTGAACAGCGCCAGCGTGCTGGCCAGCGCGTGCCGCCGGCCCACGCGGTCATGGCGCGGGTGCTCGAACAGTTTCGGCGTGCCGGGCACGCCCGCCAGCAGCGTGCGCAGGTAGCTCTCGGTCATCGTCACGATGATGCCGTCGGTATCCGGCGAGAACACGAATCCATGCACGTGGTGCGGCGGCATCGTGATCAGCGACCCGCCCGACAGGCGCTCGCGCCTGCCATCCAGCAACGCTTCGCCGCTGCCGGTGTGGATGTACAGAATTTGAAGGAAGCGCTCGTGCCGGTGCGGCTTGATCTCCCAGGCGTACAGCTGGCTGCGCGAGGCGATCGACTCGAAATGCAGCTGGTCCAGCAAGGGTTCGGACGAATTTACGCCGTAGAGCGAGTAGGTGGGGACGGTCTTCATGGGAGCGCACTGCGTCAGGCCGGCAATGTTCGGATTTTCCTGTTGTTGGTTCGATCTGTCCATTCCGGCCGGGGGGCGGAACCTCTATCGTTAGGTCCAACAGATCCATAAAACGACATCACATCAGGAGACACGCCATGGCCCCCAATGGCTCCCATATCGCCCATTCCACGCGCGTCGCCATCGTCGGCGCCGGCCCCGCCGGCCTGTTGCTCGGCCAGTTGCTGACTGTCGCGGGCATCGACAACATCGTCATCGAACAGCGCAGCCCCGACTATGTGCTCGGCCGCATCCGTGCCGGCATCCTGGAATCCGTGACGGTCGATGCGCTGACCCGCGCGGGCGTCGACGCGCGGCTGCATGCCGAGGGATTGGTGCACCACGGCATCGAGCTTTCGTACAACGGATCGCGCCATCACATCGACTTCCAGGCGCTGATTGGCCGCAGCGTCACCGTGTACGGCCAGACGGAAGTCACGCGCGACCTGATGGCGGTGCGGCAGGCTTCCGGCATGCCAATCGTGTACGAGGCGCATGACGTCTCGCTGCACGACTTCGACACCGCGCGGCCGAAGGTGCGCTATCGCAAGGACGGCGTCGCGCACGAGGTAGCCTGCGACTACATCGCCGGATGCGACGGTTTTCACGGCGTCAGCCGCGCCAGCGTGCCGGAGACGTCGAAACGCATCTTCGAGCGCATCTATCCGTTCGGCTGGCTGGGTATCCTGTCGGAGACACCGCCCGTCGCCGACGAGCTGATCTACGCCAGCCACGAACGCGGTTTTGCACTCTGCAGCATGCGCTCCAAAACGCGCAGCCGCTACTACGTGCAGGTGCCGTCGTGCGAGAAGGTGGAGGACTGGTCCGACGCGCGCTTCTGGGACGAGCTGCGCAGCCGGCTTGATCCCGAAGCGGCGGAGGCGCTGGTCACGGGCGCGAGTATCGAAAAGAGCATCGCGCCGCTGCGCAGCTTTGTCTGCGAGCCGATGCGGTTCGGCCGGTTGTTCCTGGCTGGCGACGCGGCGCACATCATGCCACCCACTGGGGCCAAGGGGCTGAACCTTGCCGCCAGCGACGTGCTGTACCTCGCCGATGGCCTGATCGGCCTCTACCATACCGACGACGCGCGCGAGCTCGATGCCTATTCGGAGAAATGCCTGCGCCGCGTGTGGAAGGCGGAGCGGTTCTCGTGGTGGATGACCTCGCTGCTGCACCGCTTTCCCGATGCGGATGACTTCGCGCATCGCATCCAGCAGGCGGAGCTTGATTACCTGGTCGGGTCCGAAGCCGCGTGCAAGTCGCTGGCGGAGAACTACGTCGGCTTGCCCTGCGAGTAGACCCGCGCGGCACCCGGGCGCGTAGGACGACGCCGATGCCGGCATCAGCCCCGCGCCGACAGCGCAGGGCGCAGCCGTTCATGGACAATGCCGATGTTGCCTGACGGCCCTGCGGGCCGGGGCGCCAGGGGAAAGCCGGCATGAAAAGACAGGGCATCCACAGACGGGACATCGGCCGGGACACCAACCGGCAGGGCGGCAATGGCCGGGGCAGGCGGCGATCGGCATTCGCGTGGCTGCCGCTGGCGCTGGCCTTCGTCGCGTCCGCGCTCGCCACGCCAGCCAGCGCGGATACGGTGGCTGCCGACCCGCAACCGCAGCCGCTGGCCACCATCGAGAAACTCGACGTGTCGCGCTATATGGGCACGTGGTACGAGATCGCCCGGTTCGGCAACCGCTTCCAGCGCCAATGCGTGGGGCACGTCACCGCACAGTACACGGCCAGGCCAAACGGCACCGTCGCGGTCGTCAATCGCTGCCGCAAGCAGGATGGCACCACCGACGAGGCCGATGGCGTGGCCCGCTCAGTCGGATCTCCCGACTCGCCCAAACTGGAAGTGCGCTTCGTGCCGGTGTGGCTGTCGTTCATCCCGATGGTCTGGGGTGACTACTGGGTGATCGACCTCGATCCGGACTACAAGCTTGCCGCGGTCAGCGAGCCGGGCCGCAAGTATCTGTGGATCCTGTCCCGGACGCCGCACGTGGAGCGTGAGGCTTATCAGGCGCTGCTGGGCAGGCTGGCGCAGAGCGGCTTTGACCTCACCCGCCTGGAAATTACTCCTCAAGACTGAAGGCGTTCCGCGTCTCCAATTCCATATTTACTGAATATGGATGGCCGATGAGACATATATTTTACGTGGCCACCCCCCGGTGATACCGTCTCGCTCCAGCAATCCGGCACAAGTACCGGATGCGCTTGGAGGAGACCCGAATGAAATCCGGAAACACCGGCTGGCGGCGCGGCGCGCTGCTGGCGGCCGCGTTGGCGGCCACTGCGTTGATGACCGCCTGCGGCGGTGGCGAAGACGCGCCCGCGGCCTCGACGTCGAACAGCCCTACGGGACCCGGGCAGGATGCCCCCGGTAGCACGGGCCCCGCGCTGAGCGCGCAGGTGGCCTGCACGGCACTCAATGGCGTGAGCCTGCCGGCATCGAGCCTGACGCTTGCGTCGGGCGGCGCCACCGTCAACGCGGCCACGCTGATTGCCGCCGACGCCGCCGGCAACACGCTGGGCGAGTACTGCCAGGTGCGCGGGGCCATCGCGCCCGTGGATGCGTCGGCGTCCAACATCAACTTCGCGGTGAACCTGCCCTCGCAGTGGAACGGCAAGGGCATCCAGTTTGGCGGTGGCGGGTTTGATGGTGCGCTGATCGACGGCACTGAGACCGTGCGCTTTGCGGTGCCCGACGATCCTGCGCCGCTCGCGCGGGGCTATGTCACCTGGGGCGATGATTCCGGCCACCAGAGCACCAGCATCACCGATGGCCGATTCGCGGCCAACGACGAAGCGCTGGCCAACTATGGCGGCGACACCCTCAAGAAGACCCATGATGTCGCGATCGCGCTGATCAAGCAGCGCTATGGCAAGGCCCCCACGCGCGCCTACTTCCTGGGGACATCGACCGGCGGGCGCGACGCGCTCTCCTACATCCAGCGCTGGCCCGCCGACTACGACGGCGTGATCGCCAACGAGCCGGCGCTCAACTACACGGGCACGCGGCTGTCCAACGTGGCCGTCGGCCGGGCGCTGTACCTGAACGGCGGTGCCGGCTGGCTCAACATCAACAAGACACTGCTGGTGCAAAACGCCGCGATGGCCGCCTGCGACGCGCTCGATGGCGTGGCCGACAAGGTGGTTAGCAACGTGGAAGGCTGCCGTGTCGGCGCGATGACGGTGCTGGCCAGCCTGCGCTGCCCGGGTGGCACGGATGCGGGCGATACCTGCCTGTCCGACGCGCAGATCGCGACCGTCAAGGCCATCGAACAGCCGTTGCAGCTGACCTATCCTCTGGCCAATGGCGTCACCGTGGCCGGTGGCTACAACCTGATGGAAGGCGCGCTGGTGGCGGGCCCGTTCACGACGCGTGACCTCGGCACGCGCGTGGTGCCCGGCAATCCGGCCACGACGGCCGATGCCAACATGTACGTGACGGGCGACCAGTGGGTGAAATTCTTCGTCACCCGCAACGCCACGTTCGATGCGCTGACGTTCGACCCCGCCAGCCCGGGCAGCTGGACGTCCCGCGTGCAGGCCGTTTCCGCGCTGACCGATGCGACCAATCCCGACCTGTCCGCGTTTCTTGGCAAGGGAGGCCGCCTGATCCTCCTGCACGGCCTGGCCGATGAAGTCATCAGCCCGAATTCCACCATCGCCTGGTTCAAGGCCGTGGCGGCGCGCGTGGGGCAGGCGGCCGTCGACACCGGCATCCGCTTCTACACGGTGCCCGGCATGGGCCACGGCACGGGCAGCTTCCTGCCGGCGTGGAATTCGCTGACCGCGCTGGAAAACTGGGTGGAAATGGGCGTGGCCCCCGGCACGCGCACGGTCATGGACACCAATGCGGGAACCTATGGCCGCACGCGCCCGCTGTGCCAGTATCCGTCGTGGCCGAAGTTCAAGGGATCGGGCAGCGCGGATGCCGCGATCAACTACACGTGCGAAGGGGCGACCGGCGTCGTGCAGTCGTGCCTGAACATGCCGTCGGCGGTGACAACGTGGAAGGGCGGCAATACCAGCGGGGAAGAGCTGACGGTGCAGATCGATCCGGCCACGCTCCAGTACACCGTCAAGATCGATGCCAGCCTGCAGCGGACGGCCGGGACCACGCGGTCCGGCCAGCTCGTCTCGCAGGGAGGCTGCACTTATGCCAGCGACGAGAACGGGGCGCGCTTTACCTTGACCGGCGGCGGGGTGCTGGCGGGCGGGGTCAAACCGGTCTCGGGCGCTGGCTTCCTGCCACTGGTGGCGTTCCGGAATGTCTCGGCGGACTTCAAGGCCGTTGCCGACATCTATAACGTCAACGGCATCCAGACGGCCGTGGCCGACGGATCGGTGACGGTGCGCACGGGCTCGGCGCGGCTGCGGTCATCGGCGGCGACGTGGCAGACCTGCGCGGCCACGGCCACGGGTGGATTCATCCTGTATGACGCGGCTTGCGCCAATACGACCAAGGGCTACATCGTCTGGAATGCGGCGCGCAATGCGTTCGACTATTTCGTGGGCGGGACGATTGCCGCTGGCGATGGCGTGCTGAGCGGGTCGCTGATCAGCGGCATGGTCAACGGGGTGCCGGTGCCCGTGATCCTGACGCGGTCGGCCACGGCCTACGGCATGAACGTCTATGCGACGCAGCCGCCCACGCTGCCGCTGGCGACGGGCGCGGCCGATGGCTCGTATCGCGTGATGGCGACCGATGGCAGCCAGGTCAGCGCCGACCTGAACGGGACCAGCATCGTACGCAACGGCGTGTCGGGCACGCTGACCTACAACCAGCCGGTGCTGGGCGTGATCGGTGCGTCGGGCGGTGTGGTCGGATCGTACCTGGTCAACAGCGGGCTGCTGATCGGGACGTCGGCGGGGCGGCTCGAACTCGGGTTGCTGAACTGAGTACTGAACTGCATCGCCTCCCGTAGCGGAAGGGGCCGGGCGCCGGCAAAAAAAWGCCGGCGCCCGGCGGCGTCACAGGTCGTCGTCGCCCTTGCGACGATGCCGCGCCGCGATCCGGTGCGTCAGCGCCACCAGCGCCGCGAGTGCCGGATCGGTATTGGCCTCGCGATAACCGAGCGTCAGCGGCGCGCGCAGGCGGTCGGCCTCCACCATGCGGCAGTACGCCACGCCGTGGCGATTCAGGCCCGCCATCGATGCCGGCACCACGCTGACTCCGGCCCCGGCGGCCACCAGGTTCAGGTTGGTCAGCATGCGCTCCACTTCCGCGCCCACGTGCGGCGTGAAACCCAGCGCCTCGCACTCGCGCAGCAGATCCCCATACATCCCTGGCGCACCGGGGCGGCGCACCAGGATGAAGGGGTCCGCCTGCAGCGCGCGCAGCGATACCGGCGTGCCGGCGGCGATGCCCTCCGCCGCGCGCTCGCGCAGCAGCGGGTGATCCAGTGGCAGCGCGATCACCATCTCTTCCTCCAGCAGCAAGTCAAAGCGCACACCGTCCGGATGCTGGACAGGCGCGCGCAGCAGCGCCGCGCTCAGGGTGCCGTCGGCCAGTTGCTCGATGGCTTCGGCGGCATTGCGTTCCGTGAGCGACAGCGCCACACGCGGGAATTGTCGGCGGCAGGCGCGCAGCACCTCGGGCGTGAGCTTGTGGGCTGCGGCGGAGCTGGTGAAGCCGATGGCAAGCGCGCCTTCGTCGCCGCGCGCCATCCGCTGCATGCGCGCGCGCATCTGTTCGATCCGGGCAAACAGGTCGGTCGCATCGGCATGCAAGGCCGTGCCCGCGGCCGTCAGCGCCACGCCGCGCGGCTGGCGATCGAACAGCGTCACGCCGAGTTCGGTTTCCAGCGCCTTGAGTTGCTGGGAGAGTGGGGGCTGCTGGATGCCGAGCTGTTCGGCGGCGCGTGTGACGGAACCGCTCTCCGCCACGGCAAGGAAGTAACGCAGGTGTCTCAGTTCCATGGCGGTATCAATATGTATAAAGTATGGGTCGACAGGAATGCATATATTTTACTTGCGCATCAGTCGGGCCTAGTATTGGCGTTTTGCCCGATGCGACGGGACCGACATCAAGGAATCAGGAGACACACCATGCCCCACGCTCGTCCGCGTGCCACCGCTGCCACGCTGCTGGCCGCCACCGTGACCGCCATGACCGCCATGACGGTTGTCGCGGTCGTCGCGGGATGCGCCAGCACGCCCGCGGCCCCGGCCGCCCAGACAAAGGCCGCCAGGCCGCAATGGCAGCGCGTCCATCTCGGTGCCGGCGCCGGTTACGATTTCCCCGTCTATGCCAACCATCCGTTCGGCGGCGATATGAGCCGGATTCGCGAAGTGGTGTTCGTCCAGCATGGCCTGCAGCGTAATGGCGACGACTACTACGCGGCCGGGGCGGAATTGCTGAAGGCCAGCGGCCGCAATCCTGACGAGGTCCTGCTGATCGCGCCCAACTTCCCCGGCACGCCAGACGCCGCCAAGCATTTCGACAACATGCCGGTGTGGACCACGCAGGGCTGGATCGGCGGTGAAGACGCGGTGTCCGGGCCGGGCGCCGGCGTGAGCTCGCTGCAGGTGCTGGACGACCTGGTGGCCTACGTCACGGACAAGGGCCGGTTCCCGGCGGTCACCAAGGTCACCGTGGCCGGCCACTCCGGCGGCGCGCAGATCGTGCACCGTTACGCGGTCCTCAACAACGTGGACGAAAAGGTCCGCGCGCGCGGCATCGACCTGCGCTACGTGGTGGCCAACCCGTCGTCCTATCTTTACTTCACACCGGATCGGCCGGTGGCCCCGGAATACAAGCGCTTCGCGCCCTACAGCACTGCCACCTGCGCGGACTACAACAAGTACCGCTACGGCATGCAGGACATGGTCGCCTATGCGCGGGGCGCCGATGGTATGGCGCTCTACCAGCGCTACATGCAGCGTCAGGTGACCTATATGGTGGGGGCCGAGGACAACGATCCCAATCATCGCGTGCTGGACAAGGCGTGCGGCGCGGAAGCCGAAGGCCCGACGCGCCTGCAGCGCGCACGCGGCTACCTGCGCTACGAGCAGTTCCTGGCCAAGCCGGGGCAGGCGAGCACGCGGCAGGCGTTCGAAGTGGTAGGCGTGGGGCACGACCAGGCGCGCGTGTTCGGGTCCCAGTGCGGCGCGCGCGCCGTGTTCGGCCTGGACCCGGCCGCCAATCCTTCCGGCGCCGCCTGCCGCACGCCGCAACGCTGAAGCGCTTCCCGGGCGGATTGCGGGCAGATCGCGGGCAGATTGCGGACGGATCGAGAGCAAGTCCCGCATGCGTTCCGGGCACACCCGGGCACATGCAGGGCGCGCTCCAGAGGCGTCCTGGGACATCGCAGGCGCTTCCCGGGCGCATCGCGAACGCATCCCGAACGCATGGGGATGCGCTCCGGACCGGGTTTGTCCGGGCGGCGGCCGCGTTGGGGCGGTGCTAGGATGCCGGCCATCCGATTCGCGGTCTCCCATCCATGTTCTCGCCCGGGCGGTCCGGCCGGCGCGCACGCCGCGCGCACGGCGGGGCGCAAGCCATCCTGCCGGCTCTCCTGACTTTCAGCGGACCTTCCAGCACGCCCGTCCGCGCACTTCCGTGCGGGGGTGACGCCGCGCACGCCCACACGCACGTCCACACGCCTGCTATCACGCCTGCCATCGCGCCTGACCTCGCCCGCCGTCGCCTGCTGTGCGGGCTGGCGCTGTGGCCGCTCGCCGCGCCGTGGCGGCCCGCCGTCGCGACGGACACGGTCATGCACCTGCTGGTGGGCTATGCCGCCGGCGGCGGCGCGGACCATATCGCCCGCCTGCTGGCCGACAGCCTGAGCGCGGACGGCGCCACCATCATCGTCGAAAACCGGCCGGGCGCCGCGGGCCAGGTGGCGCTGCATGAAGCCGCGCGGGCCGCCGCCGATCGGCAGACGCTGCTGTTGGGCACCGTCGGGTCGGTCAGCATCAGTCCACTGATCGCGGCCGCACCGGAACCCCCCGCCACACCGCTCCAGCCGATTGCCATCGTCGCGAGCACGCCCCATGTCCTGCTGATGGCGGGCGATGGCAGGCGGGTGCGGGAGGCGGATGCCCGCACCGCATTGCAGGCGCGGCTGGCCGAGGCTCGCCGCCGGCCGGGCGAGCTCGTCTACGCCTCCCTGGGGGTCCATTCCAGCGCGCATCTCGTGGGGGAGTTGATGTGCCATCAAGCCAGCGTTTCGATGACGCACGTGCCATATCCGGGGAGTGCCCGTGCGCTGGTGGACCTGCAGGGCGGCCACGTGGCGATGCTCGTCAGCACGCTGCAGGCGGCGCTGCCGTTGATGCGCCAGGGCAGGGTGCGCGCGCTGGCCGTGACCGGCGCGGTGCGCAGCCCGCTGGCGCCCTCGGTGCCGACCTTTGCCGAACTGGGCGTGGATGGCATGCGTCAGGACGCGTGGTATGGCGTGCTGGCCGCGCCAAGCGTATCGGCGGCCCAGTGCGTGGCGTTGTCGCGGCGATTCGCGCGATTGCTGCAAGATCCGGCGTTGCGACGCCGGCTCGGCCAGGACGGCGCGGAGCCGCTCGGCCTGACCGGCGAGCAGGCCGTCGACTATCTCGCCCGCCAGCGCGAGGTATGGCGCCAGGCCATCCTCAAGGTATCCGACCGGCTGGCTTGAGTGCGTTGCCAGAATGTGGGCTCACCGGAGTGGGGTGCCCCACGATGCGCTCCACCACGAACCGCCTATCCCCTCTACAATCGCTGGAAACCCCGCCCGCGCCGCCCGCCTGATGCCAGGCTTCGATACTCCGGATGGCCACGGCGCAGAACAATCGCGAGAATTCATCATGTGGGTCACCTGCCGCCGCGTCTTGCCCCGCCTGGCCGCCGTGCCGGCTGCCGTGCTCGCTGTTCTCGCCGTTCTGGTCATCGTCGTCATGCCGGGCAATCCGGTCCGGGCTGGCACCCTGATGCCGGCGCCGCGCGACCCGGCGTCCGCCAGCTCCCCCGCCGCGCCCTCCGACAACGCTGCCGCCAAGCCCGCGGATGCCGACCTCAATGCCTCGCTGACCCGGCTGGTCCGGGCGATGAACTTCGCGCGGCTGATGACAATTGGCATGGACCGCGCGTTTGCCAGGATGCCGGACAGGATCGGCTCGATTCCCAAGGAAAAGCTCAAGGCCTGCACCTACGCGCGCCTGTCGCCCGAGGTCCTGGAGCAGGTCGTGCGTCCCGCGTTTGCGATGACCTTTACCGACCCGGCGCTGATGGACCAGCTGGCGACGGTGTTCGAATCGAGCTTCGGCATGAAGCTGATCGAACTGGTGATCGAGAACAAGCCGATGGACCCCAGCTATTTCACGCAGGCCGAAATCGAGGAGGCCAACCGGTTCGGAAAAGCGCCCCAGATCGCGGCCTTCCTGAACGGCAATGGGTTCGGCGCGCTGATGAAGTCGATCTATCCCTATGTGATGACGGCCGGCGTCCAGGCGCGCGAATCCTGCATGCGCGAACTGCTGCCGCGCCAGGTGCCCATACAGAACCCGCGCCCGACCTGATCCGCCACCGTGACCCATTGCCTCATCTGACTTGTCCACCTGAACCGCCTGGTCTGCCGCCAGGCCCGCCACACCTGCCCGACCTGTGACTGCACCTGCGCCAACACCCACCATCGCGGCCCGCCGCCCCGTGGCCGCGTTTTACCTCTACTACGTGGCGCTCTACGCGCCGGTCGCCATCATCATCAGCTTCTTTCCGCTGTGGATTCGCGCGCAAGGGCTGACCGACCGGCAGACCGGACTGGTGCTGGCGCTGGGCAGCGCGCTGGCCGTGGTGGTCAACCCGCTGGTTGGCGCGATGGCGGATCAGGCGCGCAGCCGCAAGACCATCCTGCTGGCGCTGGTGGCCGGCTCCGTGGCCAGCGCGGGGCTGCTGTTCGCGGTGGACGGGTTCGTGGGCGTGCTGCTGGTCTTCCTGGCCATGCGCGCGTGTGCGACCAGCCTGTCGTTGAGCGAATCCATCGCGCTGGGCAGTGTGTCGCGCTACGGATTCAACTTCGGGCGGTTGCGCAGCGCCGGATCGATGTCCGTGGTGGCGATGTCGGTCATTCTGGGCTGGCTGATCGATCGTGCTGGCGCAGGCGTCATCGCGTGGGTGCTCCTCGTCGCCTACATCGCGCAGGGGCTGTTTGCCATGACGTTGCCGGGCGACAGCGTGCGCGTGGGCCAGCGCGTCAGGGGCCCGGTGATGCAGGTGCTGCGGCTGCCGGGGTTTGCGCTGCTGCTGGGCAGCGCGGCGGTGTCGCAGGCATGCCACGGGTTTTTCTACAGCTACAGCGTGCTGTTCTGGAAAAGCGTGGGGTTTCCGGCCTCGGTGATCGGCTACCTGTGGGCGCTGGGCGTAGTCGCGGAGATCGTGGTGTTCAGCGTGAGCGGCCGCATCGTCGCGCGCGTCGCGGCGCCCGGGCTTATCGCGCTGGCCTGCATGGCCGGCGTATTGCGATGGACGCTTATCGGCCTGGCGCCACGGGTAGACGTGGCGATCGTCGCCCAGTTGCTGCAGGGGGCCACGCTGGCGCTGACCCAGCTTGGTGCCGCTGAGTACATCCGTACGCGCGTCCCGGCGGCGGTGCTGTCCAGTGGCACCGGCGTCTACGCCGCATGTGGGGGATTGTTCACGGCCTTCTGCGTCTACCTTGGCAGCTTCCTGTTTCCCAGCGTGGGCGGGCGGGCCTTCCTGCTGAGTTCGGCCCTTTGCACGCTGGGGGCGATCCTGGCGCTGATCTTGCGCGCCCGCGAACGGCGCGCAACGGTGTCCGCGCCGCGCATCGTCTGACCCAGCCTCCGGTTTGTGCGCGCATCGCCGCCGGCACGGCGTAGTTGTCTCCCCTTCCCAACACAGTTCGGGCCGTCGTTCAAATTAGTTCGGCAAGCGTCGCGGCCGTGAATCTATTCTGGAGAATTCACGCGGGGCGACGCTCGTCGCCCGTGCGGAGGGGACGATGAACGGTAACCGGATTGGCGGGAGCGTGTGGCGGCGCCTGTGTATCGGCGGTCTGATTGCGGTCACGGCTTTCGCGGCCCGCGCCGGCGAAGTGACCGGCGCCGGCTCGACCTTCGTCTACCCCATGCTCGCCAAATGGGCGGCCACGTACTACGTCAAGACGGGCCAGCAGGTGAACTATCAAGCGACCGGGTCGGGCAACGGCATCAAGCAGATCAAGGCAGGGAACGTCGATTTCGGCGCCTCGGACATGCCGCTCAAGCCCGAGGAGCTGCGCGCGGCCGGCCTGGCCCAGTTTCCGCTGGTCATCGGCGGCGTGGTGCCCGTGATCAATCTGGACGGCATCGCACCGGGGCAGGTGCGGCTGACCGGCCCGTTACTTGCGGATATCTTCCTTGGCAAGATCAATGACTGGAGCGACCCCGCTATCGCCGCGATCAATCCCGGCATCCGTTTTCCGGCGCAAAGGATCGTCGTGGTCCATCGGAGCGACAGCTCGGGCACCACGTTCAACTGGGCGGACTACCTGTCCAAGGTCAGCACTGAATGGAAGAACGGCGTCGGCGCCGGCACCACGGTCAAATGGCCCGTGGGCATCGGGGCCAACGGCAATGACGGCGTGGCCATCTACCTGAAGAACGTCAAGGGGTCGATCGGTTACGTCGAACTGTCATACGCGTTGCAGCGCCGCTTGTCTTACGCGTCCGTGCAGAATCGCGGCGGCAACTATGTGACACCCACGCGCGAATCGTTCAGTGATGCGGTGGCGTCCGCCGCATGGCAGAAGAGCGCGGATTTCTACCAGGTGGCAACAGATGCACCTGACGCCAACGCGTGGCCGATTGCCGGAGTCGTTTTCGTGATCATGCCCCGCACGGCCAAAAACCCCGCGGCGACGCGGAGTGCGCTGGCTTTCTTCCGATGGGCGCTCAACGACGGGCAGGCCGACACGCGCGTGGAGAACTACGTGTCGCTGCCGCCCGATCTGGTCAGGCAGGTCGAGTCCTACTGGGACGAGAATATCCGGTGAAAGATCGGTGAAGGATCGATGACTGTTCGGTGACGGATCGGTGACCGTTCGGTGAAAGACGAGAGGGCTGAGCGAATTCAGCCGTGCGAAAGCGTGGCCGGAAAGACTGGCCGGAATGCAGGCGCCGGAACACCCTTCTCGGATGCTCCGGCGAGGCCCGTGTCAGAAAGCACGCTGTTGACCTGCAGCGTGCCGCGACAACCGTGGAGATGTCGCCACGAGACCGAAAGGTGCCGGACCCGGCCGTCGGTTACGTCAGTTACTGCTGACGGCTCTTGTCCTGCTGTTGCTTGTTGCCTTCTTGCTGACCTTGCTGACCTTGCTGACGGCCGGTGTCTTGCTGGGGTTGGCCGGAGCGTTGATCCTGGTTGCCCATCTGGCCGCCTTGCTGACGTTGCTGATCCTGCTGGCCGCCTTGCTGGTTACCGCGTTGGCCGGGTTGCTGCTGCTCATGCTGCTTTTGGCCCGGTTGGGATTGGTTACCTTGCTGCTGTCCCATTGCTGTCTCCTGCTGTCTGCATTTCGCGGCGAGGCTGCCGCATCGCTATCCGTGCAAGCCGCGTGCCACGGCCGGAATGTGTGCGGTATGGCATCTGCCAGCCAGGCAGGTAACGCATGCACGTCACCTCCCGTCATCTCCCTTGTGCCGATTTACAACCGTGCGGTGTTTTTACATGCCGCGCGACGGTGGTGGCCGCATCACAAGCGGATTTGCCGTTGCAGGGCTTGTCTCGCGGACGGGTCCCTTCGCTGGAAGGCTGTGGAACGCTATTTGCAGATTCCCCCCATGACGGCCGCTCACCGGCTGTTGTGTACAGCAATGCAGAGGAACCTAGCGAAACGCCAACAAGGAGGTTGCGCCATGAACACTTCGCAGAAGCTTCGTATCGCCCTGATTACCGTGGGACTTGTCGCTGCCGGAGGCGCCCAGGCGCTGGAGGCGGGTGGACTCATGAAGGTGGCTGACACCACCAGTCGCGGCACCACCATGGCACCGGCCACGGATGGCGACAAGGAACAGCGTCCGGCCGCCACGACCGATCCGAGCGTCGACCACGCCAAGCAGGCCGTCACTGACAGTGCCCTGACCACCAAGATCAAGACGAAGCTGCTGGCCACCAAGGACCTCAAGTCCACGGGCATCCACGTCAAGACCAAGGATCGCGTGGTCAACCTGACCGGTACGGTCCCGAGCAAGGAACAGCAGCAGATGGCGGTGGACGCCGTCAAGTCGGTGGAAGGCGTGGATTCGGTCCGCGATGACCTGAAGGTGTCGAGCCGCTAGTGGCAAAGCCTTTTTGATCTCTCTGCTTTCTGATGCGCCGCGACCGAGGTCGCAGCGCGAGCCGCGGTTCGTCCCACGTACTGCGGCTCTTTTTTTGCGGCTTTTCGCGGCTCATTTTCGCGCTTCAGTCGCTTCGGGCGGAGCATTGCGGGGCAGCAGACGGCGGACTCGGGATGCCGTATGCCAGGTCCTCAGTTGACATCCGGATTTGCCTCCAGCCTGTTCACGCCACATCCCGTCGAACCTTTCCCTTCTTGCGTCCCCCCTTCGACGCCACCAGCAAGTCATAAAGCAGCTTCGCCGCCGCCGGCAGCGCGCGTCCGCGTCTCGAAATCAATCCCAGCGTCCGTGTCACCCGTGGATCCGACAGCGGAATCGCCGCCAGTGCCTTGTGGCCATCCGGCGGCAGCGCCATCCGGGGGACCACGCCGATGCCAATCCCCGCCTGCACCAGGCTCACCAGCGCGGGCACGTGCTGGACCTCGCAGAACCAGCGGGGCCGTTCCGGTAGCCGGGCCAGGGCCTGGTCGATCAGGAAGCGGTTGCCGCTGCCCTGGGCAAGCGTGATGTAGTCGTACTCGCCCAGCTCCGACCAGTTCAGTTTCTTGCGGCTGGCCAGCGGGTGGCCGCTCTTGCAGGCCACGACGAAGGTCTCCTCCATCAGTGCCAGGAATTCGATGTCGGCTTCCTGCGTGCCGATGTAGGTGAGGCCGAAGTCGGCATCGCCGCGCGTGACCGCCAACAGGACATCGGCCGATGAGACATCCATCACGCGCAGGCGGATGCGGGGGTAGCGCCGGTGGTATTCCTCGACGACCGAGGGCAGGAAGTAGCCGACGGCCGAGGGCACGCACGCGAAGGTGACCTCGCCAGAGAGGCGTTCGGCCACGTCGCGGATGCCGAGCATCGCGCCTTCCAGTTCGTTCAGCACATTGCGTGCCTTGTGGACGAACGCGCGGCCCACCGTGGTCAGCTCGACCTTGCGCGTGGTGCGGGTAAAGAGTTCCACGCCCAGCGCTTCCTCCAGCTTGTCCACGCGGCGTGACAGCGCGGACTGGGAGAGGAAAAGCACTTCCGATGCGGCGCGGAAACTGCCAAGGTCCGCCACCGACAGGAAGGCACGCAAATCCGCGAGATCAAAATTCATGTGTCAAACGCAAGAATCAATCGGATTTTTGCACTTTACACGGAAACAATGCGATCCGATCATTGCGCATCGAAAAACGGCGAGGCACGGAGACAGCGCCCACGGGCACCCGGGATGACCTCGCATCCATCTTGAAAGATGATCGACATGCAAATCGAGCGCGTTCAACGCCGTCTCACTATCCTGCCTTCCCTGCGACAGCACTGCCTGAGCGGACTGTCGTTGCCGCAACGCCGCCGCAACCTCCTGTCGGGCCTGCTGACGGCCGTCGCATGGATGGCGCTGCCCGCCACGGCGCAGCCACAGGGACCGCTTCAGGCCTGGGCGCCCGCCAAGCCGATCCGCCTGATCGTGCCCTATGGCCCGGGCGGCAGTTCCGACGTGATCGCGCGTTCCATCGCAGCCGAAATGTCCAGGGGACTCGGCCAGCAGGTCATCGTCGACAACAAGGGAGGCGGGCAGGGCGTGATTGCGATGCAGGACGCCGCGCGGTCGGCGCCGGACGGCTACACGATGGTGCTCGGCCACGTGGGCACGCTGGCGGTCAATCCGGCCATGATGCCGAAGCTGCCGTACGACCCGTTGAAGGATTTCATGCCGGTGACGCTGCTGGCCAAGGTGCCGATGGTGTTTGCCGTCGGCCCGAATGTCCGTGCCGGCTCGTTGCCCGCATTCCTCTCTCTGGCGAAGTCGAAACCCGGCGTGCTGACCTACGGATCGGCGGGCAACGGCAGCGCCGGCCATCTGGCCTTCGAGATGCTGAAGGTCACCGCGCACGCGGACCTGGTCCACGTGCCCTACAAGGGCACCGGCGCCCAGATGACCGACCTGCTGGCCGGCAATATCGATGCCGCCTCCGCCGGCCTGCCCGGTTTCCTGCCCCATGTGAAGGCCGGCAAGCTGCACATCCTTGCGGTGGGATCGGCCGAGCGCCTGCCGGCGATTCCCGATGTGCCCACCGTGGCGGAGCAGGGCTATCCGGGCTTCGAGAGTTCCCAGTGGTTCGGCCTGATGGTGCCCGCCAAGACACCGGCCCCGGTGATCGAGCGCCTGCACGCGGAAGCGCTCAAGGCACTCGGCAGCCCGGCGGTGCGGCAGCGGCTGGCGGAGGACTCCAGCACGGCCGTCGGGCAGGGACCCGAGGCCTTCGCCAGGTTCATCCGGACCGAACAGAAGCGCTGGGGCGACGTGGTGCGCAGCGCCCACGTGAAGGCCAACTAGACGCTTTGACCCTCTAAAGTCTTCTTTCTATCAATCTGGATAGCACTATGAATGCACGTACCGACAACCGGATCACCATGCCGGAAGCATCGCTCCGCGAACTGGGCCGCCAGGCGTTCCAGGGCCTCGGGCTGACTGCAGCGGATGCCGGGGATGTGGTCGACATCCTTGTGATGGCCGACCTGTTTGGCCTGAGCACGCACGGCCTGAGCCGCGTGGAGTCCTATGGTGAGCGCCTGGATGTCGGCGGCATTGCCGCGCGTCCCGATATCAAGGTCGACCGCGTGGCCCCCGCCCTGGTCAAGGTGGATGGCGGCAACGGCGTGGGCCCCCTGGTCGGCATGCACGCGCTGCGCGCGGCCATGGAAGTGGCGGCGGAATGCGGCATCGGCATGGCGCTCGCGCGCGGCAGCAACCATTTCGGGCCGATCTCGCCGTACAGCCATATGGCCGCCGAGGCCGGTTTTGCCAGCATGATCGGCAGCAACGCCACCACCACCATCGCGCCATGGGGCGGCAGCGACGCGCGCCTGGGCAACAGCCCGCTGGGCTTCGGCGTGCCGGGTCCCAATGGTGCGCACTTCATGCTGGACATGGCGATGAGCGTGGTGGCACGCGCCAAGATCCGCAACGCGCTGAAGGCTGGCGAGCCCATTCCGGACACCTGGGCCACGGACAAGGATGGCCGCCGTACCACGGATGCCCGCGCCGCGCTGGATGGCTTCCTGCTGCCCATCGGCGGTCACAAGGGCTATGGCCTCGCGTTGCTGGTGGACCTGTTCGCGGGCCTGCTGTCCAACGCGGCCTACCTGACACACGTGAAGTCGTGGGTGGACGCACCGGACGAGCCGCAGAACCTCGGCCACTTCTTCATCCTGATCGATACGCGCCGCCTGGGCTCCACCGAATGGCTGGCCGACCGCATGAAGGACTTCGCCGCCATCCTGCATGCAAGCCCCGCCGCGGAGGCCGGCAAGCCGGTGATCGTGCCCGGCGAAATCGAGTTGTCCAACATGGCGCGCCAGCGTGCCGAGGGCATCGCGCTGGATCCCGCCGTCATCGCGCTGCTGAAGCACCACGCCGGCCGCGTTATGGCCTGATCCACAACACTCGCTAAAAGAAGATCCGGAGACATCGATGAAGAAAGCGGCCATTCTGGCGCTGCTGGGCGGCGCCGTCCTGAGCGGTGCCGTCGAGGCACAACCGCAAGCCTATCCCAACAAGCCGATCCGGATGGTGGTGCCATACGCGGCTGGTGGCGCGGCGGACATTACCGCGCGCGTGGTCGGGCAGAAGATGGCGGAGACGCTGGGTGTGCCTGTCGTCGTGGAAAACCGTGGCGGGGCCAACGGCAATATCGGCACGGACGCGGTGGCCAAGGCCGCGCCGGATGGCTAC
The DNA here is from genome assembly GCF_056400065.1 of Cupriavidus sp. 01L415. Lineage (NCBI taxonomy): Bacteria > Pseudomonadati > Pseudomonadota > Betaproteobacteria > Burkholderiales > Burkholderiaceae > Cupriavidus > Cupriavidus sp. 01L415. Next base: position 205,177 of record NZ_JBFTSP010000003.1, on the reverse strand, counting down.
ACCTTGTTGCTGGTGGCCAGCGGCCCGATCGTGGTCAACCCATCGCTGTACGCCAAGGTCCCGTACGACCCCATCAAGGACCTGGCCCCGGTCAGCCAGATCACCACCTATCAGTACGCGCTGGTGGTGGCAAAAAATTCGCCGATCCGGAATGTGCAGGATCTGATCCGCATGGCCAAGGCCAGCCCCGGCAAGTTGAGCTACGGTTCCACCGGTATCGGCGGCGGCGGCCACCTGGCCGGCGAGCTGTTCGGCACGATGACCGGCACCCAGCTCACGCACGTACCGTACAAGGGCAGCGCGCCGGCGCTGGCGGACCTGCTGGGCGGCCAGCTGTCGTTCACGTTCGATACCGTGGTCACCACGGTGCCGCAGATCGCCGGCGGCAAGTTGCGCGCGTTCGCGGTGTCGGGCACCCGGCGCGCGGCCGGGCTGCCCGAGGTGCCGACGATGAGCGAGATCGGCTACAAGGGCTTTGATATCACGCAGTTCCAGGGCCTGATGGTGCCCGCCAGGACCGACCCGGCCATTATCGAACGCCTGCACCAGGCTGTGGTGCAGGCCCTCAAGTCCCCGGACGTGATCCGGCGGCTGGTGACCGAGGGCGGCAATGAGCTGGTCGGCAGCTCGCCGGCGGAGTTCGCCAAGGTCATCCGGTCCGAATCGGCGATGTACGCAAAGCTGATCAAGGACGCCAACATCAAAGCGGACTAAGCCATGTACCAAATCGATGTGTTGATCCAGGGCTTTCCCGGCAAGGCTGTCTGCCACGGCGGCCTGGGCTGGAGCACGGTGACGCTGCTGCGCGGCCACAGCCGCACCATCCTGCTCGATGTCGGTGCGTTCGGCGTGCGCCGCGAGCTAGGCAAACAGCTGAAAGCACACGGCGTCGCCCCGGAGGCTGTCACAGACGTGGTGCTGACCCACGCGCACTACGACCACGCGGTGAATTTCACGTTGTTCCCGCAGGCCACCGTGTGGGTCGGCGCCGACGAGCTGCACTGGGCCGCCAGCCAGCCGCCGGGGTTCAATCCGCTGCCGGAGCTGTACGTGAAGGAGTTGGCCAGCGCCAGCCGCGTCACGCGCATCCACGGCGACGAGGAATTCCTGCCCGGCCTGCGGGCCATCGACGCGCCCGGCCATACCCCGGGCCACATGGTCTTCCACCTTACGGCCAACGAGATACCCGTGTTGTTCACCGGCGATGCCGCCAAGAACCGTGCGGAACTACTGTCGGGCCACGTGGACGCCAGCGGGGACCATGCGGTCAGCGAGCGGTCGCTGCAGACCATCTGGCGCTACTGGAAGCAGGTGCCGGGCACGGTGCTGATTCCCGGCCACGACCTGAGCATGCGGCTGGATGAGAACGGGCGGCCGGAATATATCGGCGAGCGCCGCGCGGCCATCGCCGCCTGGTTCTCCGAAAGCCTTGAGCAAACCACGTTAATCGATCTGTGCTGCGCGCCGCACTAGAGATCTCCACCACTGCGGTCAAGTCATGACTACCTTGAATCCAAGTTTCCCGGGCACTGTCGCCCCTGATGTCGTTACCGAGCTGGCGCCCGGCGGGGTCCTGCGCGCGTCCATCAACGTCGGTAATCCCATCCTGGCCAACCTCGATGCCGCAGGTCAGCCGTTCGGCGTCTCGATCGACCTGGCACGCGAGTTCGCGCGCCGGCTCGGCGTGCCCGTCGCGCTGGAGGTGTTCGACTCGGCCGGCAAGTCCGTCGACGCGGTCACCAACGAGCAGGCCGATTTCGGGTTCTTCGCCATCGACCCCGTGCGCGGCGCGGGCATTGCCTTTACCGCGCCGTATGTGTTGATCGAGGGCGCCTACCTGGTCCGCAACGAATCACCGCTGCGCGACAACGCGGAGGTCGACCAGCCGGGCCGGCGCGTCACGGTCGGAAAGGGCAGTGCGTATGACCTGTATCTCACGCGTGAACTGAGGCACGCCGAGATCGTGCGCGCGCCCACTTCTCCGACGGTGGTCGACACCTTTGTTTCCCAGCAGTTCGATGTCGCGGCCGGCGTGCGCCAGCAGCTGGAGGCCGATGCCGCGCGCATTCCCGGCCTGCGCCTGCTGCCGGGTCGCTTCATGGTCATCCAGCAAGCCATGGGCCTGCCCAAGGCGCGCAGCGAAGCTGCCGTCGCGATATTGCGCCAGTTCGTGGAAGACATGAAGGCCAGCGGCTTCGTCGCGGATGCCCTCAGGCGCCACGACATCCACGGCGCATCGGTGGCGCCCGCGCAGTAGAACTTCTCCGCGCCACACGCCACGCGCGCCCGGGCGGCGCGCCGCCAGCCGATGCCTGTGAGCCAGCAGGCATCGCCGCCGCGGCGGTGGCACCCACCTTACACACGTCTTGCTGCCCAACACGCCTGCCCATGGCGTGCGGGCGGCCTTTTGTCCGGAGAAAGCCGGCATCACGTCCGCGAGGACGCCAAATCAAGAAAGGGAAGGGTTCATATGAAGGTACGCTTTACCTGTCCGGGGCCGCTGGTGCCGCTGGCCATCGCCGGTGTAACCACCTGCTTCAGCGGCGCGGCGCACGCGCAATCCAACGTCTCGCTCTGGGGCATATTGGACGCCGGCGTCCGATATGCCACCAACGCCAATGCTGCCAGGAACGGCAAGCTCGAATTGTCGGAAGGTCCGGTCTTCGGCTCGCGCTTCGGCCTGAGGGGCAGCGAAGACCTGGGTGGCGGCACCAGCGCGTTCTTCGAGCTCGAAGCCGGCATGGACATGGGCACCGGCAACTCGCTGCAGAGCAGCGCCAGCGCCGGCTACACGCAGGTCTCCACCAACGGGCAGGGCCGGCTGTTCGGCCGGCAGGCATTCGTGGGGATGGATAGCCGCTATGGCGCGCTGTCCTTTGGCCGCCAGTACTCGGTGGCCTACCAGGCCATGGCCAACGCGCAGATATTTGGCAACCCGAACCTGGACACGCTGATCATCGCCGCCAACTACACCGGCAACCGCCAGGACAACGCGGTCAAGTACGAGAAAAGCTTCGGCAATTTCCGGCTGGGCGCCGACTACGCGTTTGGCGAGACCGCTGGCAATTCGCGCGCCAATTCGGGCGGTGGCGTGGCGCTGTCCTACGAGGGTGGGGGTGCCAGGGTGGCGGGCACGTTCGCCAGCCTGAACAGTGCTGACGGCAAGGAAACGCGCAACGTATGGGGGCTCGGCGGAGGGTATGGCTTCGGACCGTTCAAGGCAACGCTCGGCTACATGGGCGTTCGCTACCGCACGGCCGATGTGCGCAACGACGTCGCCATCGCGGGCTTCAGCTATAACCCCAATGCCGCCTGGCGCGTCGGCGTCGGCGGCTTCCGCGACTGGCAGCGCGACCCCGGCGGCAGCCGTTCCACCGCCTACGGCATCATCGACTACTACTTCTCCAAGCGGACCACGGCCTACCTGGAAGTGGACTACAACCGCATCGCCGGCGCCTACACGCTGCTGAAGTCGCAGGGCGTGGTTGGTGGCAAGATCGGCAGCACGCTGGGCTTGCGACACAACTTCTGATCGATAAATGAAATGAGGGCCGGCAAGTCCTGCCGGCCCTCATTTCATGCGATGTGACCCGATCAGGGCACGGATGGATCGATCAGTCGTCTGGCGTCATGCCAGTCATTCCAGTCGTGCCGTGCCGCTCAGAAACCGTAGAGGCGCGCGGGATTGTCCGCCAGTACCTGCTGCCGCAGTGCTGGCGTGGGAAACCAATCGGCAATCGTGCGGGCCAGCATGCCGTCTGGCAGCACGCGGTAGCGGCTGACCTCGTGTGCGGCCTTGCCGGGGTCGCGCCCCGTATGGGGCCAGTCGCTGGCCCACAGCACGCGCGCCGGCGCCACCCGCAGGAAGGCCCCCGCCCAGGCGGCGATAGCCTGGCTGGCGGCATCGCCCCCCAGGCCGTCGATGTCCAGCCGATAAGGTGCCGACAGCTTGATATAGGCATTGCCCGATCGCAGCAACGCCAGCAAGGCCACGGCCCGCGGATCGTCATGGGCCATCGTGGCCGGTACCATCGCAAAGTGGTCGATCACCACCGGTACCGGCAACTGCACGAGCCGTCCGGCCAGCGCGGCGACGACGTCGAGCGCCGCGTACAACTGCAGGTGCCAGCCGAACGGTGCGACGCGGTTGGCCCAGCGCTCGAGCATGGCATACGTGGCATCCGCATTGCGCAGGCCCGCGCTCTCCATATTGATGCGCAGGCCGCGCACGCCACGCCGATGCATGTCGCGCATCGCGCTCACGTCGATACTGTCGTCCACCACGGCGACACCTCGGCCGGCGCCCACCAGGCGGTCGAGACTCTCCAGCATGCAGCGGTTGTCCGTGCCGTAGACGCTAGGCTGCACGATCACCACGCGCTGCAGTCCCTGGCGGGACAGGTGGGCCAGCAAGTCCTCGTGCGAGGCCGGGCCCGGCGTGTAGTGCCGGTCCTCGACCATCGGGTATCCGGCGCGCGGGCCGATCACATGCGTATGGCAGTCGCACGCGCCCGGCGGCATCGCCATGCCGGCCATGACGCCGGCACCGTTCGTGATGTCCCCGACCATGGTGTCAGGCCTTCAGCAACCGTTGCGCAAAGGCCCGGCCCGTGGCCGCCGTGCCCAGATTGCCGCCAACATCGCGCGTGACCTCGCCGGCCTGTACCGCGGCGACCAGCGCCTCGTCAATCGCGTGCGCCGCCGCCAGGAAGCCCGGCTGGTTCTTGCGCTGGCCGTGCCAGCCAAGCAACTGGGCAGCGGACAGGATCAGGGAGAACGGGTTGGCAATGTCCTGGCCGGCGATGTCCGGGGCGGACCCATGGGCGGCCTGGCCCATCGCGTGCTCGCGTCCGGCGTTCAGCGACCCGCCCAGGCCCAGGCTGCCGGACAGTTCGGCGGTCAGGTCGGACAGGATGTCGCCAAACATGTTGGTGGTGACAATCACGTCGAAGCGCTGCGGCGCGCGCACCACGTGCGCCATCATCGCGTCCACGATGAAGTCGTCGACCTGGACCTCCGGAAATTCCTTCGCTACCTGGTGGCACATGTCGATGAACATGCCATCGCCAATCTTCAACACGTTGGCCTTGTGCACGATGCTGACGTGCTTCTTGCGCGTCATGGCCAGCTCGAAGGCGGAACGCGCAATGCGCTCGCAGCACAGGCGCGTGATGCGGCGCAGGGACACCACCACGTCCGGCGTAATCAGCATCTCGCTGCCGCCCGACTCGATATTGCGGTCGGCGTAGAACCCCTCGGTGTTCTCGCGCACCACGACCAGGTCGAAGTCCGCCGCCGCGCGATGCGTCAGGCCCTTGTAGGTGCGCGACGGGCGGATGTTGGCGTACAGGTCCAGTTCCTTGCGGAAGAACTTGGACGGGTTGATCTCGCCCTTGGCTTCGTCCTTGAAGTCATAGGTGGCCATCGGGCCGAGCATCAGACCGTCGGCCGCCTTGACCTTCTCCAGCAGTGCCGGTGTGACGGTGGCGCCGTGGCGTTGCAGGCTGTCGTGGCCGGCCACGTCGTGGTCATATTCCAGCCCCAGGTTGAAGCGCGCCGACGCGGCATCAAGAACCTCGAGCGTGGCGGCCATGGTCTCGGGGCCGATGCCGTCGCCGGGAAGAACTACGATTTTCATGTTGGATTCCTGGATAAGAGTGAGCGTTGCGTGCTATTCGATATGCGCACCCGTCTGCTTGACGAGCTGCGCGAATTTCTGGATCTCGGCGCGGACGAACGCATCGAAGCGAGCCGGCGACAGCGGCTCCACGGCGCTGCCGTCCGCCTCGAAACGCGCGCGGACCTGTGGCTCGGCGATGATCTTGTTGATCTCCGTATTGAGCCGGGTCACCACGGCGTCCGGTGTTCCATGCGGCGCGAAGTAGCCGCCCCACAGGCTGAATGCAAAGCCGGGCATGACCGTCTCCGCCACCGTGGGCACCTGCGGCAGCGCGGCCATGCGCCGTGGCGTGGCCACGGCCAGCGGCTTGATCTTGCCGCCCTTGAGGTGGGGCATGATCGCGGAGGCGCTGGAGAAGAAAAATTGCACCTGGCCGCCCATCAGGTCGGTGATCGCCTGGCCCGCGCCCTTGTACGGCACGTGGATCATCTCGGTCTTCGTGCCGATGGCCAGCGCGGCCGCCGCCAGGTGGCCCGGCGTCGCGGTGCCCGAGGACGCGTAGGAGATACTGCCCGGTTTGGCGCGCGCGGCCTGCAGCAGCTCGCCAATGCTGTTGAACGGTGCGCTCGCGGGCGCCACCATGATCAGTGGCGCGTTGCCGGCCAGCGCGACGGGGCGGAAGTCCTTCAGCGTGTCGTAGCCGGGCGTCTTCATCGCGGAGCCATTGACAGCGATCTCGCCGGTCTGGCCGAGCAGCAGGGTGTAGCCGTCGGCGCTGGCGCGCGCCACCATGCGTGTGCCCAGCGCGCCGCTCGCGCCCGGGCGGTTGTCCACGATCACCGGCTGCCCGAGCACGCGGGACAGGCACTCGCCGATCAGGCGCGCAAACACGTCGCCCTGCCCACCGGGCGCATAAGGGACGACCACGGTAATGGGCTTGGCTGGGTAGTCGGCGGCCCACGCATTGCCGAGCACGCCAGAGGCCAGCGCGGCCGTGCCGGCGCGCAGGAACCCGCGACGGTCAATGGCGCCGGCGGACCCGGAAAGCAGTCCGGCAAGGGATCCCGTAGCGTGGGGGGTAGTGTCGTTCAATCGATGTCTCCTCAATTGCTGTAAATCCGTAGATCCTGAAACCACGCCGGGCCAGCCTTCACTTCAGCTGCATGCCAGGGTTGCTGGCCACGCCACGCCAGAGCGCGAGCTCCTTGTTCAGTTCCTGGCCGAAGGCGGCCGGCGTCAACCGCACCGCGTCGGCGCCTTCCTGCACCAGTCGCGCCTTGACCGGCTCCGCGGCGGCGGCGTCATTGACCGCGCGGTTCAGCGCGTCGACGATCTGCGCGGGGGTATTGGCGGGCGCCAGCACGCCCCACCACGTCGTGATGTCCAGGCCGGGCACGCCAGCTTCCGCCATCGTCGGCACATTGGGGAACAGCGCGGAGCGCCGGGCGCTCGTCACCGCCAGCACCGGCACCTTGCCGGCGTGCACATAGGACAGGATGGTCGGCACGGTGGCGAAGAACACATCGATGCGGCCGGCCAGCAGTTCCACCGTGGCCGGGCCGCTGCCCTTGAACGGCACGTGCGTCATGTTCAGGCCCACCTTCTGGCGGAACATCTCGCCCGCCAGGTGGTTGATGCTGCCATTGCCCGCCGAGCAAAAGTTCAGGCCCTCGGGCCGTGCCTTGGCCGCGGCGATCAACTGGCTCACATTTTTTACGCCGAGTTCTTTCGACGTCACCACGAGCAGCGGACCGCGACCGATCATCGCCACGGGACTGAAGTCCTTGACCGGGTCATAAGGCAGCCTGGCCTCGATCGCCGCGTTGGTCGCAAAGGTGGAGGTGGCGAACAGCAGCGTGTAGCCGTCCGGCTTCGCCTTCGCCACCATGTCCGCGCCCAGCGCGCCACCGGCGCCGCCACGGTTGTCGATGACCACCGGCTGGTGCAGGCGGTCCGCCATGTTCTTGGCGATGTCCCGCGCGATGCTGTCGGTGCCGCCACCCGCGGCAAACGGCACGATCAGCGTGATCGGGCGGGCAGGGTAGTTGGGTTGCGCCGTGGCCAGCAGCGGCAATGCGGCCAACGCGGCCAGCGTGCCGCGAAGCAGGGTGAGCATGGATGTCTCCGATTTCTTGTTGTCCTGCCGACAAGGCATTGATGCGTTGACGCCTCGCTGGCTTCCGGCTTGCGCAATGATCCGCCAGGACCAATTTGCTGTAAATTGCAAATATCCTATTAATTGATGCCGAAAGTGAATGAATTTCGATCTCGCTGACCTCCGCGCATTTGTCGCGGTTGCGGACCTGGGGAGCTTCCGGGCGGCCTCGGTGGCGCTCCATATCTCCCAGCCCGCGCTGTCCCGCCGCGTGGACAAGCTGGAGCAGGCGCTGGGCTTCCGCCTGTTCGAGCGCACCACGCGCAAGGTGGAGCTGAATGCCATGGGGCGCAGCTTCATCCCCAAGGCACGCCACGTGATGAACGAACTGGAGAGCGCGCTACTCGGGATGATGGACTTGTCGGACCGGCTGTACGGGCAGGTGTCGGTAGCCTGCATCCCGTCCGCTGTGGGTAATTTCCTGGCGGACGTGGTTCGGGAGTTCCATCGCCAGTACCCGCGTATCCACGTGCGCCTGATCGACGAGACCGCGGCCGAGATCCTGCTGGCGGTAGCGCGCTCGGAGGCGGACTTCGGTGTCAGCTACCTCGGCACCCACGAACCGGACCTGGAGTTCGAGCCGCTGATCGAGGAGACATTCGTGCTGGCCTGCCGTCCGGACCATCCGCTGGCGCGGCGGCGCAAAGTCACGTGGACGGAGTTGGCGGAGCATGAGTGCGTGACGCTGGCGCCGGGCAGCGGCAACCGCATGCTGATCGACCAGGCGTTGTCGACCGTGACGGCCCGGCCCAGCTGGACGTGCGAGGTACGGCACGTGCCCGCGCTGGTCAGCCTGATCGAAAAAGGCATCGGCGTGGGCGCCGTGCCGCGCTTCGCGGTGCCGGAGCACGCGCAGGCAAGCCTGGTCAGCATTCCGCTGGTCGAACCCGAGATTGCGCGGACCATCGGCGTGACCCGCCGCCGCGGCCGGCCACTGACCCCTGCGGCGCAAGCGTTTCATGACCTGCTGGTGGCGTCCTATGCCGGCGATGCGCGGCGGAAAGGCCGTGGCAGGTTGAACGGTCGATGAGGCAATGATCCGCATAGATCCGCAATCCGCGTCATGCGGCCGCACTCGATGACCCAATGATCGTTACGCGGCCTTGCGGCTGGCCGTCGTGGTCTTTGCTGCCCTGACGGCTGGCTTGGCAGCGCGGGTTGTCCTGGCAGGGGCGTGCGCGGCCGTGGTCTTGCTTGCACGCTTGCGCGCCGGGGGTGCCTTGGCGGCAGACTTGGCCGACGATGTGGTTGATGCCTTGGCCGACGACTTCGCCGACGATTTGGTCGTCGATTTGTTCGCCGACTTGCCTGACGCTTTCGTTGACGGCCTGGCCGACGCCTTGCCTGATGACTTCGCGGTGCCTTCGCTCTGATCGCCGTCGGCGTCCGCCTGCGCAGCGCGTTTGCCGCGCTTGCCGATGCTCTGCTTGAGCAGCGCCATCATGTCGATGACCTTGGCGCCCTTGCGCGGGGCTTCCGCCTCGTCGGAAGCCGGTGTCAGCAGATGGGTCTTGCCGGCCTTGATCTTGGCGTGGATCCGCGCCATCAGGTCGTCGCGATAGGTATCGCGATACTGCTCCGGCGCCCACTTCTCGCTCATGTCCTCGACGAGCTTCGTCGCCATCTGTACCTCGCGCGGCGTGGCGCCGCCGCGCTTGCCGCCTTTCGGCAGGCTGAGGTCGCCGATCGGCAACACCTCGTCGTCAAAGCGCATCGTATTGAGCACGAGCGCATGGCCGACCACCAGCAGGGCGGCCAGGTGCTGCCGTTGGCGCAGCACCACCATGGCCAGCGCCGCGCGCCCGGTGCGGTGCATCGTTTCGTGCAGCAGCGCATAGCCGCGTTCGCCGCGCTTGTCCGGCTCCAGGTAGTACGGCGTATCGAAGTAGTAGGGCGGAATCGCGTCGGCTTCCACAAAGCTGACGATATTCACGGTCTGGGTCGCCTCGACGTTGGCCTGCCGGAAGTCCTCGTCGCTCAGCACCACATACTCATCCTTCTCGTACTGATAGCCCTTGACGATGTTGTCGCGCTCAATCGGCTTGCCGGTGTGCTTGTTGATGCGCTGATAGCCCACCGGCGCCATGTCTCGCTTGTCCAGCAGGTCCAGGTCGAGTGCGTTGGCGCGCGTCGCGGGCTTGAGCACCACGGGGATGTTGACCAGGCCGAAGCTGATGGCGCCTTTCCAGATAACGCGCGGCATTGGGTTTACCTTACGCCCGTTGCGGTGGGGGCGGGGGCATGTCGCCCGGAGGGGGATCGCTGATCGGTTCCGGCGGACCCGGCGGCGGCTCGGGCGGCGGGGACTCCGGCTTTGGCGGGATGATGTCGGGTTCGGGTGTGATGTGCATGGTCAGGCGGTCCGGAAATGGGTACTCCGTGTCGGGTTCAGATGCCGGGTTCAGGCGTCGAGTTCGTCCAGCAGGCGCGTCAGCGCGTCCAGGTCGGCCGGCTTGACCAGATGCAGGTCGAAGCCGGCCGCCTGGGTGCGCCGCCGGTCGTCGGGCTGGCCGAATCCGGTCAAGGCCACCAGCCGCGCGTGACGCAGCTCGGGAATTTCACGCAGCCGGCGCGCGGTTTCAAAGCCGTCCATGGCGGGCATGCCCAGATCCAGCAGGACCACATCCGGCCGAACGCTCGCCGCGCGCGCCACGGCACTCTGTCCGTCCGGCGCGGTGACGACCTTGTGGCCCAGCGTCTCCAGCGTCATGGTCATGGCTTCCAGCGCATCGACGTTATCGTCGACCAGCATGATCGTGTGAGGCGTGCCGGCCTGCGGCCGCGCCTTGCTGGTGGGCGGATGCCAGTTCTGCCAGGGTTCCACCGGCAGCTCCACGATGAAGGTGCTGCCCAGGTTGCGGCCCGGGCTCTCGGCGCTGACGCGGCCGCCATGCAGCCCGACCAGTTTCTGGACGAGGGTCAGGCCAATGCCTGCGCCTTCGCGCGCGGAGGCGTTGTCGGGGTCCGTGACCGCATCGGCTGGAGGGGCCGGAGCGGCATCGCGGTCGTCATGTTCCGCCCCGGCATACTGACTGGCGCCCGGCTGCGTGGCCGGATCGCTGCCAATGTCTGGCGGCGCCAGCGGATCGAAAAGCTGCCGGCGCAATGCCGGTGACAAGCCCGTGCCGTTGTCGCTGACCCGGACGATGACCTTGCCGTCGTTGGCCGTGGCCTCGACCGCCAGCGTTCCCCCTTCGGGTGTGTACTTGGCCGCGTTGTGCAGCAGGTTCGCAAAAATCTGGGTCAGCCGGATCATGTCGCCGCGAATCGGCAACGGTTGTTCGGGCAGCGACAGCCGCAGCGTGTGATGGCGTGCTTCCAGCAATGGCCGCACGGTATCCACGGCCGTGTTAAGCGCGCTGCGCAATTCCACGAGGTCCCGTCGCAGCGTGATCTTTCCCTGGTTGAAGCGCGATACGTCCAGCAAATCATCCATCAGGCGCGTCATGTGATGAAGCTGCCGGCTGATGATGTCGCGCGCACGGAACATCTCCTCGCGCGTGGGGGAACACTGCTGGAGCAGGTCCACGGCGCTGCGCATCGGCGCCAGCGGGTTGCGCAGCTCGTGAGCGAGCATCGCCAGGAACTCGTCCTTGCGCTGCCCCTCGTTTTGCAGCGTGCGCTCCGCGCGGTTGTGGCGCGTCACGTCCTGGCAGATGCCGGCTACGCGCAGGCATCGCCCGTCCGCGCCACGCACGGGGAAGGCGCGCATGTGGACTTCGCGGATCTCGCCGTTGGGCCGCTCGATCTGGAATGCCGTATCGAGCTTGCCGTCGCGCAGCATGCTCTGCCATCCGGCGCTCATGCGCGCGCGCTCTTCCGGCAGCACCCAGTCCAGCCAGCGCTGCGGGTCTTGCAGTACCCCTTCCACGGCCCGGCCCCAGAGTGACGCGAACGACGGGCTGACGAACAGGAAGCGATGGGTGACCGGGTCCAGGATCCAGACGACGTCGGCCAGCGCCTCCGCCAGCTGGCGGAACAGGTCTTCATTCTCGTGCAAGGCCTGCGAGGTCCGGCGATTGGCGTCCTCCGCACCGCGCATGCGCAACAGCGCGTTGATGCTCGACACCAGTTCCTCGGGCTCCGCCGGTTCCATCATGAAGGCGTCGGCGCCGCCGTTGAGCGCCTGCACGCGGCGGTGTGAATCCGCAACCCCCGGGGAGGTCAGCAAGACCAATGTGCCGGCGGTCTGTGGGTCCGCCTTGATCAGGCGGCAGACTTCCAGCCCGTCGATGTCCGGCAGCTGCATGCCCAGCAGCACCAGATCCGGTGCATGCTGCCGGATCAGCGACAACGCGGTCTGGCCGTTCGACGCCTCCAGGACCGAGAAACTGGCGCGCTGCAGGATCCGGCCCTTGACGTAGCGCGGACCCTCGCGATCCTCCACATTGAGGATGAGCGGGCGCCGGGATGAAGGATTGGCGGACGAGGCGTTCATGGCTGGCAGGCGGCATCGGCGGCCGCGATAGTGATGGCGTAGGACACGCAGGACAAGGCCGGAGCAGTGGGGCGAGCGTCGCGATGCGTCACCTGGCCCATCGACAGGCACCGGGCGCATGGCGAAATCGCCGCGTGGCGAGCCCTTTCGACGCGTTGCGTTGTAGAAATTACCTGCATACCGCCGGTCTCCTGTGTAGTTATGACACGGAAAACCCCGCTCGACGTGGGCGGGTCAGCGCCTCGGCCTGCCGCCTGGCTTCCGCGGCTTTTCGTGACCAGAGCAGTGGCAAGAAGCGTGCCGCACGCGGCAGTGGCGCTGACAGACGGACGCCGACATCGCGCCGGCCCGTCGGCGGCGTGCGGTCCCTACGCCTCCGATAGCAGTTTTTTCGCACGTGTCAGCGTCTGGAGGACCGAATCGTGACCGGCCCACGGATCGTGCCGCGCCACTTCCGCGAGCCGTGCGTCCACATTGGCGATGGTCCAGTGCGCGGTCGATGTCAGGTCGGCCAGTTCGTCCCACGCACCGGCATGGACACGCCCAGCCCGGGGCGGGCGCGTGCGGAGAACGCCCCCGTCGTGGTAGCGCCGACACCATTGCGCAGGTAATCGATGAAAATCTTGCCAGCCCCGTTGCGCGGGTCGCTCCGGGCCCTTCGCGTTACCCTTTACCTCGACCTACTCATGAGAAAGCTGAAGCACGTTGGCACCGATCAACGGATCGATCGCGCGCTCAAGGTGCTGCCCGTGCACGGCGATGGTCACTTCGAGCGATCCGGTGCCCACTTCCATCGCCAGGATATGCCCACCGTAGGTGTCGAACTTGCCATCGCCCGCCACGCCATGAATATGCACCGATGGCTTGCCTTCCTTCCACGCCAGGCTGCCGACCACGCTGGCCATTTCGACATCCCGATAGGTCTTGGGATTGAACTGCTGCTTCCCGGCATCCCAGAAGCCGAACGTCACGTTGGCGAAGCCGATGGCGGACAGGCTCGCGCTCGGTATCTTCTCGCACTCGGCGAAGGCGGCGAGCCGGTCCAGGACGTTGTCTCCCATGCGTAGCACCAGCAGGTAGCCTGTGGGCGTCTTGATATAGCGTCTGACGTCCGGATAGTTCTTGTTTTCGGGCTGGACGCGCAGCATGCCGTTGCAACTGCCCGGCGTCGATGACTGCGCCTGTGCTGGCTGAACAGTGGCCATGGCTGCGGCGGCGAGCGTGGCTGCCGCCAGCAGTTGCGCCAGTCGGGTCGTTTTCCGTGAAAGGGCAGGGGTGGTGGTCATGTCGATCTCCTCGTTCCGGTGGTTTTTGAGAGTGATGGGGACTTCAATGCAGCCATGCGGCTGGTACCAGGATCAACTGCGGAAACAGCACGAACAGGAACATCAGCGCGGTCAGGCTCAACAGGAATGGCCATACGCCGCCGATCACACTGTCGAGACTGCAGTGCGAGGTGCCAGCCACGACGTTGAGCACGGTGCCGACCGGTGGTGTCAGTAGTCCGATGGCGTTGTTGAGAACGAACATCACGCCGAAATAGACGGGATCGATGCCCGCCTTGGTGATCACGGGCATCAGGATCGGCGTCATGATGAGCACCGTCGGCATCAGGTCCAGCGCCGTGCCGACCACGATCACCAGCACCATGATGATGAACATCAGCAGGATCTTGTTGCCGATGAACGGTTCCAGCAGCGCGGTCACCTGGGCGGGGATATCGGCGATCGTGATAAGCCACGCGGAAACCAGCGCGCACGCCACCAGGAACAGCACCGTGCTCGATGTCTTGGCGGCCGTGACAATCAGTTCCGGCACCTTGCGGAACTGGAGTTCGCCGTAGACCAGGCGCCCCACTGCCATCGCATACACCACTGCCACCACGGCGGCCTCGGTGGGCGTGAAGGCACCGATCTTCATGCCGCCGATGATGACAACCGGCAGGACCAGCGCCCAGATGCCTTCGCGCAGCGCGCGCAGCAGGCGTCCGGCCGAGAACGGTTGCACGGGGGCCAGGTCTTCCTTCCGGGCGCAGAAGTACCACGTGGCGGCCAGCGTCAGGGCCATCATTGCCCCGGGAGCGATGCCCGCCAGGAACAGCTTGGTGATGGAAATCTGCGCCACCACGCCAAACACCACGATGGCGATCGACGGCGGAATCACGGGCGCGATGATGCCGCCTGCAGCGATCAGGCCGGCCGCGCGCGGCACGTTGTACCCGGCATTGCGCATCATCGGAATCAGCAGGGCGGCGACGGCGGCCGTATCGGCTACCGCCGACCCGGAGATGCTCGCCACCACGGTAGCCGCGATGATCGCGACGTAGCCAAGGCCGCCGCGCACATGGCCCACCGCGGCATCGGCCACGCGAACGATGCGGCGGGACAGGCCGCCGGCATTCATCAGCTCTCCCGCCAGCATGAAGAACGGCACGGCCATCAGCGGATAGTTGTTGACGCCCTCGAGCATCGTCTGGGCCAGGATCTGCGTGTCGAAGTTGCCCAGGTGCAGCATCAAGGCGACGCCAGAGGCCAGCAATGCAAAAGCGATCGGCATCCCCAGCGCCATGGCGCCCAGCAGCGAGCCGACAAAGACAAAGATGGTCATGATGCGTACTCCGTCCCGTTATTCACCGCTCGCGCCCGACTGCGGCACAAGCTCTCCCAGTGCCATGCGGCCGCTGACGAGCCGCCAGAGCGACCACGCCAGCATCGCCGCCATGCCCCCGCTGCAGACCAGCAGGCATGCATAGACGAGGCCGAGCGGGACGCCGGTGACAGGTGCGCGGTCGTCCATGCCGATCTCAACGATCTGCCAGGCGCCATGGGTCAGCAGCACGCAGCAAGCCAGTGCCCCGGTGTCGGCCATCAGGCGGCACAGTCGCTGGCCGCCGGCGCCAAGGCGCGCCACGACGGTACTCATCCCGAGGTGCGCGCGGTCGGCCATGACCAGCAGCGCGCCAACGAGCGTGAGCCACATGAACAGGAAGCGCGAGGCTTCCTCCGAGAAGGCAATGCCGGTGTTGAACACATAGCGCAGCACCACGTTGCCAAAGACGAGCCCGATCATGGCGACCATCATGACGACCATGGCGCCATGAGCAATACGAAGCGTGAAACGATTCATGACGCGTGGGCTCCTGTCGAGGCGGTCGAAGCGTGGCCATCGCGTCCGAGATGCGCCGGCGCGTCGCCGAGCGCGATGCGATAGAACATCAGGGCGTTGTCGCGCCAGATGGCGCGCGCCTGCCCGGCGTCGAGGCCTTCCATGGCCTGCGCCATGGTGTCGACGAGCTCGCCGACGTTGGTGCGCAGTCCCGATACGGGCAGGTTGCTGGCGAACATGCAGCGTTCCGCCCCGAAGGTATCGATGGCAAGGCGGATTACCCGTACGTTGTCGGCGCGGTTCCATGCCGCGCGAGGCAGTCCGAATTCGGACAGCTTCACGTGAACACCGGGCAGGCTGGCTAATGCACGCATGCCCTGCTGCCATTTGGACAGGCCGGCCTCGGAGCGGTCCCATGGCAGTCCGGCATGCTCGACTGCCACCCGGAGGCCTGGCACGGTGGCGATGAGATCGGCGGCTTCTTCGAGGTGCCAGTAGGGCACGCGCAGATCCCACGACAGTCCGTTCGCGGCCAGTGCGTGAAGCCCGGCCCGCCAGCGTGGATCCTGCAGCGTGCCGGGTTCGCGCCGCACGTCCTGTCGGGCATCGGCCGCGATGCGCGGCTTGCATCGCACGCCACGCACCAGCGGATAGCGCAACTGCGCGTGCAGATGGTCGGCTCGGTCATCGTGCAGCAGATCGACGTAGGCCACGACAGCGTTGGGGAACCCGAGACGCGCGTGTTGCTCGTGCAGCCAGGCCGTTTCGGCCAGCGATTCCGCGCGATCGCGCTCGGCTTCCACGTGGACGGTGCCGTCCACGCGAATCCCTTGCCAGCGCGCCAGGTAATCGTCCGCGGCGAAATCGCGGCGCAGCGTCGCGTAGTCGCCGAGGAAGAACGCGCGCGGGTCATAGCGATCCTGCAGCCACGGGTAGTGGCCGGCGTCGAGCCGCCAGATGTGATGATGGGCATCGACGATGGCGTCGGGAAGATGGGTCATGGTGCCAGTCCTTTCTTCTGTGCCGCGCATCAGCGCTGGGTCTCGATCGCGCGGAGGATGGCGCCGCCGGCGTCGCCGTTCTTCTGGACAAAGAGCTGGCGCGTTTCCTCGCGCACCACCTTGCGGATACTGTCGTTGTCGGGATGCTCGTTGACCTGCACCCCCTTCGCGCGCAACTGGGCAATCGCCGCGCGTTCGTTGTCAGCGTTGAGCTTGCGCTGGTAGGTGGCTGCGGCGGCGGCCTCCTCGAGCAGGATCTTCTGGTACTCGGGCTTGAGCGAATCAAACTTCGCCTTGTTCATCAACACCACCAGCGCCGTATAGGCGTGGCGCGTCAGCGACACGTACTTTTGCACCTCGTAGAGCTTTGCCGACACCATCAACGTCGGCGGATTCTCCTGGCCATCGACGGCACCCGATTCGAGCGCGCCGAACACCTCGGCGAATGGCATCGGCTGGGGGCTGGCCCCCAGCAGCTGGAATGCCTTGATATGGGAGGGGTTTGGCGTGGTGCGGATCTTCAGGCCGCGAACGTCCTCTGCGCGCTGGATCGGGCGCTTGTTATTGCCCAGGCTGCGGAAGCCGATTTCCCAGAAGGCGAGGCCCTTGATGCGATGCGCGCCAAGCTCGTCGAGCAAGGAACGGCCGACGGCACCGTCCAGCACGCGATAGGCGCCCGGTCCGTCCTCGAACTGATAGGGCAGGTCCAGCACATTGAGCCGGGGCGCGAGCCCGGTGACAAAGGGATTGCCGGTGGCGCCGATATCGATGGTGCCGCTGCGCACGCCGGTCACGAGCGAAGTGTCGTTGCCGAGCTGGCTGTTCGCGAACACCTGGATCTCGACGGCGCCGCCGGTGCGTGCCTTGACCTTCTCGCTGAACGAGAGCGCGGCAAGGTGCTGGGAATCGGATTCGGGCACGGTATGCGCGAACCGCAGTTTGACGGTTTGAGCGCCGGCTGCGCTGGCGATCGACAAAAGCGCGGCCAGCACGATATGCGAGATAGCGTGTTTCATGGTGGTTGTCTCCTGGGGTGATGAATGGCGCCGCCACATCGGTTGGATGCCTGTGGTGGTGGCGGTCGCCGCGAGGGCCGTCGGGCCCCTGTGCAAAGCGCTGTCAGGGTGGGGGATGGAGCAGGCCGCGCGATGCTTCAACGGTGATGCGTCGGGACATGGTCAGACCTCATGACTTGATGTTGGCTTCCTTGACGCCGCGCTGCCGCCGCCGTCCTCGGCACCGAAGCGGTCAGAGCGATTCGTTCAGCATCGCCATGTAGTCGCTTTCGCTGGCGATCCGTGGGTTGGTCTTGTGGCAGTGATCGGCTAATGCATAGGCAATCACGCGCGGGAACAACGCGGGGTCGACGCCCATCTGCGCAAGGCCGGAAGGCAGGCCGAGCCGGCGGTTTTTCTCGACGATGGCGGCGTCGATCGCATCGGCACCGCCGATACCCATCGCCTGCGCCATTCGTGCGAGCCGGTCTTCCTCGCGCACCGATGGCGCCTGCGCGTTGAAGCGGATGACGGCGGGCAGCAGCACCGCGTTGAGCGTGCCATGGTGGAGGCTCGGCATCAGGCCACCCAGTGCGTGGCTGAGGCTGTGCACGCATCCGAGCCCTTTCTGGAAGGCCAGGGCGCCCTGCATGGATGCGCTCATCATCGCGAGCCGTGCGGCGCGGTTCTGCGGCTCGCGTTGGGCCAGTTCGATATGCTGCCAGCCGCGGCGCAGGCCATCGAGCGCGATGCCATCGGCTGGCGGGTTGAAGGCCGGCGCCATGAAGGTTTCCATGCAATGCGCGATGGCGTCCATGCCCGTCGCCGCCGTCAAGCCGGGTGGCAGGCCCAGTGTCAGCTCGGGATCGCAGATCGCCACGCGCGGCACGATATGCGGAGACAGCACGCCGACCTTGCGGCCATCATCGAGGATCAGCACAGCGCCGCGGCCCACTTCGCTGCCGGTGCCGGCCGTGGTGGGAATGGCGATGACGGGCGCCGTGGCGGCGGTAATGCGAGCCACGCCGCCTTCCACGGCCGCGAACTGTCGTAGCGGGCCCTCGTGCGTCGCGCAGATGGCCACGCCCTTGGCGAGGTCGATCGGCGAGCCGCCGCCGATGGCGATGATCCCGTCACAGCGGTAGTCGCGATACAGCACCACGGCCTCGCGCATGGCCCGTTCGGTCGGATTGGACGGCGTGCCGTCGTAGATCACTGCCTCCATGCCCGGCGGCAATTGCTCCAGCACACGTTGGGCGATGCCGGCTGCCTTGACGCCCGCATCGGTGACCACCAGCGGCCGCGTGATGCCGATGCGCTCGCACTCCTGCGGCAGCAGCTTGACGGCGCCGAAATCGATCTGGATCTGGGTGATGTACTGAATCAGCGGCATGGCGTCTCCTGATGGATGCGCGCCCCATGGTGCGGTGCGGCAATCCCTGTTTTCGAATTGGGGCTGGAATGGTGTCGAAGTCTAGGAACAAGGCTGCGGGGCGACAACGTGGATTTACTTGAAGCGCCTCCAAGAAAAACTCACAAGACGAACGGCCTAGATTTTCTTGAAAGCCGGTCGAGTTTTTCTCGTTTTGCCGCGCGCGGCGCCGCCTCTAGACTGCAAGCCAGCACGCCAGGCCATGGCTTGCCCGACACCATCACACCAACGAGAAACCATGAGACAGCCGATCCTGATCGAACGCGATGGCCAGATCGCCACCGTCACGCTCAATAACCCCGAAAAGCTCAACGCCCTGGATCTGTCGATGTGGCGGGGCCTGACCGATGCCATGGTCATGCTGTCCGCCGACGACACCGTGCGCTGCGTCGTCCTGCGCGGCGCGGGGGACAAGGCGTTTGCCGCGGGCGCGGATATCGAGGAATTCCGCACGCAGCGCTTCTCCTCGGCTCAGGCGCGCGAGTACGGCGGGATCACGCACGCCACGATGCGCGCCATTGCCGAATGCCGGCACCCGACCGTCGCGCTGATCCAGGGCGCATGCGTGGGCGGAGGCCTGGAGATCGCGTCGATGTGCGACATGCGGATCTGCGGCCAGTCGAGCCGCTTCGGCGTACCCGTCAACCGGCTTGGGCTGGTCATGTCATACGGCGAACTGGGCGGGCTGATGGCACTGGCCGGCCCGGCGGCCGCACTCGAGATCGTTCTGGAGGGGCGTGTGTTCGGCGCCGCCGAGGCGCGCGAGATGCGACTTGTGAACCGTGTCGTCGCCGACGCCGATGTGCCCGAGGAAGCCTTCGCGACCGCACGACGCATCGCCCAGGGTGCACCGCTGGTGGCGCGCTGGCACAAGCAGTTCGTACACCGGCTGCAGGACCCGGCTCCGCTGCGCGCCGCAGAGGAGGACGAAGCCTACGCATGCTTCGACACCGAAGATTTCCGCATCGGCTTTGACGCCTTCGTGTCGAAGTCGCGCCCGCAGTTTCGTGGGCGCTAGACGTTTTCTTGCCGCTCATTTGCCGCGCGCATCCACGCGCTACGTATTTCCATCTGCAAGGTGTATCTCATGAATTTGCCGTTGTCGAAAATCAAGGTCCTGGACGTCAGCCAGATCATGGCTGGGCCCTTCTGCTGCATGCTGCTTGGCGACATGGGCGCCGACGTCATCAAGGTGGAAACACCGGGCGTGGGCGACCAGACCCGCAAGGCCATGGGCTTCCGGCTCAAAGGCGATGACAGTGGAGGCTTTCTGGCGCTGAATCGCAACAAGCGCAGCGTCGAGATCGATCTCAAGAACCCCGCCGGGCTGGAGGCGTTTTACGAACTGGTGCGCGGCGCCGATGTGCTGGTCGAGAACAACCGGCCCGGCGTGGCGGCGCGGCTCAAGATCGACCACGCCACGCTGAGCGCGATCAATCCACGGCTGGTCTACGCAAGTATTTCGGGATTCGGGCAGACCGGACCGTGGTCCGCCCGCCCCGGGCTCGACCTGATCGCGCAGGCGATGTCGGGGGTCATGAGCGTGATGGGGCATCCCGATGCGCCGCCCGTGAAGGCCAGCGTGCCGATCGCCGACCTTGGCGCGGGCCTTTTCACCGCATATGGAGTACTCAGTGCGCTGATGGGCCGCGAGCATACTGGCAAGGGGCAATACGTCGACGCGTCGCTGTTCGAAACGGCCTTGGGGCTGTCTGTCTGGGAATCGGCCGAATACTGGGGCACCGGGCAGGTGCCGGTGCCGATCGGCAGCGCGAACCGGATGAGCGCACCGTATCAGGCCGTGCGTGCCGCCGACCGCCATTTCGTGATCGGCGCGGCGAATCCGAAGTTGTGGAAGGCGCTGTGCGATGTGATCGGGCGTCCCGAACTGGTCGACGATCCGCGTTTTGTCGACAACGCAGCGAGGATCCGGCACCGCGACAGCCTGATCCGCGAGATCGAAACCGAGTTTGCGCGCCGCCCCGCCAGCGAGTGGGTGGACGCGCTGCTCGCGGCAGGCGTGCCGGCCGCGCCGATTGCCACGTACGATGAGGCGCTGGCGAGCGAACAGGCGGTGGCGCGTAACATGGTGCTCGAGATCGACCACCCTGTGGAGGGAGCAACCAAGGCGTTGGGCTTCCCGGTGAAACTGTGGGGCACGCCGCAGCAGGTGCGCTATCCGGCGCCGCTGCTTGGGCAACACACCGACGAGGTACTGTCGGAGTTCGGCCTCGATGCCGCCGCCGTGGCGCGACTGCGCGCCCAGGGCGCATTCGGCGAGCAGGACGCGGCGCAGCCACCGGTGCGCAAGACAGCTTGACCCCCGAGCGGGCGAAAGACCCGCCAGAACGACCATGACCATCAGGAGACAGGGATGACCCCCGTACATGCTTCACGCCGGCACCTCGTGCTCGGTGCTTGCGCGCTCGCCGCATTTGGCTTCAGTCTGCCCGCGACGGCGGAGAGCTATCCAACCCGCCGCATTGAACTGATCGTGCCGTGGCAGGCCGGTGGCGGTGCCGATGTGGTGGCACGCGCGCTGGCCGCCGCCGCGGCCAAGCACCTGCCGCAGCCGATTGTCGTCATCAACAAGCCCGGTGCCACGGGCGCGGTTGGCCTCGGCGAAGTGGTCAACGCCAGGCCGGACGGATACAAGCTCGTGCTGTCGTCCAGCGAGCTGACGTTCCTGAACCACCTGGGGCTGGCCAAGTTTACGTATCAGGATCTGGTGCCGATCGCCCGGCTCAATGCCGATCCGGCGGCGGTGGTGGTGCGTGCCGATGCGCCGTGGGCCACGCTGGAGCAATTCCTGGCCGATGCCCGCAAGCCCGGTGCCAATATTCGGGTAGGTACCGCCGGGCAGGGCTCGGCGTGGCACATGGCCTCGGCGGCGCTGGCGGAGAAGACCGGCGCGCGGTTCAACGACATTCCGTATGCCGGCGGCGCCCCGGCCACGCTGGCGCTGCTCGGCGGCCATATCGACGCGGTCACGGTGAGCACGGCTGAAGTGGCCGCCCATGTGGAAGCTGGCAAGCTCAAGGTGCTTGCGGTGATGGCAGACCGCCGGGTGGCCGGTTTCGAGAACGTGCCCACGCTCAAGGAGCGCAATATCGATCTGTCGATGGGTATCTGGCGCGGCATTTCGGCGCCGAAGGGGACGCCGCCCGAGGTATTGGCCGTGCTGAAGGCGGCGATCGCGAAGTCCGTCCAGGAGCCCATCATGCGCCAGACGCTCGAGAAGCTCCACTTCAGCACCGATACCTATGCCGACGACGTTACCCTGCAGGCCGAGATGGCCAGGGAGTCGGTCCAGTTCCGGCCGCTCGCACAACGTATCGCCGCCCAGCAGAGCGCACGATGACCGCATCGGCAGCCAGTACCGCACCGTTTGTCTTCGATACGCCGTTCATCGATGCCCACCAGCATTTCTGGGATCTGGATCGTCATCGCTATCCCTGGTTGCAGGGGGAAACGGTGCCCAATTTCCGGTACGGCGACTACAGCGCACTGCGGCGCAACTATCTGCCGGCCGACTATGCACGCGACACGGCGGGATTCGCGCCCGTGAAGACCGTGCATGTCGAGGCGGAATGGGCGCGCGAGAACCCGGTCGAGGAGACTGTCTGGCTCGACACGCTGGCCGTCGCCCACGGCCGGCCCACGGCGATCGTCGGACATGCCCAGCTCGATCGCGCGGACGTCGACGAGGTGCTGGCTGGCCATGCCGCCTCTGGCAGGATGCGCGGCATCCGCAACAAGCCGGCCACGGCGGCGCGCCGCGAGGATGCGCGCCGTGGGCAGCCGGGTTCGATGGACGATGTGCGGTGGCGGCGCGGCTATGGGCTGCTGGGTCGCCACGGCATGTCCTTCGACCTGCAGGCGCCGTGGTGGCATCTGGACCAGGCCGCGGACCTCGCGCGCGATTTTCCGCAGACCCAGCTGGTGCTGAACCATACGGGCCTGCCGGCGGACCGCAGCGAGGCGGGGCTCGACGGCTGGCGCCGCGCCATGGAACAGCTGGCGCGCGTACCCAACGTCGCGGTGAAGATCTCGGGGCTCGGGCTGCCCGGGCGGCCCTGGACGCAGGAGGACAACGTGCCCGTCATCCGCGACACCATCGCGATCTTCGGCGCGGACCGCTGCATGTTCGCCAGCAACTACCCGGTCGACAGTCTCGTGGCGCCCTACGCAACGATCCTGGCCGGCTTCGTCGCGGCCATCTCGGACCTTCCACAAGCGCAGCAGCGCGCGCTGTTGCACGACAATGCCGCGCACATCTATCGGCTGCACGACTGACCGAACCAGGAATGGATATGGAAAATGACATCAAGGTGGGTGCGACGTGCACCCGCACGCTGGTGGTCGATCGTGCGCGCACGATCGACTTTCTTGGCGAGGACCTGCGCATCTATGCGACACCGGAACTGGTGCGCGATATCGAGCAGGTTTGCCTCGACTTCCTGCAGGATCACGTGACGCCGGGGCAGAGCTCGGTGGGAACGGAGGTGTCGGTCGAGCATGCGGGCGCGACGCCGCTCGGTGGCGAAGTGAGGATCGAAGCCGAGGTGACGGCCGTCGATGGCCGCAGCGTGACGTTCCGCGTGGCCGCGCGCGATGCGGTCGAGACCGTGTGCACCGGCATTCATCGCCGCTTCGTCGTCGATGTCGAGCGGCTCAAGTCGCGCGTGCGCAAGAAGGTGGAGGCGGCTGCGACTACCGCGGCGTCCCCGGCACTTCGCTGACGGACGCGGCGGGCTGGCGCAGCGCCGCGGTTTCGCCGCAGATCCAGTCGACGAAGCTGCGGATCCGCGGATCGTCGAGCCGCTCCTGCGGGAAGACGATGAAATACGAGAACTCGACAGGCAGCCGGATCGATTCGAACAGCCTGACAAGGCGGCCTTCCGCGAGGTCCTGCTCGATCCAGTTCTTCTTGACTAGCGCCACACCCAGCCCGCTGATGGCGGCGTTGATGACCAGGTGGCTGGGCCAGAACGACGGGCCCCGACTGGCATCGACGTCGGTGACGCCCGCATGTTCGAGCCACATCGCCCAGTCGGGATTGCTGACGTCGGTATAGGTGCTGTCGTCGTGCAGCAGCGTGTGGTGCTTCAGGTCGGAAGGCTGGTTCAGCGGGGCGGGGCCCTGCAGCAGCGCGGGGCTGCACACGGGGATCACCTCCACGGGCAGGCACAGGCGCGAATAGAGGCCGGGATAGTCACCACGGCCGTAGCGGATGGCCAGGTCGAAATCGTCGCGCTCGAAGTCGATGCGATGGTTCGACGTCGACACCTTGAGGTCGATCTCCGGGTGAGCCTGCATGAAGCGATCCATGCGCGGAATCAGCCATTTGACCGCGAAGGTGGGCGGCATGTTGACCTTCAGCGCGGGCCGGTCCTTGCTATGGAGGCGGTGCGTCGCATCGGCCAGTTGCTTGAAGGCCAGCTGAACGGCCGGCAGGTACGCCGTGCCGGCCGGCGTCAGCACCAGCGCCTTGGCGTCGCGGATGAAGAGCTGCACGCCGAGGTTTTCTTCGAGCGTCTTGACCTGGTGGCTGACTGCCGAGGGTGTGACGAACAGTTCCTCGGCGGCTCTGGTGAAGCTGAGGTGCCGCGCGGCTACCTCGAATGCCCGAAGCGGATTCAGGGGAGGGATCGATCTGGACATGGTCTCGCGTTCGTGCCGGGTACCAACACACCTGCGTCACTCGCCAGCCGTCACCCGGGGACTTGTCATGCCATCCGGCCGGGCTGGACAACACAACATAGCATCCGCGGCGGGGCAGGAACATAGGTGCCTTCCCGCGTCGCCCGCGCGCCGGCGCTGGAAGGCCGGCGCGGCGTGTGCCGGGACGGGCACCAGTCTGCCCGCCGCCACACCCGGCCAGGCCTGGCGAGCTGGCCGGCCTAGTGGGCCTGGGCGGCCTGCTCGCGCGGGCGGTAGTCGATCAGGCTGGAGAACACCGCGATACCAACGGCCATGGCCACGAAGAACAGCAGCGCCAGGAAGTAGGATCCGGTCCACTGCACGATCACGCCGATCAGCACCGGCACCACCACGCCCGCCATGTTCCCGCAGAAATTCATGGTCCCGGCCAGCACTCCGGTGCGGTCCGGGCCGCCGATCACGGCCGGCAGGCTCCAGTACATGCCACAGAAGCGGATGAAGAACAGCGCCACGCAGAGCAGGGCGACCACCGCCGTGGAGTTGGAGATATACGCGGCGGCCAGGATGCACCCGGCGGCCACCAGCGACGAGCCGCTGAACATCGTACGCATCACCAGGTTTGGCGAAGCCCCGGACGCCTTCCATTTGTCGCCCAGATAGCCGCCGATCAGTTCGCCGACAAAGCCGGACATGAAGATCAGGAACGTCGCGCCGCCCATCGCCGCGATATTGAAGCCGTGGGCCTTGTGCAGGTAGCTCGGCATCCAGGTCAGCAGGCCGTAGAAGACCGCGAGGATGCAACTGTAGCCGGCGAACATCGCCAGCACCGAACGGTCGCGAATCAGTTCGCGGAACGGCACCGTGGCGCCGGCCGCGGCGATGCCGGCTGGGGCATTGCCGCGCGTGATGTGTTCGAGTTCCGCGGCGTTGACGTCAGGGTGCTCGGACGGATGGTTGCGGATATAGCGCCAGGCCAGCAACCCCGCCAGCATGGTGCCCACGCCCGCGATCACGAACGCGATGCGCCAGGAGCCCAGCCACGAGATCAGTCCGGCGATGAGGATGGCGCCGAACGCGCTGCCCAGCGGCGCGCCGCCATCCACGAGCACGGCACCGCGGCCGCGTTCATGCGGTGTCAGCCATGAACCGATCAGCTTGGCGCCCGACGGCATGATGGGCGACTCGGAGACGCCCAGGCCCATGCGTGTCAGCAGCAGCACGATCCAGTTGTGCGAGGCGGCGGCCAGCGCCTGGAACGCCCCCCACGCAATCGTGGCCGTGGCGATGATGCCACGCGTGTGATAGCGATCGAGCAGCATGCCGGCCGGAATCTGCATCAGCGCGTAGGACCAGAAGAAGGCGCTCAGCATCAGGCCCTCGATGGCCGGCGTCAGGTTGAATTCGGGCGCGATCAGCGGCAAGGCCACCGACAGCGATGCGCGATCGATGTAGTTGATCGCGGTCAGCAGCAGCATGATCAGGAAGATCCGCCAGCGCACGCTGGTGGGGCGTATCGCGGCCGCCGGTGAAAGGGCGTCGGGACTCACTGAATGCGCGGCGGGCGCCGAGGTGGCGGAAGGATGCAGAGATGGCATGGTTGTCTCGTCGTTGTGGTTGTCGGGGCGAGCAAATAGCCCCCGGCACTGTATGAGCGCCGTCCCGCATTGCCTAATGACGCGTTGTGATCGTGTGATAACCGCTGGTGAGAGGCGAACCCACGGGTCCGAGCCGAATGCGGTCCGATGCGGCGCCGTTATCGGGCCATCACGCTTTTTCATTAGGCAGGGGGCAACGCGCTTTGTAACGTTCCGGCTGGAGACAACGTACCGAACCGGAATCCTCATGCATCCCTTCTCATACCATTTCCCCACCACGCTCAGGTTTGGCAACGGCCTGGCCGCACAGGCCGGTGAGCTGATTCGCCCTCATGTCGGCGGAAAGCTGCTTGTCGTCACGGACGAGGGCCTCATGCGCAGCCGCGTGCTGGATGACTTTTTCCAGTCCCTGCGCGATGCCGGCGTGGCCTACGAGACCTTTGACGGGGTCGCGCCGAATCCGGATACCTCGGTGCTGGAGCGAGCCGTGTCGTTCCTGAGGGAACATGGCTGCACCGCCGTGGCGGGCGTCGGCGGCGGCAGCAGTATCGATACGGCCAAGGGCGTGGCCGCGATGGCGACGAATCCGGGATCGATCCTTGACTACGAAGGCTACGACCGCATCCCGAACGATCCGCTGCCGATCCTGGCGTTGCCGACCACCTCCGGCACGGGGAGTGAATGCACGGCATCGACGGTGTTTACCAACAAGGAAACGCTGTTCAAGACCGTCATCATCAGCCCGAAGCTGTTCCCGAAGCTGGCGATCCTCGATCCGGCGTTGACGCTGCGGCTGCCGCCCGCGATCACCGCGGCCACCGGCATGGACGCGCTGACCCATGCCATCGAGTCCTACGTGTCGAAGCAGGCCAATCCGATCAGCCAGGCGCTGGCGCTGCACGCGATCCGCATGATCGGGGGCAGCCTGCGCACGGCCTTCTATGTGGGCGCGGACCTGCAGGCGCGCGCGGACATGCTGATGGGGTCGTTCCTGGCGGGCGTGGCGTTCTCGCAGTCGAAGCTCGGCAACGTCCACGCGATCTCCCACACGATGGGCGGCGTGTTCGACATCGCGCACGGCATAGCCAACGCTGCGTTGCTGCCCTATGTGGTGGCTTTCAACGTGCCTGCATGCCCCGGGCGCTTCCGGGATATCGCCGAGGCGCTGGGCAGCGATGTGTCGGGCCTGACGGACCTTGTCGCGGCCGAACGGGTGGTCACGTTGATCCGCGACCTGAATCGCGCGCTCGGTATCCCGTCCAATATTCGCGAGCTTGGCGTGGATCTGGCGCATCTGCCGCAGATGGTGAAGGACTCCATGCGCAGCGGCAATGTCCTGGTCAATCCACGGCTGACCAATGCGGCCGACATCGAGCGCATTATCGTCGCCGCGCATCGCGGCAATCTCGAGGAGGTTGCCTAAGAGGTCGCTTCAAAAAGATCCTGGCGTCGTTGCCGGGTTAGCCACATTCGCTTGCCGTACCACTTGTACTGCCTGCGGCCGCGCGCCTAGCCAGGACCGCCTCGCTTCATTTTTAAGCAACCTCTAAAGCACAGGCCGGCCTCGTCCGGGCGCGGCCGATGGCTCGTTCTCGCATCACACACTCATCAGGAACACCATGTATTACGAAATGCGGACCTATACGGTCCAGATCGGCAAGATGAAGGAATACCTGCGCCACTTCGAGCAGGAAGGTCTGCCCGTGATTTCCCGTTACGCGAAGCTGGTCGGCTGGTGGTACACCGAGATCGGAGAGCTGAATCAGGTCATTCATATCTGGGCTTACGAAAGCCTCGACGACCGGATCGCGCGGCGCAATGCCCTTTATGAGGATCGCGACTGGCTGGAGAAGTTCGTGCCGGTTGCCTTTCCGATGCTGGTCAGGATGGAGTCCAAGTTGCTGCGTCCCGCGGATTTCTCGCCGATTCGCTGAGTACCATCCACGCTGGCGGTCACGGGCGCGCGTCTTGCGTGTCGTCTTGCATGTCGTCCGATGGCGGTTCTTCGCAATGCGCCTTCAGCGATTCGATCAGCAGGCGCGCACCGGGCGACAGGTGTGCGCCGGATCGGGTAATGACGCCATAGGGGTCGTCGAGCGCGCGCATCGGCACGGACAGCCGTGCCAGCATGCCGAATTGTTCGCCGAACTCCGCCACGGCGCGCGGCACCACCGCCACCAGATCCGGGGTTTCGTGCAGCATCGTCAGCGTGGCGAAGGCCGATGCCGTTTCCAGCGGGTAGCGCGGCACGTCGATGCCCGCGTCGCCGAGTTCGCGCTCCAGCGCGCGGCGCATCGGCGTGTTGACAGGATACGCCATCCACGGCAGGCCGGCCAGGTCGGCCAGCGTCAGCCCCGTGGTATTCGCCAGTGGGTGCGAGCGCGCGGCCACTACCGCGAGCGGCTCCATTTCCAGCGCCATGCAATCGTAGGCGCCGGGCCTGCGGCTCACCCCACACCGGCACAGGGCCAGGTCGATGCGGCCCTCGTCGAGCAGCGGCAGCAGCGCGGCACTCGTGTTCTCGATGATTTCCACGGACAGATGCGGCTGCTGCTTGCGCAATGCGGTCAATGCGCGCGTCAGCAGCGGAATCGCACCCATGATCACGCCCACCGCGAGATGACCGCCATGTCCGTGCGCGATCGCGGTGATCTCGGCGTGAAGGTGTTCGAGGTCGCTGTAGATCAGGCGTGCGTAGCGGGTCACGCACTGGCCCAGTTCATTGGCGACTAGCCCTTTGGGCTGGCGCTCGAACAGCGACATGCCCAGGATGTCCTCGATTTCCCTCAGGGCCTTGGTGGCGCCGGGCTGCGAGATGGCAATCTCGTCCGCAGCCTTGTGCAGCGAGCCGTGATGGTCGAGCGCGATCAGCAGACGCAGTTGCTTCAGGCGCAGTCTTGACGCAATGGTGGCGAGCGAGGGAAGTGCCGTGGGGCGCATGGCGGAGCTTGCAAAAATCGACACTATAGCGCCTTCGACTGATCGCGGCACGGCGCACGGATAACCGCCGTTTATCGGGAAATCAGGCCTTTTCATTGGCGCGCACCGGCGCCGGCGCATAGAGT
The DNA here is from genome assembly GCF_056400065.1 of Cupriavidus sp. 01L415. Taxonomy (NCBI): domain Bacteria; kingdom Pseudomonadati; phylum Pseudomonadota; class Betaproteobacteria; order Burkholderiales; family Burkholderiaceae; genus Cupriavidus; species Cupriavidus sp. 01L415. The sequence goes on along the minus strand of NZ_JBFTSP010000003.1, from coordinate 176,107 downwards.
CGTCCGACACTCGCGGCCACGCCGCATCCATCTCCAGGAGACTCCCATGTCGATGCAACCTTCCGGTCAACAATATATTGGCGGCACGCGTTGCGCGGGCGGTGCCACCGTGCTGCACAGTGTCGATGCACGCACGGGCGAGCGGCTGCCTTACGCGTTCCATGAGGCCACGGTCGACGAAGTCGCCGCCGCGGCCCGCGCCGCCGCGGCCGCCTATCCTGCATTCCGCGCGCTGGCGCCCGAGCAGCGGGCCCGCTTTCTGGACGCGGCGGCGGATGGCATCGACGCCCTCGGCGAGGATTTCATCGGGCTGGTCTGCCGCGAGACGGCGCTGCCCAGTGCGCGCATCGCGGGGGAGCGCGCACGTACCAGCCATCAGTTGCGGCTGTTCGCGGCCGTGCTGCGGCGCGGCGACTTTCTGGGCGCACGCATCGATCTCGCGATGCCGCAACGTACGCCGATACCGCGTGCCGACCTGCGCCAGTACCGCATTGGCGTCGGTCCGGTGGCCGTGTTCGGCGCCAGCAATTTTCCGCTTGCATTCTCGACGGCCGGCGGCGACACCGCGTCGGCGCTCGCCGCCGGCTGTCCGGTGGTATTCAAGGCCCACACGGGTCACATGGCGACGGCATCGGTCATCGCCGACGTCATGGTGCGTGCCGCGGAAGCCACGGGTATGCCGCACGGAGTCTTCAACATGATCTTCGGCGACCGGGTCGGCGAGCATCTTGTCAGGCATGCCGAGATCCGCGCAGTGGGATTCACCGGCTCGCTGCGCGGCGGCCGAGCCCTCTGCGACATGGCCGCCGCACGGCCGCATCCGATTCCCGTCTTTGCCGAGATGAGCAGCGTCAATCCGGTGATCCTGATGCCGCACGCGCTGGCGCGCCGCAGGGCGGCGATCGCGGCGGAGCTTGCCGCATCGGTGACGTTGGGTGCCGGCCAGTTTTGCACGAATCCGGGTCTTATCCTCGGCATCCGCTCGTCCGCGCTGGACGTATTTGTCGAGCACTTCAAGGCGAGCATCGCCGCCGCACCCGCGCAGACGATGCTCAATGCCGCGGGCCTGCAACACTATGAGGAAGGCATGCGGAGGTTTGCCGACACGCCCGGCATGGCCTTGCTGGCCGCCGCGCCGTCGCAACCCGGGCAGGCGTCCGCCGAACTGTGGCAAGCCGATGCGGCATTGCTGTTCCAGCCGGAGGGACGCTTGCAGCAGGAAGTGTTCGGGCCCTGCACCATCCTGGTGGAACTCGATGACGCTGCCCGGCTTCAGCACGCGATTGACGCCTTGCAGGGGCAACTCACGGCCACGCTAATCGCGGAGCCGGAGGACCTGGCCGACGCCGCGCCACTGGTTGCAGCGCTTGAACACAAGGCAGGACGGCTGCTCGTCAACAGCTATCCGACCGGTGTCGAGGTGTGCGACGCGATGGTGCACGGTGGCCCCTATCCTGCGACGTCCGATGCACGTGGGACCTCGGTGGGAACGCTGGCGATCGATCGCTTTCTGCGGCCGGTCTGCTTCCAGAACCTGGATGACGCGTTGCTGCCGGCTGCACTCCAGAATGCCAATCCGCTTGGCATCGACCGGCTGGTGAACGGCGCGCGCACGCGCGGCCCGATCATTGGCTAGGCGCGCCGCCCCCGCGCCATGGCGTCGGGCGGTTCCATTGTTGACTTGGCGTCAAATATATTTCGTCGATATGCGGCTTAATCCGCAAGAGTGAACGAGGCAGACTCCAACCATTCCCATTGTTCCCAATTGGACCTTTACACAGGAGTTTTCCCATGAGCATCCCTTCATTTGGCGTTGGCACCTTCCGCCTGACCGGCCAGGTCGCCGTGGATTCGGTGCGCAACGCGCTGGAACTCGGCTATCGCGCGATCGATACCGCGCAGATCTATGGCAATGAGGCCGACGTCGGCCAGGGCATCGCGGAGGCCGGTGTGAAGCGCGACGAGCTGTTCGTGACCACCAAGATCTGGACCGAGCACTACGCCGCCGACAAGCTCGTTCCGAGCCTGCGCGACAGCCTGAACAAGCTGCGCACCGACTATGTCGACCTGACGCTGATTCACTGGCCGGCGCCGGGCAACGGCGTGGCACTGTCCGAAACCATGAAGGCGCTCGCCGAAGCCAAGGCGCTGGGCCTGACGCGGCAGATCGGCATCTCCAACTTCAATATCGAACTGACCCGGCAGGCGATCGAAGTGGTCGGCAAGGGCGAAATCGCCACCAACCAGATCGAGCTGAGCCCCTACCTGCAGAGCCGCGAGCTGACCGCGTTCCTGAAGGAACAGGGCATTGCCGTGACGTCGTATATGACGCTGGCCTACGGCAAGGTGCTACAGGACCCGGTGCTGGCACGGATTGCCGCCCGGCACCATGCCACCGTGGCCCAGGTAGCGCTGGCGTGGGCGCTGCAACTCGGTTACGCGGTGATTCCGTCATCGACGAAACGAGAGAACCTGGCGAGCAACCTGCTGGCGCGCGAGCTGAAGCTCGATGCGGATGACATGGCGGCGATTGCCCAGCTGGAACGCAGTGGCCGCGAGGTGAGCCCCGAGGGCCTGGCCCCGGTTTGGGATTGAGAGGAAGCCACGATGTCCGTATCCACGATGTCCAAAGCACGCACGCCGCTGTTCGAGCCGTATGGGCTCGGCAGCCTCGAACTTCCCAACCGTATTGTCATGCCGCCGATGACGCGCTCGCGCGCGAGCCAGCCCGGTGACGTACCGAATGCGTTGATGGCCGAGTACTACGCGCAACGTGCCAGCGCCGGCCTGATCGTCAGTGAGGGCACCTGGATTTCGCCGCTTGGCAAGGGCTATGCGTGGACGCCCGGCATCCACACGCCGGAGCAGGTGGCAGGCTGGCGCCAGGTCACCAGTGCCGTGCATGCCGCTGGCGGGCGCATTTTTGCCCAGCTCTGGCACGTTGGCCGCCTGAGTCATATCAGCCTGCTCGACGGCCACGCACCGGTGTCGTCGTCGGCCATTCAGGCGCAAGGCGTCAACGTGTTCATTGCCGAACGCGATGGCAAGCCCGGCTTCGTGCAGGCGTCCCAACCACGCGCGCTCAGTGTCGAAGACATCCACGCGATCGTCGACGACTTCCGCCAGGCCGCGCGCAATGCCATGGCGGCCGGCTTCGACGGTGTGGAACTGCACGCGGCCAACGGCTATCTGGTGAACCAGTTCATCGACTCCGAAGCCAATGACCGCACCGACGAGTACGGCGGTGCGCTCGACAACCGCCTGCGCTTCCTGGGCGAGGTGGCGCAGGCTCTGGTCGAGGGGACGGGTAGCAAGGTCCGCGTCGGTATCCGCCTGGCACCGCTGACGACACTCAATGGCTGCGTCGATGCCGACCCCGAGACGACCTATACCGCAGCGGCGAAGCGGCTCGGCGAGATCGGCGTGGGCTACATCCATATCGCCGAGGCCGACTGGGATGACGCCCCGCATATGCCCACGGCATTCAAGCAGCGGTTGCGCGAGGTCTATCCGGGCACGCTGATCTATGCTGGCAAGTACACGGTGGAGCACGCCAACGCCGCGTTGCGCGAAGGCTGGGCCGACCTGATCGCCTTCGGACGTCCGTTCGTGGCCAACCCGGACCTTCCGGAGCGCCTGCGCAAGGGCGCCGCCCTCAATCCACATGATCGGGACACGCTGTTCGGTGGCGGTGCGCCCGGTCTGACCGACTATCCGGCACTCGCCGCCAAGGCAGCCTGAGCGGAACGAAGGAAATCCACGATGAAAACACTGACAAGACTCGCCGTGGCGGCGGCGCTGCCGTTTGTCATGCAGGTCGCTGCGGCGGCGGACTGGTATCCGTCCCCGTATGGCGCGAACGACGAGATCGGCGCTGCCAATCTGCTGACACCTGATGTGGTGAAGCACGCCGTTACGCTGGTCAAGACCGGCAAGACCTATCCGCTGGCCGTGCCCGTGGACAAGGACCTGCCCGCGTTCCGCCATCGCAGCTTCCGGCTCTACAACGTCCAGGTCGGCCAGCAGGCCGGCAAGTCGCTGGGGCCCAACAAGTTCACCTTCAACGACGAACTCGTGAACGCCTGGACGGGCGTGGGCACGCAGCTCAACGGCATTGGCCATATCGGCATCGACAACGTCTACTACAACGGCAACAAGGCTGCCGATTTCGTCAGCGTGGACGGCGTGCACCGGCTGGGGATCGAGAAGGTGCCGCCGATCGTCACGCGTGGCGTGGTGCTGGACATGACCGCGTACTACGGCAAGTCCGTCGTGCCGGGCGGCACCGAATTCACGGTGGCCGACATCCAGGCGGTGCTGAAGAAGCAGGACGTCACGCTGCGCAAGGGTGACGTGGTGCTGTTCAATACCGGATGGCTTGAACTCATCGGCAAGGACAACCGCCAGTTCCTGGAGGTGGAGCCGGGCATCGGCATGGAAGCCGCGCAATGGCTGGCCGATCAGGGCATCGTCGCCTTTGGCGGCGATACCTGGGCGTCCGAGGTCTATCCGAATCCCCACGGCAAGGACGAGTTTCCGGTCAACCAGTTCATGCTGGCCAGGCGCGGTATCTACAACCTTGAACTGATCGACAGCCGTGCCCTGGTGCGCGACAAGGCGTGGGAGTTCCTGTTCGTGCTCGGCCAGCCACTGTACGTGGGCTCCACGCAAGTCAACATCAACCCGGTAGCCATCCGATGAGCAATCCAATGACTTCTGACCGACCGCCGTTCGCGGGCCGCGGCTTTCGCGTCGACTACGACGGCCTCTCGGCGCACAACCTCTACGCCGAGGATGGGCGATCGATCCGCTACGCCATTGTTTCGGGCCCCTACGCAGGCGCGAGCGGGGAGGCGCCCTGCGAATGGCGGCAAATTGCGGAGGGCGTCTACGCAATCTCGTGGCAGGAAGCCGATGGCGCGACCGTGGTGCACGTCGACGACTTCGCCAACGGCCGGTCCATGGCGTTCTTCACCGCTGCTGACCGGACGTTCTACCGGATGCAGGGACCCTTGACCGCGCTGGCCGGCACGAATGACGCGTAAGGCGCCCCACGGGGAAACCGTCTGGCGAGCGTATATGCTGTCTGCATGGCACATCACGACCTTGACCGGTACAGCGGAAAGCGTGATTTCCGCATCACCACGGAACCCTCCGCGACGGCGCGCGGGAAGCGTGGGAAATCGCATCAGCTTCGCTTCGTAGTTCAGAAGCACTGGGCCAGGCGACTGCACTACGACTTTCGACTCGAGCTTGACGGCGTATTGATGAGTTGGGCTGTCCCCAAGGGGCCAAGCTTCGACCCGACAGAGAAGCGGATGGCGATCCACGTGGAAGACCATCCGCTCGACTATGCAGATTTCGAGGGCACGATCCCGCCGAAGCAGTATGGCGCGGGTACCGTCATCGTCTGGGACCACGGGACATGGGAGCCCATTGGTGATCCACATGCCGGCATGGAAGCCGGGAAGCTGGTGTTCCTGCTACACGGCCAGAAGCTTGCGGGTCGTTGGGAACTCGTGCGCATCTCCAGGTCCGATGACGCGCACGACCAATGGATCTTGTTCAAGAAGCGCGACCAATGGGCGCGATCGCTGGCCCAGTTCGACGTCATCAGCACCTTCCCTGACAGCGTCATAGCGCATCCGCTTGGCGCTCTCGAAGCGCCGAAAATCGTCGCGAATGGGGCTGCGGCCGCAGGAGCCTCTCTGGTCAATGCAAAGCGGTCAAAAACTCCGGCGCATCTTTCCCCACAACTCGCCGTGCCCACGACGTCTTTGCCGAGTGGGGGCAACTGGATCATCGAAGCAAAATTCGATGGATATAGGGTTCTGGCCAGAATCATCGATTCCAGGGTGACCTTGTTGACGCGTGGCGGCGAGGACTGGACGAACAAACTGAAAGGCGTCGCATCAGACATCGAGAAGCTAGGTATCTCCGAGGGGTGGGTAGACGGCGAGATAGTTGTTCTGCGTGACGGCGTGCCAGACTTCAACGCCTTGCAGAATGCGATCAAGGGCGAGGGCAATAACGACATTGTCTACTTTGTCTTCGACATTCCCTACTGGGAAGGGAATGACCTGAGGCGTACGCCGCTGAGCATGCGGCGTGCCCATCTGGCGCAACTGGTCGAAGGAAAAGCCGACCGGGTGCGTTTTAGCGAGAGCTTCGAAGCGCCGCCCGCGCAGGTTTTCAAGTCCGCATGCGAGCTTGGCCTGGAAGGCCTGGTGCTCAAGCGTGCCGAGTCTGCCTATACGTCGACGCGAAGTCCCGACTGGATAAAGGCCAAGTGCAAATTGAGACAGGAATTCGTTATCTGTGGCTTTGGCTATCGGGCAGGGTCACGAACTGAGGTGGGTCGGCTTCTGCTTGGTGTTTACGATCAAGGCAAACTTCGATTTGCCGGTAGTGTTGGTACCGGCTGGACCGGCAAGACCGCTACCGATCTGCGGGAGAAACTTGAAAAGCTGCAAGTCAGCAAGGCGGCTTTCGATGCGTCGGAAATGACGGGCACGCGCTGGGCGCAGGGCAATGCTGCTGCAACGCATTGGGTGAGGCAAAAGTTGGTTGCGGAGGTGGAGTTTTCCGCGTGGACACGCGATGGCCGCGTTCGTCATGCCTCATTCAAAGGTTTGCGCAGTGACAAGTCGCCGAAGGATATCCGTCAGGAGGCGGTTGAAGTCGATACCAACGTGTCTCGCAGCGCGGTGAAAGTGACGCATCCCGAACGAGTGATCGACTCCGCAAGTGGCATCAGGAAGCTCGATCTGGTTCGATACTATGAAAGCGTGGCGGAGTGGATGCTCCCCCATCTTGCTGCGCGGCCAGTTGCGTTCTTGCGCGCACCGGACGGTATCGGGAAGGAGGTCTTCTTCCAGAAACACCTCGAATCGAGCCGGCTGTCAGGGTTGACCGCGCATCCGAAGTCATTGTGGCCTGGGCATGGCGCCTTGCTGACGGTCGATTCAGCGGATGCCCTCGCCGCCGCTGCCCAGCTTAACGCGGTCGAATTTCACACGTGGAACTCGACGGTTGCCGCGCTTCGTTACCCGGACCGCATTGTCTTCGACCTTGATCCGGGCGAAGGTGTGTCGTGGCGGCATGTCCTGGAGGCGGCGCAACTGGTGCAAGGCTTCCTGACCGAGCTGGCGTTGAAAGCATGGATCAAGACCAGCGGGGGGAAAGGCCTGCACGTTGTCGTCCCACTGGCTCCGGAGTTGGATTACCCCACGGTCAAGGGCTTTTCACACGCTGTGGTGTGCCATCTGGCAAAGGTGCTTCCCGAGCGCTTTGTCGCCAAATCGGGAGCCGCCAACCGCAAAGGCAAGGTGTTCGTGGACTACCTTCGCAATGGCCTCGGGCAGACGACAGTCGCCGCATTTTCGGCCCGGGCCCGCCCCGGCATGGGGGTATCGATGCCCATATCATGGCGCCAACTCTCTGACCTGAAGGGTCCCGACTATTGGAACGTGCGTAATGCGCGCGAGTATCTGAGTTTCCAGCGCACCGATCCCTGGCGCGATTTCTGGAAGACGGCTCAGACGTTGACGGCTGCGATGGAACGTTTGGGCTGAATGAGGCGCAGCCCTCAGTCGCCACTCCGGCCACTCCAGCTCATGCAGCGCACGCCACGCGCGGAAGGGCGAGTTGTGCATGGTCGTCGTCTTTACCGCCTTTGTAATTCCTGACCGCCCATTGCCAGAGCGATTGTCGGCCATTGTTGCGCCGCACACGCACGCACACCGGCCGCCGGGCGGCGTCCACACGGGCAACCATTAACGCGCACCACCGGGAACGGGATTTGCGACATCCCACGAGGAGACTCACACCCTCGCACCGCGTCACATCGCGCGGGAGGCAGCGAGTCCCGGAGGCCGCGGCGCGACATTCCCGTCCGTTCCGGGCGCAAACAGGAAGACACGGAGATGAAATCCCTGAAAAGCATTGGTTCGCAGGTCGTCGTGCTGACGGGCGCCACCAGCGGAGTGGGCCTGATCACGGCGCGCAAGGCGGCGGCGCTGGGCGCCAGGCTGGTACTGGTGGCCCGCAGCGAGGATTCCCTGCAACGGCTGGCGGAAGAACTGCGCGAGTCGGGCGCGGAAGTCATCATTGTCAAGGCCGACGTGGGCAACCACGAAGACGTGGCACGCGTGTCGCAGGCGGCCATCGAGCGCTTTGGCGGATTCGATACCTGGATCAACAACGCCGGGGTGACCATCTTCGGCCGGCATGACGATGTGCCGCTGGAGGACCAGCGCCGGCTGTTCGACACCAACTACTGGGGCGTGGTCCACGGATCGCTGGCCGCTGCGGCACATCTGCGGCAGAACGGTGGCGCGATCATCAACATCGGCAGCGAGGCCTCCGATGGGCCGCTGCCGTTGCAGGGTGCCTACGCGGCATCCCAGCACGCGATCAAGGGCTTTACCGATACGCTGCGGCTCGAACTCGAGCAGGAGCGGGTGCCGATCTCGGTCACGCTGATCAAGCCGGCCGGCCTCGATACGCCCATCGTCACGCACGCCAAGAACTTCCTGCACGTGGAACCCCGCCTGCCGCCGCCGCTTTACGACCCCGCGCTGGCCGCGGACGCCATCCTGTTTGCCGCCGCGCATCCGCGCCGCGACATGTTCGTGGGGGCATCCGCCAAGGCCTTTTCCGCCGCCGCCTATCACGCGCCGCACACGTTCGACCGATTGATGCGCCGGTTCATGGGACGCGCGCAGCAGACGCGCGATCCCGCAGGCCCGCGCGAGGACAACGCGCTGTATGACGCCGGCAACGGCCTGAGGGAACGCACGGGCAGCCGGCGGGCGCTGCAGTCGTGTGCCTACACGACGACGGCAAGGCATCCGCTGCTGACCACCGCGCTGGTGGTGGGTGCATCGGCGGCGATGGCGTGCATGATGCAGCTGCGGAATCGGCGTTAGCGTCGATAGCGTCAATAGAGCCGACAGAAGCAGCATTGACCGAACCGCTCAGGCGCGCACGAGCACGGCTACAGGCAACCCCACCAGCACGTCCTTCATCCACAGGCAGCCCGCATGGGCGCTGACCGCGTGCCCGGTCAGGAAGTCCACCCAGTTGCCTTCGGCGTGCAGGCCGGTATCACCCCAACACTGCGGCGGGATGCGCGGCAACGCCGGGTCCGCATGCCGCGCCGCCAGCCGCGTGGCGATGACGATGGCTTCAGCCGTGCCGCAGCGCCGTGCGAACGCCAGCACTTGTGGCGCCAGCTTGCCATCGGCCGCCAGCCCTTCATAGGTGCCTTCCGCAAACAGCGCCGGCTGCTGGTGTCGCAGCTTCAATACCGCGCGAATCACCTGCTGCTTGATGCGGCCGTCGCGCCAGTGCTGCAACCAGTGCGACCAGCCCCCGCGACATTCCAGCTGCGACTGCAGCCGCGCGAAGTCCGGCGCGCGCCGGTTGTCGGGATCGACCAGGCTGAAGTCCCAGCCCTCGTTGCCCTGGTAGCGGTCCGGGACGCCCGGTGCCGTCAGCTGGATCAGGGTCTGGGACAGGCTGTTGATCGCCGCCGCGGGGCCGATGTGGTCGGCAAACTGGCCGATGCGCTCTAGCACGCTGTCCGGTTCACCGTTGGCGAGCGCCGCGAGGAAGGCCTCGCTGGCGGACTCGTAGGCGGTATCCGGATGCGTCCAGCTGCCGTGCCGCTTGGCCTCGCGGATCGATTTCCGCTGCCAGGCCAGGATGCGCTCGACGAACGCACGCTGGGCTTCCTCGGCCTGCAATGCGCGCGGATCGGCGGGCCATGCGCCCAGCAAGGTCTGGTAGAGCATGATCCGGTCCGCTCCGTCCGGCCCTCTGGGCGAGGCCACCAGCAACGGCGCCAGACGTGCTTCCCAGTCCGCGACCGCATCGGCCCATTCGCCGGCCAGTTCGCTCAGCACGGCCAGCCGCATGCGGGCGTCCTCGCCGCGCTTGTGGTCATGCGTGGCCACGGCCAGCATCGCGTGCGGATAGCCGTCGTGCCGCGCCGCCATGCGCGAGTGAAAGCGTTCGGGCGCCAGAGCGAGCGTGCCCGGGGAACTGCCAACCTCGTTGCGGGACAGCAGCCGGCCGTAACGATAGAAGGCCGTGTCCTCCGTCGACTTGGCCGCCAGCGCCGGCATGATCTGCTGGAGCTTCGTGCGTAGCTGCCCCGCGCGCGTATCGGGCCGGGCGTCGCCGCGCAATCGCGCGAGGATGAAATCGAGCGCGGCGGCCTCGTCGGGCGCCAGATGCGTGCGGGCAGTCTCCGCGGCGGCGGACACCATCGCCGTGTCGTATGCGCTGTCGCGTGCGGCTTCGTTCGACGTCTCGCCAGACGTCGTGAAGTCGGTGCGAAAGTAAGTGCGATAGACCGGAAACGCCACCAAAAACGATGACAGCGCATGGCGCAGCGCGTAATACGAGAGGTCTCGCGTGGCGGGCGCCTCGCGGGCCAGTTCGTGCAGGCGCGCGCAGACGGCGTCGAGTTCGGTGACGAGGTGGCGCGCCAGCACGCGGTGCCGGCCGGCGCCCACATAGTCCGCAAACGGACGGCTGTCCCCGCTGATGCGCATCCAGAGCGAGGTGAGCGCCGCCTCGCCGGCAAGGTCATGGAGCACCGCGCTCACGTTGTCCATGAAGTCATAGCCTGTGGTGCCATCCACGCGCCAGTCGGCGGGCAGCGGCTCATCCTCGGCGAGGATTTTTTCCACCACCAGCCACGGATGCGACAGCGCACGCGCGGCGGGTCGGCCGGGGCGCAACGTATCGAGTCGCTCGCGCACGCGCCGGCAGTAGCCGGCCGGGTCCGCCAGTCCGTCGACATGGTCGATGCGCAGGCCATCGATCCAGCCCTCGCGATACAGGCGGAATATCAGCGCGTGCACGGCTTCGAACACGTCGTCGCATTCCTCGCGCACGCCCACGAGGTCGCTGATCTCGAAGAAGCGGCGCCAGTTCAGCTCGGTCGCGGCGGTCCGCCACCATGCCAGTCGGTAATGCTGCCGTTCGAGCAGCGCATGCATGGCATCCGGGCCCGACGGGATTGCCATGTCGAGCATGGGCTCGGCGAGCGGCAGGTCGTGATCGCCATAGCGCAACGTGACCTGCCCGTCGCCGGTGCGCACCAGCGCGATGCCGCCGGCGGTCAGGGTGTGCCAGTAGGCGTCGGCCAGGATCGGCAGCAGCACCTTGCCGTGCAATGCCGGATCGCGCGATTGCCAGTCGATATCGAAGTCGCGAGCATGGCTGCTGTCCGCGCCGCGCGCCAGCACGTCGCGCCACCAGCCGTTGTGCGTGGCGCTGGCAGCCATATGGTTCGGCACGATGTCCACCACGATGCCGAGGCCCGCCCCCTGGGCCTGGCGGGCCAGTGCTAGAAAGCCGGCTTCGCCGCCCAGTTCCGGGTTGATCGCCGTAAAGTCGGTGACGTCATAGCCGTGCGTGGAGCCGGACCGCGCCGTGGTGATCGGGGAGAGATAGAGATGGCTTACGCCTAGCCCCGCGTAGTAGGGCACCAGTGCCGCGGCGTCCGCGAAGGTGAATCCCGCGTGCAGTTGCAGCCGTGCCGTGGCCCGCGGAATGCCGGTGGGGTCGAGTTCGGTCATGGCGCTTGCAGGCAGGTCACGCAGCAATGTTCCATCAGCGTGCCGGCGCGCAACGTGGCGATGGCGCCGGGCTGGCTGGCATGCAGCATTTCCCCGGCATCGCCATCCTGGTTGACGACGACGGGCTCCTCGCTGAAGTTGAGCCAGATCGCCAGCAGGCTGCCGTCGCCGAGTCGCCAGCGCGCCACCAGCGCCTTGTCCGCGAGGATCGTCACGCCGGCGGACTGGGCGCCGCGCAGGCGTGGCACGATTTCGTGCCGGCGGATCGACAGGAGTTCGCTGTAGTAGTGGTTCCACGCGCGGCAATAGCCATCGGTGTCGTCGCAGACTGGCCGAGACACCTCAAACGTTTCCGGCACGTTCGGATCGGCGATCTTCGCTGCCCGGTCGTTATCGCGAAATGCCGCCGTTGCGGAAAATTCCCGGCGGCGCCCGTCGCGCACGGCACTGGCCAGCGCGGGTGGATGGTCGGTGAAATACAGGAACGGCGTGCGTGCGCCATGCTCCTCGCCCATGAATACCAGCGGGATCTGCGGGCAAAGCAGTTGCAGCGCCACCGCCGCGCGCAGGGCATCCGGCTCCGCCAGCGTGGCTAGCCGCTCGCCAAACGCGCGATTGCCGGTCTGGTCGTGGTTCTGCAGGAACATCACGAACGCCGTGGACGGCAACCGGGCGCTGGGCTGGCCCCGCCGGATCTCGCGAGCTCGGGGGCCGTCATGGGAGCCGTCGTGGGATCGATACGGTGACATCTCCCCCTGCCAGGCAAATCCCTCGGCCAGCACGCGCGCCAGATGGCGCAGCGGCGGCGTGCCGGGTGCCGCCGTCACGGCACCGGGCAGGTCGGTGTTGTACTCCTGGTAGTAGCCATCGTGCTCGCCGGTCAGCAGCACATGCAGCGCGTGGTGGGCGTCGTCGTTCCACTGGGCGTCGTAGCCGGCATGCAGAAGCGCCACGTCGTTGTGGTCGTTCTCGAGCACCAGATGCAACTGGCGGCCGGGCAGGCAGTGGCGAAGCTGATCGGCCAGCTCCGGCAGCCAACCTTCGTCCTCGATGGCGTGCACGGCATCGAGCCGCAGCCCGTCGAAACGGAAGGATTCCAGCCAGTAGCGCGCGTTCTCGCCGAAGAATTGGCGGACTTCGGGCTGGCGGAAATCGATGGCCGGACCCCACGGCGTCTGGCGGTCCGCACGGAAGAACGGACTGGCGTAGCGGTGGAGGTAGTTGCCCTCGGGGCCGAAGTGGTTGTACACGACGTCGAGCAGCACCATCATGCCCAGCCCGTGAGCGGTATCGACCAGCGCGCGCAGTTCGTCAGGCGTGCCATAGCTGCGCTCTGGTGCAAACGGCAGCACGCCGTCGTAGCCCCAGTTACGCGCGCCGGGAAACTCGGCCAGCGGCATCAGTTCGACGGCGGTAAAGCCCAGCGTCGCCAGCCGATGCAGTTGCGTGGTGGCACCCGCGTAGCCGCCGAACAGCCCGACATGCAGTTCGTGGATCACTGCCTCGTGCCACGGGCGGCCATGCCATGCCGCGTGTTGCCACGCAAAGCCCTGCTCCGGCGATGGCAGGCAAAGCACGCTGGCGCCGTGCACGTCGTCGGCCTGCAGGCGCGAGGCCGGGTCCGGCACGATGGTGCCGTCGTCCAGCCGGAACCAGTAGCGCGCGTTGTCGCAGCAGGCCGTGACGGCATCGAACCAGCCCGCTTTCGCTTCCACTTGCGCCATCAGCATCGGCGTCATGCCGGCGACCTCCAGCCGGACGGGTTGCCGCTGCGCGGCGGCATCGGGTGCCCAGAGCCGGAAGCGTATGCGGCCATCGGCCAGGCGGACCGGGCCGAACCGGTAGGCCTCGGCCCCCTCGCCGGCGCAAGGCTGCTCCCGCGCGGCGGTGCCGAGCGTCTGCCAGCGCAGGGCGGGCTGGGTTTCCTTGCCGGGTGTCGCGGGGATCGCATGCATCATGGCGGGCTACCTTCAGGCTATCTTCAGGCGGACGTGGCCGCGCATCGGGTCAACGCGGGGGCGATGCCACCTGTCGCTGGCATGGCTTGCGCCGCAACAAGAAGGATGTTCGCGTTCAAGATGAGCCTCCCGCTGCCCGTTTTCGATCGCGGGCGAACGCGCGTGCGAAATTCGTCGCTGCGCGGATGCGCCCGTCCTCGTGTTGTCTTGCCCAACCCAACACGCCGGAACTGCGTTGCGAACACCGTGCCAGACCTGCGGCCCGGCACCGCGCAGCGATCTGTCGCGGCCGGCGGCCCATGTGCATGTATAAGCTGCCAGCCACCATTGTAGAAACTGCGCGCGCGTGTGCGCATCGGAAAAATGAACATCTCCGCCTGCGTGCCGGCAGGCATCATGTGCAGCGCACGCTGAACCCGCTACTGTGCTCGCCACCGGGACGTCGCGCGCCCTGGATGTGCCCGCTGGAGCGGCGCAGCAGGCAAACCGGCACCGGGTGCACGTGCCATACCCGCTCGCAGTACTCGCGAATCGCACGGTCGGACGAAAAGCGGCCCGAGTGCGCACACGACAGCACGGACATGCGCTGCCATCGCGGCGTATCGGCATAGGCGACGGACACTTCCTGCTGACAGTGGAAGTAGGACGCGAAGTCCGCCATCAGCAGATAGGGGTCATGCTGGAGCAGCCCGTCGAACAGCGGCCGGAACAGCGCGGTATCGCCCTTGCTGAAGAAACCATGCTGGATCAGCTCGACCACGGCGCGCAGTTCCGGGCTGCTGTCGTAGAACGCCGACGGATGGTAGCCGGCGGCCTTCAGCGCATAGACCTCGGACGCGTTGAGGCCGAACGGGAAGAAGTGATCCGCGCCGATGGCATCGCGCAGCTCGATGTTGGCGCCGTCCATGGTGCCGATGGTGATGGCGCCGTTCATCGCGAACTTCATGTTGCCGGTGCCGGACGCTTCCTTGCCGGCCAGCGAGATCTGCTCGGACACGTCCGCCGCCGGATAGATCTTCTGGCCGTAGGTCACATTGAAGTTCGGCAGGAAGACGACCTTCAGGCGGTCCCGCACTTGCGGGTCGCGGTTGACCACCTCGGCCACGGAGGTGATGAAGCGGATCATCAGCTTGGCGTAGTGGTAACCGGGCGCCGCCTTGCCTGCGAACAGGAAGGTGCGGGGCTGCACCTCGGCGTGCGGGTCGGATTTGATGCGGTGGTAGAGGGCGATGATATGCAGCACGGCCAGGTGCTGGCGCTTGTACTCGTGGATGCGCTTGACCATGACATCGAACATCGACGCCGGATCGACCGCCACGCCCGTGCAGTCGCGCACCAGGCGGGCGAGGTCGTCCTTGTTGTCGCGCCGCACCGCCTGCCAGCGCTCCCGGAACCCGGCGTCCTCCGCATGGGGCGCCAGCGCCCGCAATTCGTCCAGGTCCTTGATCCAGCCGTCCCCGATGACTTCGGTGACCAGCCGCGTCAGGCGCGGGTTGGACAGCGCCAGCCAGCGCCGGGGCGTCACCCCGTTGGTGATGCTGGTGAACTTCTCGGGCCACATTGCATAGACGTCCTTGAGCACGTCCTCGCGCATCAGCCGCGAATGCAGTTCCGCCACGCCGTTGATGGCGTGGCTGCCCACGCACGCGAGGTTGGCCATGCGCACGTGCCGCTCACCGTGCTCGTTGATCAGCGACAGCCGTTCCAGCCGCGATTCGTCGCCGTAGAAGCGGATGCGCACCTCTTCCAGGAAGCGCGCATTGATCTCGAAGATGATTTCCAGGTGCCGGGGCAGGATGCGGCGGAACAGCGGCAGTGGCCATTGCTCCAGCGCCTCGGGCAGCAGCGTGTGGTTGGTGTAGGCAAAGGCGCGCCGCGTGATGTCCCAGGCTTCCGTCCAGGCCAGGTCGTGGTCGTCCACCAGCAGCCGCATCAGTTCGGCGATGCCGATGGCCGGGTGCGTGTCATTGAGCTGCACCGCGAACTTCTCGTGGAAGCGAGTCACGGGAATGCCATGCGTGGCCATTACCCGCAGCATGTCCTGCAACGAGCACGCCACGAAGAAGTACTGCTGCTCCAGCCGAAGTTCCTTGCCTTGCCGGGTTTCATCGTTGGGGTAGAGCACCTTGGTCAGGTTCTCCGACGTCACCTTCTTGTCGACCGCCCCCAGGTAGTCGCCGCGATTGAAGATATGGAAGTCGAAGGCCTCCGTGGCTTCCGCGCGCCACAGCCGCAGGGTGTTGACCGTATTGACGCGGTAGCCGAGGATCGGCGAATCGAACGGCACGCCCACCACGGTCTTGACGGGCGCCCACCGCACGCGGTAGCGGCCGCGGTCATCGGTGTAATGCTCCGTGTGGCCGCCCAGGCGGACCTGTACGGCCCATTCGGAACGCTGGATCTCCCAGGGGTTGCCGTGGCGCAGCCACGTATCGGTGGATTCCACCTGCATGCCGTCGACGATGCTCTGGTGAAAGATGCCATACTCATAGCGGATGCCGTAGCCAACAGCGGGAATCTCCAGCGTTGCCAGCGAGTCCATGAAGCAGGCCGCCAGCCGGCCCAGGCCACCGTTGCCTAGCCCGGGTTCTTCCTCCTGCGCGAGGATGTCGTCCAGGTCCAGGTCCAGCGTGGCCATGGCCGCGCGGACTTCGTCGAAGATGCCCAGGTTGACGAGGTTGTTGCCGAGGTGCGGGCCCATCAGGAATTCCGCGGACAGGTAGGCCACGGTGCGCGACGGCTGGCTTTCATAGGCTTCGGCCGTGCTGATCCAGCGCTGCACCAGGCGGTCGCGCACGGTGTGGGCCAGCGCCTGGTACAGGTCGTTGCCGCTGGCATGGCCGGGCAGCTTGCCCTGCGTGTAGAAGACATGGTCGAGGAACGCACGCCGGATCGTGGCGCTGGACATCGCGGTACGGGTGTCGTCGGCATGATCGGTACTCGTGCCGGGATGGGCTGCCGCGTCCGGGGCCGGCCGCAGCCGGGATGCATCGGTCATCGCTTGGCTCCTGAGTCAAAACGCGGGGCAATGCCCCAGACAGTCATGCTAGGCAATCTGATGCGCCCGCGCCGTTACCCGTTACCCGTCGTTACCCGCCGTTACCGTTACGCGCGCGACGCTGGTATGAAACCTGCTCGGAGATGGGAGAGATGGACTCCCTGTCTCCGCTCACTGTTCCGAGGCCCATCATGACGAACCCGATCCCCCAAGAGCCCGTCCGCCGCCCGGACCATCGACCCGACCAGAGCCCCGACCACAACAAGGAAAAAGGGGACCAGCCGGCACGCAACCTGCCCGACAAGCATCCGGTGCCACCATCGGCCAGGCAACACGCCGGCAAGGCGCGGGCCCCGGCCCCGGCGCCCTGCTGAGGCCCTGTCGGGCCAGCCGGGCGCGCAGCGCCATCGCGGCGTGCGGTCTTGTATCTTTTTTTACGTAATCTCTGGCGTTTGTGCCGGCGGCGGAGGCCGTTGCCGGCACAACGAGCGCTATGATGAAAGCGCCGGCGTGCCATGCCGGCGGGAAGTTGCCGCCCCACGCCCCCCGTGACCGCGCGGGACGCGTGCCAGCAATGCCAGCACCAGCGGCGGCGGGATGGCCGCAACAACCCAAGCTTCCAGGAAAAGCAGCGCTTACGCCACAAGAGAGAGTTTCCATGCCGGATCCGTGGACGTCGGACCTTGTACCGTCCCGCGATGGTGCGGGCACCGATGCGGTCGCACAAACTGACGGGGAACGGGCTGCGCGAGCGTACGCCATGCTCGACGCCGTGGACGACACCGCCATCTTCGCGTTGTCGCCGGATGGCCACGTGCGAGAATGGACCGCGGCGGCGCGGCGCGCCTTGCTCTATACGGCGGACGACATCGCCGGACAGCATTTCTCGTGCTTGCATACACCCGAATCCATCGCCCAGGGCGAGCCCGGCCGCTGGTTCGAAGCGGCTCGTGCCACCGGCAGGGCCGAGGACAAGGGCTGGCGTGTGCGGCGCGACGGGAGCGTGTTCTATGCCAGCGCGGTGATGACGGCCATCACCGGCCCCGACGGCCAGACGGACGGCTTCGCGGTGGTCTGCCGCGACATCACCATCCAGTATGCGGCCGAGGAAAACGCCAGGCTGGCCGAGGCGCGACGGCTGCTCCTGGCGGACACGCTGTACGACCACGCGGTCTGCGAACTGAGCACTGAGGGCGAGATCCGCGAATGGAGCCGCGGCGCGGCCGGCATCTTCGGCTACGCCGAGCAGGAGGCGGTTGGCCAGCCGTTGTCGATGCTGTACGCGCGGCCGGACGTCGCCGCCGGCAATGACCTGGCCGTGCTGAACGACGTGCGCGCCACCGGCCAGTGGGAGGGCGAAGATCGTTTGCAGCGGCAGGACGGAACGCTCGTCCGCTGTCTGATCCGGGCGGTGCTGTTGCGCGATGCGGCATCCTGTCCGACCGGCATCCTGTGGGCCGCGCGGGATATTTCCGATGCGGCGCGGCTGGAGGAACTGGAAGGGGCCAGCCGGCGCGTGCAGGCCTTCCTGGCCGTGCTGGCGCACGAGCTGCGCAATCCGCTGGCGCCGATCCGCAATGCCGTGGATGTCATCCGCCTGACACCCGCGCCGGACGGTCGCATCCACCGTTGCGCGGAAATCATCGGCCGCCAGATCCAGCTGCTGACCCGGCTGGTGACCGACCTGATGGACGTGGGCCGCGTCACTGCCGGAAAACTCAGGGTGCAGCCGGTGCCCACCCTGTACAACGAGATCGTGACGGCCGCCGTCGAGGCCATTCGCCCGGTGCTGGACGCGGCGGGCCAGAGCCTGACGGTGACGCTGCCGCGCGACCCGCTCTTCGTCAACGCCGATGCGGCCCGTCTGGGACAGGTGCTGGCCAACCTGCTGAGCAACGCCACCAAGTACACCCCGCGCGGCGGTGCGATATCAGTGCATGTGAGCGCCGAGGACGGCAACGTCATCACCGCCGTTGGCGATACGGGCCAGGGCATTGCGCCGGATGCGCTTGACCGCATCTTCAACCTGTTTTCGCAGGAAGGGGAGGACGGCAGCGCGCGCGGCGGCCTCGGCATCGGCCTGGCGCTGGCGCGCGCCGTCGTGGAAGCGCATGGCGGCGCCATTCAGGCCCGCAGCGCGGGCGAAGGGCAAGGCAGCACATTCACGGTGATGCTGCCAGAGGTGGAGATGGGCGGCGTCAGCGTACCGCGCGCGGTCTCGGCGGATTGCACCGGCCGGCGCATCCTCATCGTGGACGACAGTCCGGATTCCGCGGACAGCATGGCGGCGCTGCTGACCGTGCTGGGGCACGAGGCGCGGCCCGCCTACAACGGCATGGAAGCGCTGGCGCTGGCGCGCAGCTTTGCGCCCGACGTGGTGCTGCTGGACCTGGAAATGCCGGACATGAGCGGCTTCGAGGTGCTGGCGGCGCTGCACGCGGACGACACGGCGGGGGCGTCTGCCAGACTGCGCGTGTTCGCGCTCACCGGCCGGGGCACGGCGGAGGATCGCCGCAGGACGAAGGCGGCGGGCTTCGACGATCATCTGGTCAAACCGCTGACGATCGAGGTGCTCTGCCAGGCTCTCGCGGGCGAGGGTGCGAATTAGGCCGCTGGCAGCGCCGCAGGCCACCGCGCTTACTGCCTCTCCCCGCAACTCAGCACGCCTTGTCATCACGCACCGCCTCCACGCGCGCGCGCACTTCGGCCTGCGCGAATATCTCCCGAACGTCGGTATCGAGTCGCCGCAGCCAGTTGGGATGGTCCGTCACCGTGCCCGGCAGGTTGGGTTGCTCGGCCGCGCCGAGCAGGTCTTCCACCGGAACCAGCCGTAACGGGGTGCCTGCGCGGCCGAGCCAGCGCAGGATGATTTCCACGGGCGCCATGGTCGGACCCGGCGCGGCGCCGCTCGCCAGCCCGGCATCGCACATCGCTTGCCACAGGGCCGCGCGTTCCACGGCACGCAAGGCCATCAGGCTGTCCTCGGTCTCGTTCTCGCCCAGGTGATGCAGCCGCGCGCGCCACGCGATGTCGTTGCCCGCCCACCAGCCGACGATCGTCGGCAGGTCGTGCGTGGTGGTCGTGGCGACGGCCTGTGCGGGCCACCGTTCGGGCGGCAGGAAGGGGGCCGTGACGGGCCCGGCCGCGCTGGGGGCCTCCGTGTCGTCCGGCGCCGGTTCGTCGGTCGCCATGCGTTCGAACCACAGCACGTCGATGCCCAGTACCCCGCGCGCCGCGAGCGCCGCGTTCAGGGATTCGGGAACGGTGCCAAGGTTCTCGCCGATGATGATCGCGTGGTGCCGCCATGACTCCAGCGCCACCAGTCGCAGCAGGTCGTCGAGCGGATAGGTGAGATAGGCCCCGGCGCTGGCCGGTGCGCCCGCCGGAACCAGCCACATCCGCGCCAGTCCCAGCACATGGTCGATCCGCAGCCCGCCGGCGTGGGCCAGGTTGGCGCGCAGCATTTCGATAAAGGCCGCGTAGCCATGCCGACGCAATCCCCGTGGCGAGAACACGGCCACGCCCCAGTCCTGCCCGAGTGGGTTGTATAGATCGGGTGGCGCGCCTGCATGAAAGCCATCGAGGATCTCGGCCTGCCGCGTCCACGCATGGCTGCCGCCGGGGTCGGTCCCCACGGCCAGGTCGGCAATCACGCCGATGGCCATGCCTGCCTCGCGCGCGCGGCGTTGCGCGTCGCCAAGCCCGGTGGCGGCCAGCCATTGCAGGAACGTGTGGTAGCCGATCTCGTCCGGATGCATCGTGGCGAAGGCGGTGACCGCCGCGCCGTTCGGCGCATGCAGCGAGACCGGCCAGCGACGCCAGTCGGTGGCCGCTTCGGCTTGCTTGCCGGATGACTTACTGGCTTGTGAGTGAGCGTGGGCGCCGCCTTGCGCGGCGCCTTGTGCGGCATCCAGGCGCTCGGCCTGAATCGCCTCGAAGCAGGCGTGCGCGAGCAACGCGTTGCCGCCGCGTGCGCGGAACGCCGAGAAGGCCCGCAGCGCATCGGTGGGCAGCAACGTTTCATGGCGATCCCACAGCCAGCGCAGCAGCGCATAGCGCGCGCGGGACAGCGCCGGCCAGTCGATTTCCGCCCGCGCTTCCGCCGCGGCCAGCGTGTGGCCGAGGCGTAGCGCCGCAATGCCCTGATCCACGGCGTCCTGCCCGAACAGCGCGGCCGGGTCCGCGTAGAGCGGGCTGTGGAACAGGCGGCTCGATGGCGCATACGGGCTGTAGCGCGCCGGAAGCGCGGCAAAGCCGGCGTGCAGCGGGTTGATCGCCACCGCATCGGCATGCTCGCGCGCGGCGGCCTCGCAGCAGAGCGCCAGCGTGGTCAGGTCGCCCAGTCCGGTCGGTGCGCCGCGCCGCAGGCTGTAGAGCTGCACGGACAGGCCCCACGGCTTGTACGCGTGCGCGGCGCGGGGCGACGCCGCCAGCGCATCGGCCACACCGTAGCAGCGGGGCGGCGCCACGGCGACCGTGGTCTCCAGATCGCCCAGCAGCAAACGGTGGTAGCCCCACGTGCCGATTGGCGGAATCTCCATCATGCCGACGCCGCTCCGGTCGCTGCCCAGGTCGCCCTGATCGCCGCTGTTGTCAACGCTCCGTTCGATGCGGTGGGCGATGCCCTCCACGCTGCTGCCATCCTCCAGCTCCAGCCGGTATGGGCGCTGTGCCTGCGCATCCACGCAGGGCACCTTGACCGGCTGGCCCTGATCGGCAGTAGTCAGCGGCGGCAGCGGATGCGCGGCATCGTCGGCGGCCAGGCGCGCGCGCGAGGACTCGCATTCGCCGGGTGTGCCGCACGGCAGGTCCATCGCGGTCAGCACCGCGCGCAGCGCGTCGGGGGCGAGGGACCGCGGCTGGCCCCAGGCATCGCGCCAATCCGTTTGCAGGCCGGCGTGCCGGGCCAGTCGTTCCAGCGGGGTCGGGTCAGCGGGATTCATGCGGCCTCCTCCTCTTCCTTCGGCACGGCGGCCAGCAGCAAGGCCACGCTGTGCGCCACGACGGTGTATGCCGGCTTGCCGTCCGCGTCCGCCGGGGCGGCAACCTCGCCGACGTCGGGCGCGGCGCTGTCGAACAGCACACGCCAGTCCTCGCCCGGCGCTGGCGGACGGAACACCACGTCATCGTTGCCGGCGTTCAGGCATAGCAGGATGACCTCCACTTCGTCGTCGGCGCTGTGCGCGGCGCGGCGCAATGCCAGCGTGCGGTCCTCGGGGTTGGCCCATTGCTCCGGCGACAGCTCGTTGCCGTCGGGGCCGTACCACGCGATATCGGGCAACCCCGGCGCCGGACGTGAGCGCCCATGCACGAAGCGGTTCTCCCGCAGCACGGGCAACTGCCGCCGCAATGCCAGCAGCTGGCTCACACAGGCGCGCATCGGCGCGTTGGAGAGGTCCTCCGCGGCCTCCCAGTCGAGCCAGGACAGGACGTTGTCCTGGCAGTAGGCGTTGTTGTTGCCCTGCTGGCTGCGGCCCCATTCGTCGCCAGCCGTGAGCATCGGCGTGCCCTGCGACAGCAGCAGCGTGGACATCATCGCGCGCGCCACGCGGCTGCGGGTCTCCAGGATTGCCTCGTCATCGGTGGGCCCTTCCACGCTGCCGTCCGGGCTCCAGTTGGCGCTGGCGTTGTCATCCGTGCCGTCGCGGTTGTCCTCGCCATTGGCCTCGTTGTGTTTGCCCTGGTAGCTGACCAGGTCCGCCAGCGTAAAGCCGTCGTGCGCGGTGATGAAGTTGACGCTGGCCCACGGCTTGCGGTGCCGCCGGTCGAATAGATCGGCGGAGCCGGTCAGCCGGGCCGCCAGTTCGCCGCGCTGGCCGGGGTCGCCGCGCCAGAAGCGCCGGACGTTGTCGCGGAACTTGTCGTTCCATTCGGCAAAACCGGGCGGATGGTTGCCGACCTGATAGCCGCCGGGGCCCAGGTCCCACGGTTCCGAGATCAGCTTGACGCGCGACAGCACCGGGTCCTGCAGGATGGCGTCGAAGAACCCCGCGCCGGGGTCGAAGCCATTGCTCTCGCGGCCCAGCGTGCTGCCGAGGTCGAAGCGAAAACCGTCCACGTGGAAGCATTCCACCCAGTAGCGCAGGGAATCCATCACCATCTGCAGCACGCGCGGATGCGACAGGTTCAGCGTATTCCCGCAGCCGGTGTCGTTGATGTAGTGGCGCTCGTCGCCGGGCATCAGGCGGTAGTAGCTGGCGTTGTCGAGCCCGCGCCAGGATATCGTCGGTCCAAGCGCGTTGCCTTCGCACGTGTGGTTGTAGACCACATCCAGGATGACTTCGATACCCGCCGCGTGCAGGCGCCGCACGGCCACCTTGACTTCGTGGAGCTGGTTGGCCGCCAGGTACAGCGGCTCTGGCGCGAAGAAGCACAGCGTGTTGTAGCCCCAGTAGTTGCGCAGGCCCCGTTCCACCAGGAAGCGGTCCTGCAGGAAGGCGTGGATCGGCAGCAACTCCACGGACGTCACGCCAAGCCTGACCAGATGATCGACAAAGCGGCGGTCGGCCAGCGCGGAGAACGTGCCGCGGAAATACGGCAGCAGGTCCTCGCGCAGCATTGACGCCCCGCGCACATGCACCTCGTAGATCGAGGTGTGCGACCACGGCACGGCCGGCGGCCGGTCGTCGCCCCAGTGGAAGCTTGCATCCACCACGACCGCCTTGGGCATGGTGGGCGCGCTGTCGCGACGGTCCGGCGTCAGGTCGGCGCGCGGGCTGTTGAGCCGGTAGCCGAACAGCGCATCGGACCAGCGCACCGGACCATTGAGCTGGCGCGCATACGGATCGAGCAGCAGCTTGTGCGGATTGAAGCGATGGCCGCGCGTGGGTTCGTAGGGGCCGAAGGCGCGATAGCCATAGAGCGTGCCGAGCTGCGCGTGCGGCAGGTAGCCATGCCAGATCTCGTCGGTGCATTCCGGCAGGGGCAGGCGCTGGATTTCCTTGCGGCCGTTGGCCGAGAACAGGCACAGGTCGATGCGGCTGGCATTCGCGGAAAACACCGCGAAGTTGATGCCCAGTCCGTCCCAGTGCGCGCCGAGCGGGCCGGGCTTGCCAGGCAGCAGGCGATCAATGGGGGCGCCGGCCATGCGTAGGATTCCTTGGTTCGTTGTTAGAGGCACTATCAAAATGATTCTGGCGTCGTTGCGCGGCCTTGCCGGCCGCGCGTCTGGCCAGAACCGCTTCGCTTCATTTTTATAGTGCCTCGTATTGGAGATGCGCTGCCGCGTCATGGAGCGCGCAAGCGCAGGATCAGCGTGGCGAGCGGCGGCAGCGTCAGGGTGAGCGATGCCGGGAGCCCGTGCGACGGGGTCTTGCCGGCCTCCGCGTGGCCGCCGTTGCCCATGTTGCTGCCGCCGTAGCACGCCGCGTCGGTATTCAGGCATTCCTCCCACGCGCCGGCGAAGGGCACGCCCAGCCGGTAGCCGCGGCGCGGCACCGGGGTCATGTTCACGACTACCAGCACCACCTCGCGGCTGTCCGGCGCCGCGCGGCGCAGGTAGGCAAAGACGCTGTTGTGGTTGTCGTCGCCCACCACCCACTGGAAACCTTCGGGCCGATGGTCCATCGCGTGCAGTGCGGGCAGCTCGCGATAAAGGCGGTTCAGGTCGCGCACCAGCGAATGCACGCCTCGATGGGCAGGCTGGTCGAGGAGCGCCCAGTCGAGCTCCTCGTCGTGGTTCCATTCGCGCCACTGGGCGAATTCGCCGCCCATGAACAGCAGCTTCTTGCCGGGATGCGTCCACATGAAGCCGTAGTAGGCACGCAGGTTGGCAAAGCGTTGCCAGTCGTCGCCGGGTGCCTTGGCGATCATCGACCCCTTGCCGTGCACCACCTCGTCGTGCGAGAGCGGCAGCACGAACGCCTCGGACCAGGCGTAGACCATGCCGAATGTCATGTCCTGGTGATGCCAGGCGCGGTGGATCGGCGCGTGGCCCAGGTAGCGCAGCGTGTCGTGCATCCAGCCCATGTTCCATTTGAAGGTGAAGCCCAGTCCGCCGGACTCCACGCTGGCGGTCACGCCGGGCCACGCCGTGGATTCCTCGGCGATGGTCAGCGCACCCGGGCAACGTTGGCGCACCACGGTATTGAGCTCGCGCAGGAAGGCCACCGCTTCCAGGTTTTCGCGGCCACCAAAGCGGTTGGGCACCCATTGCCCCGGCTCGCGGCTGTAGTCGCGGTACAGCATCGACGCCACCGCATCCACGCGCAGCGCATCGGCGTGAAAGTGTTCGAGCCAATGCACGGCGCCGGCCAGCAGGAAGCCGCGCACCTCGTTGCGGCCAAGGTTGTAGATCAGCGTGTTCCAGTCCTGATGAAAGCCCTCGCGGGGGTCCGCGTGTTCGTACAGCGCGGTGCCATCGAATTCGGCCAGCCCGTGCGGATCCGTGGGAAAGTGCGCGGGCACCCAGTCGAGGATCACGCCGATCCCGGCCTGATGGCAACGGTCGACGAACGCGGCGAACTGCTCGGGCGGCCCCAGCCGCGAGGTCGGCGCGAACAGCGACAGCGGCTGGTAGCCCCATGACCCGCCGAACGGATGCTCGGTGACCGGTAGCAGCTCGACGTGCGTGAAGCCGAGGTCGCGGATGTACGGCACCAGCCGCTCGGCGAGGATCTCCCAGCCGTGGCCGGTATCGTTGGCCGCGCGTTGCCACGACATGGCGTGGAGTTCGTAGACGGACATCGGCGCCGCGTGCGGGTCGGTGCTGGTGCGCCTTGCCATCCACGCGGCATCGTTCCAGCGGAATGGCGGGGCGCTCTGGCCCGCGCACGCGACCACCGACGCGGTGGCCGGTGGCGGCTCTGTGGCCAGCGCCAACGGGTCCGCCTTGTCGGGCAGCGCGGTGCCGTGGGCGCCGATCACGTCGTACTTGTAGCGGCTGCCTGCGGCGGCGCCCATCGTACCGGGGATGAACAGCTCCCACATGCCCGCGCCATGACGCAGCCGCATCGGATGGCGCGCCGGGTTCCAGCCATTGAAATCGGCGATCACGGAGACGCGTTGCGCGTTGGGCGCCCAGACGGCAAAGCGGATGCCTGTCTCGCCCTCGACGGTCAGGCATTGCGCGCCGAGGCACTTGCCAAGTTCCAGATGGCGGCCTTCGTTCAGCAGGTGCAGGTCCAGTTCACCCAGCAGCAGCCCGAAGGCGTAGGGGTCCGCGCTGCATTGCTCGTTGCCGTCCGGCCAGCGGATCAACAGGCGATAGTCGCGCACGCCGGGCCGGCCGCCCTTGAATGAATCGTCATCGAAGCCGGGCAACCGCCCCGCGAAGACGCCGCCGGGGTGCAGCGCGATCATCGGGGTGAGCGGCTTGCCGCCGGCATCGGCAAGCTGCACCGATGCGGCGCCCGGCAGCATCGCGCGGACCACGACGCCATGTTCGTCGCGATGCGGGCCCAGCACGCCGAACGGATCGGCCAACCGGCCCTGCAGCAGGGCGTCGATGACCGGTTCCGGCAACGTGGGCGGCGCGTGTTCCGCGATGGCGCCGTCAGCTCTGCGCATGATTGGCTCCCAACAGCTTGCGGACCAGCCGCGCCAGCCCGCTGGTGGGCAGGTCGATCCAGGCGACGCGGTTGGCGGCCTCGTAGCCCACTTCGTACGCCGCGCGCTCCAGCAGGAAGAGATCCAGTAGCGGTTGCAGCTGTGCCGGCCCGGCCCACTGGCGCGGTGCGTTTTCCATCGTCTGCTGGTAGCAGTGCAGGAAGGCTTCGCTGGCCGTGGCCCGGAAGCGGTCCAGCAGGCCCGCGCGACGCTCCGCCAGCGCGGGCGGCAGCGTGGCGTGGGTGCGTTCCTGGCGATCGGTGCCGACGGTGGCGGCCGCGTAGTCGAGCGAACGCAGCAGGCCGGCCACGTCGCGCAGCGGCGACGTCTTGCGCCGGCGGAACGCCAGCGGCTGCCGGGGCTCGCCTTCGAAATCCACCAGGTAGGTATCGTTCTGCGCGATCAGCACCTGGCCAAGGTGGAAGTCGCCATGGATGCGCGTCTGCAGGCTGCCGGGTGCGGCGGTGGCGAGCCGCGATACCAGGTGCGGCAGCTTGTCACGGGAAGCGAGCAGCGTATCGATGTCGGCGGCTAAGTCGCCGGTGGCGTCCTTGCGCCGGGCCGCCAGCAGCGTCAGCGCTTCATGCAGCGATTTCAGCGCCTCCTCGGCCCATTCGCCGGCCTGCGCCTCGCCGGCCGGCTCCGGCGCGAAGGCGGGGTCGTCGGTCGGTCGCGCCACCACGGCATGGAGTTCCGCCAGCCGCCGGCCCAGCGTGCCGACCATCGCCGAATAGCCGCCCATGGCTTCGGCAAACTCGTCCTCGCTTTCGGAGGCGGGCAGCGCGTCGTCGATGGATCGGCCCAGGTAGTCCAGCGTCCAGTCCCAGCCATCGCCCTGGTTTAGGATGTAGCCCTGCAGCAGCATCAGCGTGTGGGGCGTGCCGTCGGCGCCTGTGCGGACCACTTCGCCCAGCAGCGGGGCCGAATGGGCGTAGCCGTGGCTGGTCAGGTAGCGCGTCATCTCGGCCTCCGGGTGGATGCCGCCCGCCACGCGGCGCACGACCTTGAGTACCGCCGCGTTGCCATAGGCCAGCGAGCTGTTGGACTGCTCGGCCGACATCCATTGCAGGGGTTCGTCTTCCAGCGGCACGCCGGCCAGCCCCGGCTCGGGCAGGAAGCGGATCACGCCGTGCGAGGTCTGCGCCGTGGTGCCGTCGCGCAGCGCTTTGACCATGGCGCGCGCAAATGCTTCGATCACGAAGCCGTCCGTGGCCACGCCGATCCGGCTGCCGCGCCGTACGCGGGCCATCGTCAGGCCGTGCGCAAGCTGCGACAGACCCTCGGTGCTTTCGCGGTCCCAGATCAGCGCCATGGGCAACTGGTAGCACTCGGTGCGGCCCGGCAGCGTGACCTCCACCTCGCAGTGGAAGACCTCTTCGCCGGCATTCGTCCGGGCGACCGGCCAGGCATAGGCTACCGCCACGCGCTCGATCTTCTCGCCTTTCGACGCGAACCAGCGGCGGCGCGCCAGGTAGCCAGGCAGCACTTCCGTGGTCAGCGCACGGCGCGCGGATTCGGTCAGCTCCGAGCGCCCGGCATTGTTCTGCAGCACCAGCGTCACCTGGTCGACCATCTGCTCCGGCGCATCCACATGCCACGACGGCGGCTGGGCATCCTCGCTCAGGACAAACCAGTAGAAGCCGTACGGCGGCAGCGTCAGCAGGTACGTGAGCTGGCCGATTGCCGGGAACGGGGTGGCGCCGAGCATTTCCACCGGCACGCGTCCGGCGAACTGCGACAGGTCGAGTTCCACCGCCTGCGGCGCGCGGGACAGGTTGGCCACGCAGAGGATGTGTTCGCCGTCGCCTTCGCGCAGGTATGCCAGGATCTTGCGATTGCCGGGAAACAGGAAGCGCAGCGTGCCACGGCCGAACGCGCGATGCTGCCGGCGCAGCGCCAGCATGCGGCGCACCCAGTTCAGCTGCGAATGCGGGTCGCGCGTCTGGGCTTCCACGTTGACGGCTTCGTAGCCGTACAACGGCCCCTGCAGCGGCGGCAGCACCAGCCGCTCCGGGTCAGCGTGTGAGAAGCCGCCGTTGCGGTCGGGCGACCACTGCATCGGCGTGCGCACGCCGTCGCGGTCGCCCAGATGTATGTTGTCGCCCATGCCGATCTCGTCGCCGTAGTAGATCACCGGCGTGCCCGGCATGGAATACAGCAGGCTGTTCATCAGTTCGATGCGGCGGCGGTCACGCTCCATCAGCGGTGCCAGGCGGCGGCGGATGCCCAGGTTGATCCGCGCGCGGCGGTCGGAGGCATAGACCTCCCACAGGTAGTCGCGCTCGCTGCTGGTCACCATCTCCAGCGTCAGCTCGTCGTGATTGCGCAGGAAGATGGCCCACTGGCAGTTGGGCGGCACCTCCGGCGTCTGCCGCATGATGTCCGTGATCGGGAAGCGGTCTTCACGGGCGATGGCCATGTACATGCGCGGCATCAGCGGAAAGTGGAACGCCATGTGGCATTCGTCGCCCATCACGCCGCCGTCGGGGCTGGCCGCGCCCGTGGTGTCGGCCGATCCGCCGCCGCTCATGCCGCCAAAATACTGCTGGGCATCCTCGGGCCACATGTTGGCTTCCGCCAGCAGCAGGCGCCCCTTGTAGTGCTCGTCCAGGTGCCGCCGGATCTTGCGGATG
Source organism: Cupriavidus sp. 01L415 (assembly GCF_056400065.1). Classification (NCBI taxonomy): domain Bacteria; kingdom Pseudomonadati; phylum Pseudomonadota; class Betaproteobacteria; order Burkholderiales; family Burkholderiaceae; genus Cupriavidus; species Cupriavidus sp. 01L415. The sequence goes on along the minus strand of NZ_JBFTSP010000003.1, from coordinate 147,378 downwards.
ATGTCGTGGGTCTCCGGCAGGTTCTCGTTGCTCGTGCCTTCCCGCTCCACGAGGTAGGGCACGGCGTCCAGCCGCAGGCCGTCCACGCCGATGTCGAGCCAGAACCGCATCACCGACAGCACCTCGTTGAGCACCTGCGGATTGTCGAAGTTCAGGTCGGGCTGGTGCGAATAGAAGCGGTGCCAGAAGTACGCGCCGGCCTCGGCGTCCCAGCTCCAGTTGGACTTCTCGGTATCGCAGAAAATGATGCGGGTGCCGGCGTAGGCCTGGTCGTTGTCGGACCAGACGTAGTAGTTGCGGGCGGCGGAACCCGGGCGGGCCTTGCGCGCGCGCTGGAACCACGGGTGCTGGTCCGATGTGTGGTTGATGACCAGCTCCGTGATCACGCGCAGGCCGCGCGCGTGTGCGGCGGTGATAAAGCGGCGCGCATCGGCGAGCGTGCCATAGTCCGGATGCACGTTGCGGTAGTCGGCGATATCGTAGCCGTCATCGCGGCGCGGCGACGGGTAGAACGGCAGCAGCCAGATCGTGTCGATACCCAGGTTGACCAGGTAGTCCAGCTTGGCCAGCAGTCCGGCAAAATCGCCGACGCCGTCGCCGTTGGCATCGAAGAATGACTTGATGTGCAGCTGGTAAATCACCGCATCCTTGTACCAGAGCGGGTCGGCGTTGAGCAGTGCGCCGCTGTTGCGGTCCGAGAGACGCTTCATGCTGTGTCTCCCGGAAGGGGTTCCGGCCTGACATGCCACACGGCGAAGGGCAGTTCGCGCGGATTCAGGCGGATGTGCTGCCGCTTGCCGCGCCACGTGAAGCGGTGGCCGGACAGCTGGTCTTCCGCCAGCAGCGAAGCATGGTCCGGGAGGCCCCATTCCCACAGCGGCAGTTCGATATCGGCCTCGCGCGGCTGGCGCGGGTCCAGGCTGATGGCCACCAGCAGTACGTCGTCGCCGAACGTGCCCGTGCCTTCGGCGCCGGCCGGCACGAAGCGCGCGAAGTACAGCACGGCGTCGTCGCCGGCGTGATAGAAGCGGATGCCCAGATGGTTCTGCAATGCCGGGTGGCTGGCGCGGATCTGGTTCAGGCGCGAGATCTCGGCGACGATGTTGCCCGGCTGGTTCCAGTCGCGCACGCGCAACTGGTATTTCTCGGAATCGAGGTATTCCTCGCGTTCCACGCCGCTCAGGATCAGCGGTGCGCTTTCGCAGACCTCGAAGCCGCAGTACATGCCCCAGAGCCCCGACAGCAAAGCGGCCAGCGCCGCGCGGATCAGGAACGCGGGCCGGCCGCCCTCGTGCAGGAAGAACGGGTTGATGTCCGGCGTATTGACGAAGAAGTGCGGGCGATAGAACTCGCGCAGCGAGGTCTGGGTCAGCTCCGTCATGTATTCGGTCAGCTCGGCCTTGGTGTTGCGCCACGTGAAGTACGTGTAGGACTGCGAAAACCCCAGCTTGGCCAGCCGCGCCATCATCTTGGGCCGCGTGAAGGCTTCGGCCAGGAACAGCGTGTCGGGGTGCTTCGCACGCACGTCCGCGATCATCCATTCCCAGAACGGCAGCGGCTTGGTGTGCGGATTGTCCACGCGGAAGATGCGCACGCCGTGGTCGGCCCAGAACATCACCACGTCGCGCAGCGCCTGCCAGAGTTGCGTGCTGGCTGGCGGGTCGGCGTAGAAGTCGACGTTGACGATGTCCTCGTATTTCTTGGGTGGGTTTTCGGCGTAGCGCAGCGATCCGTCCGGCCGGTGCGCGAACCACTCGGGATGCTCGCGCAGCCACGGATGGTCTGGCGCGCACTGGATGGCGAAGTCGAGCGCCAGCTCCAGGCCCATGTCGGCCGCGGCGCGGCGCAGGCGCTGAAAGTCTTCCATCGTGCCGAGCTGCGGGTGAATCGCATCGTGGCCGCCTTCGGCGCCGCCGATCGCGTAGGGGCTGCCGACGTCGCCGGGTTCGGCCTTCAGGCTGTTGTTCTTGCCCTTGCGATGGACCTGCCCGATGGGGTGGATCGGCGGAAAGTACAGCACGTCGAACCCCATCGCGCGGATGGCCGGCAGGCGGCGGATCACGTCGTCGAAGGTGCCGTGCCGGTGTTCGTCACCGCTTTCGGAGCGCGGGAAAAGCTCGTACCAGCTGCTGAAACGGGCGGCCAGGCGATCCGCTTCCACCGGCATCGGGGTCGGGTAGCGGCTCGCGAACGGCCGGCCCGCGGGCGTGTCCATCGCCGCGCGCATCGCGGCCTCCGTGCGGGGCGAAAGCATTATTTCGAGGCGCAGGGCATCGTCGCCGGCAGCGCCGCTCAGGTCCGAAAGGATCGCGGCCGCGTCGGCGATCACGGCGTGTACGCCGCCCTCCGGCGTGCCCAGCGTGGCGGCCACCAGCCGCGCGCCTTCCTCGATCTCCAGCGTCACGTCCACGCCGGCCTTGCGCTTCTTGCCGATTTCGTCGACCCAGCTCGCAAAGGTGTCGCGCCACGCTTCCACGGTGAACTCGTGGCGGCCCAGCGCCACCACCGGAAAGCTGCCGCACCAGCGGTCGTTGACGATATGGACCATCGGGGACGTCTGCCACGCCGGTTCGCCCGGTGCGCGCCACAGCACGACGGCGGCCAGCTTGTCGTGGCCGTCCATCCAGATATCGGCGCTGACCTCCACGCGTTCGCCCACGATGCGCCGCACGGCAAACCGGCCGTTGTCGGTGGCGGGCGAGAGATTCTCGATCGCCACGCGCGTCGCCTCCATGGCGGCGGCTAGCTCACGGTCGACGCGATCGGGGGTCTGGCGTGCGGCATCGGCGCTGCGTTTAGGCCGGGCTGCGAAGGGAACCACGGGGACCGGCACGGCCTCATACAGCCGGATGTCGGCCGGCGGCAGCGTGATCGTGTTGCATGGACCCAGCCGGGTTTCCACATCCAGCGTGCCGCCCGGCCCGCCTTTCGCGGCTTCCAGCGTGGCGGCCGGCTGCGGCAAGGCGCTCAGCACGCGGTCGGCGCCGAACGAGGCGGGTTTGATGGGGCACGGATTCAGCACCACGGTCAGCGCCGGGGCACCGGCCGCGCCATTGGCCGGATGGGCGGGCACGCGGGCCAGCACGGTCAGCGGCGCGCCCGGCCCGCTGATCTGCCGCACGGCGACAGCGGGGGCGGGGTCGCGCGCGGCCAGCCAGGCGTTGGCCTGTATCAGTTCGTGGGTCAGGTCATAGGGGGCATCGACGACGTTGTCGGAGTGGCCGTCGGACTGGGCGGCCGGCTGGGTGTCGATGGCGTGCGGCGCCCCGGCACCGGTTTCATAGCCAGCGGGCACCAGCAGCCCGTCGCCGATGGCAGCGGCGGTCCACAGCGCGCGGCGGGCGGCCAGCACGTCGGCCCCGTTCGGGGCCAGGGCCGGAGCGGCCAGCACGTGGCCGAAGCGGCGCAGGCGCGCAATTTCCTCGGCCAGCCACGCGCTGCGGTAGTCCCACCACGGCAATGACGAAAACGCGCCGTCGAAGGGGGCTCTGGCCAGATCATCCAGCTGCCGGGGCGTGGTGCCGGGTGTCCAGGCGAGAAACACGGGGCGTCCGGTATCGCGCGTGCCTTCGCTGGTGGATTCGCTATTGGACTCGCTTTCGGTTTCGTCGTCGCGTGGGCGATTCCCGTCCGGGCGGGTCACCGTCTCGATCAGTTCCGCCCAGTGCCGTCCGGCAACGCGCGATGGTGCACGGCAGCAGAAGCCCGCCGCGCCAGCGTCGATGGCATCGCGGACGTGCGCGCTCCACCACGCGATCAGTGCTGCGGCGACGGCATCGTCGTGCCAGCGCAACCGTACGCCGGGCAGATGGTTGTCGGTCGCCTCCGGGCTGCCGGCGGGTCGCGCATGATCGACCCAGCTGTCGTGCATGGCAGCCACATCGACGGGAAAGCGATCCAGCGCGAGGTCCAGCAGCGGACGCAGGCCGCGCTGGCGGCAGGATTTCAGCGCGGCGGCCAGTACGTCGGGCGGCACATGGGGTACCGACCAGCCGGCCAGTAAAACGTAGTCATACCCGAGCGACGCAGCGCGCACGAGCGCTTCATCGTCCACTGCCCGGGCCTCGGTCAGGTTGAGCTGGCAAATTCGCACGTCACAGGTCCTTGGCCATGCGCGACCGGGTGTGGCGGGCGCGCGTGAATGGTTCCGATGGCGCCGGCGGGCAGGTGGCGCCAATCTGACCAGACATGCGAGGGATGTGCCAGGCGCGGCCGTCGTCGCACGCAATCCAGTCTAGTTGCATTGCGGCAAGGGATGGCGATGGATGCCCGATGATTTCCTGACGCATCAGCCGTGTAAGAACTACACGAGCCATCGCGCGGGCGTGGCAGGAATGCCCTGCGTCACACCCCATGCAGGAGATGGAAGCGCTCGCCCCGGCGGCGCCGGCTGAACATGAAGCCTGCAACCTCGCACGACCATTTGGCTTGCCGTGATCACCTTGACTGCCTTTACTTCACAACACGGGGGAATGATTCCTTGTCGCCGCAGCCTGCGGCAGCAAGCCGGTGTTCTTGTGACTTCAACGGAGGTCCAAATGAGCTATCACCTGGAAGGTCGCCTGCTCGAGGTTTGCAATTGCAATGTCCTGTGCCCGTGCTGGATTGGCGAAGACCCGGACAACGGCACCTGCGACACCATCGTCGCGTGGCGGATAGACAAGGGAACGGTCGATGGCGTCGACGTCGGCGGCAATACCATCGCGGCGGTGGCGCATGTGCCGGGCAACATCCTGCAAGGCAACTGGACTGCCGCGATCTTCGTGGATGACAAGGCCTCCAAGGCGCAGGAAGAAGCACTCCTGAAGGTGTACACCGGGCAGGCCGGCGGGCCGGTGGCGGACCTCGCCAAGCTCATCGGCACGGTGGTGTCCGTGGAGCGGGCGCCGATCACCTTCACGGTGGTGGCGGGCAAGGGGACACTCGAGATCGGCAAGGACTACTACGCCGAACTTGAGCCTTACCTCGGCGCCACCGGCGGGCAGACCACGCTATCGGATACCGTGTTCTCGACGGTGCCGGGGGCGCCGGTGTTTGTCGGCAAGGCCCCGGCCTATCGCTCGAAGAACGCCGCGATCGGCATCGACCTCGACATCAAGAACCACAACGCCCTGCAAAGCACGTTCGTCTTCGACGCATGAACCCGACGGCAGGCCCGGCGCCGTCCGGCGCCGCGCGCCATCATCGCGTGTTCCTGCCGATCCTGGTGGCACTGATCGCGCTGGCGTGGGCGACGTTGTGGGCGTGGACGCGCAGTCCGTACGGGCGCTATCTGGAACACGGTGACTGGACCGCGTCCGGGCCGGCGGCGTTCCTGTGCCGTGTGGTTCCCGCCGGCGATGTGGTGGTGCCGCTGGTGCTGTATGCCGCCGCGTGGATTCTGATGACGGCGGCCATGATGCTGCCGACGACCTTGCCGTTGTTCAACGCCTTCGACCGGTTGACGGCCCAGCGCCCGGACCACGCGCGGCTGCTCATGTTGCTCGCCCTCGGCTACATCACCGTGTGGGGCGCGTTCGGGCTGCTGGCGCACGCCGCGCACAGTGCGGTGCTGTCGCTGTTCGCCAGCGTCCCCGCGCTGGCCTGGCATGGCTGGCTGATCGGCGCCGCGATCATTGCACTGGCCGGCGCATTCCAGTTCAGCCGGCTCAAATACCAGTGCCTGGAAAAGTGCCGCACGCCGTTGAGCTTCGTCATCGAGCACTGGCGTGGGCAGGCGCAGGCGTGGCACGCGTTTGCGCTGGGCACGCTGCACGGCCTGTTCTGCGTCGGGTGCTGCTGGGCGCTGATGCTGTTGATGTTCACGCTCGGCACCGGCAGCCTCGGCTGGATGCTCCTGCTCGCGGCCGCGATGGCGATCGAGAAGAACGTGCGCTGGGGCCGGCGACTTAGCGCACCGCTCGGTGTCGCGCTGTTGTCGTGGGCGGTCGTCCTGGTGACGACCCATGCTTGACTATCCGGCGCGATAGACATCCAGCCGGTTATAGAGCGTCTTCAGACTGATGCCGAGCGCGCGGGCGGCCTGCCGCTTGTCGCCGTCGAACCGGGCCAGCGTGGCGAGGATGATCTCGCGCTGGGTGTCCGCCAGCGTCGTGCCTACGCGCACGCTCACCACGCCGTCGACCGTGGTGGGCCGTGGCGGCTGGTTTGCCAGGGTGGGATTGCCGATCTCCACCTGCTGATCGGCCAGGATGTAGGCGCGATAGACCGCATTCTTGAGCTCGCGCACGTTGCCCGGCCAGTCATAACGCGTCAGCCGCTCCAGCGAGCCTGCCGAGAACGATTTGTCCGTTTGCTCCATGGCGTTGAACTCCGCCAGGAAATGACGGGCTAGCGGAACGATGTCCTCGGTGCGTTCGCGCAGTGGCGGGATATGGAGCGGGAAGACCGCCAGCCGGTAGAGCAGGTCCTCGCGCAACTGGCCGTTTCGCACGGCCTCCATCGGGTCCCGGTTGGTGGCCGCGAGGATGCGCACGTCGCTGACCAACTGGGCGTCACCGCCCACGCGGTGAAACGTCCGGGACTCCAGCACGCGCAGCAGCTTGATCTGCATCTCCAGCGGCATTTCCGTGACTTCATCGAGGAACAGCGTGCCGCCCTGTGCTTGCTCGAAATACCCTGCCTTCTGTTCGAGCGCACCGGTAAAGCCACCTTTCTCGTGACCGAAGAGTTCGGATTCGATCAGCGTCGGCGCGATGGCGCCACAATTGACCGCCACGAACGGACCGGTGCTGCGGCTGCTGCGCTCGTGCACGGCGCGGGCGACGATTTCCTTGCCGCTACCGCTTTCGCCCACGGCGAGCATCGTCACGTCCGTCACCGCCACGCGGTTGAGCTGGGCGATCAGGCGCTGCATGGCGGGCGAGGTGCTCTCCCATAGCAGGGACACCTGGGCGGGCGCGGCGCGGCGCCCCGGCACGCGAGGTGGCGGCATGGCCCGTCCGGGGAGTAGCGTGGCGGTGGAGGACACGAGGTTTTCGCTTGGGCCAGTACGTGCATCTCCCGCTTCGGGAGGGGGCGTGCAGGCGCGTCGCATGGGTGGAAGATAGTTACCATGCTATCCGCTCGGGGCGAGGGTGGCTACCGCCCGGGCCGCTGTCGCGGCAAGGTCCGACACCTGTGTCAGACGAACACTGGCATAACGGCCCTGGCGGCGTCGCTAGACTTCAGCATGACTTTCCGTAGAGTTGGGGAACAGTTGCCCGTGTTCCGGGCGCGTAGTGTTGTGCGTGGCGTAGAGGACGCAACCGAGGTTGCAACAAGCGCCTGCGGCGACATGACCATGACTATCAGAACCATCAGACTCCGGACTCCGGATCGACATTCCACTGGACTCACGGGGACAAACGGACGCCGACGGACCCTATGCCACACATCCTGATCGTTGATGACGACGAAAACGCCTGTGCTGCGCTGGCGGAGATTGTCGCGATCGAAGGATTTTCCTCCGCGACGGCCGGTAGTCTGCGCGAAGCCCGCCTGCAGATTGGCTGGCGCATGCCCGATGCCGTACTCGCCGACTTGCGGTTGCCCGACGGCAATGGCATGGAGCTGTTCGAGGAAGTGGGCTCGGCCGGCGTCGAAGTGATCCTGACGACCGGCTACGCCAGCGTGGAAAGCGCCGTGGAGGCGCTGCGCCTGGGCGCCACCGATTACCTGGTCAAGCCGATCAACGTGACGCGCCTGCAAACGGTGCTCAAGCGGATTGCTACCACCGGCGAACTCAAGGCCGAGATTCATTCGCTGCGCGGCGAACTGCGCCGCTATGGCCGCTTTGGCCGCCTGCTGGGCGGGTCCGAGGCCATGCAGGCGGTCTACGACCAATTGAGCAAGGTGGGGCCGACCGAGGCCACCGTGCTGCTGACAGGCGAAAGCGGCACCGGCAAGGAACTCGCTGCCCAGACCGTGCACGAATTGTCGGCACGCCGGCGCCAGCCGTTCCTGGCAGTGAACTGTGGCGCGATTTCCCCGACGCTGATCGAAACCGAGATGTTCGGCCACGAGCGCGGCAGCTTTACCGGCGCGGACCGCCAGCACAAGGGCTATTTCGAGCGGGCCGACGGCGGCACGCTGTTCCTCGATGAAATCACCGAGATGCCGCTCGAATTGCAGGTCAAGTTGCTGCGCGTGCTGGAGACCGGCACCTTTATGCGCGTGGGCACCAATCGCGAATCGCATGCCGATGTGCGCGTGCTGGCGGCGACCAACCGCAACCCCGAGGAGGCGGTGGCGGAAGGCAAGCTGCGCGCCGATCTCTATCACCGCCTCAACGTGTTTCCGATCGAGATGCCGCCGCTGCGCGCGCGTGGCGACGACGTCGTGCAGATCGCCAATACGATGCTGGAGCAGCTCAATGCGGAGCAGGGCACGCAGCGGCGCTTTTCCGGCAGCGTGCTGGAAAGCCTGCGTATGCACGCGTGGCCCGGCAACGTCCGCGAACTGCGCAACTTTGTGCAGCGCGCCTACATCATGGCCGACCACGATGTGATTGCCGAGGTACAGATCCCGTTGCAGGTGGCGGCGGCGCCGTCCGCCGGCACGGCGGTGGTATCGGTGCCGGTAGGGATGTCCCTGGCGGAGGCCGATCGCCAGCTTATCTTTGCCACGCTCGAGCAATGCGCGGGGGTAAAGAAGCATGCGGCGGAAATTCTGGGCATCAGTTTGAAGACTTTGTACAACCGGCTGGAAGACTATGCGGCCAAGGGCGAGTTGCCGGAATGGCTGCGCGCCTCGCGAAACGGTGACGCCAGCCCGCCTGCCGCCTCGTGAGCAGCGGCACTGACGGGGGCGTGACATGGAATCCGCCGCGTGGCGGCCTGCGGTGCACGATTCTTGCGTGGCATCCATAACATGAGCGGTTCCAGGCGAGTTCCGTTTGTGACAACTGGCTGGTTTGCGGATCACTAAACATGGCCGACGCACCGAGCTCTTCCTCCTACTCTCCGCCGGACGGCGCCCAGGCCGACGCGGAGCTGCCGCTTGTGCGCAGCATTGCCGAGGTGGCGGCCCTGATCGAGCAGGCCGCGCACGATCTGCGGTCGTCGCTGAACGCGATCCAGAGCTGGAGCTACGTCCTGGACCGCTCGATCGATTCGCTGGCGGCACCTGCGCAGCGTGCGCTGGACGGCATCCGCTCGGGCATGCAACAGCAACTGGCCCTGATCGAGGAAATGGAAGAGGCGGTGCGGTTGCTGGCGGACGAGCGCGCCCCGGCGTGGCAGGGCACGGACTTGCGTGCCGTCGCCGAACAGGCGATTGCCGACAAGCGTGCCGCCGCGGAGGCGCGCGGCGTCATCCTCGGGACGTTGGAATGCAAAAGTGCGAATGGCGCGGACTTCTGCGTCGATAGCGACGCGCTGCGTCTGGCGCCGCTCATGCGTCATTTGCTGATTCACTGCATCTGGCGGGCGCAGGCGGGCGGTTCCGTGAAGGCCTATCTGACGGCCGAGGCCGATTTCGTGAAGTTCCGGATCACGGAAAGTCCGCCCATCGACCGCGCCAGGGGCGCATCGCGCCTGGCCGCGCTGACCGATTTCTTCGGGCGCCGCGCGCCCGAGGATGGCACGCATTCTCCCCGGCAAAGCACGGCACTGCTGCTGACGCGGCGCATGGTGGAACTCCACGGCGCCATGCTCACCGCCGAGAACGACAACTGCGATGCCGACAATGTCACCGTGTGCATTGCGGTGCGATTTCCGCGCAAATCGGCCGCCTAAGATGCCGTGTGTTGGCGACGCCGCCAGTCATGGCTGCACGCCGTCATGCCACGCCATCGGGCGATCGGCAATTTTTACCACTGCACGCACGATCTGCAACGGCAGGGGCTGCGCCTGTGTGCGCCCGCGTGTACAGTCGTTCGTGCTGTGCGCGACGCCCGGTCTTACGCTCGTGCGCCTCGTGCAGGAAGTCTGGTGTCCCGGTCTGGCTGGCCCACGGCTTGCATGAGTTGGCATCGGAGCCCGCTCGGCTGGGGCCCGGATTCGATATCGCGAAATCGCAAAAGGAGAGATGCCATGTCAAAAGCCCACGCCTCCAAGGCCTCGCACAAGCCATCGGCCCGTCCTCATGGCAAGACGTCCGAGAAGGCCGCTGCGGGCAAATCCGTCGACAAGTCCGCTGACAAGCGCAAGAAGACCTATCAGTCTGCAGTGGATGAGTCGCTCGACATGACGTTCCCGGCCAGCGATCCGATCTCCCCGAGCGCGGCCATGCATGCCGAGAAGAAGACCCAGACGAAGCGCGACGATGTCGACTGGACCCTCAAGCGCGGCAGCGAGCACCAGCCCGCCGGCGCGAAGGCCGCGGCCGAGAGAAAGGGTGCCACCGACAAGGGCGCGGGAAAGGCCGGCGGAAAGCACGGCAAGTAGCGTCGCGGCACGTGGGGGATTGTGAGGGTGATTGAGCGGTTGAGTACGGATAGCACCTGACGCCACATTGCGGCATCGGCCATCTCCATGCAGTCACCCTCAGGCCAGCCAGGTGCCGCCAAGTGCATTTGCATGTACGTCCCCCAACCGATGCACCGCATCACGCCTTGAACGGAGCTTCAGGATGTCTACGATCATCGCAGGACGATTCGATACGTTTTCCCGGGCCGAGACCGCCGCGACGCGTTTGCGGGCCAGGGGCATCAGGAAAGGCCAGTGGCGCGATGGCCACTGGGAAGATTTCGATCCGCGGGTGCCGCCGGTACCCGCGGGACCGATGGCAGGGGAGGACGCCGCCCGCTGGCGTCAGTAAATGGCTCGCAACCGCTCGTTCACAGGAGGAGCTCTCATGAATCGCATTGACCCGCAAACGCCGCCGGGCTCGTCACCGGATGCGCCACCGCGCGGTGCCGCCATCATCGGCGGCGTCGAGCAGAACACGGCCGGTCCGGGCCCGTTCGTGATGGCCTCGGACACGCTGGAAGGCAACAAGGTCATCGATCCTTCCGGCGAGGAGATCGGCACCATCGACCACATCATGCTGGATGTGCTGGGCGGGCGGATCGCCTACGCCGTGATGGCGATGGGCGGCTTCCTCGGCATCGGCGAGAAACTCCATGCGGTGCCGTGGTCCGCGCTGACGCTCGATACGCGCCGCAAGTGCTTCGTGCTGGGGGTGGAGAAGGATCGCATCAAGGCCGCGCCCGGCTTTGACAAGGAACACTGGCCCACCATGGCCAATTCGCAGTGGGCCACCAGCATCCACGAGTACTACGGCATCTCGCCGTACTGGGAGAAGGATCGCTACGACCCGTGGGCCTGAGAGGTCGTTTAAAGAAGATCCTGGCGTCGTTGCCGGGGTTGCCACATTCGCTTGCCGTACCCGTTGTATGGTGTCTGCGGCCGCGCCATTGCAGGGCGGCATGCGTCAGCAGGCGCATGCCGCTACGCAGGCGGATCGCGTGCGATCCGAAACCCCTGCTTCGCCCTAACCAGGACCGCTTCGCTTCATTTTTAAACAACCTCCAAGGCGTAACCGCGCGCGAGACGCGCGGCGGCCGGACCTTATGCTGCCACGGTCAAACCTTGTGGTTGACCTGCCCGGGTGGCCGCTTGGCGGGGTCCGAGTGCATGCCGCCGGCCGGGGGCTGGCCGGGTGGCTCCACGGGCGGCGGCACGCGCGTGGTCAGCTGATTCGACACCCCGAGGATGCCCGGCGGCGTCGCGGCGGCTTTCTCGATGCGTTGGGCGAGGTCCACGTCCTCCACGCGGCCCGTGATGGTGACGCGCCGGTTCACCACATGCACGGCCACGCCGTCGGGCATATCGCCGCCGCACGCTTCGGCAATGCAGGTGCCTATGCGTTCCCGCAGCAGTTCGTCGTCTTCATCTGGGCTGGCTTGTGGCGCGCCCTGGTCTTCGGTCTGCATGACGGTTCCTCTCGATGGTGTCCGCCCCCGGATGTGACGCAATCGTCATGCCCGCGGGATGTCCGCGCCCCAGGCTGGTCCCTTGTGGAAGGGACACGTCAGCGCGCCGCCCTTGTAGGACGCCGCCGACTGAAATTGCAACGGGACGCTCCCTACAATTTAGACAGTTTGATGCGCCGAGGAGCGCCCTATGAACAAGCCTGCGCAGCGACGGCAAGCGCCGCAACCCCCGCAACGGGATTCCAACGGGGGCGGGGCCGGCAGCGACAGCAGCGACGATGCCGATGCGCCGCCTAGGCGACATCGCCTGATGCATCTGTTCGACCGCTTCGCAGGTGCCGCCACCCGGCGGGCGGGATCCCCGGCGGCGTTCGTGCTGGCCACGGGCGTCGTCCTGGCGTGGGCCATGACCGGACCGGTCTTCGATTACTCGGAGACCTGGCAACTGGTGATCAACACGGGTACCACGATCATCACTTTCCTGATGGTGTTCCTGATCCAGCAAAGCCAGAACAAGGACGCCGTGGCCGTCCACCTGAAGCTTAACGAGTTGCTGGCTTCACATAAGGAAGCCAGCAACCACCTGGTGTCCATCGAAGACCTTGACGAGGAGGAGTTGCGCCAGCTGGTCAAGTTCTACCGCCATCTGGCAAGGCTGGCCGACCAGGAGGGCGGGGTGAAATGCAGCCATTCGATTGACGAGGCCAACGAGAACCATGCGGCCAAGACGCGCGCGCGTCGCCATCGGGAGGCCGCTCCGGCTGCATGACTGGCATGGATCTCGCCGCAGGGTCCCTGAAATAGAAACAGGAGAGGACGATAAGACCGGCAATTTCTGCCTGAACGCGTTTTTTTTCCAAAAGAGTGCGGCGCCGCCGCAAGAGGAGCCCAGCTTGGCGACCACGGCAACACGCAGCGCCACCATGACGACCGCGCCCATCGACACCGAGTCGGCACCGGACCCACGGGCGCGCGATGTGCGCGTGGTGGTGTATGGCCGCGCGGATTGCGACGATCCAGCCAGCCATCAGGGCACGACGCTGAAAGGGATCGGCCAGCGTGTGGCGCGGCTGCGCGGGTCCACGTTCGCGGGCAGCTATGACGCCACCGCGCACGACGGCGAGCTGTATTTCGTTCCGGCGGAGACGCTGGCCGGGCTGGACAGCGCACGGCAACTCGGCATCCGGAGCCTCCAGGACCTGTTCGGCGGTGTGGTGCCCCATGCGTTTGTCGGCACCAAGGCGATCTCTCACGGACTGGTGGCCCCCGACGCGCCCGCGCCCGCGGGATGGAGCGAAGACTTTGCCGGCCGCGTCAGGCCGTTCGTGCTGACGGGCTACACCGCGTTCACCGTCGACGATGCGCGCCGCGCGGGCAAGGACCTGTTGCGAGGCGGCAAGGTCCGCGTCAAGGAGCCTTGCGGGGTTGGCGGGCTGGGGCAGCAGGTGGTGGCGACGGAGGCGGAGCTGGAGGCCGCGCTCGATGCGCTGGATCCGGCGCGGATTGCCTCGGAGGGGCTGGTGCTGGAGCGCAATCTCGAAGACGTCTCGACCTTCAGCGTCGGGCAGGTGGAAATCGGCGACCTGCGCGCCAGCTATTGCGGCACGCAGGGCCTGACGCCCAACCACGCTGGCGAGATGGTGTACGGCGGGTCCATGCTGCGCGTGGTGCGCGGCACGCTGGAAGACCTGCTGGCCCATCCGATCGAGACCCACCTGCGGGACGCGGTGCGTGCCGCACTGGTCTACCACACGGCGGCAGTCGCGTGTTTTCCGGGCACGCTGATGTCCCGCTGCAACTACGACGTGGCGATGGGCACGGACCGTGGCAACACCTGCCTCGGCGTGCTCGAGCAGTCGTGGCGTGTGGGTGGGGCGACCGGCGCGGAACTGGCTGCGTTGGCCGCGTTCAAGGACGATCCGCGCTGCGTGCGTGCCACGGCGAGCACGTGCGAGATCTATGCTGCCAACGTGACCGTGCCGGCCGGCGCCGACGTCTATTTCCAGGGGGAAGACCGCAATGTCGGCGCGTTGACGAAATTCGCGTTACTGGAGTCCAGGTCAGATGGCAACGCATGAGGAATCGATCGAGATTCATACCGAGGGCGGCGGCACGATTGCAGGCACGGTGATCATGCCGGCCACCAAGTTGCCGGGCGTGCTGTTTGTGCACGGCTGGGGCGGCAGCCAGCAGCAGTATCTGGCGCGCGCACGCGAGGTGGCCGGGCTGGGCTGCGTCTGCATGACGTTCGACCTGACCGGGCACGTGGGCACCGCTGCGCAATACGAGACCGTCAGCCGCATGCGCAACCTGGCCGACGTACTGGCCGCCTACGACGTGCTGGTGCGGCATCCCGAAGTCGACCGCCATGCGATTGCCGTGGTGGGCAGCAGCTACGGCGGCTACCTCGCCGCCGTGCTGAGCGAGCTGCGGCCCGTGCGCTGGCTGGCCTTCCGGGCCCCGGCGCTCTACATGGACAGCGGCTGGGAATCGCCCAAGCGGCAATTGCATGTGGACCAGGATCTGGTGGCGTATCGCCGCAAGGTGGTGGTGGCCGACACCAATCGCGCGTTGCGCGCGTGCACGAACTTCAAGGGCGACGTGCTGGTCGTGGAGTCGCAGCACGACAGCATCGTGCCGCACACGGCCGTGCTCAGCTATGTGGACGCCTGTTGCCAGGCCTCGTCGATCACCTACCGGGTGCTCAAGGGCGTCGACCATGGGTTGTCCACGGAAGACGGTCAGCGGGCCTACAGCAAGCTGCTGGTGGGCTGGCTGCAGGAGATGGTGACCGAAGCGCGCACCGGGCCCGCCATCGCCGCCAGACCGTCGGCGCCAGCCGCGGCCCGCAGGGTGCCGCAAGCCGACGACGGGCTGGCGCCGCCGCAAGTCGTCGCGGCAGGCCCGCCATCCCGCGCGGCGAAGTAGCGGTGTCCGGGTGGCGCCGGCGGCGAGGTTGTAGTGATTGCGCGCCGTTGTCGTTTGTGCCGGTCGGGTATGTAAAAAGTGCAATCCGCACTAGGCAATTGCGGATCGGCGGATGGCATGGCTTGTGCGTCTGCGCAGCCACATGAGTCCTACCGCCATCGCGGCTGAGACGGCCGCCAAGTCCTCCACCAAAGCGGCAATCAAAGCTGCAACTAAAGCCACCACCCAGCCTGCGGCGACCTTGCGCGCGCTGGGGCTGCGCCATGTCGACGACAGCGAGCCGGGCATCAGCCGCCGTAAGGCCGGAACGGGATGCTTCTATGTGGACGCCTACGGCAACCGCGTGGAAGACGAGGTCACGCTGGCGCGTATTCAGGCGCTTGCCATTCCGCCCGCGTATGAAGCCGTCTGGATCTGCGCGGACCCTGTCGGGCACCTGCAGGCCACCGGGCGCGACGCGCGCGGGCGGAAGCAATACCTCTATCACGCAGACTGGGCCGTCCTGCGCGACAGCGACAAGTACGCGCGGCTGATGGCGTTCGGCAGCGTGCTGCCAAAGTTGCGGGGCCGCGTGTCGCGCGACCTGGCGCGCAACGGCATGCCGCGCGAGAAGGTCCTGGCGGCCGTGGTGACGTTGCTCGATGCCACGCTCGTGCGCGTGGGCACGCCACGCTATGCGGAGCAGAACCGGACCTACGGGCTGACGACGCTGAAGCCGCGCCACGTGGCGGTGCGCGGCAGCCGGCTGCGGTTCCAGTTCACGGGAAAGAGCGGCGTGACCCACGACGTGTCCGTCAATGATGCCCGGCTGGCGCGCATTGTTCGGAACTGCGCAGACCTGCCCGGCCAGCGGCTGTTCAAGTACAAGGATGCCGACGGGGAAATCCGCGAGGTGGGATCCGTCGACGTCAACGCCTATCTGCAGGAAGTCATGGGCGGCGAGTTCACGGCGAAGGATTTCCGCACCTGGGCCGGCAGCGTGCACGCGCTGTCGCTGCTGCGCAAGACGGTGGCGGACAGCGAGACCGCGCGCAAGAAAGCCGTGGTGGAAGTCATCAGGGAAGTGGCGCAGCGCCTGCGCAATACCGTGGCGGTCTGCCGCAAGTGCTATGTACATCCCGATGTGCTGGCGGCTTTCATGGCGGACACGTTGCAGGGTTTGCCGGCACCGCGTGCAGGGATGCGCCTGCGCGCCGACGAGGCGCGGCTGCTGGCGCTGCTGCTGGAGAGCAGCTGCGTGCCCGCGACATCCGCACGCAAGGTGGCCTGAGTGCCGCACGCTAGTTGCCAACGTCATCGCCAGAATCACTCGCCAACAATACGCAGATCCGGCACGGCAATTGCGTCGTTACGCGTACCAACAATCAACAAGCAGAACACGCGCAGTTAGCGAGGCCATTGTGGAACATGCAGTCATCAGTTGTCTTGAGGCGGATAGCAGCGGCCCGACAACGATTCATTCGGAAGCCGCTCATGCGCTTCCCGCTGCCAGGGTGCTGTCTTCCCCATCATCCGAATCATCCGATCTATCCGATACGTTCGACGGTTGTGATCCGCGCAATCCTTGCGATGCGACCGATCCTTCCTCCATCCCGGCATCGTCACGAACCGACAGCGTACGCACCGCGCCGGCACCGCTAGGGCGACTGGCGGCTGCCGTGGTGACGGTTGCACGTCGCGGCACCGTGCGCGCATTGCGCCGTCCGGACTTGCGGCAGACGCATGTGCTGATGAAAGCGTTGTGCGAGATGCGCGTCGAACTGGGTGCGAGCCAGGGCGGATGGTCGCGAGCGACCATCTCCAGCCGCCGCACGACGACGATGGCGCTCTGGCACAACCGGCAGCGTGAGCTGTTTACGCAACCGGAAATCGAGCGCGGTATCGAGGATCGACTGGATGCCGCTTTCCGTCACGCGAGCACCGGCCTGTCGCGCGAAGCGGCCGGCGAGTTGAAGCGCGCCTACCTGCTGTTGTGCTGCGTGTTGACGCTCGCGCGGGACGAAGCGAGGCGCGCCGGTGTGCCGCGGCGGCAGGAGACACCGCAGCCTCAGCGTCCGGCACGTCCACCATTCCCCGACGCACCGCTGGATCGCGGCGCCTGAGAGGTCGTTCAAATCGTGATTGTGCCCCTCAGGCCTTCCGCGCCGCCCGCTTGCGGCACGGGCCGATGTAGCCGGGCAGGCCGCGTGCCTTGGTGCTGTGGGCAAGTTGCACGGCACGCGCCAGCGCTGCCGCGAACGTGTGGTGGCTGTCCAGCGGACCGTCGATATGCTTGCGGAAGAAGTCTGCCCAGCGGAAGTCCGGATACGCCGCCTTGACCTTGCGATAGCCGCCGGATAGCTGCACGAAGGCCTCCAGGCTCCGGAACGGATCGTCGCGCATGGCGTGGATGTCCGGTGGCAGGTACTTCAGCGGCCGCCGCTTGCCGTGCTCGTCGTAGGGATGGACCATGTGGCTTTCCAGCATGAGCTTCCGGAATTTCCGCACGGAGAGATGGCTCAGGTCGAGCCGGACAAGTGCCGGAACCATCGTCATGCCCATTTCGTGCCATGCGCGGACCCAGTGATGATGATCGACCACGAACAGGCTGTGTTCGGGCCCGATCACCACGTGCACGCGGTGGCGGTCCAGGAACGCGGGCAGCTCGGCGTGTGACAGCCGACGGGTGACGTGGATCTTCTGGGCGACGTGGTAGCCGCCGATCGTGATCTGGGTCGGACGCAGGTGGTCGATGGGCACCATGAGCTTGGCGCCCTCGCGCAGGCGCTTGGTCATCGGCGCTGTTCTCGGCGCTCGCGCCAGTTGGAGGCCGCTTTGTGCGCTTCACGGCTGGCCCGGCTTGCGCTGCGGTTTCCACGGGAACTGAACATGTTTTGCTCCTATCGGGTTCGGTGCTGCCCGTACGCCGCAATTTCCATGCCGCGCGAGCTGGAAATGTGGCGCTTGCGGTGAGCGGCTCGCAACGCTGTGGTGGCTTTGTGGTGACTCTGCAGTGACTCTGCCGCGGCCCTGTTGCGGCCGGCCAGGTAAAGCGGCGGCTCGCGCTGCGGGGTGGAATCCTTGCCACGCCTTGTAACCGTTACGTGCGATCCGCCTGCGGGAGGGCACAGGTACGCCGCGTCCGGCGCGGCATGGAATTTGCGCGATCGCCTGCAATCGACATTCACTGGTGCCATTCATCATGGTCACGCCAAAGCCACTCGCTGAACTCCCGCCGCAACACCAGAACCGCCAGCCGGGACTGGAAAGCGAAATGGAGCCGAAGCCGGACAGCGGCGCCGACGATTACGTCGGCAGTGGCCGGCTGCTGGACAAGGTGGCACTGGTGACGGGCGGCGACAGCGGTATCGGTCGCGCCATCGCCGTGGCCTTCGCGCGCGAGGGGGCCGACGTGGTGTTCGCCTATCTCGACGAACACAGCGATGCGCGGGAAACGGTCCGGCTCATCGAAGGCGCGGGCCGGCAAGCACTGGCGATGGCGGGTGACCTGGCCGACGTGGCGCATGCCGATCACGTGGTCAGCGAGACCATGAAGCGCTTCGGCCGCATTGATGTGCTGGTAAACAACGCTGCGGAGCAGCATCCGCAGGAATCGCTGGAGCATGTCGGGACCGAACAGCTCGAATCGACGTTCCGCACCAATGTCTTTGCCATGTTCCATGTCACGCGCGCGGCGTTGCCGCATATGCACAAGGGCGCGACTATCCTGAATACGACGTCGGTCACCGCGTACCGGGGCAGCGCGCATCTGTTGGACTATTCCGCGACGAAGGGCGCGATCGTGTCGTTTACGCGGTCGCTGGCGCTGCAGATCGTCGAGCGGGGCATCCGGGTCAATGGTGTGGCGCCGGGGCCGATCTGGACGCCGCTGATTCCGTCGACGTTCACGGCCGAAGAGGTCGCCGAATTCGGCAAGAAGACGCCGATGGGGCGCCCCGGCCAACCGTACGAAGTGGCGGCGGGCTACGTGTTCCTGGCGTCCGACGCCGCGAGCTACATCACCGGCCAGATCCTGCACATCAACGGCGGCGAGGTGGTGGGCGGATGAGGGACGGAACGACCTGCGCCGCGTCCGGTCAGGCGTCCATATGCATGCGACCTTGCATGCCACAGGAGGGAGCAAGATCATGTCATCCATCGTAGCGGGGCGCTTCGCGTCCATCCCCGAGGCCGAGGAAGTGGCGCGCAAGCTCTACGCGCGCGGGTTCTCGGTCTGGGATGTTTCGGTCATGTCCGTCAACCCGGGTGGTGCCCGCCCGCCGGGCGTGTTGCTGGCGGCCCATGCCAAGCGGGACCGGCGCGAAGAGGTTGCCGACGTGCTGCGGGAAGGTGGCGCGCTCGATTTGGAAAAGGCGAGCGGCAAGTGGGATGGCGGCCAATGGACCGACTTCGATCCGCATCGGCCGCCCGCGCTGATCGACGAAGAGCCGGCGGGCGAATGCTGGCCGGCACCGGTATCGGCGCGGCATGACGATAGCGCGTCGCGCCCCCCGCATGCGGGGCCGGTAGCTGCGGAAGCCGTGGCGATGGAAAGCACCGGCAATGAAGATCCGGGCAGCGAGCTGGAGCACTACGTCGACAAGCAGATCGCCAGCCATAGCTGATTCGCCGGCTTCACGATCCGCCGCCTGATCCTCACCATCCAGGAGCGCCATGTCCCGCAAGGCGATGGCGGAGCTTGACACGCTGCGTCCGACACAACTCACGCTGGGGATCTACCAGGTCCGCCAGAAGATGGATATCAGCGCAAGGCCGCGCGATGCGGCCGCATTGCGCAAGTTCCTGCGCGGGCATCGCATCCGGACGATTGCCGGGCCGGGCGGGGCGCTCTACATCACCGATCATCACCATTGGGCGCGCGCGTGGCTGGAGCTTGGCTGGCGCCGCGCGCCGGTGCGTATCGACGCCGATCTCGGCGATCTTTCGCCGGGGCAGTTCTGGAAGCGCATGCGCGCGCTCGGCCATCTGCATCCTTACGACGAACGTGGCAAGCGGCTCGATGTCGGCGCGTTGCCGGCCACGGTCATGGGCATGCGCGATGACCCCTATCGCAGCTTGGCGGCGTTCACGCGCGATGCGGGCGCGTACCGCAAGCCGGGCAATGCGTATGGCGATTTCAGCTGGGCCGGCTTCTTCCGGCGGCACGTGGAGGAGGACATGCACAGCATCGCCGGCTTTGCGCGCGCGATGACCGTGGCGATTCCGCTGGCACGCAGCGGAAAGGCGCGCAGGCTGCCGGGTTTTATCGGGCCGTGCGTGGCGACGTCGAAGCGAAAGGCTTAGGGGGTGGCGAGGGCCGCCGGCATCACCGGCAGCCTCGAATGACATCAGCTCTTGGACTTGTGGGCCGGCTTGCCCTTTCGCCGGGTGGCGGCCATGTCGTGCAGTTCCTTCTCGCTCATGGACTTGTACATCGATCTGGAAGCGCCCTTGAGCGCGCTGGCCTTCTGATCCCCGCGCTTGGCGGACAGGGCCGCGCCGGCGGCCATTTGCTGAGCCTTCGACTTGGCTGGCATGTCAGTCTCCTTTATCGGATTGTCGGATTTTCTCGTCAGGGGTCGTATCGACCTCTATATTCGGCCGAGGACTACCAGGAGCACGACGATCAGGACGACGAGGCCCAGCCCGCCGCTTGGCCAGTAACCCCAACCGGTACTGTATGGCCATGCCGGCAGTGCGCCGACCAGCAGCAGGATAAGAAGGATCAGAAGAATTGTGCCGATACCCATGGCGTGCTCCTTTTCTTGTGGTCGGGGCGGCGCGGAGATGACTGCAACGATCACCGCCTGACCATGACTGCATACGCAGGAGACTGCGTGAATCCGGCGATGTTCGCGCCGGGCGGTTTCCCGCACCTCTCTGTCCTTTCAGGTTAGGACAGGGCAGGTGGCAACCAAGGCGGGCTGGGGCTGATATCGGTGTAGGAATTGGACGACGCATCGCCGACGGATCGCCGACGGATCGTCAAGCGCATCGCGTCAAAGCAAAACGGCGGCACAGTGGCCGCCGTTGCTGTCTGCCGGACAATCTGCCGGACGCGATCGGATCGGAATGCCGGCGTCAGAATGCCGCGCTGTAGATCGCGAAAGCGTCGGCTTCCTTGACCTCGCGCGGATTGTTGACCAGCAAGCGCGTCTGCAGCATCGCATCGCTGGCCAGCCTGCCGAGGTCGCCTTCCTTGACGCCCACCTCGCGCAGCGTGCGCGGGATGCCAGTGGCCAGAACCAGGCCCTCGATATGCGCGATCAGCGCGGCCGCCTTGGTCTCGCAGCTACCCGTGGTGCCGGGCAGAACCACGTCGGCAAGTTCCGAGTAACGCTGGCTGGCAGCCGGGGCATTGAACTTCATCACGTGAGGCAGCACCAGCGCGTTGGACAGCCCGTGTGCCACGTGGAAGATGCCCCCGATCGGATAGGCCAGCGCATGCACGGCGGCCACCGGGGAATTGGCGAAGGCCTGGCCGGCGAACATCGCGCCCAGCAGCATGGCCTCGCGTGCGACGCGGTCATGGCCGTTGTCGCAGGCGAGCATGAGGTTTTGCGACAGCAGCTCCAGCGCGCGTATCGCCAGCATGTCGGAAATCGGATTCTTCAGGTGCGCGCTGGTGTAGGCCTCGATCGCATGCACCATCGCGTCAATGCCGGTGGCGGCCGTGGCGGCGCGCGGCAGGCCCAGCGTCAGTTCGGCGTCCAGGATCGCCACGTCGGCGAACAGCTGGGGGGCGACGACGCCCATCTTGGTGGTCTCGCCGGTGGTGACGATGGACACCGCGGTCACCTCCGACCCCGTGCCCGCCGTCGTCGGCATCTGCACCAGCGGCAGTCGCGAACCCGTGACCTTCTTCACGCCATACATGTCCTTCAGCGGCTGCGTGGCCGGCAGCAGCACGGCGATCAGCTTGGCCACATCCATCGACGATCCGCCGCCCAGGCCCAGCACGACTTCCGCATCGGCCTGGCGCGCGCGTTCGGTGGCTTCCAGCACGACGTGCTCGGGAGGATCGGCGATGACGTCGTCGATCACGGTGACCTGCCAGCCATGCTTGCCGAGATCGTCGAGCGCGGGGGCCAGCAGGCCGCTCTTCGCCAGGAATCCATCGGTCACGACGCACAGGCGCTGCGCCTGCGGAAAGGATTCGCGCAGCAGGGCGCCCAGCCGGCGCGCGGCGCCGAATTCGACGATGACCGTCGGCACGGTCTGGAAGCGGAACGGGTTCATGGTGTCTCCGGAGTGTCCTGGCGCGGGGCGATCGGGGTCGCCCTCGGTGGTACGGCCGGCACAGTATGCACCGGTCGGCCAACCGGCGTGGCTTCGCGTGTCACGGCGCCACGCCGTATCCCATTACATCTGCAGGCAGAGGTACTTGATTTCGAGGTATTCGTCGATGCCGTGCCGCGAGCCCTCGCGGCCGACGCCCGACTGCTTGATGCCGCCAAACGGCGCCACCTCGTTGGAGATCAGGCCGGTGTTCAGGCCGACCATGCCGTACTCCAGCGCCTCGGCCGTGCGCCACGCACGAGAGATGTCGCGCGTGTACAGGTAGGCGGCCAGGCCATATTCGGTGGCGTTGGCGGCGGCGATCGCTTCCTCGTCCTTGTGGAACCGGAACAGCGGCGCTACCGGCCCGAAGATTTCCTCGCGTGCCATGCGCATCTCGGCGGTGGCATCGGCGATGACGGTGGGCGCGTAGAACGTGCCGCCAAGCGCGTGCGGGGCACCGCCGGTCAGCACGCGACCGCCCTTCGCCCGGGCGTCATCGACCAGCGTGGCTACCTTGTCCAGCGCCGCGTCCTCGATCAGCGGGCCGATCAGCACGCCGTCTTCCAGACCGTTGCCAACGCGCAGCTTGCCGGCCCGCTCCGCGAACCTGGCGGCGAACGCATCGTAGATGCCGTCCTGCACGTAGAAGCGGTTGACGCAGACGCAGGTCTGGCCGCCGTTGCGGTACTTGGCGGCCAGCGCGCCTTCCACGGCGGCGTCCACGTCGGCATCATCGAAGACGATGAACGGCGCGTTGCCACCGAGCTCCAGCGACAGCCGCTTGATGGTCGGCGCGGACTGCGCCATCAGGATGCGGCCAACTTCCGTCGAACCGGTGAACGACAGCTTGCGCACGACGGGGCTGGCGGTCAGCACGCCGCCGATGGTCCTGGCATCGCCAGTGATGACCTGCAGTACGCCGCCGGGAATGCCGGCGCGGTGGGCCAGTTCGGCCAGCGCGAAGGCAGATAGCGGCGTCAGTTCGGCAGGCTTGATGACGATGGCGCAGCCGGCGGCGAGCGCGGGTGCTGCCTTGCGCGTGATCATCGCGGCCGGGAAATTCCACGGCGTGATGGCGGCGCAGACGCCCACTGGCTGACGCAGCGTGACCAGCCGCTTGTCGGCGGCTGGCGTGGCCAGCACCTCGCCGTCCACGCGCTTGGCTTCCTCTGCAAACCATTCGATGAAGCTGGCGGCGTAGGCAATCTCGCCCCTGGCCTCGGCCAGCGGCTTGCCTTGCTCGCGCGTCATCAGGTAGGCCAGATCGTCCGTGTTGGCCAGCATCAAGTCGAACCAGCGTCGCAGGATCGTGGCGCGCTCCTTGCCGGTCTTGGCCGCCCAGCTCTTCTGGGCAGCTTCCGCGGCGACGATGGCGCGGTCGGTTTCGGCCGCACCGAGGTCCGCGACTCGGGCGAGCACCTCGCCGGTGGCCGGATCAGTCACATCGAACGTGGCGCCGTTGTCGGCGCCAATCCATTGGCCATCGACATAGGCCAGCTGTTTCAGGAGTGACGGGTCTTTGAGTTGCATGGCGAGTTTCCGGATATGGGTACGGGGACGGTTTCCCGGGGTGGGTCAGATGCATTGCGCTGGCAGCACGCCAATCGCGAGCGTTCAATAGATTGAATATTATTCTATATGTGGAACGTCTATGCGATGATACGCCCATGAATGGGAGACCGCCAGTGGGATCGGCGCATTCCGCGCAGCCAGTACAATCGCGCCCATCCTGGATGCTTCCCGCCCAATACCCCCCGACCGATGCCCAAGTCCGCTTACGCCACGCCTGCCGATGATGCCTCGCCGCCGATGAAATCCACCTCGCCAGCGGTAGTGCGCGCTGTGCAGGTCATGGATGCGATGGCTGCCGCCACGGAGCCGCTGACGCTGGCGGAGCTGACGCGGCTGACCGGCGCACCGAAGAGCTCCCTGCACGGGCTGTGCGACACGCTGGTCCAGCTTCGACTGATCAAGCGGCTGCCCAGCGGGGCAATGATGGTTGGGCCGCATGTGATGGGCTGGGCCAATGCGTTTCTGTCGCAAACGCAGATCACCGAGGAATTTCGTGCGCTATGGGATGCCACGGATGCGTTCCATGACGCCACGGTCACCTTGTCGATGCTGGACGGTATCGACGTGGTGTACCTGGCCTGCCAGAACGGGGACCGGCCGCTAGGGGTGACGTTCCGGATCGGCATGCGGCTGCCGGCGCCCTATACCGCGACCGGCAAGGCGATGATGAGCACGTTGTCGCCGGCGGAGGTGCGGCACTTGTTCGCCGGGGGCATGCCGGCACCGCTGACGCGCGCAAGCGTGGCGTCGCCCGAGGCGCTGGCCGCGGAACTGGAACAGGTCAGGGTGGCGGGATATTCGACCGACAACGGCCAGATGCGCGACGGCATGACATGCTTCGGCGCGCCGGTGTTCGACGCCACCGGACCGCGCGCGGTGGGGGCGATCGCGGTCAGCTACCTGACCAATGAAATCGATGTGACGACCGGGGAGCGCATCGGCAGCGAGGTGAGGGCGCTGGCGGACCGGCTGTCGGCGCGGCTGGGCGCGCCGGCCTGAGACGGCCCGGTCCATCAGTTCATGTTTGACGGCTCAGTCCGTCAGTCCATGCTCGACGGCGTAGACAGCCACCTGCACGCGGCTGGCGAGGTTGAGCTTCTTCAGAATGTTCTGCACGTGGATCTTGACGGTGCTCTCCGCCACGCCGAGATCCCGCGCGATCTCCTTGTTGCTCTCGCCTCGCCGCAGGCCGCGCACGATATCGCGCTCGCGCGCGGTGAGCCTGGCGCCGTCCTCCGCCGATGGCTGCGCGGGTGCCGTGGGTACGGGGGTGCGGAACTGTGCCACGAGCTTGGCGGTCATCCCGTCCGAGAACACCGGCTCGCCTGCGACAGCGCGGCGGATGGCGGAGGCCAGGAAATCGGCCTCGATATTCTTCAGCAGGTAACCGCGCGCGCCGCCACGCAGTGCTGCCGCGAGTTCCTCGGCTTCTTCCGATACGGTCAGCACGAGCACAGCGGTGTTCGGCAGGTCCTGTGCCAGCAGTTGCAGCGTTTCCAGGCCTGACAGGCCCGGCATGTTGAGGTCCAGCAGGATCACGTCCGGCCGATGCTGCTTGGCGCGCTTGATGCCTTCCACGCCATCGGCGGCTTCGTCGACGACCTCGAAGTCGGACTGGCGTTGCAGCAGGACACGAATGCCTGAGCGGAACAGGGTGTGATCGTCGATCAGCAGGATGCGGGTGGTCATGGCAGGGGCGCCGGTTGGTTTGTGGCAGAAGTTGCCGGGGAAGGGGAGGCGGCCGTGCCGCGCGGGAGCAGCAACGCGACGCGCGTGCCCTGGCCGGGCCGGGATTCGATGGTGAGTTGCGCGTTCAGGCGTGTCGCGCGTTCGCGCATAATGTGCAGGCCGACATGGGCGTCACCGCGCGTGGCCAGCTCCGCCGAGTCGAAACCTTCGCCGTCATCCTGCACGGTGAGCCGGAAGTCGCGGCCGTTATGCAGGCGCACGCTGACGTGCGCGGCTTGCGCGTGCTTGCGAACGTTGGACAGGGCCTCCTGCAATACAAAAAGCACCTGGAGTTGCTCGTCCGGTTGCAGCGGCCGGCCGTCGTTGTCGTCGATGTCCAGCTGGGCCTCGGTCCGGCACTGGCGGCGGAAGCGTGCGACCGTATCTTCCACCGCGCGGCGCAGTTCGCCTTGCGTCAGCCGCGAGCGGAAGTTCAGCAGCAGCTCGCGCACGTCCTGATAGCTCTCTTCCACGCCAAATCGCAGCAAGGGCACGATGTCGCCGATCTCCTGCAGATTGCCGCGCGCGGTGGCGTCATCCAGCAATTGCACCTGCAGGTTAAGAAAGTTCAGACCCTGGGCGATGCTGTCATGCAGGCCCTGGGCCACAAGATTGCGTTCCTCGACCACCGCCAGTTGCCTGGCCGTGGCCGCCAGGCGCAGATGCTCCAGCGCCACGCCGAGATGCTGGGCTAGCGTTTCGAGCAACTGCCGGTCCGAGGCGTTAAGCACATGGGGCGTGCGGAAATGAAGCCCGAACATGCCCAGCACGCCGCGCGGCGTATCGATGCGGAAAGCCGCCAGGCCGGCGAAGCCGCAATCCCCGCAGCGCAAAGTCTCGCTCTCGGCGGCATCGGCACCCGTGTCGCTATGGGTATCCGGTACGCGCAGGCGCGAGCGCAAGTCGGCAACTGTCACGATGCGGTCGCGCGTGGCGGTGCCGCAGTGACAGGCATCCGTGGCCATCCAGTGCTCATCCTCCACGAGATCCGCGGGCAGTCCCTCGGAAACCAGCATATGGAGTTTGCCGGGCACGGCGTCCACCACGCGGACACTGCCACCGTCGGCATCGAACCGTTGCATGAGTCGCGTCAGGAAGCCGCGGCACAGTGCCTCGGCCTCGTTGGGTTCGCTCAGGAAGGCGGCCACGTCGTAGAGCGTTTCCAGGTCGCGGTTACGGCGCGCCAGTTCGGCGGTCTTCTGCGCCACGCGCGCCTCCAGGCCCCGATAGAGGCTCTGCAGTTCGGCCGCCATGCGGTTGAAACCTTCGCTCAGGGTGCCGAATTCATCGCGGCTTTCCACCGGCAGGCGCAGCGAGAACTCGCGTTCGGCCATGCGCCGCAGCCCATCCTGAAGTCTCAGCACGGGGAGGATGATCCAGAGGTAGAGCAGGTAGATGACGGCGACAGTGCCCATGCAGGCGATGGCGGCCAGTGCGGCCTGTGACATGCGCAGCAGGTCCGTCATGCGCGCGTTGTCGGCCTCGATCATCCCGACCAGCTGGTCGGCCTGATGAACGAAAGCGGGCAAGGCGGCCACGTAGCCGAGCGGCACACCACCTGCCTGGGCAAGGTCCCTGGCCACCTGGGGCTTCATCTGGTCGCTCCAGGCCAAGGCCACGCGATCGAACTGGGCATGGATGGCAGGCTCCGTGGGCAGGAAGAGCGGGCGTTGCGGATTGCCTCGACGCAACTGGGCGAGCGTGTGGTCCATGCGCGACATCTGGGCTTCCAGCAACGAGGGCTCGCCGTTGCGCGCCTTGGCCAGTTCGATGGCGACCGCATTGGCGCGCATTCGTATGCTGCCGGCGTCATTGATGGCGGCGCCGGCGCCTTCCAGGTTCCAGGACAGCCACAGGGTGCCCCCGATCATCGTCAGGACAACCAGCAAGGCGATCAGGGACAGTGAGATGATGCGGGTGGATAGCCGGTGGCGCAGACCCGGCAGCGCCACGGGGGTCGAGGGCATGGAGGGCGTGGCCGAAGCCAGGTTGGGGGCCGGGGCGAAGGACGGATGGGAAAACGGATGGGTGGCCGGCTTGTGGGCTGATCTGGTGGCCGATTTGTGGGCCGCGCTGTGAGCCGTGCTGTGAGCCGCATTGTGGGGCAGGTCGCGGGCCAGGTTGGGAGCCACGTCGGGAGACAGGGCACCGTCGAAGGCTGAGGGGATGACTGAAGGGGCTAGGGGGGCTGAGGGCGCTGTCATGGTCGGTGGCTCCGTCGGATTGCCGCCCGCGTCGGATGGCGTTGGGCACGTGCGGAGTTGCGGAGATTCTTGCGCGCGCCCGCGCGCGAGGGTCTGTGCCAGATCAACTCGCCCCGCATTTCTTCCAGGCATGCTGCCCCGGGCTCGCGAATCGACCCCCAACAGAGGAAAAAACAACACATGAAGCCTGCGGACCTGGACTATGCGCGCGCGCCGCGTCCGGCTGTGATATTCGGCTGCCTGATGCCCGCGCCATGGCTGGGGGCGGCTGCCGGCTTGCTGCTGGCGTTGGGCCCATCGGCCGGGCTACCGGACCGCTATGCGCCGCTCGCGCTGGCGGTGGCCCACGTGCTGGCGCTGGGCATGCTGCTGCCGGTGATGATCGGCGCACTTTTTCAGATGATGCCCGTTATTGCACGCGTGGATGTGCGAGGGATGCCGTGGGTGGCGCCGCTGGTGGCACTGGCGGGGGCGGGCACCGCGCTGGCGCTGGGACTGGGGTTTGTCGACGGCGTTCGCGCGGGGTTCCGCATTGCGGCTTTGGCCGGCGCCCCCTTCTTTGCGATCGTCGGATGTCTGCTGTGGCTTTCCGGCCGGCGGGTTCGGCGAATCGATGCGACGACGCGCACGCTGGCCGGCATCGGCGGGGCGTTGCTGGCGACGGTGCTGTGCGGCGGGGCGCTGGCTGCGCTGTTTGGCGGATTACTGGGAGGGCTGGGGCAGGTGTCGCCCTCCACATTGCTGGCGATCCACGTGTCGTGGGGCCTGGGCGGATGGCTGGCGGCGCTGGTGGCCGGCGTGGCCACCACCGTGCTGCCCATGTTCTGGCAGACGCCGCGGCCGCCTGGCCGGCTGGAGCGATGCCCGCCGGCGGTCCTATGGGTGCTGTTGATCGTCGATGGTGCGACGCGCCTCGGCATGCCGGATCTGGCGCCCATTGCGGCGGTGCCGTGGCTGCTCGTCGTCGTGGCGATCGCGGGATGCGGGCTGGTCGGCGTGCTGCGCGCCCGGCGCCGGCACGACCCGTCCTGGATACTCTGGCCCGTCGCCTGGGCCAGCGGGCTGCTGGCGGCGCTGCTGGCCGCGCTCACGCCGTGGCTGGATGCGACGTGGCCGCTGGCATGGTGGATCGGCACGCTGGCGCTGGTTGGTGGCGGTGTGCTGCCGGTGACCGCGATGCTCGGCAAGATCGTGCCGTTCCTGGTATGGCTGCATCTGCGCCGGCTGTTGCCGCCGCGTGCGCGGGTGCCGGTGATGCAACAGGTCATTGTGCCGTCGCGGCAGCGACTGCAGGCACTGGTATTGCTGGCCGCCTATGTGCAATGCCTGGCCCTGCCATGGGCGCCGGCGTGGTTGGCGATCTCGGGCGGCATCACGTTCGCCGTCGCCAATGCGTGGTTGGGTGTGCAGTTGCTGGCGGCCCTGCGCTGCTTGCGGACCGTGCTGAAGCAGGGCGGGTTGCCGCCACGCGCCGATATGGCCGGTTCTGTCTGATTGGTTGCGGCTGATGTGGCTGTAGTGGCCCGGGTTGCAGCGGTGGGTTGGTGCGGCGGGTTGCAGCGGCGGGCTTCGGTTGAACGGTCCGATCGCCCGCCACAGGGATGGTCTTCAGGCCAGTGCGCTGGCGTCTATCTCGCTGCGCGAAAGCTCCGTGGGCTTCTCCCCGGTCATCAGGTAGTGGATCAGGTCGGCCACGGGGCGGACCGCATCGCCAAACGGCAGCGAGCCCTTGCCGCGGAAGAACAGGCCGCGCTCCACGTCGCCGCGCAACGCCTGCGCGAGTTTCAGGTCGATGCAGAACTGGCCGATGCGGGCCACTCCGTCGCGCAGTCCGCAGGCTTGCAGGCAATCGAATCCTTCCAGACATTCTCGGACCTTGGCGCGGGCCTGCAACGCGGTCTCGCGCGACAGATAGCGCTTGAGCCAGGGCGTCAGCACGGCGCGCGCGGGCAGGCCAGCCACGCTGGTGAACTCGCTCAATTGCTCCACCGGCGCGGTGGCCAGGACCTGCTTGAACGCGGGATGGGCGTCGCACTCCTCCGTGACCGCAAAGGCGGTGCCCACCTGCACGGCGGCGGCGCCTTCATTCAGCCAGTGCCGGATCTTGCCGTGATGGCCAAGCCCACCGGCCAGGACGAGCGGCACCGAGTCCCATGCAATGCCCAGTGTGGCAAATATCTCGCGACATTCGGTCAGCACGCGGCCGAATGAGAAGCGATCATCGCCCAGGTCCTCCATGCGTGCCGCGCCAAGGTGGCCGCCCGCATAGGCCGGATGTTCGATCACGATGGCGTCCGGAAGGCGGCCTTTCTTCATCCATTTGCGTAGTACCAGCCCCACGCCGCGCGAATCCGACAGGATCGGGATCAGCGCCACCTTGGGGTGGTTGGCGGTCAGGTCGGGCAGGTCCAGCGGCAGGCCGGCGCCCATCACGATCGCGTCCGCGCCGCTCTCGCAAGCCTGGCGCACCAGTGCCGCATGGGCGCTGACAGCCTTCATGACATTCACGGCCACCATGCCGCGGCCACCCGACAGCGCCTGTGCGGCACGGATTTCACGATCCAGCGCGGTGAGGTTGGCGGCTTCCAGCGCGGCCTTGTCACGCTTGCCAGCGGTGGCGGCCAGAAGGTCCGGGTGATGATGGCGCAGGTCGATGCTGGCGATCGTGCCCACGGCGTTGTGGCTGGCCACGGTGCCGGCCAGCCGATGCGCGGAGATACCCACGCCCATGCCGCCTTGAACGATCGGCAGCAGCTTGCGGCCGGCGAGATTGAGCCATCGTGATTGCATGATCGGAATGGGTACCTGTTGCATTGCGGAAGCGCAAAGGCTCTCACGCGCGCGCGGGTGCCAGCTTGTGTCAGATCAATATCTCGGGATGGCCCGTCCGGTAGGCCTAGTTCGGATGGAGAAGACGGCCCGGAGCGGGCCGTGCCGGACAGCTGACATGTCCGCCGATTTGCGCCTGGTCAAAGGTGTCAGGTCCGTGCATGGCTAGCATCCGGTGGCTGCCAACCTGACGCCATTCACATGACCTCCACCATGCCTGCCGCGGCTCATGCATCCTCCGGCGCCCGCAAACCCCAACTGGTCGCGCCTGCCGGATCACTGGCGGCTTTGCGCATGGCGCTGCAACACGGCGCCGACGCGGTTTACCTGGGCCTGCGCGACGCCACCAACGCGCGTAACTTCGGTGGCCTCAATTTCTCCGAGGACGACATCCGTACCGGCGTGGCGGAAGCACATGCGCGCGGCGCGGAGGTGCTGTTCGCGATCAATACGTTTGCGCAGATGGGCGAGGTGACGCGCTGGCATCGCGCCGTAGATGCGGCCGCCGCGCTGGGGGCGGACGCGGTGATCATGGCCGATCCCGGCCTGATGGCCTACGCGGCCAAGCGTCATCCCTCGCTGCGGCTGCACCTGTCCGTGCAGGGATCGGCCACACATGCCGACGCCATCGAGCTGATGCGCGAGCGTTTCGGTATCCGCCGCGTGGTACTGCCGCGCGTGCTCACGATGGCCCAGATCGCCAAGCTGGCGCGCCAGACCGACGTCGAGCTCGAAGTATTCGGTTTCGGCAGCCTCTGCGTGATGGCCGAGGGCCGCTGCCTGTTGTCTTCCTATGCCACCGGCGATTCTCCCAACAACAAGGGCGTTTGTTCGCCGGCCCATGCGGTACGCTGGGATGAGGCGGACGGCACCATGCATGCGCGCCTCTCCGGCATCCTGATCGACAGCTACGCGCCGGGCGAGCCGGCGGGCTATCCCACGCTGTGCAAGGGCCGCTTCACGGTGGAGGGCGAGCGCGGCTACGTGCTGGAAGAGCCTACCAGCCTGAACGCGGTGTCACTGCTGCCGGCGCTGATCGACATCGGCATCGCCGCCATCAAGATCGAGGGCCGGCAACGCAGCCCGCGCTATGTGGCCGATGTGGTGGGCGTACTGCGCGCGGCCATCGACGATGCCTGCCGCGATCCCAAGCGATTCGTGCCGCGCCAGGACTGGCAGGCCGCGCTTGGCCGCCACGCCGAGGGCGACCAGGTGACCCAGGGCGCCTACGATCGCCCGTGGCGCTAGGCGTCTGCCTCCACCGAACATCTTCCCGTCAGAGCTTTCCATGACTGTCCGATATCCCGATTCCGTCCCCGCTGCCGTTCCGTTCCGCATCACGCTGGGCCCCCTGTTGTACTACTGGCCCCGCACCACGGTGTTCCAGTTCTATGCCGCCGTGGCCGACGCGCCTGTGGACCGCGTGCATCTGGGCGAGACTGTCTGCACGCGCCGGCACGAGTTGCGTCATGCAGACTGGATGGAGATCGGGGAAATGCTGCGCCAGGCGGGCAAGGAGGTCGTGCTGTCCACGCCGGTGCTGGTGGAATCGGACAGT
This sequence comes from Cupriavidus sp. 01L415, assembly GCF_056400065.1. Lineage (NCBI taxonomy): Bacteria > Pseudomonadati > Pseudomonadota > Betaproteobacteria > Burkholderiales > Burkholderiaceae > Cupriavidus > Cupriavidus sp. 01L415. The sequence goes on along the minus strand of NZ_JBFTSP010000003.1, from coordinate 115,442 downwards.
GACATCGCCGTGATGCGCCGGGTGTGCGAGCAGGAAGTTTTCCTGGTCGAGGCCAATGACCTTGGCGCTGTGCGCTGCATGGGCGGACGCCCGTTCCTGGGTGGCCCCCACCTGAACGTCTATCACGCCGAGATGTTCGCCTGGCTGGTCGAACTGGGCGCGCGCGGTTGCGCGATGCCGGTGGAAATGGACCGGACGACGCTGGCCGCCCTGGCGGCGGCCCGGCCCGGCGGTACGTCGATCGAGGTAATGGTGTGGGGCCGCATGCCACTGGCGTTTTCGGCGCGTTGCTTTACCGCCCGCCACCACCGGTTGCGCAAGGACGCCTGCGAGTTCCGTTGCCTCGACTACCCGGACGGCCTGGTCGCGGACACTGGCGAGGGCCAGGCGTTCTTCACGCTGAACGGCATCCAGGTGCAGTCGGCCACCTGCCTTGACCTGTGTGCGGAAGTGCCAGCCATGGCGGAAATGGGCGTCGATTCGGTTCGTGTCAGCCCTCACGCCAGTGGCACGCTGGAGGTGGTGGCCATGCTTGACGCGTGGCGCAAAGGCGATAGGAATGCGATGCGACGCGGCATCATGCCCGCCGGTGCGCTGCCAAGTAACGGCTACTGGACGGGGCAGGCCGGAATTCGCTGGCAGCAGGTCGAAGACGATGCGGGAGTGACGGCATGATGGCGCTGACACAACTGATGGCTGGCGTGCATCGCCGCATGCCGGCGCGCGCCCGGGCGCTGCCGTTGGTGCTGGCACTGGAAGGCGCGCGCCGTGCGGGCTGGCTGCAGCCGCCCGCAGCGCTCAACGGGCATGCGTTCCTGCTGACCGTCGAGGATCTTGGGCTTGATATCCGTTTTCGCTGCGCGGGTGGGCGCTTCCTTGGCGGCCCGTTCGATGGTCAGGCACCTGCGCTGACGCTGCGCGCCCGCGCTGCGGATTACCTGCAGCTGTTGGGCGGCGAGGCCGATACCGACACGTTGTTTTTTCAGCGGCGGCTGTCGATAAGTGGCGATACGGCACTGGGGTTGGAGGTCAAATATTGGCTCGACGCCGCACCGCGCCCCGGTTGGGTAGAGCCCATGGTGGCGAGGCTGTCGGTCCTATTCCCGCCGTCACCACGCACGGCTTGACGGGGATCCCCAAGACCGAAAGACAGAAGAGCGGAGGGGCGAGGGGTGAGGTTGGCTAGCGGGCACGCGTTGGCTTGATGCCGAGCCGCCTGGCCAGTTTGTGGAGATTGCTGCTGTCCACGCCAAGCTGGCGTGCGGCGCGCGCCCAGTTGCCGTCCTGCATGGCAAGCGCTTGTTCGATGCACTGCCGCTGGCAGGCATCCATGGCGTCGCGCAGCGTGCCGTTGAACATCGTGGCCGGCCCTTGCTCGGTGCGACCTGCCGTGGCGGTACCCTTGCAATCCGCGGCGGGCTCGATGCCATCGAGATCCAGCCATGCCGTATCAAGTGTAACGATCTCGTGTCGGCCGACGCCGTGGCTGACTGCGCGGAGCGCTGCACGGCTGATCACATGTTCTAGTTCCCGCACATTACCCGGCCATCGGTAGCGCCGCAGCGCGTCCTGTGCGCCCGGCGACAGCCGCAGGCTGCGAAGGCCTAGCCGTGCACGATTGAGTTCCAGGAAATTGCCGGCCAGCACCAGCACGTCATCCCCGCGTTCGCGCAACGGAGGGATCGGGATGGGATAGACCGACAGGCGGTGGTACAGGTCGGCCCGGAACGTGCCGTCGCGTACAAGTTGCTGCAGGTTGCGGTTGGTCGCGGCGATCACGCGCACGTCCACACGCCGGGGGCGGTCCGATCCGAGCCGCTGGATCTCGCCGTTTTGCAATGTCCGGAGGAGCTTGGCCTGGGTCGATAGTGGCAATTCCCCCACTTCGTCCAGGAATACGGTGCCGCCGTCCGCGGCTTCAAACCGCCCCGGTCGCTCGCCCGTTGCACCGGAAAAGGCGCCCCGTGCGTGGCCGAACAGTTCGCTTTCCGCGAGGGAGTCGGGCAGTGCGGCACAGTTGACGTGGACAAGTGGCTTCTGGCTGCGGCGCGATTGCTGGTGCAGCCGGTGGGCGAACAGCTCCTTGCCGACGCCCGTTTCCCCAAGCAACAGCACCGGCAGTTCCGAATCCGCCACGACGGCCAGTTCATGCAGCAACCGTGTGATGGGCTCGCTTTCGCCAAGAATGTCTCCTGCGCCCGACACGGGCAAGGACTCGCTGCCGGGCATATCGCTGCGGATACGGCGCAGCGCGCGCAAGGCCGCTTCCAGGCGAGTCACGCGCACAGTGGCTTCCACTGCTGACTTCAGCCGCTGCAGCTCCAGCTGCGCGGCGGCATCAAACGTGCCGACCGCAAGTGCGTCGAGAGTCAGCACGCCCCATGTGCGGCCTTCCACCTCCAGCCGCGTTCCCATGCAGTCGTGCACGGGCAGCGGTTCCCCCACATGGGAGTCGATCAGGCCGTCATACGGGTCAGGCAGCGTGCTGTCATGGGGAAAAACAATCGGCCCGGAATGGGCCAGGATCGCCGCCAGGCGCGGATGCAAGGCCACGGCAAAGCTGCGGCCCAACGCGTCCGGGACCACCCCGTCCACCGCCACGGGCCGCAGATGATCGCCTTCCAGTTGTAGCAAGGCCACCGCGCCGCATCGAAAGTGCGCCCTCAGTGCGCCGACCAGCCGTTGCATGCGTATCGGTTGGGTGAGATCGGCGGTCAGGTCCGCCAGCAGCAGATTTTCCATCATGGTGTTTTCCACCCGACTGGGTTGGATGTACCGCACATTTTAGGGTCGCATTTACCGGGATGCATCGTAACCCCTTGATTTTCTGAAGTCTTGAGGCAGGCATGAGATTCGCACAAGTCTTATCGGTGCAATTTGAGAAGGAGCAATCCATGAGCATGCAGACAACAGCAACGCAGGACTGGCGCGAACAATCGCCGGGGGCGCTTATCGACCACATCCTGGTGCGGTACCACGCCCGCCACCGGGAGCAATTGCCGGAACTGATCCGGATGGCGCGGCGGGTGGAGGAGGTTCATGCCACCAGCGGCGACTGCCCGCACGGGCTGGCGGCCCATCTGCTGGCCATGGAGCAGGAACTGGTCAGCCACATGCAGAAGGAGGAGCAAATCCTGTTTCCGATGCTGTCGCGCGGCATGGCAGCCATGGCAGGCGGGCCGATTTCCGTCATGCGCATGGAGCACGCCACGCACGATGAGGCGCTTCGCCAACTCGACGCGCTGACGCACGATCAGACGCCGCCGGCGTCGGCCTGCAATACGTGGCGCACGCTCTACGCCGCGTTGCGCGAATTCCGCGACGACCTGCGCGATCACATCGAACTTGAGAACAACGTGTTGTTCGATCACCCGGCGCGTGCCTGAGCGCGTCGCCAATCCCCTCGTAAAACAAAATCCGAACCCATCATGGGCCAATATCGCAAACTATGGTTTCTGTTGATCGCCGTACTGGCGGTCACATTCTCGCTGCTCGGATACTACGGCGCGGAGGTTTACCGCCAGGCGCCACCGATGCCAACGCAGGTGGTCACGACCGATGGCCACAAGCTTTTCACGGGTGACGACATCCTCGACGGCCAGACCGCCTGGCAATCCGTTGGCGGCATGCAGCTCGGCTCCATCTGGGGCCACGGCGCGTACCAGGCGCCGGACTGGACGGCCGACTGGCTGCACCGGGAACTGACGGCGTGGCTCGATATCGCCGCGCATGACGAGTACCGGCTTGCCTACGCGGATCTCGACGGACCCCGGCAGGCGGCGCTGCGTGAGGCGCTGCGCCTGGAATACCGTGGCAACCGCACCGATCCCGCCACTGGCGTGCTGACCGTGACCCAGCGCCGGGCGCAAGCCGTGGCGCAGACGGCCGCCTACTACGCCAAGCTGTTTTCGGACGCACCCGCGCTGCAAAAATCGCGCGAGTCTTTCGCGATGAAGGAAAACACGCTACCCAGCGCGGAACGTCGTGCGCAGTTGACGCACTTCTTCTTCTGGACCGCCTGGGCTGCCGCCACCGAGCGGCCCGGCAAGGTGGCGACCTATACCAACAACTGGCCGCACGAGCCGCTGATCGGCAACAAGCCCACCAGCGAGAACATCGCCTGGTCGATCGCCAGCGTGGTGTTCCTGCTGGCGGGTGTCGGCTTCCTGATCTGGGCCTGGTCGTTCCTGCGCGGTCAAGAGGAGTCGCCGCCGGCCCCGGCGCCGCGCGATCCGCTGACGACCTTCGCGCTTACGCCGTCGCAGCGCGCCTTGGGCAAGTACCTGTTCCTGGTCGTGGCGCTGTTGGCGTTCCAGGTGTTGCTGGGCGGCTTTACGGCGCACTACACCGTGGAAGGGCAGAAGTTCTACGGGTTCGACGTGTCGCAGTGGTTCCCGTACTCGCTCACGCGAACCTGGCATATCCAGAGTGCACTGTTCTGGATTGCCACCGGTTTCCTGGCGGCGGGTTTGTTCCTGGCGCCGCTGATCCATGGCGGCAAGGACCCGAAGTATCAGAAGCTTGGCGTTGACATCCTGTTCTGGGCGCTGGTGGCAGTGGTGGTGGGGTCTTTCACGGGCAACTACCTGGCGATCGCCCAGATCATGCCGGCCGAATTGAATTTCTGGCTCGGCCATCAGGGCTACGAGTACGTGGACCTGGGCCGTCTCTGGCAGATCGGCAAGTTTGTCGGCATCCTGCTCTGGCTGGTCCTGATGCTGCGCGGGATGGTGCCCGCGCTCCGCGCGCGCAACACCGACAAGAACCTGCTGGCACTGCTGACCGCGTCGGTGGTAGCCATTGGCCTGTTCTATGGCGCCGGCCTGTTCTACGGCGAGCGCACCAGCCTGACCATCATGGAGTACTGGCGCTGGTGGGTCGTGCACCTTTGGGTGGAAGGCTTCTTCGAAGTTTTCGCCACCACGGCACTGGCGTTCATCTTCTCGACGCTGGGGCTCGTGTCGCGCCGCATGGCCACCACGGCCAGCCTGGCGTCGGCGTCGCTGTTCATGCTTGGCGGCTTGCCTGGCACTTTCCACCACCTGTACTTTGCCGGCACCACCACGCCGGTGATGGCCATGGGGGCCAGTTTCAGCGCGCTGGAAGTGGTGCCGCTGATCGTGCTGGGTCACGAGGCCTGGGAGAACTGGAGCCTGAAGGACCGGGCGCCGTGGATGGCACATGTGAAGTGGCCGCTGATGTGCTTTGTGGCCGTGGCATTCTGGAACATGCTCGGCGCAGGTGTGTTCGGCTTCATGATCAACCCGCCGATTTCGCTGTACTACTCGCAGGGGCTGAATACCACGCCGGTGCACGCCCACGCGGCATTGTTCGGGGTCTATGGCTTCCTGGCGCTGGGCTTCACGCTGCTGGTGCTGCGCTACATCCGCCCGCACTTCGAATTGAGCCCGTCGCTGATGAAGATCGCCTTCTGGGGGCTGAATGGCGGCCTGGTCCTCATGATCGCCACCAGCCTGTTGCCGATCGGCATCATCCAGTTCCTTGCCAGCGCGAGCGAAGGATTGTGGTATGCACGCAGCGAAGCCTTCCTGCAGCAGCCGCTGCTGCAGACACTGCGGTGGGTACGGACGTTCGGCGACGTGGTGTTCCTCGTAGCCGCACTGACCTTTGCGTTACAGGTGGTGATTGGCCTGCTAAGCGGTCGACCGGTGCAACCCGCACCCGAAAGGGAGTTGCAAGCCAGCCGATCGCGTTCGTGACAGGTGATTGAATGAAGACGGCCCCGCAAGGGGCCGTTGGCGTTTTAGAGGTTGCTTCAAAAAGATCCTGGCGTCGTGGCCGGGTTTGCCACACTTGCTTGCCGTACGACTTGTACTGCCTGCGGCCTCACCCTTGCAGGGCGCGCATGCGCTGGCGAGACTACCGCTCGCAGACGTCGCTCGTGATCTCCGAGACCACGTGGCCGATCAGAATGACCGCTGGGCTGGCCAGTCCGGCTGCCAGCGCCGCGTCCAGTGTCTGCAGTGTGCCGGTCCAGCAGCGTTGCGCGGGACCACTTGCGTGCATGACCACTCCCGCGGGCATGTCGGGTGCCATGCCTGCGGCCAGCAGTGCGGCCTGGATCTCGCCGATCCTGCCCATTCCCATGTAGATGGCCAGCGTTGTCTCGCTCGATGCCAGCGCCCGCCAGTCGGGTCCGCCATCGCCGCGTGTATGCGCGGTCACGAAGGTCACGCCATGACAATGAGCGCGATGCGTCAGGGCGATGCCCAGCGCCTGCGCGGCCGCTGCTGCGCTGCTGATGCCGTTGATCACCTCCACCTCGACGCCATGCGCGCGCAGGAACGCCGCCTCTTCGCCGCCACGTCCGAACAGCAACGGATCGCCGCCCTTGACGCGGGCAACGCTACGCCCCGCCAGCGCATGGGCCAGTGTCAGTGCATCGATCTGCGCCTGGCTGACCGAGCAGCGGCCACCCCGCTTGCCCACTGAAGCGATGTGCGTGCCGGTACTGGCGTACTGCGCGATGTCCGGAGAGACAAGGTCGTCCACGAGCCAGACGTCCGTCGCGCCGAGTATGCGGGCTGCCTTGACGGTCAGCAGTTCGGGGTCGCCGGGGCCCGCGCCCACCAGCCAGACCTTGCCTGCCTTGGGATGCCGGTTCATGTTGTGATCCTGTTGGTCAATGGCTGGTGCCGGACGAACGAGTCGTCTTGTTGAACACGTTGTATTTGCCGATGGGTTTGTCCATTGGGATGCGCTTGACTTCGCGCAGTGTGGTGGCGTCATAGACGACGATCGCGCCATCGCGCTCCATCAGGCTCACCAGTGCATAGCGCCCGTCGCGCGTGAACTCCACATGAGCGGCCGTATGCCCCGGGGCCGGGGTGACGCTGCCCACCACACGCAGGCTTTGCTTGTCGATGACCTGCAGCGTGTCCCGGTGCGGGCTCATCATCGCGTCGGTCCAGGCGTAAGGGGTTTGCTCATGACTGCGCAGGAAGAAGCCGGGTCCGGCAGTCGGAATCGTGGCCACTGTGTGCCAGTCGCCCATGTCGATCACGCTGATGGCCGCCTGTTTCAGGTTCGGTGAGACCATGACCGACTGGCCATTGCGTTCCCAGGTGATGCCGCTACCCAGGTGCGGCATGCCCTGCAGCGCCAGTGTGGCCACCTTGTGGCCGGCATCGAGGTCGATGACCTGCCCGCCGCCCGTGCGCGAGGCGCCAAGAATATGGCGATAGGGCGGGTCGAAGAAGAAGTCGTCGAGCACCGCATCGAGCCGGATCTTTCTTGGCACGAGCGCGTCCGGCACATTGCCATAGGGGATCTCCCAGACTTCCGGAATGTCCCGCAGCGCCGCGATGAAACTGCCGCGAGGCGCCGCATCGTAGACGGCCGAGACACGCGAAGGCATGCCGTCCGCATCCTGTACGGGATAGACGCGCGCGAGCGCCAGGTCCCGCGCATCGAGTAACACCATGTTGGCCGGCAGCGTGTTTCCGGCCAGCACCCACTTGCCGTCGTCGCTGACGGCCACATTGCGCGTGTTCAGTCCGACCCGGATCTCGGCGACGAGGCTGAGGTTCCAGAGGTCGAACTTGCTGATCCACCCGTCCCGGCTGGCAACGAACACATAGCGGCCGTCGCGGCTGAACTTGGGGCCGCCGTGCAGCGCAAAGCGCGTGGCAAAGCGATGAATCGGCTCCAGTCGATCGCCGTCCAGCACGCTCAGGTGGTGGCTGCCGGCCTCCACCACCAGGAACAGGTTGGCGGGATCGGCGCGGAAAACCGGCTTCGCCGGCAGCGTGCCATCGGCGTGGAGAACCACGCGGGAGGCGCGGATCTCGTCGGCGGTCCAGTGGGGCGACTCCGTGGGCTCGGTCCGCAGCCAGCGGGCCAACTGCTCGAGCGCCACAGCGGGGATCTGCGTGGCGAATCCAGGCATCTGCGTCGCCTCGCGGCCCTGACGCAGGACCTCGTCCAGTTCCTTTGCCTTGAGTCTTTCCAGGCTTTGCGGCAGCAAGGCCGGCCCCATGCCGCCCAGGCGGTCAGTGCCATGACAGACCGCGCAGTGCTGCTGGTACAGGGCGCCCGGCGCCAGCGCCGTGCTGTCAGGCTGCGCCCGCGCGGACAGGCAGACAGCCAGCACGCCGAGGCCCACCATGGCGATGCGCGCCATGCGCAGTGTCGCGGTTATTGCACGCATGCGAAGGTCTCCGTTTGGCCGATGCCGCCCGGCGCCCTGAGCTCGGTGTCCGTCAAATAGCAGCCCGGATCCTCGGCCCACGGATTGCCGCTGACCGCCCAGGCGCGTACGCGGGTATTGCCGTTGCAGATGTCACGATGCAGGCAGGCCGCGCAGCGGCCCTCCAGCGGACGCGGACTTGCCTTCAGTCCTGCCATGAGCGGATCCGTGCGGTCGGCCCAGATCTCGCCGAACGGGCGCTCGCGTACGTTGCCGATCGTCACGTGCCACCACATTGTGTCCGGATGCACGTTGCCGAGATTGTCGATGTTGGCCACGCCGACGCCGGTGGCGTTGCCGCCCCAGGCCGTCAGGCGGGCGCGTATATCGGGCACGCGATCCGGATAGCGCTGCGCAATCCACTGGAGCAGGTAAACGCCATCGGCGTCGTTATTGCCGGTAACGAAATCGCCGGCGGGTCCTGCCTGCGCGCGGGACCAGACGTGGTCGATCAGCCAGTCCAGCGCCGCGCGGGTCCTTGCATGCCGGGCATCGTCGGCGCGATAGCCCTTGCCGCGCCCCGCGTAGTTGAAATGGGACAGGTAGAACTTGTCGATACCCTCGGCCTCGGTCAGGGCCACCACATCCGCCAGCTGTGTCGCGTTGGCCTCGGTCAGCGTCATCCGGACCCCGACGCGAAGGCCGGCGGCACGTGCCGTCCGCAGGCCGGCGAGGGCCCGGTCGAACGCGCCCTCGCTACGCCGGAAGCGGTCGTGGGTTGGCGCCAGCCCGTCCAGACTCACGCCGACGTAGTCGAAGCCGGTCGCAGCCAGCCGAGCGGCGTGGCCCGCATCCAGCAGTGTGCCGTTGGACGATAGTGAAAGGTGAAAGCCAAGTTCCCGCGCCCGGGCGGCGATCACGTAGAGGTCCTGCCGCATCAGCGGCTCGCCGCCGGACAGGATCAGCGCCGGTACGCCCGCCGCCTTGAGCTGATCGAGCACGGCAAGTGCCTCGTCGGTTTCCAGCTCGCCTCGAAAGTCGACGTCCGCCGACGTGGCGTAGCAGTGGCGGCAGTTCAGGTTGCAGCGGCGCACCAGGTTCCAGATGACGACCGGGCCGGCGGGCTTGCGCGCGGAAGGCACCGGGCCGCCGTCACGCAAGGCTTCGAGAAAGCGGGAGAGACGAAACATGGCTCAGGGGGTCTTGTCGGAAAGCGTCGTGCCGGGCCAACGCAGCCCGGTCTTCTTTAGGATCCGCGTGGACCAGAGCACGTCGTGGCCACGGCAGGCGTCGCCCAGCTGCGCACGGATCGTATCGATCAATGGCCGGGCGTCTTCACGCGTGCGTGCATGGACCATGGCGAACAGGTTGTATCGCCACGACGGCAGGTGACGCGGCCGGCGATAACAGTGGCTGACGAACGGCAGCGCTCCGATCTGCAGACCAAGCGCATCGACGACGTCGTCGTCGACGTCCCAGACCGTCATCCCGTTGGCACGCCATCCCAATGCGTAGTGATTCGGCACCGCGCCGATGCGGCGGATGACGCCACGCTCCTGCAGGGCCTGCAGCCGGTCGATGACTTCCTGCTCGCCGATTCCCAGCGTGGCGCCCAGGGTTGCATAGGGTGCCGGCACAAGCGGCAGGCCGGATTGCGTGGCAAGCATCAGCGCACGGTCCGTGAGGTCGAGAGGGAAAGGGGCGGGCATGATCATGCGGGCAGGTAAAGGCGGACGAAGTACTCTCGTTCCTTGGGGAAGGCGAGCACATTGACGCCGGCGGCCGCCTCGATCGCCGCAAGGGTGGGCGTCACGGCGCCTGGGTCAGATACTGCGAGCACGAACCAGAGGTTCAGATGGTGGGTCCGCGCGTAGTGATGGGCGACCTCCGGCCGGGCGTTGATGGCTGCGATGATCTCCTCCAGCCGTGCCTCCGGTGCATGGCAGGCGCAAAGGACGAAACGACCACCGGCGCGCTCCGCCTCGAACAGCGGGCCGAAACGCGTCAGCACGCCCTGATGGAGCAGCGAGCGCAGACGGGCCAGCAACGTGGCTTCATCGAGGCCAAGCGCAGCGGCGGCATCGGCGTACGGCCGGGGCGTCAGCGGAAAGCCGTGCTGTAGCGCGTTGACGATCCGCCGGTCGATGTCAGTCAAGGCGGCGGTGGTGGTGACGTCGGCGCCGACGACCGCGGGGCGATGGCAAGCGGGCGCGTTCATGCGGCGGCCGGTGTGCAGCCGTAACGCGTGCCGCGCTGCTTGAAGCAGCGGCTGGCCGGCAGGACGGCGCGCGGCATGGCGGCCAGGCTGCCGACCGCATTGAAGCGCGCGAGCGTCGCCTGCAGTTCGGTCTGGCTGCGCGCGTGCACCATCGCGAACAGGTTGTACGGCCAGTCCGGCAGGCGACGGGGCCGCCGGTAGCACAGCGTGACATGTGGCACGTGCGCCAGCCGCATGCCGATGGCGTCCACCCGTGCGTCCGGTACGTTCCAGACACACATCGCATTGTGGGCATAGCCAAACTTGCGGTGATGCAGGATCGCGCCGAAGCGTCGGATGATGCCTGTGTTGTGCCACTGCGCCAGGCGACAAAGAATCTCCGTCGGCGAGACGCCGCAACGGCGCCCCAGGGCGTGGTAGGGAAACGGCGTCAGGGGCAGCCCGGCTTCCAGCGCTGCAATCAGCCGCCAGTCCGCGTGGCTCAGTGCCTGGGCAGGCTGCGTACAGGTCTCGCGCGGCCCCCGCGTCTCCGTTGCACCATGCTTTCCCCTGGACAGGGGAAAGCCCAGGTCGATGTGGTATTCGCGCTCCAGCGGAAGATCCAGCGGAGCCTGCCCGACGTCGTAAGCGATGTCTTCCAGGACGGCGTCGAGTTGCGGGCGATCCCGGGCCCCCGCGACAAACCAGAGGTTGTAGTGATGGCCATCGCGCGCGTAGTTGTGGCTGACGGCGGGATCGGCGCTGACCCGTCCCGCCACGCGGTCCATCCGCGCGGACGGCACGGCCAGCGCGGCCAGCGTGCTGACACCAATGGTGTTGGGCGCAAAGACGGCGCCGATGCGGCTGATCCGGCCGGCGCCAAGGTCGCGGGCCAGCAAACTCAGCACCATCCGCTCCGACATACCCAACGCTTCGGCCGCACAGAAGTAAGGTCGTAGCTCCAGCGGGAAGTCTCGCTGGATGTGGTTGTAGAACTGGAGTTCGTCGAACATGTGGCTACATTCCGAAGCGATGGGCCCGTGCGGTGAAGAAAATGCCGCTGGGCTGATCGACCGGCAGCGTGGCCAGCCGGGCAAAGGTCTGGGTGTCATAGACCTCTACGCGGTTGTCGTCGCGGCAGGACAGCCAGACCGATTCCCCCTTGGGCGCAAACTCCATGTGTAGCACGCCCCGGCATGGGCGAAGCGTGTGCACTACCTGCCGCGTGGCGGTGTCGATCACCTGCACGATGCCGTTGTCGGGAAAGGCGAAGTTGACCCAGACCTGGCGGCCGTCTGGCCGGGCCATGACGAACACGGGCTGCCCCGCCATGGCGACGCGACCGGCCTCGTGCCAGTCCGCCGCGGGATCGGCCACAAGCACCTCGTGCCGGCCGACGGCCGGCAGCCAGGCCTTGCCTTGTGCCATCGCCCAGCCGCGCAGGTGCGGCATCTTGTAGACGGGCAACCGTGTTTCGCCGCGGCCGTAACCGTCCAGCACCTTGCGTGTCACGACCGGTGTTTGCCAGAGGTCGACCAGTGCCAGTCCGTCCTCGCCGAACAGCCCGGCGATATACCAGCGGCCATCAGGCGTGACCAGCCCGTCATAGGGTTCGCGGCCCGCCTTGAGCTTGGTGATGACCGGCTGACGCGGGTCGGCGACATCGAGGATCCAGACTTCGCCGGCCTCGAACAGGCTGGCGGCCAGGCGCCGTCCGGGCAGGTCCGCCAGGCCAACGACCTTGCTGCGCCGCCCGTCGGCACCTATCGCCGGAATATCGGCGAGTGGCGCCAGCGTCCTGGCGTCGAACAACCGGATGCCGCCCGGTGCGTAGTTCTGCGCGGCGACCACACTGCCGTCCTGCAGGATGGCGCCGCCGATGCTGTTGCCGGCCTGCATGGTCCTGTGCGTGATTTGCGCGGTGAGCAGGTCGACCCGCGAGAGTGCCCCATCGCGACCGAACACGAAGGCGTAGCGGCCGTCGCGGGAGAACACCACACTGGCATGGGAGAGGTCCCCCAGGCCGGAGACGGTGGCCAGCCGCGTCATGCCGGTGGTTTCCACGATCTGGATCCTGCCGGCCGCACGCTCGACGACGACACCAAGATCACCGGTGCCCCGCAGTGCATGCTCGTTCGGTGTCGCGCAGCCAAGCAGCGCCGCCGCACACAGCCAGGCGGCCGCACGCTTCAGGGCGCGTGCGCCGGCCATGGTCTTCGGGAGCGCGAATGTCCGGGGAGCGAGGATCAGGGAACGCCGCCTGCCGATGTCACGGTGGGAGGCGTCCCGCGTTGCAGTTGTTCGATCAGCCATTGGGCTTCGTCCTGCGTCATGAAGGGCTGCCAGGGCGGCATGGCCGTACCCGGGCGGCCGTGGAGCACGGTGGCCACCAGACTGTCGCGTGGCTTGCCGGCCAGTGCGTCAGCGGTGAGCGGCGATCCCAGCCCGCCACGCAGCGTCATGCCGTGGCAGGCACCGCAGTCGTCGCGCAGCCAGTGCGCCAGTTGCGCCTGCCGGGCGGGGTGGGGCGCCGAGGTGCCAGGTTGGGTCGTGTCCGGCGCAGCGGCACCGGGCGCGGCTACAAACACCAGCAGCCACGCCATCGCAGCCCAGACAGCCGCCGGCCGGGGCCGGCGGCGCCACGCTTCGCCCCTCACACGGGCGCCCGGCGCGACACTCAGAGGCTCAGGATCCACGTCGCCAGCTGGTTCGCCTCCGCATCCGATACCGCGTTGGGCGGCATCGGAATGGCGCCCCATTTGCCGCTGCTGCCTTTCTGGATCGATGTGGCAATTGCAACTGCCGCCTTCTTGTCAGCCTTGTATTTCGCGGCGACATCCTTGAAGGCCGGTCCGAGAACCTTCTTGTCCGTGCTATGGCAGGCCAGGCAGTTCTTCGACTGCGCCAGCGCGGGGCTGGCGTGGGCGGGACGGCCAGCCAGCGTCAGTGCACCGATGGCGGCCAGCGTGATGCCAGCCATCCACAGCTTGTGTCGGATACTCATCTCGATGCTCCTTAGTAGACGTCGTGCTGGGTGTTGTAGGCGTTGAACTTGCCGGTGGGCGTGACCAGCCGGGGGTCGCGAATCACGGTCTTGAGCGCGCGGGTCTTGTCATCGACGACGACGATGGCGGACTCGCCATCCTTCGTGCCCCAGACGGAGAACCACACCTCGTCGCCCGCTTTGTTGTATTCCGCCTGCACCACGCGCTTGGCACCGGTGCCTTTCAGCTCCGCCCAGTCGGCGATCGGCAGTACCTTGAAGCCGGCGCCGAGATTGCGGGTGTCGAACACCGCCACGGACTGATTGAGCTTCGGGTCCGGGTTCAGCGGCGTATCGACCCACAGGTTGCTCGATTTCGGATGGGTCTTGATGAACAGCGACCCGCCGCCCTGGCCCTTGACGGTCTGCACCACCTTCCAGGCCTGGGCCTTGTGGCCGACCGGATCGGTGCCGATGAGGCTGATGGTCTCGTCGCCAAGGTGACTGGTCGCCCAGACCGGACCGAATTTCGGATGGACGAGGTTGGCGCCGCGCCCCGGGTGCGGGGTCTTGCCCACGTTGACCAGCGCGGCGAGCTTGTCTTCCTTGGTGTCCACCACGGCGATCTTGTCGGACGCGTTGGCAGCGACCATGAAGTAGCGGCCCGTCGCGTCGAAGCCGCCGTCATGCAGGAACTTGGCGGTGTCGATCGTGGTGGTCTTGAGGTTGTTCAGGTCCGCGTAGTTGACCATCAGAACCTTGCCCGTCTCCTTGGCCGTGATGACGAACTCGGGATGGAAGTGGCTGGCCACGATCGATGCGACGCGCGGCTCGGGGTGATAGGCGTTGTCAACGGTCATGCCGCGCGTGGAGACCACCTTCAGCGGCTTGAGCGTGTCGCCTTCCATGACCACGTACTGTGGCGGCCAGTAGGACCCGGCAACGGCGTACTTGTCCTCGTAGCCCTTGTACTTGGAGGTTTCCACCGAGCGTGCTTCCAGCCCGATGCGGACTTCCGCGACGATGGCCGGCGTGGGTAGCCAGAGGTCGATCAGGTCCAGGCGCGCGTCACGTCCGATCACATACAGGTAGCGGCCGGACGCGGACATGCGCGAAATATGCACCGCGTAGCCGGTCTTGACGATGTTGATGATCTTCTTGCTGTCGCCGTCGATCAGCGCGACTTCGCCCGCATCCCGCAACGTGACCGAGAACAGGTTGTCGAGGTTGTACGCATTCATCTTGCGCGTGGGGCGCTGGGCCACCGGCACGATGTCCTTGCGCGTGGCCTCGATGTCGGCCAGCGAGAACTCAGGCGGCGTGGGAGGGTCCAGCTGGACGTATCGCGCCATCAGGTCGATGTCGTCGGCGGGCAGTTCGTTGGATGTGCCGAAGTTCGGCATGCCGGCCGGGCTGCCGTATGTGATGAAGGTCTTCAGGTATTCGGTGCCGCGGCTGCGCGTGATGTCAGGTGTCAGCGGCTTGCCCGTCGCGCCTTTGCGCAGTACGCCGTGGCAGCCGGCGCAGCGCTGGAAGTAGATCTCGCGGGCGCGGTCGAATTCGGCCGAGGTGAGGGTGGGCGCCGGGGCTGCCTGCGCGGGAGGTGCTGTGCCGTCCTGTGTTGCAGCCGCGGACGGGCCGGCGTGGATCAGTATGGACAGGAGCGGCAGGGCCGCCAGCACGGGAGACAACCGACGTTTCGCTTTCATGGCTCTCTTTCAGCGAGGTGGGGAAAAAGCCTTTGTTGGATGCCCGACGGAAGTGCGATGAACCTGTGGTCGCGCATGTGTCATGCAAGCATCATCGAGAAGTTCCCCTCGCATATCGTTGACTGCCATCAAGCGCGCACGACATCGCATGCCGATGTCGCGCGGCTGCGAAAATCATCTTCCCTCCGAGGGCTCCGAGAGCTCGTCGAGTGCCGCCGATACAGCGGCCCACGCGACAGTGGCTTCGGCGGTCGTGCATTCGCCGTGCTGGCGCTTGGTGGCGCCCAGGCGGTTCAGCACGAGATGGCGCGAAGGCTGCACGCCGGTGTTTTCCAGGCACGCTTTTACGCACGCGAGGGGGCACCCATCGAGCGCGAGGATCGGCCGGCCCGAGCGTGCCACGCGCGTCAGCGCCGGCACGCCCCCACCGACGCCGCTGATGCAGGACATCTCCGCGCGGCCGGCGCGGTCCAGCCGCACGGCGAAGCTGTTGGCCAGCTGCGCGACGCTCGAACACCCTGAGCAGGCGTAGACAAGGGGCAGATGGGAGGCGGCGCGGGACACATCGTTCATGAGAAGGCTCCGGTTGGGGAATCGATCCGCAGCAGGTTGAGAATGAATCGCGCAATCTGGTCCGGCTGGTTCAGCGGCAGGCAGGGCAGTGCGATGTCGAGCGGTTCGTCCGTGGCCACGGCGACCACGGAGTCGTCAGCGGGGAAGTACGGCAGCTCGCCGCGCGACGGCCGGTAGACCTCGATGCGTGGCAGGTGCTCCTGGCGAAAGCCTTCGACCAGCGTCAGGTGTGCCGGCGACAGGCGCGCTAGATGATCGTGCAGGCAGGGCTCCGGCGCGTTGCCGATCTCGCGCATGATGGCGTAGCGATACGGGGAAGCGACCAGCACCTCGCCGGCTTCCGCCCGGCGGAAGCGCGCGCTGTCCTTGTTATCGGGTTCCAGCGTGATGGCCTTGTGCGAATGCTTGACGACGTTGACGGTGTACTCGCGTTGTCGATACCACCGCAGCAGCGCGGCAATCAGCGTGGTCTTGCCGCTACCGGAGGTGCCGGTGATGCCGAGGACAAGGGCGGACATGGGGAAAAATTTCAGAGCGTGGTTTCCAGCGGACATACGAGGGGGAGAAAACCGTCGGCGCGCTCGGAGTACGCAAGCAGCGCGCCGGCCTGGAGGTCGAAATACCAGCCGTGCAGCGACAACCGACCCTGCGACATGGCTTCCCGCACGGCCGGAAAGGTTTCCAGGTTGCGCAGGGAGACGAGGATCGCCGCTTGTTCGCATGCATGCTGGCGTTGTGCGGCGCTGGCATGCCGCAGCGCTTCGTCGACCTGATGGCGCGCCGATGCCGCGATGCGCACCCATGGGGCGATGAAATCGCCGGGCGCGGGAGGCTCGTCGGGGTCCATTGCCATCAGTGCGCGGATGCCACCGCAGCCGGCGTGTCCCATGACGATGATGCGGGCGACTTGCAACTGCGTGACGGCGAACTGGATGGCCGCGGACACGCCGTGGAGGGTGTCCTCCGCGTCGTGACGGCAGGGCGGGACCAGGTTGGCGATATTGCGTACGGTAAAGAGATCGCCAGGATCGCAGCCGAGCAGCATGCCGGGGTCCACGCGCGAGTCGCTGCAGCCGATCAGCAGCGTGGGCGGATGCTGGCCTCGCCGCAGGGTGTCGAACAAGGCCGGCTCGGCTTCGAAGTAGCGTTGCTGGAAGCGTTCGAATCCCTTCAGCAGCCGTTCGATCTCGTGCATGGCTGACTCACAAATTCGGCTACTGGACTAGCGGGCTGTCGGCGCCGTCGAGTTCGATGCCCTCGATGCGCGACTTGCCGATCAGTACCGTGGCGTACTGCTTCCACGCGCGATCGCGTGCGGCGGCGGCAAGCGCCCGGGCGATATCGGCGTGCACGGTCTCGAAGGGCAGCCGCTCGCCCGCATGGCGGTCCAGGACCTTGACCACGTGCAGGCCGTGGCGGCTTTCGACGATAGCGGGCAGGACGCCGGTGCCGCGCATCTCGAACAGCGCGCGTTCGAACTCCGGCGTGGTTTCGCCGCGAAACAGCCGCCCAAGGCGTCCGCCTCCGCCACCGCTCGGGCAGTTGGAGCGGGTGCGGGCCAGCTCGGCGAAGCGCGACGGCCGGGCACGTACCTCGTCCAGGGTCCGCTCCGCCAGCGCGCGCAATGCGTCGAGCCGTGCATAGGGCGTGACCTGGAACAGGATATGTTCGGCCTCCACCCAGGCTCCCACGTGGAAATGCTCGGGGTGGCCTTCGTAGTGGCGCCGGCAGCTGGCCTCGTCGGGCGTGGGTACCGTGGCTTCATGGTCCAGCAGCGCGGTGGTCAGCGCTTCGTCGGGGTCGGCGTGGCCGTCCGGCGCGGCCAGCCCCAGACGTGCGGCTTCCTCCCGTACCAGACGGCGCAGGATGGCCGCCACGGTGGCCTCGCGTGCTGGGTTGCGTGTGCCCTCATACAGCGGCAGCTCGCGTTCGATGTCGGCATCCTGCAGTTCGGCGCCGTTGACAATGACAGGCATGTTGGTCTCCGATGCGGTCAGCGGCCGCGTACGAGCTGCCAGGCGCGGCCCAGATAGGTGACCGATCCGAAGCCGCTCCACACATGCACCAGCCGCGTGAACGGGAAGATGGCAAACAGCGTGATGCCCATGAACAGGTGCGCGCGGAACAGGATCGGCGCATCGGCAACGTAGCCGGCGGCGTCGCCGCGCAGCGTGACGATATGCTGGGCCCACGTCATCAGCTGCACCATCATGTGGCCGTCCATGTGGCCGGCGGATACGCCGATCGTGGACAGGCCAAGGAGCAGCGTCACCAGCAGCCAGACGAGCAAGACCTTGTCGCCGGTGCGCGTCACAGCGGATACGCGCGGGTTGGTTAGGCGGCGGTGCAGCAGGATCAGCAGGCCGGCCAGGCACATCGTGCCCATCACGCCGCCGGCCGCCATGGCCACGCCCTGCTTGAAACCGTGCGAGACGCCAAGCGCATCCCAGACGGCCACGGGCGTCAGTAGCCCGGCCAGGTGGCCGAAGAACAGCCCGAGGATGCCGACGTGGAACAGGATATTGCCCAGCCGCAGATTGCCGCGATAGAGCAACTGGGAGCTGTCGGTCTTCCAGCTGTACTGTTCGCGTTCAAAGCGTGCCAGGCTGCCGAACAGGAACAGCGCGGCGGCGATGTACGGATAGATGCCGTAGAGGAATTGGTTCAGTAGATCCATGATGGCTCCGCGGTCAGTGAGCGGGTTGGGGCTGGCGCGTGTGGAAGCGGACCACCTGTTCGGCGGCCGGCCGGATCGCCAGCAGCGGTTCGACGCCATCGGCGCCGGGGCCGAACACTTCCATCGCTTCGTCCATGTCGCGGACGGGCGGGTCCTGGCGCGCCTCGGGCTGGACGTCGGTCAGCGTTTGCAGTACCCGGAACACGCCGGCATACGGGCTGTCGTGCCGGGCCAGGCGGTCGCCGATGGCGGCCAGGACGTGGATCGCGTCGCCCAGCAATTGCTCGGCGTGCGCGTCCTTGCCCTCGGCGGCCAGTGCCCCCAGGAATTCCAGGAACAGGGGCACGTAGTCGGGCAGCTCCGAGCCGATCGGCTCGAAGCCTTCGCGCCGGTATTCGTCGATCAGGTCGACCATGGCCTGGCCCCGGTCGCGGGACTCTCCGTGGACATGCTCGAACAGGTGAAGCGAATGCGCGGGGTTGCGGTCGAACGTGGCGACGTAGTTCTCCTGCAGCGCGATAAGCGGCGTGTCGCGTAGCAACGCTGTCAGCGGCGCCAGTATCTCGCGCGCCTGCGGCCAGACGGCCAGTTCGCGCTCGATTTCCGGCATGGCATCGACGAGCGCCGATTCGGGGTAGCCCAGCAGGGCGCTGAGCACGGGGTAGAGGGTCATGATGAATCCTTGGGTGACGCGGCTCAGACGGTGGTCTCGGGCTTCTGCTTGCGGGACTTGGGCATGTCCGCGAAGACCACGCTGCCCTGCGGCTTCTTGCCGAACAGCGATCCGGACGTGGTGCCGCCCGAGCAGCCGTTGCCAAAGCTGAAGCCGCAGCTCGCCTTGTCGTTGAAGCTGTCCTCGACCATTTCCTTGTGCGAGGACGGAATCACGAAGCGATCCTCGTAGTTGGCGATGGCCATGGTCTGGTACATGTCTTCCACCTGCGCGGGCGTGAGGCCCACCTGTTCCAGCACGCCCAGGTCCTGTATGCCGTCGACGACCTCGGATCGCTTGAACGCGCGCATGGCCAGCATGCGGTCCAGCGCGGACAGCACGGGAATGACATCGCCGGCGGTCAGCAGGTTGGCCAGGTACTTCACCGGGATGCGCAGGCTCTTCACGTCCGGGATCACGCCATTCATGCCCATGTGGCCGGCCTGCGCCGCGGTCTGGATCGGGGAGAGCGGCGGGACATACCAGACCATCGGCAGCGTGCGGTATTCCGGATGCAACGGGAAGGCGATCTTCCACTCGCAGGCCATCTTGTAGACGGGCGACTTGCTTGCGGCGTCGACCCAGCTTTGCGGAATGCCCTGGCGCAGCGCCTCGGCCTGCACGGCCGGGTCATTCGGGTCCAGGAAGATGTCGAGCTGCGACTGGTACAGGTCGCGCGTGTCTTCCACGGCTGCCGCCGATTCAATGCGGTCCGCGTCATACAACATCACGCCGAGATAGCGGATGCGGCCAACGCAGGTTTCGGCGCAGACGGTCGGCTGGCCGGCCTCGATACGCGGATAGCAGAACAGGCACTTCTCGGCCTTGCCGCTCTGCCAGTTGAAGTAGATCTTCTTGTACGGGCAGCCGGAGATGCACATCCGCCAGCCACGGCACTTGTCCTGGTCCACCAGCACGATGCCGTCGTCCTCGCGCTTGTAGATCGAGCCGCTGGGGCAGGATGCCACGCACGCCGGGTTCAGGCAGTGCTCGCACAGCCGGGGCAGGTACATCATGAAGGTGTTCTCGAACGTGGAGTACATCTCCTTCTGCACGTCGTCAAACAGCTTGTCGCGGCTGCGGGAAGCAAACTCGCCGCCCAGGTCGTCCTCCCAGTTCGGGCCCCATTCGATCTTTTCCATCTTCTTGCCCGTCAGCACGGAAACAGGACGTGCCGTCGGCGGGGTCTGCACCAGCGGGGCCTTCTGCAGGTGCTCGTAGTCGTAGGTGAACGGCTCGTAGTAGTCGTCGATCTGCGGCAGGTTGGGGTTGGCGAACAGGTTGGCGAGGATGCGCAGCCGGCCGCCCTGGCGCGGCGTCAGGGTGCCGTCCGGATGACGCTGCCAGCCGCCTTGCCACTTCTCCTGGTTCTCCCATTCCTTGGGATAGCCAATGCCGGGCTTGGTTTCGACGTTGTTGAACCACGCGTATTCCACGCCGTCGCGGCTGGTCCATACGTTCTTGCAGGTCACGGAGCAGGTATGGCAGCCGATGCATTTGTCGAGGTTCAGCACCATGGCTACCTGGGCACGGATCTTCATTGCGTGGCTCCTTCCTTTGCCGTTTGTTCGACCAGCGGGCCTTCAAGCCAGTCGACCTTGTTCATCTTGCGCAGGATGATGAATTCATCCCGGTTGCTGCCCACGGTGCCGTAGTAGTTGAACCCGTAGGCCAGTTGTGCATAGCCGCCGATCATGTGCGTGGGCTTGGTCACCGCGCGTGTCACGGAGTTATGGATGCCGCCGCGCATGCCGCTGGTTTCCGCGCCGGGCACGTTCACGATCTTCTCCTGGGCGTGGTACATCAGGCACATGCCCTTCGGAACGCGCTGGGATACCACCACGCGGGCGGTGAGGGTGCCGTTGACGTTGAACACCTCGACCCAGTCGTTGTCGCGGATGCCGTTGGCCTGGGCCTCGGTCTCCGAGATCCATACGTGCGGCCCGCCACGCGACAGCGTGAGCATGCGCAGGTTGTCCGAGTAGGTGGAGTGGATGCCCCACTTCTGGTGCGGCGTGATCCAGTTCAGCACCAGCTCCGGATTGCCGTTCGGCTTGCGGTTGAGCATCGGCGCCACGGTCTTGGTGTCGATGGCCGGCTTGTAGACGCATGCGCCTTCGCCGAAATCGAGCATCCAGCGGTGATCCTGGTAGAACTGCTGGCGGCCGGTCAGCGTGCGCCATGGAATCAGCTCGTGGACGTTGGTGTAGCCGGCGTTGTAGCTGACTTCCTCCGATTCCAGGCCAGACCACGTCGGTGCCGAGATGATCTTGCGCGGCTGCACCTGTACGTCGCGGAAGCGGATCTTGTCGTGCTCGCGGCCAACGGCCAGGTGCGCATGTTCGCGGCCGGTGATCTTCGACAGCGCTTCCCATGCCTTGACGGCGACGTGGCCATTGGTCTCGGGCGCGAAGGTCAGGATCATCTCCGCGGCATCGATCGCCGATTCCAGGCGAGGGCGGCCCTGGCTGACGCCGGGTTCGGTGACGGTGTTGCTCAGCCGGCCGATTTCCGCGACTTCATGCTGCGTGTTCCAGTTGATGCCCTTGCCGCCATTGCCCAGCTTGTCCAGCAACGGGCCGATCGACGTGAACTTCTTGTAGATGTCGGCGTAGTTGCGTTCCACGACGGTCATGGATGGCGCGGTCTTGCCGGGGATCAGGTCGCATTCGCCATGCTTCCAGTCCTTCGGGTCGAAGGGCTGGCCGAGTTCCCCCGGGGTGTCATGCATCAGCGGCGTGCAGACCAGGTCGCGGCGGGTGCCAAGGTAGGCGCCGCCAATCTCGCTGAACTTCTTCGCGATGGCCTTGTAGATTTCCCAGTCGGTCTTGCTTTCCCACAGCGGCTGGACGGCCTCCGACAGCGGGTGGATGAACGGGTGCATGTCGGACGTGTTGAGATCGTCCTTCTCGTACCACGTGGCCGTCGGCAGCACGATGTCGCAGTACAGGCAGGTCGTGCTCATGCGGAAATCCAGCACGGTCAGCAGGTCCAGCTTGCCTTCCGCGGCCGGGCGCACATTCACTTCACCGGGGGTGATCGCGTCGGCTTCATCGCCGAACACGGCGTTCTGCGTGCCCAGCAGGTACTTGAGGAAGTACTCGTGGCCCTTGCCCGAGCTGCCCAGGATGTTGGACCGCCACACGAACATGTTGCGCGGGAAGTTGGCGGGATTGTCGGGATCGTCGCACGCAAACTCCAGCGCGCCGGACTTGAGCTGGTCGACCGTGTAGGCCACCGGGTCCTGGCCGGCACGCTCGGCGGCATCCACCACGTCGAGCGGGTTGGTGTTCAGTTGCGGCGCGGACGGCAGCCAGCCCATGCGTTCGGCGCGGGCATTCAGGTCGAGCAGCGAGAGGCCGTCATAGCGCGCGCGGTCGGCGGTTGGCGCCAGGATTTCGTCCACGGCCAGCTTTTCGTGGCGCCACTGGCTGGTGTGGCTGTAGAAGAACGAGGTGCCGTTCATCTGGCGCGGCGGGCGCGCCCAGTCCAGCGCGAAGGCCAGCGGGGCCCAGCCGAACTGCGGACGCAGCTTTTCCTGGCCGACATAGTGCGCCCAGCCGCCACCACTCTTGCCCACGCAGCCGCACATCATCAGCAGGTTGATGATGCCCCGGTAGATCATGTCGTTGTGGTACCAGTGGTTCAGCGCGGCACCCACGATCACCATGCTCTTGCCTTCGGTGCGGTCGGCGTTCTCGGCGAATTCGCGTGCCACCTGGATCACCAGGTGACGTGGCACCGTGGTGTGCTTTTCCTGCCAGGCGGGCGTGTAGGGCACGTCGTCGTCGTAGCTCGCGGCCACATTGGGGCCGCCCAGGCCCTGGTCGACGCCGTAGTTGGCCATCTGCAGGTCGTACACGGTGGCGACCAGCGCCGAGGTGCCGTCCGCCAGCGTGATGCGGCGGGCCGGTACACGGCGGCGGAGCAGCGCGTCGTGCTCGCCGCCGAAGTAGTTGAAGCCCACTTCGACGACTTCGTGTTCGCGGTCCAGCATCGACAGCGCGGGGTCGATCTCGCGGCCGGAGTTGCCGTCGCGTGCTTCCAGGTTCCAGCGGCCGACCTTGGCGCCGTCGTCGTGCGCGGCCTCGCCCCAGCGGAAGCCGATGGTGCCATTGGGCACCACCAGCTCGCCGGTCTTGCTGTCGATCAGCAGGGTCTTCCAGTCCGGGTGGTTGGCTTCGCCGTGATTGCCGGCCAGGTGCGAGGCGCGCAGGAAGTGATCGGGCACCAGCGTGCCGTCCTGTTCGCGCAGCATCACCAGCATCGGCATGTCGGTGTAGCGCTTGATGTAGTCGCGGAAGTAGGCGGACCTGGCGTTGGCGTGGAATTCCTTGAGCACCACGTGGCCCATGGCCATTGCCAGCGCGGCGTCGGTGCCTTGCTTCGGTGCCAGCCAGATGTCGCCGAACTTGACCATTTCGCCGAAGTCGGACGACACCGCCACGGTCTTGGTGCCCTTGTAGCGGACCTCGGTGTAGAAGTGGGCGTCCGGCGTGCGCGTCTGCGGCACGTTGGAGCCCCACACCATCAGGTAGGTGGAGTTGTACCAGTCGGCCGATTCCGGCACGTCGGTCTGTTCGCCCCAGACTTGCGGGCTGGCCGGTGGCAGGTCGCAGTACCAGTCGTAGAACGACAGGCAGGCGCCGCCCAGCAGGCTCAGGTAGCGCGCACCGGCCGCGTAGGACACCATCGACATCGCGGGAATCGGCGAGAAGCCGACCACGCGGTCCGGGCCGAACTGCTTGACCGTGTAGGCGTTGGCCGCGGCGATGATCTCGGTGGTGGTGTCCCAGTCCGCGCGCACGAAGCCGCCCTGGCCGCGTACCGACTTGTAGCGCTTTGCTTTCTCGGGGTCCTGGCTGATGGATGCCCAGGCGGCAATGGGGTCCATGGTCTTGCGGGCCTCGCGCCACATCTCCATCAGGCGGCCACGGATCATCGGATACTTGACCCGCTGCGCCGAATACACGTACCAGCTGTAGGACGCGCCGCGCGGGCAGCCGCGCGGCTCATGGTTGGGCAGGTCGGGCCGGGTGCGCGGGTAGTCGGTCTGCTGCGTTTCCCAGGTGATCAGGCCGTTCTTGACGTAGACCTTCCATGAGCACGAACCCGTGCAGTTGACGCCGTGGGTGGAGCGCACGATCTTGTCGTGCTGCCAGCGGCTGCGATAGCCGTCTTCCCACCGGCGGTCCTCGTCCACGACAGCGCCGTGGCCGTCCGCATAGGTGGACTTCACGCGCGACATGAACTTCAGTCGATCCAGAAAATGACTCATTGTTATGCTCCGCAGAATGCTGTCTGCTGGGACGGCCGGGTGGCCGCTGCAGGGACGCTTTCACTTTACGGAGCGAGTGCCGCGGCGGCCATTCGCTAGTGGAAGAGGCGCGGCGATGCGATCGGGCTAGAAACGCGCCGGCGGCATAGTTCGTTGGAACTATGCCGCCGGAGGAGCTTGACAGGCGGGGTCAGCAGGGCATGGCGGCGTTGCGGCGCGCGTAGAACCACCACGTCACCAGCACGCAGCTGACATAGAACAAGATGAAGGCGTAGAGCGCGGCGTCAGGCGATCCGGTCAGCTCCAGCGCGGTGCCGAAGCTCTTGGGGATGAAGAAGCCGCCATAGGCACCGATGGCGCCGGAAAAGCCCAGCACGGCGGCCGATTCCTTGCCGGCGTCCTGCAACGCCTGGCGTTGCGCGGCGGCGTCCTGGCCGGCGGCGGCGCGCTGGCGCTCGGTCAGGAAGATCACGGGAATCATGCGGAAGGTGGAGCCGTTGCCGATGCCCGTCAGCGCGAACAGCGCGATGAACGCAGCCAGGAAGCCCGTGAAGTTGCCACCGGTGCCGCCGTGGGGCAGCGCCATCAGCACCGCCCAGACGGCCGCGATCATGCCCACGAACGTCCACAGCGTCACGCGTGCGCCGCCAAGCTTGTCCGACATCCAGCCGCCAACCGGACGCGTCAGCGCGCCGACCAGCGGGCCCAGGAAGGCGTACGCGGTGGGGTTCACGTCCGGGAACTGCGACTTGGTCAGCAGCGCAAGGCCCGCCGAGAAGCCGATGAAGGAACCGAAGGTGCCCACATAGAGCCAACACATCAGCCAGTTGTGGGCGCGCCGGAAGATCACGGCCTGCTCGGCGAACGATGCGCGCGCGTCGGCAATGTCGTGCATGCCAAACCAGGCGGCCAGCGCCGACACCGCGATGAACGGCACCCAGAGAAAGCCGGCGTTCTGCAGCCACAGGTTCAGCGTCGCGCCGTTGGCAGCCTGGTAGCTCTGCGGATCGCCGCCCAGCGTGCCGAACACGGCCAGCGACACCACCAGCGGCGTGACGAACTGCACCACGGACACGCCAAGGTTGCCGATGCCGGCGTTCAGCCCTGTGGCCAGGCCCTTCTTGGCCTTGGGAAAGAAGAAGCTGATGTTGGCCATCGACGAGCTGAAGTTGGCCCCGCCCAGCCCGCACAGCAGCGCCAGCACCAGCAGCGTCGGATAGCCGGTGGACGGGTCGCGCAGCGCAAAGCCCATGCCCAGCGCCGGGATCAGCAGCAGCGCGGTGGAGATGGCGGTAAAACGCCGGCCGCCGAAGATCGGCACCAGGAACGAATAGAAGATACGCAGCGTGGCGCCGGACAGCGCGGGCAGCGCGGTCAGCCAGAACAGTTGGTTCTTGGTGAACTGGAAGCCGGCGCGGTCGAGGTTGACGGCCACCACGCTCCAGAGCATCCACACCACGAACGCCAGCATCAGCGCGGGGATGGAGATCCAGAGATTGCGATAGGCGATGCGCTCGCCCTTGGATTGCCAGAAGGCCTTGTCTTCAGGCTCCCAGCGGGTCAGTACGGATGTGCTCATGACGGGAACTCCCGATGGAGATGCAATGGGCCGCCCGCGGGCCCGGCGGGCACGCGGCAGCGGAAAGGGGATCAGGCGGGCTGCGCGACGAGGTGGCGGGAATCGTCGCGGTGGCTGTAGTGCATCCACACCAGGCTCACGCAGACCGTGGCGTACATCAGCATGAAGCAGCTGCTGCGCACGCCGGTCAGGTCCGCCAGCGCGCCGAACAGGATCGGCAGCAGGAAGCCGCCCAGGCCGCCGGCCAGGCCCACCACGCCGGAGACGGCGCCGATGTTGTGCGAGAAGTCATTGGCGATGAACTTGAACACCGAGGCCTTGCCGATCGCGAAGGCGATGCCCACGATGAACAGCAGCACCGTGAACAGCGTCGGCGACAGGCCGATGTGCAGCGACAGCGGGCCGCTGGTGGTCTGGATGGTGAGGTCGGTCTGCGGGTAGCTCAGCAGGAAGAAGCCGACCCAGCTGATCCACATCACCCACCACGTGGTGCGATGCGCGCCGTACTTGTCGGAGATCCAGCCCCCGATGGCGCGCAGCACGCCGCCCGGCAGCGAGAAGCAGGCGGCCAGGAACGCGGCGATCTTGATGTCGAAGCCGTATTCGCCGATGTAGTACTTGGTCATCCACAGCGACAGGCCCACATAGCCGCCGAACACCACGGAGTAGTACTGCGAATAGCGCCATACGCGCGGGTCGCGCAGCATGGCGAGCTGGGCGCGCCAGCCGCCATCGGTGGATGCCACGCGGTGCGCCGGGTTGCTGGCCGAGAACAGCCAGAACACGGCGGCCGTGATCAGCATGGCGACCGAATAGACCTTCGGCACGATGGTCCACGTGCCGGCCGCGGCGATCAGCGCAGGCGCGACGAACTTGGTCAGCGCGGCGCCCGAATTGCCGGCGCCGAAGATGCCCATCGCTAGGCCCTTGCGGCTGGGGGGGAACCAGCGCGCCACGTAGGGCGTGCCCACCGAGAACGAGCCGCCCGCCAGGCCCAGCAGCAGGCCCAGCGCCAGCAGTTGCCACAGCGTCGTGGCATATGCGATCAGCCAGATCGGAATGACCGTGGCCAGCATCAGCAGGAAGAAGACGATGCGGCCGCCGTAGCGGTCGGTCCAGATGCCGAGCGGCACGCGGATCAGCGATCCGCTGAGCACCGGCATGGCGGCCAGCAGGCCGAATTCGGTGTCGTTCAGGCCCAGCTGCTTCTTGAGGGGAATGCCCAGCACCGCGAACACCATCCATACGGCAAAGCAGATGGTGAACGCGAACGTACTGGAAGTGAGAACACTGTAGGCGCCACGCGGGACCGCGTGCGCCGGAGCCGCGGCGATCGTGCCGGGTGCGGAGGGTGAGGCCATGACCATGCTCCTGGGTCGACAATAAGAATTGCTTCCCAGCGTAGGCACGCGCACATGGTCTGCCTATTCGCCGTGCGCACAGCGAGGGCGCGCGCGGCCCCCGTCGATGGAGCTAGTCCGGTTGGCAGGTCACGACGCCTCCGGTGCCAGGCCGACGGCGTCTCGGGCCTGCTCCATACGCACGGCCAGCAGGGCGACGACCAGCGCCACCAGCGGCGCCAGGGCCGCCACCCACGGCAACGCGGTCAGGCCCGGGCCGTGATCGACGACCACGCCGCCGAGCCAGGCACCGATGCCGTTGCCCAGATTGAACGCGGCGATATTGAAGCTGGAGGCGAGGTTCTGGCCCGCGCCCCTGGCGTGGCGCAGCACGCGCAACTGCAGCGGCGACACGGTGGAAAACGCTGCAACGCCCAGCACGCCGACGAACACCACCACCGCCACGTGGTGGTGGAGCGAGAACGTCATCGCGGCCAGCACCACCGTCAATGCACTGAGCGCGCCCAGCAGCGCGCCGGTGGGCTTGCGGTCCGCCATGCGGCCACCGAGGATGTTGCCGATGATCATGCCGCCGCCGAACAGCAGCAGGATCGGGGAGACCGCGGCTTCGCCGTAGCCCGTGACCTTCGTCAACAGCGGCTGCACATAGGTGATCACCGCGAAGATGCCGATGGACTGCAAGACCGTCATCAGCAGGCCCAGCAGCACTTGCGGGCGCACGATGGTCTTCAGTTCGTCGACCAGCCGCGCCGGGGCGCTGTCGTCACGGCTCTTCTGCACCAGCAGCGCGATGACCGCCAGCGAGACTAGTCCGATCAGGGTCATCGCCCAGAACGTGGCGCGCCAGCCGAAGTGCAGGCCCAGCCAGGCGCCGGCGGGCATGCCCAGCAGCGTGGCCAGGGTCAGGCCCGAGAACATGACCGAAATGGCCGATGCGCGACGGTTGGCGGGCACCAGGCCGGTCGCCACCACGGCGCCGACACCGAAGAACGTGCCGTGCGTGAGCGACGTGATCACGCGGGCGATCATCAGCGTGGTGTAGTCGGGCGCCAGCGCGCAGGCGGCATTGCCGATGGTGTAGATCACCATCAGCGCCATCAGCACCGCCTTGCGCGGCATGTGGCGCGTCGCCAGGGTCAGCAACGGCGCGCCGGCAAAGACACCCAGCGCGTAGCCCGACACCAGCATGCCGGCGGCCGCGATGGTCACGCCGAGGTCGGCGGAGACCTGCAGCAGCAGGCCCATGATGACGAATTCCGCACAGCCGATGCCGAACGAGCCGGCTGTGAGTGCATAAAGCGCCACTGGAAGCCGCTGGCGCGGGCCGGTGGAAGCGGGGGAAGGGGGAGCCAGGGGCGCGGCCATGAGGCGTCTCTCCATGAATGGATGGCAATGAAGGTCCGCAGTCTGGCCCTATCCGGCTTTTTCAAAAACTGGCAAGATCCAGAATCAGTTTCAACAAGATCTTGAAAATCATGGATCGAATCGGCGATATCGGCCTGTTCCTGCGGGTGCTGGACATGGGGTCGATCAGCGCGGCCGCGCGTAGCCTCGACTTGTCGGTGGCGGTGGCCAGCCAGCGCCTGCAACGGCTGGAGCGCGACCTGGGCGTGCGGCTGCTGCACCGGACCACGCGCCGCCTGCATGCCACGCCCGAAGGGGCCGTGCTGGCCGAGCAGGGCCGCGTATTGGTGGAGGATCTCGAAGCCTTGTCGGGATCGTTGCGTCAGGCCGGCACCGGCATCACCGGGACGCTGCGGGTGACGACGTCAGCGTCGTTCGGGCGGCAGTATGTCTCGCCGCTGCTGCCGGACTTTCTGCGTGCGCACCCCGGGGTCAATCTGAGCATCAACCTGAACGACCATGTCCTCGACCTGGTCAGCAGCGGCTTCGACCTGGCCATCCGCATTGGCTCGCTGGCGGATTCCACGCTGGTCGCGCGCAAGCTCGCGGACAACCGTCGATTGTTGTGCGCCTCGCCCGAATACCTGCGGCAGCATGGCTGGCCGGAGACCCCGCACGACCTGGCTCGCCACGAATGCCTGGTGCTGGTCGGCAGCCAGGGGCGGGCCGATGTCTGGCGCCTCGGCGATGGCGCGGGCGGGGAGATCGCCGTGCGCGTGCGTGGGCGCGTGGAGGCCAACACGGGCGAGCTGCTGACGGATGCGGCCATCGCCGGCTTCGGCATTGCCATGCATTCGGTCTGGCACGTTGGCGAGGATCTGCGCGCGGGTCGGCTGGTGCGGGTGTTGCCCGACTATCCGATTGCCGACAGCGGCATCTACGCCGTCATGCCACAGCGGCGGCTGGTGCCGCCGCGCGTGCGCGCATTCGTCGATTTCCTGGCGGAGCGCTGGGGCGAAGATCCGCCGTGGGCCACGTGGCCGGATGCGGACTTGGGTGCCACACGATCCTGACCTACAGTAGCTATTCCATGCGGCAGGCGGGCGAAGGTCCGTCGGAATGATCTGACCGGTTGCTTAATTTTTGTGCAGTCCGGTGCGTTACCGCACAGACTGGGACCTGGCGGTTCGACACGGCAGGATATCCACAGAACCTGTGGATATCCTCAACGTGGTCCACCCCACCCCGGAAGGTGACCGGCACCGGTATGCTGTGTCATCAACCTCGTCCAACGGTCTGCTTCGTGCTTCCTATGCGCAAGATCCGGCTTGTCGCGGTACCGCTTTTCCTGATGTGTGTCGCGGGCCTGTCCGGTTGCGTGGCGCGGTACCGCGTCCCCAGCGACGCGCCCTATGCCAGCGTGCGGCTGATGACCACGACGGACGACAACACGACGTTCAGCGTCGTGGATCCCGCCGCGTGCCCGACGCCTCCGCGGTCCCTCGTCCTGGCCGGGATGGGCAAGCACCTGGCGGCGATGGGACGGGACACCCAACTGGCCATGGCCGGCAGCTCGCCGGAGCCAGCATCGCGGACGCGCGAGCGCAAGGTCGCCATCGGCAAGCGGCTTTATGTCGCGGTGACCTCGACGGCCGCGCCCCCGGCGGAGGAGTTGCGTTGCGCGGCGGGCGTGTCGTTCATCCCGCAGGCGGGCGGACAGTACGAGATCCGCTATACGCGCAATGAGTCGGCCAGCCAGTGCTCGGCGCGCGTGCTGCGGCTGCAACCGCAGCCGGACGGCGGGGCCGCTGTCGTGCAGGAACCCAGCCAGCAGGGCTTTCGGGCATTGCGCAAGGAATATGTCTGCGAGGCGCTCTGAACGGCGGGTTCAGCGCATCGGGGCGGAAGGTGTTGGGCCAGTCAGGACGACTGGCCCGGGCAGGCAGGTCGGCGGGAATTACTCGGGCTGGATCAGGAAGCGCTCGGGGCGCTTGCCGAGCCAGGCCGGTGCGCGGCCACGGCCAGACCACGTCTTGCCGGACTTCGGATCCATGTATTTCGGGGGCAGCGACGAAGTCTTGCGCGCCGCGGCGACGCTGCTGCCGGCGGGGCGGCCCCGACGGCGTTTCGGTGCGATATCGTCGACAGTTAGATCGTAGTCAGCCATCAACTGGCGAATTTGATCGATCACGCCGGCCACTTCATTGGCGCGGACTTCGCTGAGCTTGGCTTCCAGTGCTTCTTTTTCAGCCAGCAGTTGCTTGTAAGTCGGCATTTTGAATCCCCGTTCAGTGTTTGTTTGCAGCATGTTACAAGACCACGCAACGCGTCTGCATAAGAAAAATATTACAAAAAATCACCGGAAATGCACGATTTAAACGCGAACCGGCATGCATTCCGTTCGATGGCTATCGGGTTGCACACAGCCTTGTTCTAAACGCGATCGCTTTTGCCCGGGTGGCCATCGGGATACCGCTGATCCGAATCCTATCCAAAAGGAGGCAATATAGCCACTCAGTTTTTTGTAAATCCGCCAGCGCGCAATCGGTGGATTCCTGGAATTTTCTCGATGGCATCTCCGCGCGGCTGGCAGTCGCCTGCGTCCGCCTATTCACGAATGCGAATGCGGCGCGCAGATTTTGTCAGCGATGATATTTTTGTCATGTTGCCGACCGGGTCCGGGTCCGGAGCCGGGGTCTTTACCGGCGTGAAATCGGTAATGGGCAGAATTTACCGGCGTGTAGCCGCAGTGAAAAACCGCCAATACATGGATTGGGGATTCCGGGATTCGCGGTGCGGGAATTCGGAGGGCGGGGATTCGGGCGCGGGAATTGGGGGATAAGCTGGCGCGCGAATCGCTGGCAGGCGGCGGCAATATCGATAAGACGGCCCCGGACTCGCCGCGATATCGGGGCAAGGATTTCAAGACCTTATTGCCCTGTCGGGAGCGCATCCACGGATGCAGCGGTTAGCTGCGCGGCCATGACTGGCGTCCGGCGGAAAATAAAAAAAGCCCCCGGGGGGAAAGTCCCCGGGGGCTGAGAAATCCACCGGTGTCCCAGGTGGAGGAGACAGCGTCGTCAGATGGCCCAGCCACCTGCATAGAAGGCGGCCAGTGACACGGCGATGGCCACGGTGCCGACATTGAGCTTGCGCCATTCGCCGGAGACGATGCGGCCGATGACCAGCGTGCAGAAGCCCAGCATGATCCCGGTGACGATATTGCAGGTCAGCACGATGAACACCGCGCAGACCAGGCCGGCCATTGCATCGACGAGGTCGTCCATGTGCAGGCGGCTCACGCTGGACAACATCAGCAGGCCCACGTACATCAGCGCGGGGGCGGTGGCGTACGACGGCACCAGGCCCGCCAGCGGCGAGAAGAACATCACGGCGAGGAACAGCAGGCCAACGGTGACGGCAGCGAGGCCGGTACGCGCGCCGGCGGCCACGCCCACCGTCGATTCGATATAGGCCGCAGCCGGGGCACCGCCGAACACGGCGGAGAAGATCGAACTGACCGAGTCCGCCGTCAGCGCACGGCCGCCGTTATGGATGCGGCCGGTGGCGTCGAGCTGGTTGGCCTGCCCGGCGACAGCGCGGATGGTGCCGGTGGCGTCGAACACCGCGGTCATCACCAGCGCCAGCACGCTGGGCAGCACGGCGGCGGAGAGCGCGCCGCGGATATCCATGGCGCCGATCAGCGAGGCGTGCCCCGGTGCGGACAGCGACGGCAGCGCGAACACGCCAGTGAATTTCACGGCGGGGTCGAAGGCCAGGCCCAGCGCGGAGATGGCGATGATCACCAGCAGGATGCCGCCCGGCACGCGGCGCCGCTCCAGGCCGAAGATCGCGGCCAGGCCCAGGATCGACATCAGCACCGGGAATGCGGTGATCTTGCCCAGCGCAACGGGCAGTCCGGCGCCGGGGTTCTTGACCACCAGGCCGACTTCGTTCGATGCGATGAGCAACAGGAACAGGCCGATACCGATACCGGCGCCGTGCGCCACGCCGGCCGGCAGGTTGCGCAGGATCCAGGAGCGCACGCCGGTGACCGAGATGGCCGTAAACACAATGCCCATCAGGAACACGGCGCCAAGTGCCACCGCGGGGGTCAGGTGCTGGCCGAGCACGAGGCCGAAGGCCATGAACGCGGTCAGCGAGATCGCGCAGCCGATGGCGATCGGCAGCTTGGCCCACAGGCCCATGAGCAGCGACCCGAAGGCCGTGGTCAGGCAGACGGCCACGAAGACGGCGCTGGTGTCAAAGCCCGCCTTGCCGAGCATGCCCGGAACGACGAACACGGCGTAGACCATCGCCATGAAGGTGGTGATGCCGGCCAATACTTCGCGACGCTGCGTGCTGCCGCGCGCGCTGATCTGAAAGTACTGGTCGATTTTGCCGTCGCTGCCGGCGCTTGCGGTCTCGACGTCCGTCACGGACGGATACGGCTGTTCGATCATGATGGTCTGCCTCCATGCAGGGGCGCCGCGCACGTCCGCGTACGGATCGGGCGTCAGCTTGTCTCTCTTTGGTTCTGGGTGCGAGGGCAGAGGTCCCGGGGGCATCGGGTCTGGGCAGCGGGTGTCTCGTTCCTCGGTGTCCGGCTCGGTGGCCGGGGCCGGTCGGCCACCTCTGGCGGGTGGGATCCGGCGAGGCTCAAAGGTAGGGGACTCGCGCACGCACTTCATCATGGCGTCCGCATGCGGAACATGCCGTTGCCCGAATAACCACGGGTTTGCGGTGCGCCGCAAGGCTCAGGGATTTCCCTCGGTGGCGCTGCGGGCGGCGGATGCGTCGCATGGCATCGGGTACGAAGGCGGGTATCGGTCACTCCGGGCCCGGCAGGCTAAAGGTCGCGGCTGGGGCGCCGATAGACCTTTGGCAACACCTGTACACATCAACCACAGCCAGCCAGCGGAGCACAGCATGACCAGCGCGATGAGGGATATCGACGAGCGCACCAACCTTACCAACAACAACCAGTTCGAGCTGTTGTTGTTCCGACTTGGCGACGCGGCAAACAGCGGACAGTCCGAGCTGTTCGGCATCAACGTATTCAAGGTCCGGGAAATCCTGGTCATGCCGTCGGTGACGACGGTGGTGGGCGCGGGCCCGTCCATCCTGGGCATGGCCGATATTCGCGGCCAGGTGATTCCCGTCATCGACCTGCCACGCCTGCTGGAATGCAAGCCCACGTCCGGGCTGAACATCATGCTGGTCACGGAGTATGCGCGGTCCACGCAGGGCTTCGCGGTGGAAGCGGTGGAAGAGATCGTGCGCCTGGACTGGAGCCAGGTGATTTCCGCCGAGACCAGCGTCAAGGGCGGGCTGGTGACCAGCATCGCCAAGCTTGACGTCGGCGGCGACAATCCGCGCCTGGTGCAGGTGCTGGACGTGGAGCAGATCCTGCGCGACGTGCTGCCCACGCGCCAGCCGGATGTGGACCCGGCTACCGTGGGTCCGGCGCTGAACCTGCGCCCCGGCACCAAGGTGCTGGCCGCCGACGATTCCGCGCTGGCGCGTGGCCTGATCGAAAACGGCCTGAAGGCGATGGGCGTGCAGGTGGTTATGACCAAGACCGGGCAGGAGGCCTGGGAAATGCTCGGCAGCATCGCCGACCAGGCAGCCAGCCACGGCAAGACCGTGCGCGACGAAATCGCGCTGGTGCTGACCGACCTGGAAATGCCCGAGATGGATGGCTTCACGCTGACGCGCAAGATCAAGGCGGATGCGCGGCTGAAGTCGCTGCCCGTGGTCATTCACTCGTCGCTGTCGGGCGAGGCGAGCGAGGAGCACGTGCGCAAGGTCGGCGCCGACGCGTATGTGTCGAAGTTCCTCGCCAAGGACCTGGCGGAGACGATCCGCGGCGTGCTGGCGCGACATCCGTAAACAGCCGCAAGCCGCCGTCATCTGCCGTCACGAGGCGCTCGCGACGGCATCCTCCTCACGCAAGCGTGTCTACTACCCTGGCCGACGGCCGGGGTGTCGTCGCTGCGCCGCCGCTGTACCGTGATGCGCGCGGCAGCGTGTCGCCGCTACCTCAAATGCAGTAGCCCGATGCGGTCCCGCCGCACGCACAGATCGCTCACCGACGCAAGAAAAGCCCCGTCCGCGCAGGTTGCCCAAAATTCGGGCAGTCCAGCTCCTGCCAATACCGGCGCGGGATGGCGGGTTGTCAAGAGGGGGATTATCCACTGAGTCTGTGGATAGTTCATGCGGCAGCGCGGGCATGCATCGAGATGTCTGCCCGCGCTTCGCTTCCGGTGTGTGGCTGGCGCGTATTGGCCCCGGTTCATTCCTCGTGAAGATGGTCCGACTGTGGCGGACCCCGGCCGACGTCGGCCAATGCAAACGAGCGTGCTACTTCGGCTGCGCCACCGTGCGCAGGTAGGGCTTCAGCGTGTTGAATCCTTGCGGATATTTTTTCTTCGCGTCGTCGTCCGACACCGACGTCGGGATGATCACGTCGTCGCCGGGTTTCCAGTTAACGGGCGTGGCCACGGTGTGCTTCGCGTTGAGCTGCAGGGAATCCAGCAGGCGCAGCACCTCGTCGAAATTCCGGCCGGCGCTCATCGGATAGACCAGCATCGCCTTGACCTTCTTGTCTGGGCCGATCATGAACACGGAACGGATCGTGGCGTTGTCGACCGCCGTGCGCGGACCGCCGCTGGCTTCGGGGTGGATCATGTCGTAAAGCTTGGCCACCTTCAGGTCGGCGTCGCCGATCATCGGATAGTTGACCGCGGTGCCCTGGGTTTCCTCGATGTCCTTGGCCCAACGCTTGTGATCGTCGACGGGGTCGATCGACAGGCCGATGATCTTGGTGTTTCGTTTGTCGAACTCGGGCTTCAGCTTGGCCATGTAGCCAAGTTCGGTCGTGCAGACCGGCGTGAAGTCCTTCGGGTGAGAGAACAGAATCGCCCAGCTGTTGCCGATCCATTCGTGAAACTGGATCTTCCCTTCGGTGGTATCAGCGGTGAAGTCCGGTGCTTCTTCGCCGAGTCGAATTGCCATGGTCGGGCTCCTTTCTCGTGGTGGTGGTCAGTGGATTTCCGGGTCGTCGCGTGGATGGATTTCGACGGCTGAGTGGTTTGACTGCCGGCGTGCCCGGGCGAGATCAGTATAGGAAGCGGCGAACAAAAAAGCCGCCCCCCTTTCAGTTGCCACCCCAATTGCCACCCAGCCGCCACCGCCAGGCGCCACCCCAGCCTCCCATTTTTGCCGTCTCCCTTGCCGCCCGTCTGTACGCTCGCACGCGTTGCGACGGCGCGCCAGTGTCGCGCGCGTCACTCGACACTCATCAGGCCGGGCGCTCCAGGTCCGCGATGACGGCGCGCAGGAATCGCGCGGCCTCGCCACCCGTCACCACCCGGTGATCGAATGTCAGTGACAGCGGCATGACGCGATGCACCGCCGGCACGCCGCCCGCAGCCACCACTTCGTCGCGGATGCGTCCGGCGCCCAGGATCGCCACCGTGGGCGGCACCACGATGGGGGCGGCGTAGCGGCCCGCGATCATGCCGAAGTTGGACAGCGTGATCGTGTTGCCGCGCATTTCCTCCGGCGCGATGGTGCGCGCAATGATGTCGGCGCGCATGCGGTCCAGGCCCGCGCGCAGATCGGCCGCGACGCGCTTGCCCACGTTGCGCAGCACCGGCACGAACAGCCCTTCGGGCAGGTCCGCCGCAATGCCCACATCGATCCGCTCCAGTACGTGCCGCCGCCCGGTCTGTCCTTCGTACCACGCGTTGAGCCCCGGTTCCGCATGAACGCCAGCGACCAGCGCGCGCACAAGCCGGATCGTGATGTCCGTGGCGATGCCGGATTCGCCCGTCGATTGCCACGCATGCAGGTCCGCGTCATCCATCACCGTGGCGGCGGCCACTTCGCTCTGCGCGCGGGCCATGTTCTGGGCCATCGCCCGCCGTACGCCGCGCACCACCTCGGCAGGCCCGATCTCGGCCAGCGTGGTGGCCACGCGCTGCACATCCGTGGCGGTGATGAGGCCATCCGTGCCGGATGGTGTCACCATCGCCAGGTCGACGGACAGCTTGCGCGCAAGGGCCCGTACCGCCGGCGTGGCCTTGATGCCGTGGGCGCCGCCGGGACCCACCGGTGCCGCGGCTTCCGCTACCACCTGCGTGCCGACCTTGACCGCGCCGACCACGGTGCCCGCATCGTCGGACGTGCTGCCGGCGCCTTCGAAGCCGACGAGCGGCGCCCCCAGGTGGACGATGTCGCCCGGCTGGGCAAACAGCTTTGCCACCTGGCCGCCGAACGGCGAGGGGATCTCGACGATCGCCTTCGCGGTTTCCACCGACAGCAGCGGCTGATCCGCCGCTACGGTGTCTCCGGCCTTGACGTGCCAGGTCACGATTTCGGCTTCCTGCAGGCCTTCGCCCAGGTCGGGCAGCTTGAAGATCCTCATCGTCGTCTCCTCGTGGTATCGGCGGGTGTCGGAGAGTTGTGCGGCTACGTGGCCAGCGCACGCCGCGCGGCATCGACGATGCGCGCCACCGATGGCAGGTAGCAGTGCTCCAGCCGTGCCAGCGGCACCACCGTGTCGAAGCCGGTCACGCGCTGCACGGGGGCGCTGAGCGAATAGAGCCCCGCGTCGGCCAGGTTGGCAGCGATTTCCGCACCCAGCCCGGCGGTGCGTGGCGCCTCATGCACGATCACGCAGCGGCCCGTCTGCGCCACGGATTCGATGATGGTCTCCATGTCCAGCGGCTTGAGCGTGGCCACGTCGATCACCGCGGCCGCCACGCCTTCCTCCGCCAGTTGGTCGGCGGCGGCCAGCGTTTCCTGCAGCATCGCGCCCCAGCTGACCAGCGTGATATCGGCGCCGTCGCGCAGCATGAAGCACGCATCGAGCGGCAGGGCCTCGCCGTCGTCGGGCACCTCCTGCCGGAACAGCCGGTATAGCCGCGTCGGCTCCAGGAAGATCACCGGGTCCGGATCGCGGATCGCGGCCAGCAGCAGTCCGTAGGCGCGCGCGGGGGAGGACGGCATCACCACGCGGATGCCGGGGATGTGCGCGAGCATCGCTTCCGGGCTCTCGGAATGATGCTCTGGCGCGTGAATGCCGGCGCCGCTGGGCGCGCGCACCACCATCGGGCAGGCCAGCCGCCCGCGCGTGCGATGCCGCATATGCCCGGCATGGTTGAGGATGTTGTCGATGGCGGGATGGATAAAGCCGGCGAACTGGATTTCCGCGACGGGCTTCAGGCCCATCGCCGCCATGCCGATGGCCGCGCCGACGATGCCGCCCTCGGCCAGCGGCGTATCGATGACGCGCGCCTCGCCAAAGCGCGCCTGCAGCCCGACGGTGGCGCGGAACACGCCGCCGTTGACGCCGATGTCCTCGCCCAGCAGGACCACGTCGGGATCGTTGGCCAGTGCGTGGGCCAGCGCCTGGTTGACGGCTTCGACCAGATGGAGTTCAGCCATGATGCGCTCCGCGATTCAGGTGGGGACGATGTCAGGCATTCGGCGTGTTGTAGCGCCGCGCGGTGTCGAGCTGGTCCGCCATCGCGGCGGGCAGGGTCTCGAACAGGCAGTCGAACATGGCGGACGGATCTGGCGGCGGCAATGCAAGATAGGCTTCCACGGCGGCCGACACGGCTTGATGGCATTCCTTGATCAGCGCTTCCTCGTGTGCCGCGTCCCATGCGCCGAGGCTGGCCAGGTAGTCGCGCAGGCGCGCGATGGGTTCATGCCGCCACGCTTCCTTGACGATGGCCTCGTCGCGGTAGCGCGACGCATCGTCGGCCGTGGTGTGATCGCCCAGGCGATAGGTCACCGCTTCAATCAGCGCGGGGCCCTCGCCCGCGCGGGCGCGCTCGATGGCCTCGCCGACGCGATGCCGCACCGCCACAATGTCGTTGCCGTCGACCTGCTCGCCGGGAATGCCGGCGGCAATGGCCTTTTGCGCCAGCGTCTGCGCCGCGGTCTGCTTGCCGCGCGGCATGGAGATGGCCCACTGGTTGTTGTTGATGACGATGACCAGCGGCACGTGCCACGCGCCGGCCATGTTCATGCCTTCGTAGAAATCGCCCGTGGAAGTGCCGCCGTCGCCCAGGATGCTGACGGCCACGCGAGGCTGCCCGCGCAGCTTGAACGCGTAGGCCACGCCGGCCGCATGGCCCACCTGGGTGCCGATCGGCACGCAATTGCCGAAGTCTTGCGGCACCGCGGCAAATCCGCTGCCGCGTTCGTCGCCGCCCCAGTACAGCAGGCTTTCCGTCATCGTGACGCCGCGCACAAACTGCGCGGCGTGGTCCCGGTAGGAGGGGACGAGCACGTCATCGACGTGCATCGCACTCGCCACGCCCACGCCGATCGCTTCCTGCCCGAGCGCGGACGCGAACGTGCCGATCTGGCCCGTGCGCTGCATCGCGATGGCCTTGAGATCGAACTGACGGGTCAGCACCATGGCGCGATACAGGGGCAGCAGGGCGGCCGGGTCGCGGGCAAAGGCGGGGAGGTCGGGGCCGGCAGGCGTACCCTGCGGAGAGAGATATTGCGTAAAGCCGATTTCAAAGCGCGCAACAGTGCCCATGTGGATGTCCCCTTGTGGTTCGCTGTGTCCTGTGCGGCGCAGCATCTTGTGGACGCTGCTGTGTTCGAGTGTAGGGCACGGATCAGGGGAATGGGCGTGCGCTGGCGCACGGGTGGCCCTCCCGCTCGCGGGGAGGGCCGGGGGTGTTCAGGCTGGCTTCCAGACCGGTGACGACGCCACCGTCACCTTTTTCGGCAAGATGCCCTGGCCGGTGAATGCATCGGCAATGCGCTGCTGCTCGCCGATGGACGCCGCATCCACCGCCTGCACCTGGTACGTACGGCGCGTATTGGCGGCTTCGACGGTTGCCGCATCGAGCCCGATCAGCGGCGCATGCCACGCCGCGGCCGGCCCCGGGTTCTGCTTGATCCAGTCACCCGCGCGGCGCAGTTCCTCGTAGACCAGCGCCAGCACATCGGGCCGGCGCTTCGCATACGGCGTGGCGGCCAGATAGAAGCGCCGGTAACTGGCCAGCTTCGTGCCATCGCGCAGGATGCGCGCATTGGCCTGGCGCTGCACGGCCGCGAGGAACGGGTCCCAGATCACCCATGCCGCCACGCTGCCGCGCTCGAATGCGGCGCGCGCATCCGCCGGCGTCAGGTAGGCCGGCTCGATATCGCGCATCGACAATCCGGCCTCGGCCAGCGCTTCCAGCAGCAGGTAGTGCGCGCCAGCGCCCTTGGCAAACGCCACGCGCTGCCCCTTGAGCTGGGCCACGCTGCGGATCGATGAATCCTGCCGGACCACGATGGCCTGCGCGGTCGGCGAGGGGGTCTCGATGGCGTAGTACGTCAGGTTGGCGCCGGCGGCCAGCGCGAACGGTGGCACGGCGTCAGCCACATCGGCGGTCAGGTCGAGGTTGCCCACGTTGAGCGATTCGAGTAGCGGCAGCCCGGAGGTGAACTCGTGCCATTGCACGTTGACCGCGAGCGGTGCCAGCGCCTTTTCCAGCGTCTGGCGCGACTTCAGCCAGATCATCAGCGTCGACGACTTCTGATAGCCGATCCGCAGCGTCTCGGGCGTATCGGAAGCCTGGGCGGCGCGGGCGAGGGTGGGCAAGGCGCCAGCACCGAGGCTGGCGAGCCCGGCAAGGCCGGCCACCACGGCGCGGCGCCGGCTGGGATCAGTCAGGGACGACATGGGCGTTTCCTTCGTTCGGAGCAGTCCGCCAGCGTAGGCGAAGGCCGCCGCCGGGGGGAACGAAGGAAGTCGCGTTTGCTTATGCGGAATTCCGGCGGGAATTCCGGGTGCCCGTGCCACGTCCACGGCCATGTTCCATGCGCACGGGTGCCGGATATGCGCTGAACGTATAACGGACGACGATTTCATTCGTTGTCGCGCCAGGGCGGCCTCTCTACAGTGCAAGGCTTGTGCTCGCGGCGAGCACTGCCTTGCCGCCGCGGGACTCCCCCACAAGCCGAGACCTTGCCATGACGATTGCCACCCGGGCGGCCAGCGCCGCCAGCGCGCCTCCGCTCGCCGCATTCCCTTCCAACCCTTCCGACGCGCAGACTTTCGATATCCGTCCGCTTGATGCCGCGCTGGGTGCGGAGGTCATCGGCCTGGACCTCGGCAAGCCGCTGTCAGCCGACGATTTCCAGCGCATCCATCGCGCGCACCTCGACTATCACGTGGTGGTATTCCGCGACCAGCGCATCACGCCAGACCAGCAGGTCGCATTCAGCCGCCGCTTTGGCCCGCTGCAGATCCACGTGCTGCACCAGTTCCAGCTGGCCGGTCATCCCGAGATCCTGATCGTCTCCAACGTGCTGGAGGACGGCAAGCCGATTGGCCTTGGCGACGCCGGCCATTTCTGGCATTCGGACCTCTCGTACAAGGAGAAGCCGAGCCTCGGCTCGCTGCTCCATGCGCGCGAGTTGCCGGCCGAAGGTGGCGACACGCTGTTCGCCAACATGCACACCGCGTGGGACACATTGCCTGCCGGCTTGCAACACCGGGTGGAGGGCCTCCAGGCCGAGCACACCTACCTGGCCAGGTATGCCGAGCTGCAACGCCGCAGCCCGTGGCGTCCCAATCTGACGGCCGAGCAGATCGCGCAGGTGCGGCCGGTGTTGCAACCGGTCGTGCGCACGCACCCGGAGACGGGCCGCAAGGCGCTGTTCGTGAGCGAGCATTTCACGACGCGCATCGTCGGCATTCCCGAGGACGAAAGCCGCGACCTGCTGGCGGAACTCTTTGCACACAGCGTCAAGCCGGCGCACGTCTACCGTCACCAGTGGCAGCCGCACGACCTCGTGTTCTGGGATAACCGCTCGCTGTTGCACCTGGCGGGCGGCACGCCCGACCACCTGCGCCGCGTGATGTATCGCACGACTATCGAAGGCGACGCGCCATTCTGAGCCGCATCGCCGTACCTGACACCCCAATTCCGGAGCCACCGCATGTCCTTGTTTTCGTCCTCATCGACCTTCGCTCGTCGCGCTGCCGTGGCGCTGCTGACCGCTGGCCTTGCACTGACCGGCACGGCCCACGCAGAAGGCCGGCTGCGCATCGCCGAGCAATTCGGCGTGGTCTATCTGCTGCTGAACGTGGCGCGTGACCAGCAGTTGATCGAAAAACACGGCAAGCAGCAGGGCGTCGACATCAAGGTGGAATGGACGCAATTGTCCGGCGGCTCCGCCGTCAACGATGCGTTGCTGTCGGGATCGATCGATATCGCCGGTGCCGGCGTGGGCCCGCTGCTGACGCTGTGGGATCGCACCCACGGCCGCCAGAACGTGAAGGGCGTGGCGTCGCTCGGCAACTTCCCGTACTACCTGGTCAGCAACAATCCCAATGTGAAGACCATTGCGGACTTCACCGACAAGGATCGCATCGCGCTGCCTGCCGTCGGCGTTTCCGTGCAGTCGCGCGTGCTGCAACTGGCTGCCGCGAAGCAATGGGGCGACAAGGAATTCAATCGCCTGGACAAGTGGACCGTGGCGGTGCCGCACCCGGACGCTGCCGCCGCCATCATCGCCGGCGGCACCGAAATCACGGGCCACTTCGGCAATCCGCCGTTCCAGGAGCAGGAACTGGCCGGCAACGCCAACGCGCGCGTCGTGCTGAATTCGTACGACGTGCTGGGCGGACCCAGCTCCGCCACGGTGCTTTACGCCACCGAGAAATTCCGGAACGAGAACCCCAAGACGTATCGCGCCTTCGTCGATGCGCTGGCGGAGGCCGCGGCGTTCGCCACGGCGAATCCGGAGGCGGCGGCGGACCTCTACATCCGCGTGAACAAGGCCCGGATCGACCGCGCGCTGCTGGTCAAGGTGCTGAAAAATCCGCAGGTGCAGTTCAAGGTGACGCCGCAGAACACCTACCCGCTGGCGACGTTCATGCATCGCGTGGGTGCCATCAAGAATCAGCCGAAGTCCTGGCAGGACTACTTCTTCCAGGACCCCGCCACCGCGCAGGGGAGCTGACATGGCCGACGCCCTCCACAACAGCGCGCACCTGCGCGTCGTATCCGATCGCGGTGCCAGCCGTGGGCCGCTGCTGCAGGTGGACGGCGTCTCGCTGGAGTACCGCACGCCCGCACGCGTGGTGCGCGCCACGCATCGCGTGAGTTTCGACGTGCACGCGGGGGACCGTTTCGTGCTGCTGGGACCTTCCGGTTGCGGCAAGTCCACGCTGCTCAAGGCGGTGGCCGGCTTCGTGCCGCCGGCCGAGGGGGAGATCCGGCTCGATGGCCAGCGCGTGCAGGCACCGGGGCCGGACCGCATCGTCGTGTTCCAGGAGTTCGACCAGTTGCCGCCGTGGAAGACGGTCAGGCAGAACGTCATGTTCCCGCTGCAACGATCGCGCGGCATGTCGCGCGCGGAAGCGTCCGATGCGGCGATGGATAGCCTCGCCAAAGTGGGACTGTCGGCGTTCGCAGACGCGTATCCGCATACGCTGTCGGGCGGCATGAAGCAGCGCGTGGCGATTGCGCGCGCGCTGGCAATGCGGCCCAAGGTACTGCTGATGGACGAACCGTTTGCCGCGCTGGATGCGCTGACGCGCCGGCGCATGCAGGAGGAATTGCTGGCGCTGTGGGACGACGCGGCGTTCACGCTGCTGTTTGTCACGCATTCGATTGAAGAGGCTTTGGTGGTGGGCAGCCGCATCCTGCTGTTGTCGCCGCATCCGGGCCGCGTGCGCGCGGAGCTCAACAGCCATCAGTTCAGCCTAGCGAGCCAGGGCAGTGCCGATTTCCAGGCCGCCGCGCAGCGGATCCACCAGATGCTGTTCGACGAACCCGAGGCGCAAGCCGCGGCGCACGGCAAGATGGTCCATGCCTAGCGCGCCAACCAGAGACCATTCATGACCACGCTGGACACCCCCATCCGCCCCGAATACGAGCTGGCGCTCGAACCATTCACCGCCGTCCCGTTGTCCCGGTCGCTGCCGTGGCATCG
The DNA here is from genome assembly GCF_056400065.1 of Cupriavidus sp. 01L415. Taxonomy (NCBI): domain Bacteria; kingdom Pseudomonadati; phylum Pseudomonadota; class Betaproteobacteria; order Burkholderiales; family Burkholderiaceae; genus Cupriavidus; species Cupriavidus sp. 01L415. The sequence goes on along the minus strand of NZ_JBFTSP010000003.1, from coordinate 71,913 downwards.
CCGGCTATGGCAGCAGGGCTGGTTGCGCAAGACCGTGATCCTGCTGGCGCTGGCGGTGATCTGGGAAGTCGTTGCGCGCATCCAGGATAACGACCTGCTGCTGCCGACGTTTCTGGCCACCGCGCGGGCATTCGCGGAGGGCGTCGCCAGTGGCGAGCTGCCGGGCAAGGCCGCGGTGTCGCTGTCGATCCTGCTGCAGGGCTATCTGGCCGGCATTGCGCTGGCATTCGCGCTGACCACGCTGGCCGTGTCCACGCGCATCGGGCGCGATGTGCTGGATACGCTCACCGCCATGTTCAACCCGCTGCCAGCCATCGCGCTGTTGCCGCTGGCGCTGCTGTGGTTCGGCCTGGGCAGCAAGAGCCTGATCTTCGTGCTGATCCATTCGGTGCTGTGGCCGCTGGCCCTCAACGCCTATGCCGGCTTCCGGGGCGTGCCGGAGACCCTGCGCATGGCGGGCCGCAACTACGGGCTACGTGGGCTGCGTTTTGTCGTGCTGATCCTGGTGCCCGCCGCGCTGCCCGCGATCCTGTCCGGGCTCAAGATCGGCTGGGCCTTTGCGTGGCGCACGCTGATCGCGGCCGAGCTGGTGTTCGGCGCATCGTCGGGCAAGGGTGGGCTCGGCTGGTACATCTTCCAGAATCGCAATGAGCTCTACACCGACCGCGTCTTTGCCGGGCTGGCCACCGTCATCCTGATCGGGCTGGCGGTGGAGGGGCTGGTGTTTTCCACGCTGGAGCGTTTGACGGTGCGGCGCTGGGGCATGCAGCACTAAGATCGGGACTTGCCTGCCGCACCTTGTCCCTTGCGACCAGGTTGTTGGGCACGCCTTGCCCGAGCACGGGGGGCGGAGTAAGGTACGTCTCCGGCATCGCAGCGCACGGCCGGGAAACGTCTGGACAAACACGGCACGGCCTGCCTTGCCGCCATTTCGTTTGCGTCCCCAACCATTCCCGACTCGCGCCCATGACCGCCATCCACCACGCCGCCGCCCAGGGCTTCTCCGCCCAGGCCGATGCCTACGCCCGCGGGCGTCCCGACTATCCCGCCGGACTTGCCGACTGGCTCCGCGACACGCTGGGGCTCGCGCCCGGCAAGACCGTTGTCGACCTGGGCGCCGGCACGGGCAAGTTCACCCCGCTCCTGCTGCCTTCGGGCGCGACCGTCATCGCCGTCGAGCCCGTCGCGCAGATGCGTGCGCAGCTTACGTCGAAACTGCCCACGGTGACGGCGCTGGAAGGCAGCGCGGAGTCGATGCCGCTGCCCGATGGCAGCGTCGACGCCGTGGTGTGTGCACAGGCCTTTCACTGGTTTGCCAACACTGCCGCGATGCGCGAGATCCGTCGAGTGCTGCGCCCCGGCGGCAAGCTCGGGCTGGTGTGGAATGTCCGCGACGAGTCGGTCGGCTGGGTGGCGAAGCTCACGCAGATCATGACCCCGTTCGAGGGCGATGCCCCGCGTTTCTACCGGGGTGACTGGAAGAGGGTGTTTCCCGCGGAAGGCTTTGGTCCGCTTGGCCTGACGCGCATGCCCTACACGCACAGCGGCCCGCCGGAGCAGGTGGTGGTGGACCGCGTGATGTCGGTGAGCTTTATCGCGTCGTTGCCGGCGGCGAAGCAGGACGCCGTGCGCGCGCAGTTGCGCGAGGTGATCGCCACCGATCCGGCGCTGCAGGGGCGGGATGAGGTGGCGTTCCCGTACAGCACCGAAGCGTACTGCTGCGAACGGCGCGCCTGACGCAAACGACGCGAATGGAGCGACTGGAGCCTAGCCGGCCGGTACCAGTTGCTGCCGGTAGCGCGCGGCCAGCCACTGGCTGAAGCCGAGCGCGAGCAGCGCCGCCACGGCGGCGCACAGGAATACCGAGGCATAGCCGGCCTGCTTGGCCACCAGGCCGGCCAGCGGACCGGTCAGGCCGAGCGCCACGTCGAGGAACAGCGCGTAGGCGCCGAGTGCGGAACCGCGATTGGTCAGCGGCACGCGCTTGACGGCCTCCATGCCGAGCGCCGGGAACACCAGCGCGAAGCCAAAGCCCACCACGCCCGCGCCTACCAGCGCCTGCCACGGTGCCTGCGCCAACCACAGGATGGCCAGGCCGGCCGCTTCCACCGCGAATGACACCAGGGCCACCGGATAGCCGCCAAAGCGGCCGATGCTGTCGGCCATGACCAGCCGCGCCAGCACAAAGCAGGTGCCGAGCGCCGTCAGCGCCAGCGCCGCATGGTCCCAGCCATGGCTCCCGTAGTAGAGCGTGATGAATGCCGTGATGACGCCGAAGCCGACCGAGCCCAGCGCCAGGCACAGTCCGAATGGCATTACCGCGCGGAATACGCGGCGGAAGGGCAGGCGTTCGCCCTTGAGGATCGGCACGGGCGCCTTGCGACGCGCCAGCAGCAGCGCGACGCAGGCCATCACCATCGTCACCACGCCGATCGACGCCAGCCCGCCGTGCCGGGCCAGCACCACGCCCACCGGCGCGCCGAGCGCCAGCGCGCCATAGGTGGTGATGCCGTTCCACGAAATCACCTTGGCCGTGTGGCGCGCACCCGCGCTGCCGATGCCCCACGCGATGGTGCCGGTGGTGACCAGGCTCTCGCCGGCGCCCAGCATCAGGCGCGCCGCCAGCAGCCAGCCCAGCCCCAGCCAGTCGGTGCCCGCGAACAGCGCGGCCACCAGCGTCAGCACGCCGCTACCCGTGCACAGCGCCAGCCCGGTCAGCACGGACCGCTTGGGCCCCTGCGTGTCGCAGAGCGTGCCCGCCCACGGGCGGCTCATCAGCGTGGCCAGGTACTGGATGCTGACCGCCAGCCCGGCGACGACGGCGCTGTAGCCCAGGTCGCCGTGGACGAAGCCCGGGACGACGGCGATCGGCAAGCCCACGGCCAGATAGGCGATGAAGTTGAAGAAGACGACGGAAAGGATGCGGCGGTTCAGCGTGCCGGGGGCGGAATCGCCATGCGGCGGCATATCCAGGGCGGAAGTCGGGGCGGTCATGCGGGGCGGTGGTTCGGGATTGGGGCGTCGGCCCGGGTCTGGTGCACGGTCGCGGTTGCCAGTGACCTAGGGAAAACCCGGAAGCAAGGATGATACCGGGATTGCGTGCGGCCTGCCGCTGATTACGGAGATCCCGCCGCCGATGCGCCGGACGCGCCCGCGAGACCGCTTTTGGCCGATTGACAAGCCATGTGGCGTTCTATACGGTGGACGCCCGTTCCGACCAGCCCGCCACAGGGCGGACGCCACCCCTCTTCCTATGCCACGCAAAGCCGCCCAACTTTCCGAAGCCGACAAGCATTCCGCCGAGGGCGGCGCCGTGGCCGTGGATCGGGCGCTGTATGTGCTGTCGGTGTTCCGCGAGGGCGACGCCACGCTGAGCCTGGCCGAGCTGGCGCAACGCAGCGGGCTCTACAAGAGCACCTTGCTGCGTTTGCTGGCATCGCTCGAGCATGCGCGGCTGGTGCAGCGGCTGGCCGATGGCCGTTACGGGCTGGGGTCCGAGGTGGCACGCCTGAATGCGGTCTATGCCGCGTCGTTCTCGCTGGAGCAGGTGGTGATGCCGGCACTGCGCGAGCTGGTGCGCGTCACGCGGGAATCCGCGGCGTTCCACGTCGAGCAGGGCGAGCATCGGCTCTGCCTATATCGCGTGGATTCTCCGCAGCCCGTGCGCGACCACATCCGCGCGGGCGATCTGCTGCCGCGTCACCGCGGATCGGGCGGGCGCGTGCTGCGGGCATTCTCGGGGGCGCGCGGCGAGATCTACCAGCGCATTCGCGACGAGGGCGTGATCGCGCTGGTCGGCGATCGCAGCCCCGATATCGCGGGGGTCTCTTCGCCGGTGTTTGGCCCGGCCGGGGAATTGAAGGGCGCCTTGACGCTGACGTGCCCCACGCCGCGGTTCTCGGAAGCCTTCCGCGATCAGGTGCTCGATGCGGCTAGGGCGCTGACGCGCGCGCTGGGCGGCACATTCCCGGACGTGGTGCCGGCGGGCACGTCGTCCCCGGGCAGTGAGATGGCGGAGCCTGAGGAGGACTGAACCGGCCCGGTTCTCCCGATTCGGGCCAGCCAGTTTCCGCCGCAAATTCAAAGCGTTGCGCCCACGCTAACCCGGCTTGTCGGGGGTGCCCCGGCGTAGAAGGCGCGGGCTATCATGCGGCTTTCTTGCCGCATATTCCCGGCATCCAGACCCGTTAAGGGTTAACCGCAATAACGGTAGCCGCCCCCGGTCACTTGAGAGGATTTTGATTCCCTTGCACCTGGCCCCGCAGACCATTCTGGTCGTCATGATGGTGGTGTTCTCCAGCACGCTGGTCATGGCGGCGGGGCTTGTGCTCGCGCTTCGCAAGAGCGAGGCCGGGCGGCTGTGGGCATCGGGGCACGTCATCGCCTCCGGCGCGGGGCTGGTGGTGGCGGCCAGCGCGGGTGCCGACTCCCTGCCACTGATCGCGCTGGGCGCCGGCGCCTATGTCATCGGCCGCCTGGTCATCTACCGTGGCGTGCGGGTCTACTACGGCTTGCCGGAGTACGCCGCGACACTGCGCGGCATCGGCCTGCTGGTGCTGGCGCTGCTCTTGCTCATGACCGGCCTGTCCAATGGTCGTCAGCTCATTCCCGCCGTGGCGTACGGCGTGCTGGCCGTGGCGTCGCTCAGCACCATCGTCACCATGCTGCGCGGCGTGCGCGGGCGTACCAGCATCGGCGGTCCGCTGGTGCTGGCCTCGCACCTCGTGCTGCTGGCCTCGCAGGTGGTGACGCTGACCTATGTGGCAACGCCGAAAGGGATATCCGGCGTGCCGGTGTTCGTTCAGGCCAGTGGCTCGGTCTGGCCGCTGGCGCCGCTGATTGCCGTGCTGCTGGGTTTGTTCGGTTTCAGCCTGATGGCGATGGAGCAGATCATCGCCCGCAACGAGAGCGGGGCGCGCCTGGACGCGCTGACCGGCCTGCTCAACCGCGGGGCGCTGGACATGACCGCCGTCGGCATGGTCGCACGCTGGCAACGCGACGGCGAAGCGCTGTCCTGCCTGGTCATCGACGTCGATCACTTCAAGCTCGTCAACGATACCCACGGCCATCATGCGGGGGACAACGTGTTGCGGGAGATCGCCACCGCGCTCGACAATTCGCGCCGTGCCTCGGATATCGCCGCACGCTACGGCGGCGAGGAATTCTGCATCCTGTGTCCCCACACGGACGAGCATCAGGCCACGGCGCTGGCCAACCGGATCCTGCGCAAGGTGCGCGCCATCGAACTGCCGGGCAACGGCGGCTACGCCAGCGTGAGCATCGGCGTGGCGCAACTACGCGGCGCGCCCACCAGTCGTGAAGGCCTGTGGCGCAATCTGTTTGCCGATGCCGATCGCGCGCTCTACACCGCCAAGCAGCGCGGCCGGGATCAATACGTGCTGGGATCTAGCATGTTGCCGGTGGTGGCGGAGGACGCCGCATCGGAGGCGCCGGCGCAGGCGGACCTGGACTGCGCGACGCCGGCTTGATAGCGGCGATGTCTACACGCCCGGCTCCAAGCGGCGCGCGCGCCTAACCCAGGGCTCCCCCGAACCTGTAGCGCTTGCCCGGATGCCATAGCACCACGAGGGAAGCCACCGCGTCGCGGGAAAACGTGCGCCGGCGCAGCACCAGCGCGGGCTCTTCCTCGCCGATGCCAAGCATCTCGGCCACCTCGGCCGTCGGCAGTTGTGCCTCGATCTGGTACTCGACGCGCTGCAGCGGCGCCACGCGCATCAGGTGTTCATTCGGCGTGACCGCGCCGAAATCCAGGTCCATATAGCCCGGCGCCAGGGCCGGGTTGACCCAGCGGTCTTCCACCTGGATCGGCGTGTCGTTCTCGTAGTGCAGGATCAGCGAATGGAACAGGGTGCTGCGCTCGGTCACGTCGAACTGCGTGGCCAGCAGCCGCGTGGCGCGCTGGCGTTCCAGCCGGAACAACGCGCTGCGATGCCGATGGCCGCGCGCGCGAATCTCTTCCGCGATGCTGCGGATTTCCACCACCGTGGCCTGGTAGCGTTGCTGCGCCACGAACGTCCCCGCGCCCTTGCGCCGCACGAGCACCTGCTCGGCCTCCAGCTCATTCAGGGCGCGATTCACTGTCATGCGCGACACGCCGAACTCGGCCGCCAGCCTGAGCTCCGGCGGAATCGCATCGCCTTCCTGCCAGGTGCCGGCCTCGATCTGTCCCTGCACATAGTTCTTGATGCGCTGGAACGCAGGCGTCGGACCGGGCGACGGTTGGGCTGAGGGCATGCAGGCTCCTGGCAGGCGGATCGTCAGTGTCGATGGGAAAAATGCGAAGGGCGTACGCGGGCCGCATCGGTGCAATGCGATCCACGCCTCGCACGGCAGGGCACCCGTGTGGTGCTGCGCGGCACCATCCGCGTGCGGCTCCGCATCTTATGCGGAAATCGCTTTTCCATCTGCGAAAAGTTGTCTATACAGTAACAGGCGGCGTCGCTAAGATCAGTCTATACAAGCCAGCCGTGAAGACAAGTGCGCAATGCCGGTCGCGTGGCTGGCATCCAGATCCAGGTATCAAACCGGGGAGCCCGAAGTGAGTCGTCTCGTCTGCAAGCTGGCGTCGGCGTTGCTGTTGCCGCTAGCCGCCCTGTCATGGTCCGCGCGCGTTGCCGCGCAGTCGGACGCCTATCCCAACAAGCCGGTGCGGATCATCGTGCCGTTTGCCGCCGGCGGCGTGGCCGATGCGTTGCCGCGACTCGTGGGCCAGAAGCTGTCGGAGAAGTGGGGCAGGTCGGTCGTGGTCGACAACAAGCCCGGCGCGGCCGGCAACATCGGCATGGAGGCCGTCGCCCGCTCGGCCCCGGACGGCTACACGCTGGGCCTGGCGCCGGCCGGCAACCTGACCGTCAACCCGATCCTGTTTCCCAAACTCAACTACGACACGCGCGATTTCGTGCCTGTGACGATGCTGGCCGCATCGCCGAATGTGCTGGTGGTGAATCCTGCGGTGCGTGCGCATTCCCTGAAGGAACTGGTGGCCTACGCCAAGGGGCATCCCGGCGAGCTGAATTTCGCGTCGCCCGGCAATGGCAGCGGCGCCCATCTGGCGGGCGAGCTCCTGAATCTGGAGGCCGGCATCAAGACCGTGCACGTGCCTTACAACGGCATGGCCACGGCGTTGAACGATGTGCTGGCCGGACAGGTGCAGATGATGTTCGGCGGCATTTCCACGGTGCTGCAGCACATCCGCACCGGCAAGCTGGTGCCGCTGGCCGTGGCGGGCCCGCGCCGGCTGCCGCAGTTGCCCAACGTGCCGACGGTGGCGGAATCCGGCTATCCCGGCTTTGACGTGACGTCGTGGTACGGGCTGGTGGCGCCAAAGGGCACGCCGGACGCCATCGTGCAGAAGTGGCAGGCCGACGTGGCCACGGTGCTGCGGCAGCCGGACGTGCGCGAAAAGCTCGACGGCCTGGGCCTCGAGCCCGTGGGCAACAGCGCGCAGGCCTTCGGCGCGACGATCGCCAGCGAAACCACCAAATGGCGCGCCATCGTGCACCGCGCCAACATCCCCCCGCTGCAGTAAGAGGGACCGCTTAAAAGAGATCCTGGCGTCGTTGCGCGGCCTGGTTGTACCACTTGTACTGCCTGCGGCCGCACGCCTAGCCAGGACCGCTTCGCTTCATTTTGAAGCAGCCCCAAAGGAGACCCCCGTGAAAGAGTTGTACCTGACCTACCTGAATGGCCCCGATGTCGCGGCGCTGGCGCTGACCGATGCCGAGATTCTCGCGGCCGTGGAGCAGGCGCTGGCCGCGCAGGGCCGCGGCGAGACCGTGATCGAGCCGCGCGTGCACCTGGTGCCGGAATCGTCGGACAAGGGCCATTTCAACGTGCTGCGCGGGTTCATCAAGCCGCTGCACGTGGCCGGCGTGAAGGTGGTCTCCGATTACGTCGACAACTACAAGCAGGGCCTGCCTTCCGAGATGGCGCTGCTGAACCTGTTCGATCCCGACAACGGCGTGCCGCTGGCCGTGATCGACGCCACCGCGATCACCGACATGCGCACGGGCGCGGTCACCGCGCTCGGCGCGAAGCATCTGGCGCGCAAGGGCAGCAAGATCCTCGGGCACGTGGGCGCACGCGGCACCTCGTACTGGAATGTGCGGCTGCTGGATTCGCTGTTCGATTTCGACGAGATCCGCGTGCATTCGCGCCGGCCCGAGAGCCGCGACGCCTTTGCCGCGCGGCTGACACGTGACCTGGGCAAGCCGGTGATCGTCACCGACGACTGGGAATCGTGCGTACGGGGCGCGGATATCGTCGTGGAGGCGTCTCGCCTGCCCAAGCCCACGCCGATGCTGCTGACCGAGTGGATCAAGCCGGGCGCGCTGGTGATTCCCTACGGGACGATGAGCGCCGTGGAACTGTCGCTCACGGACATCATGAGCAAGATGGTAGTGGATGACTGGGGCCAGTGCCGCAAGGGCCTGCCGTTTGGCGCGCTGCGCCAGCACGTGGATAGCGGGCGGCTGAACGAAGAGAACCTGCATGCGGAACTGGGCCAGATCGTGGCGGGCAGCAAGCCGGGGCGCGAGCGTGATGACGAGACGATCCTGTTCTGGCACCGCGGCTTGTCGACCACCGACATCGCCCTGGGCCATGCCATGCTGACCAAGGCGCGCGCGATGGGCCTGGGCCAGACCTTGCGCTTCGCCTGAGCGGGGTTGCGCATGGTCGCCGGCATCGCCTCGTTCCGCATGTACAACGCCACGCCGGCGGCGGCCGCCGCGTGGCGACGGCTGTTCGTCCAGGTCTTTGCCGACCTGGACTGGCCGGTGCAGGTGGTGCCGCACGCGTGGCCGGCGTCGCTGACGGTGCTCTGGCAGCGGCGCGACCTGGTCTGCGGCTTCATGTGCGGACTGCCGTTCGCGCAGGGAGTGGCGCCTGTGGTGCCGCTGGCCGCGCCGGTGCCCGCGCCGGCGGTGTATGAGGGCCTCGCACGCTATCGCAGCGAACTGCTGGTGCGCGGCGAATGCGGATGGCGCACTCTGGAAGAGACCTTCGGCCATCGCTTTGGCTGGATGGTGCCGCATTCGCAATCGGGCTATCAATCCGCCCGGCTGCTGCTGGCCGATCATGCAAAGGATGGGCGGGCGTTGTTCTCGGCGTCCGTGGGGCCGCTCGATACGCCGATGCGCGTGCTGACGGCGCTGCAGGAGCGGCAGATCGATGTCACGGCGCTCGACAGCTATTTCCTCGATCTGGTGCGGCGCCATGAGCCGGTGATGCTGGCGGGGCTGGAGACGATCGCTACCACGCCATGGACACCGATTCCGTTGCTGGTGGCATCGGATGGCTTGCCGGAGGCGGATCTTGCGCGGCTGCGCGACAAGCTGTGCGCCTTGCATGAGGACCCGCGCTACGCGCCGTGGCTGGATGCCGTGCTGGTCAGCCGCTTTGCGGTGCCGGATGTGCGCGCCTATGACACCCTGCCGCCCGCGGCTGCGGGGGCAGGGCACTATCCGGCAATCCGCTGATCAGTCCTGCTGCGGCACGTCCCGTTGCGGCTGGCCGTCGTACGTCCAGATGTACTGGCGCGGGATCGGCCCCTTGTTGCGGCCGCCTTGCTGCGTTTGCTCCCAGGCATGGGACAGGATGCCGACCGAGCGCGACAGGCAGAACAGGCCGCGCGCCAGCGGCGCCGGGAAACCCAGCTCGGCATATATGACGGCCGTGGCGCCGTCGATATTCATCGGAATCGGCTTGGCGCGGCCTGCGCCCAGCGCCTGCTCCACGGCGCGGGCGATGGTCGCGTAGCGCCCCGACACCACACCATCGGCAGCCGCCTCGTCTACCAGCGCCAGCAGGCGCGGCGCACGCGGATCGAGCGGATGGAAGCGATGCCCGAAGCCCGAGACGAACTTGCCGTGCAGGTCGCGATAGTCGCGCAGCGCGGCGTCCACGGCATCGGCCTGCGTTGCGCCCGCATCGATGCGGCGTGCGATGTCCTGATACAGCTCCACCGCCTGCTCGCCAGCGCCACCGTGCACGTCGCCCAGCACGTTGACGGCAGACGCCATCGCATTGTTCAAGCCCACACCGCACGTCGCCGCCATGCGGGCGATGGCGATGCTCGGCGCTTGCGGGCCGTGGTCCACCGCGGCCATCAGCGCCGCATCCAGCAGCTCGCCTTCGCGCTTCGCGGGCAGCTCGCCGCGCAGCATCAGCCAGATCATCTGCGCAAAGGACACGTTGCCGATCAGTTGCTCGATCGGATAGCCGCGATACCGGATCTCGCCCGGCTTCATGTCGATGATCTCGGTGCGCCACCAGTCCTGGGAGGCCTGCTGGCCGGCGTCAATGGCTTCGCTCATAGTGCGCGCTCCTGTTTCATGGTCGCGATGTCGGCCTCGCCGTAACCCAGTTCGGCAAGGATCTCGTTGGTATGCTGGCCCAGTTCGGGCGGCGGCGTATCGACCGATGGCGCCTCATGGTTGACCTTGAAGCCCGTGCGCACCAGCCGGATGTCGCGGCCCACGCCGGGCACGTTGGCGAAGTGGCCGATCATGCCGCGGTCGCGCACCTGCGGATGCGCGAGCGTATCCGGCACGTTCAGGACCGGACCCGCAGGCACGCCGGCCTCGTTCAGCAGCTGCCACCATTCGGTGGCGGACTTCGCGGCCAACTCGGCTTCCAGCGCCGCCGTCAGCGCGGCCCGGTTGGCCAGTCGTGCCTGGCGATCCGCGAAGCGCGGGTCCGTGGACAGCTCTGGACGGCCCACCACGCGGCACACGGCCTCGAACTGCTCCTGCTTGTTGGCCGCGATGTTCAGCGGGCCATCGCCCGTGCGGAACGTGCCGGAGGGGCTCGCGGTCATGTTCTCGTTGCCCATGGGGCTCGGCGCCTTGCCCGCGATCAGGTGGTTGGAGACTACCCATCCCATCGTGGCCAGCGTGGCCTCCAGCATCGAGACGTCGAGGAAATAGCCTTCGGTGCGTTCGGTGTCGGCCAGCGACGCGGCAATCGCGAACGCCGCCGTGATGCCGCCGATCGTGTCCGATACCGGATAGCCCACGCGATACGGCGCGGTTTCCGCGTCGCCGGTGATGCTCATCACGCCGGACATGCCCTGGATGATCTGGTCATACGCCGGCAGGTCGGAGAGCGGGCCGTCCTGCCCGAAACCCGAGATCGCGCAGTAGATCAGGCGTGGATTGACCTGCTTCAGTTCTTCGTAGCCCAGCCCGAGTCGCGTCATCACGCCAGGGCGGAAGTTTTCCACCACCACGTCGGCGCTCTGCACGAGCTTGCGGAAGACTTCCTTGCCGCGCGCGTGCTTGAAGTTGATCGTGATCGACCGCTTGCCCGGGTTCTGGGCCAGGAACGAGACCCCCATCAGGCGCCGGTTCAGGTCGGCATCGGCGCCAAGCTGACGGGCCAGATCGCCGGTGCCGGGGGTTTCCACCTTGATGACCTCGGCGCCCATATGCGCCAGCTGGTGGCAGCAGAAGGGGCCGGCCAGCACGTTGGTGAGGTCGAGCACGCGGATATTGCGTAGCGGCTTTTGCATGAGGGTCCTGCCTTGATGCGGATGTGGGGCTGACCCGGCACCTGGTGTGGCGCCGGTCTCGCGCTGCGCTGCCAATTACTCGGCCTTGGCGCCGGATTCGCGCACGATGGCACCCCAGCGCGTGTTCTCGCTCTTGATGAACGCCGCCAGGTCCGTCGGCGAGCCGCCGCGCGCCTCGCTGCCTTCCTCGCGCAGCTTGGTCACGGTGTCCGGTTGTGCCAGCGCCTTGTTGACCTCGGCGTTGAGGCGCTTGATCACATCAGCCGGGGTGCCGGCCGGCGCCACCAGCGCCTTCCAGTCCTCGGCCTGGAAGCCAGCATAGCCCTGTTCCGCCACGGTGGGCACGTTGGGCAGCAGCGCCAGGCGCTTGGCCGACGTCACCGCCAGCGCGCGCAGCTTGCCGGCCTTGAGCATCGGCATGGCGATGGGCGGCGTGGCGAAGTAGAAGTCGGTCTGGCCGCCCATCAGGTCGGTGAGCGCGGGCGATGCGCCCTTGTAAGGCACGTGGAGCGCCTTGATGCCTGCGCGGCGCTGGAACATCTCGCCGGTCAGGTGGCCCACGGTGCCGGTGCCGGCCGATGCCATCGACAGTTGCTTGGCCTTGCCGGCAGCCACCAGCTCGGCCAGCGTCTTGAACGGCGAATCCTGGCGCACGATCACCACCACGGGCTGGGCGGACACCAGCACGACCGGCGTGAAGTCCTTCACGGCGTCATAGGGCATCTTGGGATAGAGCGACGGGTTGATCGCCAGGTTGGCGGTCTGGCCCATGCCGATCGTGTAGCCATCTGCACGCGCCTTGGCCACGCTGTCCAGCCCGATGTTGCCGCCGGCACCGGCGCGGTTTTCCACGACGATGGTCCAGTGCGTGGCCGCGCCCACCTTGTTGAAGACCAGCCGCGACAGCACGTCCGTGCCACCCGCCGGCGGGAACGGCACCACCAGCCGCACGGGCTGGCTCGGGTAGGCGTCGGCGGCCAGCACCGGCGCGGCGCCCAGCAGGGCCGGGACGGCGGCCAGCGCGATCAGGACGCTCCGGGCGCTGACGGCATTGACAGGGCTTGCGGCGTTGAGGCCGGCGCGACGGATGGGCGAGGACAGCAGGCGGGTCATGGGATCTCCAGGGGATTGCCGATCGTTCTTGGTATGTTCCGTAAGAAAGAACAACGGTCTTAAAGAAAGAACACGAGAAGAATAGGAGCGGATGCCGGGGGATGTCAAGTCGATGGGAGGGGAGCGACGTGGCGACAACATGGCGGCCGGCGGGCACGGCGGTTGCATCGGTCTGCCGTGCGGCTCCACTACAATGGCGGCCCCGGATGGCCGCAAGGGCCGTTCCCCCAGACAGAAAAGTGATCAAGAACATGTCCCAGGCGTGCGGCCTCGACTTCGGAACCTCCAACTCCACCATGGGCTGGCTGCGCCCCGGCCATCCCGTCCTGTTGCCGCTGGAAGACGACAAGGTGACCCTGCCTTCGGTCATCTTCTTCCACGCGGAAGACCCGCTGGTCAGCTACGGCCGCGCGGCGCTGGGCGACTACCTGGCCGGCTACGAAGGCCGTCTGATGCGGTCGCTCAAGAGCCTGCTCGGCACGTCGATGATGGACGACAGCACGGAAGTCATGGGCCAGGCCATGCCGTTCCGCCAGTTGCTTGCGCACTTCATCGGCGAGCTCAAGCGCCGGGGAGAACAGGCGGCGGGCATCCCGTTCACGAAAGCCGTGCTGGGACGGCCGGTGTTCTTCATCGACGAAGACCCGAAGGCGGACCAGCTGGCCGAAGACACGCTCGGCGAGATCGCGCGCGCCGCGGGCTTCGAGCACATCGACTTCCAGTACGAGCCGATTGCCGCCGCATTCGACTACGAGGCGGGAATCTCGGGCGAAGAGCTGGTGATGGTGGCCGATATCGGCGGCGGCACGTCGGACTTTTCGCTGGTGCGGCTGTCGCCCGAGCGCGCGAAGCGCCTCGACCGCAAGGCGGACATCCTCGCCAATGGCGGCGTGCATATCGGCGGGACTGATTTCGACCGCGCGCTGAGCCTGGCCAGCGCGATGCCGCTGCTCGGCCTGGGCAGCCAGTTGCGCAATGGCAAGGAGATGCCGTCGAGCCAGTACTTCGACCTGGCCAGCTGGCACACGATCAACCTGCTGTACACGCGCAAGGCATGGTCGCTAGTGATGGACAACTACCGCGATGCGGCCGAGACCGAAAAGCTGGATCGGCTGATTCGCCTGATCAAGGACCGCGCGGGCCACTGGCTGGCGATTCAGGTGGAAGGGGCCAAGATCGCGCTGTCCGACGACGACAAGACGTGGGTGGACCTGCATCGCATTGCGCCGGACACCCAGCTGCTGATTACGCGCGATGACTTCGACGGGGCCATCGCCAAGCTGGTGACGAAGACAGAAAACACGGTGCGGCACATGCTGTCCACCGCAGGCGTGGCGGCTGACAAGGTCGACACCATCTTGTTCACGGGCGGATCGAGCAGCGTGCCGATGCTGCGTCAGCGGCTGTCGGAGCTGCTGCCGTCGGCGCGACGTGTGGAAGGCGATCTGTTCGGCGGGATCGGGTCCGGACTCGCGCGCGACGCGGCGCGCAAGTTCGGCTGAGCCGGCACGGCCCCGGGGACGGGGTCAGTGCGCAGGGAATCGGCCGCCAGAGGTCAGACGTAAGAGGTCAGACCAGGCAGGCTGAAGTGATGCGGAGATGAGCGCGGCCCGGGAAGATGAGCGCGGGCCGGGAAGATGAGATTGAGCCCGGGGGCTCAGGCGAGGGCGGTCGCCGGCTGCGCGAGTCCTTCGCCCAGCGCCTTGCGCGCGGATACGAGTGCGGCTTTTGCCGCCGACGCGTCGCGGCCCAGGCGCAGCAGGCCGCCCAGATGGTGAGGCGCCTTCGCCAGGCCGATCAGGATCGCGCCGATATCGGTGCTGCCGTCGGCAGCCATGCCCGCCACGGCTGGCGGCGGCACGGGCCGGTCCGCGGGGTCCACGACCACGCGCAGTGCCACGAACGGCACGCCGTGCGCACGCGCCACGCGGGCGGCGATATGCGATTCCATGTCCACCGCCAACGCGCCATGCGCTTCGTGCAGCGCGGCCTTGTCGGCCACGGCGGTGACGGCGGTATCGGACCCTGCCAGCAGCCCGCAGATCGCATTGGGCATCGCGCGGCGTAGTGCGGCCGTCCAGAACGGATCGGTGGAAAACGATTCGGCGCCGGCACGCACGCCGGTTGCCACGATGACGGTGCCCGGCGGCAGCGTCGGATCGAGTCCGCCGGCCACGCCGAAGCTGATCACGCCCGCATAGTCCTGCGCCAGGCGGGCTTCCAGCGCTCGGGCCAGCGCGGCGTCGCGATAGCCGTGCAGTGTCTCCACCCCCGGTCCGGCGGCAATGCGGGATTCGAACGACATGCCGCTGACCGCCAATACCGTACGCATCGCAGGACTCCCGGGGCTCACAGGGCCCAGGTCACGGCATGGTTGCCGTCACGCCGCAGGTTGCGGAAACGCGCCAGCGCCCACAGCGGGAAGAAGCGCGAATAACCGTGGTAGCGCAGGTAGAACACGCGCGGGAAGCCCACGGCGGTGAAATAGGGCTCGTCCCAGAAGCCATGGCTGGCCTGGGTGCGCAGCAGGTACTCGACGCCGCGCGCCACGGCCGGATGGTCGCCCACGCCGGCCGCCATCAGGCCCAGCATCGCCCACGCGGTTTGCGACGCCGTACTCGGCGCGCGCTCGTAGCCGCGGTATTCCAGCTTGTAGCTGTCGCCCGATTCGCCCCAGCCGCCGTCCTTGTTCTGGATGGAAAGCAGCCACGCGGCCGCACGCTTCATCTCGGGCGCATCGGCGCCGATGTCGGCGGCGTTCAGGCCGCAGAGCGCGCTCCACGTCCCATAGATATAGTTGGTGCCCCAGCGGCCAAACCAGCTGCCGTCGGCTTCCTGCTCGTCCAGCAGGTAACGCAGCGCGCGCGCGGCCGGTTCGCTGTTGGCGGGCATCTGGCCGATCTGGCAGAGCATCGCCAGGCAGCGTGCGGAGACATCCGACGTGGGCGGGTCCAGCAGCGCGCCGTGATCGGCAAACGGAATATTGTTCAGGTAGAGGTGGGTGTTCTCGGGCTCGAACGCGCCCCAGCCGCCATTGCCGCTCTGCATGCCGACGACCCATTCGCAGGCGCGCGATACGGCTTCGTCGTAGCGGTGGGAGCGGTCGCCGCGATCGGCGCGGTCCATGGCCGCCACCACCACGGCGGTGTCGTCCACGTCAGGGTAGTGCGGGTTGGCATACTGGAACGCCCAGCCGCCGGGACGCACATTGGGACGGCGCACGATCCAGTCGCCGCGGACGTTCAGTTCCTGCAGCGGCACCAGCCAGTCCAGGCCGCGGGCGGCGGCGGCAATGGCGCGCGGCTCGCCCACTTCCAGCAGTGCGTGGCTGGCCAGCGAGGTGTCCCACACGGGCGACAGGCACGGCTGGCAATAGGCCTCGTCGTCCCGGACGACCAGGAGCTTGTCGATCGAGCGGCGGGCGATGGCGCGCGCCGGGTCCGATTCCGGCACGCCGAGCACATCGAACATCAGCACCGAATTGACCATGGCTGGGAAGATCGCGCCCAGGCCGTCTTCGCCATTCAGGCGCTCCACGGTGAATTCGCGCGCGCGCTCGATGGCGCGGCGGCGCAGGCCGCGCGGAAACAGCGGCTCGGCCACGCGGACCACGGCGTCCAGTGCGCGGAACACGCCGACCCACAGCGGGCTCTGGTGCGGTGCCCGGCGCGGCAGGCGCGTGGCCTGGCAGGGACGCACGAACAGTTCGTCGATGCCGATCTTGCGCGGATTGCGCGCCTGCGGACGCAGGCTGTTGAGCACCAGCAGGGGCACGATCACCGTGCGTGCCCAGTACGAAACCTTCGACAGATGGAACGGAAACCACTGCGGCAGCAGCATGATTTCCACGGGCATCATCGGCACGGCCTGCCACGGCATCACGCCGTACAGCGCCAGCAGCGTGCGCGTGAAGACATTGCTGGCTTCGGCGCCGCCCATCGCATGAATGGCGGTGCGGGCGCGGCGCATATGTTCGGCCTCGGGATCGTCCCCGGCCATCTTGAGCGCGAAGTAGCCCTTCACGCTGGCGCTGATATCGGATGCGCCCGCATGGAACAGCGGCCAGCCGCCATCGGCGTTCTGGATGCGGCGCAGGTAATTGGCGATCTTGCCCTCGAGCACCAGGTCGGGTGTTTCACCGAGGTAGTGCACCATCAGGATGTATTCGGCCGGGATGGTGGCGTCGGCTTCTAGCTCGTAGACCCAGTGGCCATCGGCTTGCTGTTGGGACAGCAGGGCGTCCACGGCATGCGCGATGCCGGCGTCGAGCGGATCGGGCAGGGCGGGCTGGGCGATGCGGTTCACGCTGGCAGCCAGCGCGTCGTCTTGAGTGCGGGTAATTGTTGCGGCCTGGTTCATCAATTCGGGGGCACTTCTCTTTCTGGCGATGCGAGCGGCCGGGACCCCTCGCATCGGCGATGACATATCAGGCAATGGAGTGCCGGAGCAGGATCCACACCAGCTTTGCCTTGGGCACGCGCACGCGTGCGCGCGGGGCCTGCCAGCCACGGGCCAGCAGACGGGTCAGGATGCCGTGATAGACATCCGACATGATGCGCGGCGAGCGCACGACGCGTGCCGGGCAACGCGCCATGATGGCAGCCGAGGCGTCGTAGTGCGCCTGGGCCTCGCGCGCCAGCGCTTTGCACACCTCGCCAATGGCGGGGTGGCGAATGACTTCGTCCGGCGAACCGACCGGGATGCCGGCGGCGGCCAGGGCCTCCGCGGGCAGGTAGAGCCGGCCGATGCCGGCGTCCTCGTCGATATCGCGCACGATATTGGTGAGCTGCAGCGCGCGGCCCAGATGGTGGGCCAGCGCGATGCCGGGCGCCTCTTCCAGGCCAAACACGCGCACGGCCAGCCGGCCGACGGCGCTGGCCACGCGGTCGCAGTAAACATCCAGCGTGGCCGCGTCCGGCGCGACGATGGTCGCCACGACGTCCATGATCATGCCGTCGATGACGTCGGAAAAATCCTGCTGACGGAGATCGAACGCCTTGATCTGTTCGTCAAGCGATCGCAACGCGGCCGGCGCCATGCCGGCATAGCAGGCTGCGATGTCCGCGCGCCATTGCTCCAGCGCGGCCAGACGGTCGGCGTGCTGGGTGTCGCCATCGGCGATGTCGTCCACGGCGCGGCAGAACGCGTAGATCTCGAACATGGCCTGCCGTTGTGAGGCAGGCAGGATCCGCATTGCCGCATGGAACGAACTTCCAGATGACACGGCAGGTCCGGCAAGCGGGCTGCCTGGCGTTGCGATTTCAGTTCCGGCCACGGGTTTCCTCGGCACGCTGGGGTCTCGTCGTCCTGGACGCCGCCCGCCGGATGGCTTGGCGGGCCGGGCGGACAGTGCCGCAAGAACGGCGTGGATTGGGGGTTTTCAGAGTCGGGCGATTATAACAACTTCAACGCGACGGGGCATTTGTGGCGGGGAATGCATACCGCGTGTACGGAACGCCACGCGCGGGCGTCGCCGTGGTCTGGTCGATCACGCGTTCCACGTCGGCCACTTCCTTCAAGGCGGCCAGGAACGGCGCGCGGTCAAAACCGGGTGCCACGCATCCCTGGACCGTCAACCAGCGCCCCCGCACCATGATCCACAAGGAACTGTTCTGCCACCCCGGGAGCGTCCGGCGCAAGGTGTCCAGCCGGCGCTGTACCGCCTCTGCAATATCCTTGTCATAGCGATACGCGTTGGCCAGGCGACAGCGGCCTTCCACGTAGCAATGGTTGCCTTCCTCGATGCGGTGATGGGCGTCGCGCTTCCATTCATCTTCCGAAATGCGCGGGCCTGCCGGCTCCGGGCAATCGGGAACGGCCTGCGAGACCTGCAAGAACGGATCGTCGCCGAAGTTGCGCAGGGTCTGGGCCAGGACGATATTCGTCGCGCCCGTCATGGCGGCAAACAGGACCGGTGCCAGGAACCGCGAAGTCATCCGACGAGTCATCCGACAAGCCGGCCGGAAAATCTCCCGGCGCGCAGTCGGGCAGGTCCGTGAAACGTCAGCAACGCCATACATTATTGGCCTCGCACAAAGCAGAAAGCCCCGCCGGAGCGGGGCTTCCCAGGCAAGATATTGCCGGGCGATTCAGGCGGCGATCAGACTGCCTGGATCTTCGTGGCTTGTTCGCCCTTCTGGCCCATTGCCTTGACGTAGCGGACCTTCTGGCCTTCCTTCAGCGACTTGAAGCCATTGCCTTCAATCGCCGAGAAATGCGCGAACAGGTCATTGCCGCCTGCGTCCGGGGTGATGAAGCCGAAGCCCTTGGCGTCGTTGAACCACTTAACGGTACCGGTTTCCATATCTCTTTCCAACCTTGAATATCAAATGGGCGTAATTGCCCGACCTAGCATGCTGCCCACAACGAACCGGAGCAAAAACGCTTCAGGCCGGTGCACATGCGAGGACCCATTCTGCCGGTTTTTTTTCGTGTGTCAATCCGCCTATGCCCTAACGGTGTTTCGGCATGCAAACAGCAGATATTAGAGAAATCTACATCGAATCCGGATTTGTCTGACATCAGAACGGGTTACAGGCTGTTAAGAGGCGAGGCATGGCAACGAAAGTATCGATAGCCGGTACAAAAATGAATCGACGCGCCGCGTGCATACCAATCCGCGCGCAGCCGGTCGACTCATCCTCCTGTACTCCATATGGACTATGGCTTTCGGCGGACGATGCCGGGAGAGCGCCGGCCAGCCGCGGGAGGCCTGACGGCGATGCGCGAACCCGGCGCGCGACATTCCGGCTCGACATTCCAGTGCGACATTCCGTCAAGCGTTTCTGCCTCCAAGGGTTTCTCTCCATTGTCTGGACAATCGACCCGCACTCCCATTCCCGCGTCCTCTCCCGACCCGTCCCGACCCGCCTGAACGCGCGCCTGTGCATTCCAGGCGTCGGCATTGTGGCGCATGGCGGTGACGGGTATATGTCAAGCCGCGGCCGGCACAATTATTGACAATCTGTTTCAAACGAATGGCCTAGCATCCTGCCTGCTTGCCAATTGGGAAAAATCCTATAACCGGCGGCAAGGGCGGCATAATGCGGGGCAGCGGGCACATGGCGGATGCGACGAGTCGCGAAGCGGTTGCGCGCCGTGGCATAACAAGAGCAGCGGAAAACAGGCCAGTGAAGCAAGTGCAACGATCAATCCGGGGACGTTTCCTTGATGCCGGCCATGTGCCGTCATTATCTGTGGCGCGTGCATGCCGATGGGCGGCAACCATTGCCGCCGTGTTCGCGTCGATCGCCGGCGTGGTGCTGGCCACGCTGACACCATCGACCGCCGTCGTGGCCCAGGTGACCGCGCCCGCATCGCCCAGCGTAGCCTTCCACTATGGCAGCACGCCGCCGGTGGACATGCTCCAGGCCTTCGACATCGCCGTGGTGGAGCCCGACAGCGGCTTCGACCCGCGCCGCGCCAATACCCCCCATACCGCATGGTTCGCCTACGTCAGCGTGGGCGAGGTGCTGCCCGCGCGCGCCTACTTCAAGGACATCCCCAAGGCCTGGCTCACTGGCAGCAATGACGCCTGGAACGCCCGCGTGGTGGACCAGGCCGCCGACGGCTGGCCCGCATTCTATGTGGACAAGGTCATCACGCCGCTGTGGGAGCGCGGCTATCGCGGCTTCTTCCTTGATACGCTCGATTCCTACCAGCTGGTGGCCAAGACCGATGCCGACCGTGCGCGCCAGGAAGCGGGCATGGTTCGCGTGATCCGGGCGATCAAGGGCCGCTACCCGGACGCGAAGCTGCTGTTCAACCGTGGCTTCGAGATTCTTCCGCAGGTCCATGCGCTGGCCCATGGCGTGGTGTTCGAGTCGCTGTTTCGTGGCTGGAACCAGAGCCAGAGCCGCTACACGGAAGTCAGCCAGCAAGACCGCGACTGGCTGCTGAACCAGGCCCGGATCATTCGCGACCAATACCGGCTGCCGGTGATCTCGATCGACTACTGTCCGCCCAGGGACCGTCGTTGCGCGCGCGAGACCGCGCGACGCATCCGGGCCCTGGGCATCACGCCCTATGTGACCGACTCCGGCCTGCAGACCGTGGGCGTGGGGCCGCTCGAAGTGCTGCCGCGCCGCGTGCTGATCGTGCAGGAGACCGAGCCGGGCGTGGTCATCGACAACACCGAAGGCGTGCGATTCGTGTCGATGCCGATCAACTACCTGGGCTATCGCGTCGATTTTGCCGAGACCCGCGACCCGCTGCCCGACATCGGCCCCGACCGCTACGCCGGCGTGGTGGTGTGGTCCAACGGCAGTTTCACGCAGCAGCCGGGGCGCCTCTATGCATGGATCGAAAAGCTGATCGGGCAGGGCGTGCCGGTGGTCTTCATGAACGGGTTTGGCGCGCCGGTGAGTGGCGCGCTTGCGCGTACGCTGGGCCTGAAGACCGTCAAGGGCCGGACGTCCGGGCCGGTGCAGATCCTGTCGAAGGACCCGATGATGGGCTTCGAGATGCCCGTGGCGCCGGATCGCAGCGACGCCGTGCCGGTGCAGGTGCAGGACGGCGCCGCCGATACGCGGTCGCTGATGCGCATGAGATCGGGCACGCTGACGTTCGATGCCGCCGCCATCACCCCGTGGGGCGGCTATGTGACGGGCCCCTACGCGGTGCGCCAGAACACCGCCAACGCCCAGGACCGCTGGGTGGTGCAGCCGCTGGCTTTCCTGCGCGAGGCGCTGCGCCTGCCGCAAATGCCCGTGCCGGACACCACCACGGAAAGCGGCCGGCGCCTGCTGACGATCCATATCGATGGCGACGGCTTTGCGTCCAGGGCCGAGATTCCCGGTGGCGGCTACTCGGGTGACGTCCTGCTTCGCGAGATCTTCGACAAATACCGCCTGCCGATGACCATGTCGGTGATCGAGGGCGAAGTCGGCAAGTCCGGCATGTATCCGAAGCTCACGCCGGAGTTGGAGCCCATCGCCCGCAAGATCTTTGCGCAACCCTATGTGGAGGTTGCCAGCCACACGTACTCGCATCCGTTCCAATGGGCGCGCACGGTGCCCGGGCACGAGCATGACGCCAGGATCCAGGAGGGCGACGAGGACTTCCACCTGGCGATTCCCGGCTACAAGATGGACCTGAACCGCGAGATCGGCGGCTCCATCGACTACATCAACAAGGTGCTGGCGCCCGCGGACAAGCCGGTGAAAATGCTGCTGTGGCCCGGTGACTGCCAGGCCCCGCCGGAAGCGCTCAAGCTGACCGATCGTGCCGGCGTGCTGAACATGAACGGCGGGGACACGCTGATCACGCGCAGCAATCCCACCTGGACGGCGATTGCGCCGCTGGGCATCCACAAGGCCGACAACACCTTCCAGGTGTTCGCGACCAACCAGAACGAGAACGTCTACACCAACCTCTGGCACGGGCCGTACTACGGCTTCGAGCGCGTGATCGAGACCTACGAGCTGACGGAAAAGCCGTACCGTTTCAAGGCCGTCAACATCTACTACCACAGCTATTCGGGCACCAAGGTGGCCTCGCTGAAGGCGCTGCGCAAGGTCTACGACTACGTGGTGTCGCAGCCGCTGCTGCCGATGCATTCGACGGACTACGTGCTCAAGGTCCTCGACTGGCAAGGCATGGCCGTGGCGCGCGACCTGGGCGATGGCGCCCCGGCGGCCGGTGGTGCCGTGGGTGCCGATGGCATCAGTGACGCGCCGGCCAGCGGTCCGTGGGTGGTGCGCGGGGACGGTAACCTGCGCAACCTGCGCTGGACCGGCGCCGGCGTGCCTGATGTGGCCACCGCGCGCGGCGTGACGGGTTCCTCCCCGGCGCCGGGCGGCGGCGTGTACGTGCACCTGGACGGCGGTGACGCGCGGTTCTCGGTCGTGCCGGCCGCTTCCCGCGCCGTGCCGGAACTGCCCGAGGCCAACGGCCTGGTCCGCGACTGGCGCCGCGACGGCAATACCACGCGTTTCGCCTTCAGTGGCTACTACAAGCCCTTCTTCCGCCTGGCCAACGCCGGCCAGTGCAGCGTGACGGTTGACGGCAAGCCCGTGGCCGGCGTGCGCGAGCGTAATACGCTGCGCATCGATACCCCCGCGGTGAATGATCCGATCCATGTCCAGCAACAAGTCGAAGTCCGCTGCGCCGGCTGAGCGCGAGCGGCTGTTGCCGCCGGCGCTGGTACTGACCTTTACCGCGATGGTGGGAGTCGGACTGGCGCTGATGTTCCCGCGCGAGACCCTGCGCGAACGCCTGCTTGGCCAGGGCCGCACCGTCGACGGCCTGACGGTGGCGTACCTGGAGGCGTGGTCGCGGGTGGCCCCCGACGACACGAGCTTCATGGGCGTGCTGGCGGAGCAATACGCGCGTAGCGGCCGGCTGGACGACGCCGAGGCGATGCTCGCCCGCATGCAGGCAGTGCAGGGCGCGGACCTGACCGGCCCGATCCTGCGCACGCGCATCGAGATCACGCAGCAGCGCGCCTACGCCGCGTTGCCGGACACGCCCGAGCGGGCGCAGCGCCTGGCGCTGATGTCGGCGCTGCTGAAGGAGGCCTCAGCACCGGCCGCCCTGCGCAAGTGGTCGCTCGGCGACTTGCAGGCGCTGGCCACGCAGTCGCGCCAGATCGGCGACGCCAGTGCCGCCGGCAAGCTCTACCGCGAGCTGGCCGTGCGGGACCCGGCGCATGCCGATTTCTACAACCAGCAACTGGCTGGGATCGCGCTGTCCGGGGGCAACTATCGCGATGCCGCCCGCGCGTTGTTCGAGGCGCAGGCGCGCTCCAAGAACCTGTATGAGCAGCGCACGCTGTTCCTGCAGGCGCTGCAGACGCTGCAAGCCGGCAACCTGCTCGACGAGGCGCTCATGGAAGCGGAGCGGCGTGGCGGCAAGTTGCTGGACGATCCCGACGTCCTGCGTTTTCTCACCAGGCTGGCGCTGGCCGCCAACAAGCCGGACGTGGCGGCGAAGTACGTCGAGCGGCTGCTGAAGCTGTCGGCCATCAAGCCGATGGACGCGACGCGGCTGGCGCAGGCGCAACTGCGGCGGGTTTCCGATACCGAGCCGTGGCTGGCGCGTGGCCATGTCTTCCTCGATGGCCCGCGTGGCGTCGCCATGCGCCAGAAGCTGGCCGATGCCGGCGAGTTCGGCGTGCGCCACGTCGCAGCCACTACCGCATCCGCACCCGCACCCGCACCCGCACCCGCACCCGCAACATCACCCGTCGCCACTGCCACCGCCAGGGCGCCCGCCGCCTCGAAGGCCGACAGCAGGAATGTCACGCAGTCCGAGGCGCAGGCGGCCGCCAAAACGGAGGTTGCGCAGGCCGCCGCCGAGGGCCGCCCGTTCAACGCCGACGACTATGATCTGGCGTATCGCGTGTTCCTGGCCGCGGGCAAGCTCGATCAGGCGCAGCGCGTGGCCCAGACGGCCGTGCAGAAGCTGCCGAACGAGCACGTCTGGCGCGAGCGCCTGGCGCAGGTCTCCGAGTGGAATCGCCAGCCGATGGTCGCGCTGCAAAGCTGGCTGGAGTACGCGCAGGCGACCAACGACGAGCGCGCGTGGAACAACGTCATGCGCCTGGCCCCCGGGCTGAACGATGAGCGCGCCTACCTGGCCGCGCTGCGCCATCGCGCCGCCGGCGGCGACCTGAAAACCGTCGATGAAGTGGTGGCCGCCTACGAGCGGCTGGGTGAGCCAGAGGCTGGCATGGCCTTCCTCGACGGCATCGCCCACGGGCCGCATGGCCGCGAGATCATGGAGCGCAACGCCGCACTGGCCGAGCGCGCCGGCCGCGACGCCCGCGCCTTCGAACTCTATGGCCAGCTGCAGCAGCGCTATGGGCCGCGCCCGCAGTACGCGCTTAAGCGGGCCAACATGCTCTACGTCGACGGTCGCCTGACGGACGCGATGGACGCGATGCTTCCGGCGCGCGCCAGCGCGGGACCGAAGGACTTGCTGTACTGGCGCACGTACACGGAACTGGCTCGCCTGACGCAGCGCGACGACCTGCTCAAGGATGGCTACCGGCAGATGATGATCGCCGTGGCGCAGACGCAGGACGAGCACTGCATGACGATGCCGCCGGGCGCCGCACGCAACGACTGCCTGTCCGAGCTCCGCGATGCGGAAGACCGCGATTTCTCGAACCTGATCGACTACTACAACAGGTCGCCAATTGACGCGGGCCGCATCGCCGAAGCCGGCTGGCGGAAGCGCGGCAAGCGCGAACAGCTGGAACTGGCGGTGTACTACTACACGCGCGCCCACGCCTATGTGCGCATCGAACGGTTGCTCGCCAGCCTGACGCCCGAGCAGAAGCGCGAGGCCGAGTCGTCGGCCGCGTTCATGATGCGCCGTGCCGAATTCTGGCGCCTGACGGGCGATCGCGAACGTGCGCTGGCCGACCTGCGCCACGCCGCCAGCCTGCCGGACGCCGACAGCGAGACCTATGCCGCGCTGCTGTGGGCGCTGATCGACATGGGCACCGACAGCGAAGTGCGCGCGGTCATGCGGCGCCTGCATAACGAGGCCGAGGACGATCCGGGCCTGTGGGGCGCCTACGCGGCGGGCGCCATGCGCTTCCAGGACGGTCGCACCGCGCTGCACTACCTGCGCAAGATGCAGCAAGGCAAGAGCGCGGACCCCCTGTGGCTGGGCCTGATCGCGGACGCCTATGAGGCGATTGGCGAGACGTCGATGGCGTGGCGCATCCGCAAGCAGGCGTGGATCGACCTGCATCACGCGTGGTCGACGTCGGGCCTGCGGGGCGCGGAAGCGCGCCACACCGGCGAAGACGAGGAGGATGCCCAGCCTGACGACGAGGAAGGCGAGCAGGGCGCTCCTGCGCGCACCGACTTGCGCCGACAGGTGGTGGCGCTGGGGCAGGTGTTCGCATCGGGCGACGTGTCGCGCCAGCTGGTGATCGAGATGCTGCGCCGCGACCGCGCGGAAGTGGCGGCGCGGCGTCTGACGCCGCCCGACCCGAATGCGGCCTCGCAACTGGGCGAAGTGCCCGGCCTGCCGCCGCTGGTGGTGCCTCCGCAGGCCGAGCTGAGCGAGCGCGAACGCCGCCGCCAGCGCCAGATTTCGGCGGCCAGCCGCGAGGTCGCGCTGGCCTGGGCGATGTCGTCGGAATCGAACGAACTCGCGCGCGCTTGGCTGGCGCGCCAGTATGTGCGCACGCTGCAGCGCCCGGCGTACGCCGAGATCTCGATCGCGCTCGACAACAATGATCTTGAGGCACTGGACCGCATCATGGAGCGCCAGGCGGGCCGCGTGCCCGTGACGAGCCAGATCGAGGCCAACCGGCAACTTGACCGGCTGGCCGCGGCGCAGACGCAGGCCTTCGAGACGCAGGAGATGGCCCGCACCGACGACGCCCTGCAGGAGACGCTGCAGGATGCGCTGCTGACGGATGCGCAGGCCATCGAGCCGCGCGTGACGATGCAGCACCAGAAGCCGCTGGAGTACTTCGAATACAGCCTGGCCGGCGGCGCGCGACTGTGGGACGGCTACGCGCTCAATCTGCGCGGCGTGTTCCGCGACCAGCGCACCACGGACCGCGCGCAGCTGGACAATGTGCCGGCATCGGACCGGCGCGCGGAACTGGCGCTGAGCTACCGCGATTCGCAGAAGCGCTGGGCGCTCGGCGTGGGCCGCCGCGATGGCCTGGAGTCCTTCACCACCGCGCGCCTGCAGGGCGAGTGGAACCGGGAAGGCCGGGTGTCGTTCACGACGCTGGCCGGCTACAACCAGCCGGCGGAAGAGTCATCGCAGCTGCGCGTGGGCGGCATGAAGGACGTGCTGGGCCTGGGCGCGATGTGGCGCATCGGCCTGCGCGAGTTCGTCAGCGGCCGGGTGGAGTACAGCCACTTCTACGGGCAGGACCGCAGCGCGCTGGGCCACGGCATGGTGTATGACGTAGAGGCGGGCTATCGTATTCGCACGGCGTACCCGGACTACACGGTGCGCATCGTGGGCACGCATGCCAACTACAGCACCAATGCCGGCACGCTGACGCCGCGCATGCAGCGCCTGCTGCCCGCCGATGACGACGAAGCCACCCCGGGGTTCTACATGCCGCAGGGCTTTACGCAGGCCGGCGTGCTGTTCGGTTTCGGCACCGACCTGATTGACGACTACACGCGCAAGTGGCGCCCGTTTGCCGAAGTGGGCGCGTTGCGCGACACGCGGGCGGGCCACAACTTCCGTGCCCAGCTGGGCGTGGCCGGATCGGTATTGGGCAACGACCACCTGTCGCTGTATGTCTTACATGAAACCGCGGCCCGCAATGGCGGCACGCCGCTCACCGAACTGGGCCTGCGCTATCGCTGGCTGTACTGACGACTGGATTTCAAGGTAACGAGGGGGATCGACATGAACGGGAAGACAACACGCATGGGACGGGTGGTGGCATGGTGCGGCGCGATGTGCGCGGCGCTGTGGCTGGCCGGTTGCGCGGTGACGGACGTGGGCCGCGCACCGCAGATGTCGCCGGGCGACACGGTGGCCGTGCTGCCGATCGTGAACTACACGGAGACGCCGCAGGCCGGCCTGCGTGCGGAAGCCATCGCCGAATCCCTGCTCAAGACCGGGGGCGTGGCCAACCTGAAACGCTATCCGGCGGCCCTGAACCCGGAAACGCTGTTCGAGCCGGCCGAGCGCGAGTCCGTGGGCCGCGCGCTGGAATGGGCCCGTGGCGAACGCGCCCGCTATGCGCTAACCGGCGCCGTGCAGGAATGGCGTTACAAGGTCGGCGTGGATGGCGAGCCGGCGGTTGGCATTTCGCTGCAACTGATCGACGTGGCCAGCGGCCAGGTGGTGTGGTCCGCCACGGGCAGCAACAGCGGCTGGAGCCGTGAATCGCTGTCCGGCACGGCGCAGAAGCTGCTGCGCCGCCTGCTGGCGCCGCTGATGCAAGGTTGAGCGCAAAAGGACGGGTGATACGCGTGGCCAATTCCGTGGAAAAGACGCGCCAGGGGCAGGGTATCGGCCTTGGCGGGCGCTATGCGCGCTGGCTGGCGCCCGCGGTGAGCGGGCCGGCGGCCGTGCTGGAGCTGATCGTCACCATGGTGGTGGCGATGGGGCTCGCGTACCTGGTGCTGCCCCAGAATCCGCTGCTGCTGGGCATGGGGTTTCCCTGGGCCTGGCTGCTGCCGGTCATCCTGGCGCTGCGCTACGGCACGCTGATCGGCGTGGGCGCTGTGCTGATGCTGCTGGGTGGCTGGTTCTTCTTCGAGAGCCTGGGTGCCTACAGCGGAGCGTTCCCGCGCATGTTCTTCCTGGGCGGACTGCTGCTGGTGCTGGTGGCTGGCCAGTTCGGCGACGTCTGGGGCACGCGCCTGGCGCGCGCGCGCGCCGTGAACCGCTACTTGGACGAGCGGCTGGCCGCGCTGACCAAGAACCACTACCTGCTGCGCATTTCCCACGCGCGGCTGGAAAACGATTTGCTGGCCCGTCCGACCACGCTGCGCGACACGCTGTCGCAATTGCGTGGCGTGGCGCTGGAGGATGCGGCGCGCGGCCAGACCGCAGGCAACACGGCAGTCGGCCATCTGGCCGGCGCGCAACCGATGCTCCAGGTGGTGGCGCAGGCCTGCCAGGTCGAGGCGGCCGCGTTGTATCCGTGTGATGGCGACCACTTGTCCACCGAGGCCGTGGCCAGCATCGGACGATCCTTTTCGCTGGATGTGAACGATCCGCTGGTGAGGCATTGCCTGGATACACGCACGCTGGCCCATCTGCGCTCCACGGGCCTGCAGCAGGATGCGCAGACCCGCTATGTGGCCGTGGCGCCGGTGCTGGCCGGATCGGACCGCCTGATCGGGGTGCTGGTGGTGGAGCGCATGCCGTTCCTGTCGCTGACCTATGAAAACCTGCAGCTGCTGATGGTGCTGATGGGCTACTACGCCGACGGCGTGGAGCACGCGCACGCCACGCATGGCATCCAGTCGCTGGCGCCGGCCATTCCGTATGCGTTTGCGCTGGACTATGCGCGGCTGTCGCGGCTGCGTCGCGAGACCGGTATCGAAAGCTCGGTGGTGGCACTGGTATTCGATCTGGACGAGGCGCGCGACGCGCTGTTCGAGCAGGTGGTGCGCAGCCGTCGCGCGCTGGATGTGGCATGGCCCGCGCGCAGCCAGCGCCAGCGTGCCATGCTGACGCTGATGCCGTTGTCGGACAGCCAGGCCGTATCGGCCTATCTGGTGCGGATCGAGGACATGCTGCGCGCTCAGTTCGGCACCGATTTCGCCACCGCGCATATCGGCGTGTACA
Organism: Cupriavidus sp. 01L415; assembly: GCF_056400065.1. Taxonomy (NCBI): domain Bacteria; kingdom Pseudomonadati; phylum Pseudomonadota; class Betaproteobacteria; order Burkholderiales; family Burkholderiaceae; genus Cupriavidus; species Cupriavidus sp. 01L415. Next base: position 43,028 of record NZ_JBFTSP010000003.1, on the reverse strand, counting down.
CGCTGGCGGTGCCGGCCACCGGGGCGGAAGAGGCCCTGGTGCGGCTGCTGCAGCGCTGCCAGATCGATGGCGGCAACGGCACGGCCGCCACGGCTGACGCGGCGCCTGGCACCGGCCCGGCGCCGGTTGCCGGCCAGACCAGGACAAGCTGACGCATGGGCAAGCTGACCATCGGTGGCACCGCCGCCCAGATCGCCGCGCTCACGCTGCTGCTGCGCAGTGGCGGCACGGGGCTGCCGCTGCTGTTGTCGTTCCTCGGACTGCAGGCCACGGCGGCCGCGCTGCTCGGGCTGGCGCTATGGCGCCTGCTGCCACGGCGCTTCCGCGTGCCGTTTTTCTGGAGCTACCTCTACCTGGCCGCGTTCTGTTTCTTCGTGCCGCTGGGTGGCACGCTGGTGTGCCTGGGCAGCCTGCTGTTCTCCAAGCTGTTCCCGGCCAAGCGGGATGCCACCGGCATCGCCTCGGTGGCGCTGCCGGAGTTCGTGACGCACCTGATCCAGCGCGTCACGCACGGCGGCGGCGCGCGGTTGCGCGCCCAGCTCGGCAATACGCGCGCCCCGCTGCCGGAGCGCATGACGGCGCTGGTGGCCATGCAGTCGATGCCCACGCGCACGGCCAGCCCGGTGCTTCGCGAACTGCTGGCGGACAGCACGGACGACATCCGGCTGCTGGCCTACGGCATGCTCGACGGCGCCGAGAAGCAGCTGACGCAGCAGATCCTGGCGGAGTTGCCACGGCTGGAGGCCGCGGACACGCCGCAGGCGCGCGGCGAGATTAACAAGCGGCTGGCGGACCTGTACTGGGAGCTGATCTATCAGAACCTGGTGCAGGGCGACGTCTACCGCTACACCGCGAGCCAGGTGGAACGCTACGCCAGCGCGGCACTGGAGATCGACGACGGCAATGCCGCGCTCTGGTACATGCGCGGGCGCCTGGCGCTGGCGCGCAACGCGCCGGGCGAGGCCCGCGAATGGCTCGTGCGCGCCGAGTCGCTCGGCTTCGCGCGCGAGCGCGTGTTGCCGCTGCTGGCGGAAGCCGCCTACCTGGAACGCGACTATGCCGCCGTGCGCAAGCTCATGGCGGCCTTCGACAGTCCTTCGCCGCTCCCGCTGGTGCGGCCCCTCCTGCGGTACTGGCAATCATGAGCGAGATATTGGTCAAGGGCACGTCCGCCGACGTCATGCTGCTGCTGGAGGGCACGTTCCCCTATGTGAGCGGCGGCGTGTCGAGCTGGGTCAACCAGATGATCCGGGCATTCCCGGAGATCCGCTTCGGCATCGTCTTCATCGGCAGCCGCCGCCAGGACTATGGCGAGATGGTGTACGCGCTGCCCGAGAACGTGGTGCATCTGGAATCCCATTTCCTGTACGACTTTCCACCGCCGCCGATGGTGCACGGCAGCGCCGGCGACGCGAAGGCCTTCGCGAAATCGGACGAACTGCACGAGATCCTGCGCGAGCCGGGCCACGAAGCGCGCGCCGGCGAGCTGATCCGCGAACTGATGCCGCTGCTGCGCGAGGGCGGGGCGCTGTCCGAGGATGCCTTCCTCTACAGCAAGCGCGCCTGGCAGACCATTACGGAGCAATACCGCCAGTTCTGCACGGACCCGTCGTTCACGGACTATTTCTGGACCGTCCGCATCATGCACAAGCCGCTCTGGCAACTGGTGCGGATTGCGGAAGGGCTGATCCCGGCCCGCGTCTACCACACCGTGTCCACGGGCTATGCCGGCTTTCTGGGAGCGATGCTGCGCTATCGCAACGCGCGCCCCCTGCTGGTGTCGGAGCACGGCATCTATACCAAGGAACGCAAGATCGACCTGTTCCAGAGCCAGTGGATCCGCGACAACCGCAACGTGTTCGAGCGCGACATCTCCCAGATCAGCTACTTCCGCGAGCTCTGGGTGCGCTTCTTCGAAACGCTGGGCCGCGTCTGCTACGACGCCGGCGACGAGATCGTGGCGCTGTACGAAGGCAACCGCCGCCGCCAGGTGGCGGACGGCGCGCCGGTCGGGCGCACGCGCAACATCCCGAACGGCATCAACCTGCCCCGGCTGGCCGCGCTGCGCGAAAAGCGCGCGCCGGGTGTGCCGCCGGTGTTGTGCCTGATCGGCCGGGTGGTGCCCATCAAGGACATCAAGACATTTATCCGCGCCATGCTGACCGTGGTGCGCGAGTGCCCGGATGCTGAGGGCTGGATCGCCGGACCGGAGGACGAGGATCCGGAATACGCGCGCGAATGCCGCAGCCTGGCGGAAAGCCTGGGCCTGGGCGACAAGGTGAAATTCCTGGGCTTCCAGAAGATCGACGAACTGCTGCCCAAGGTGGGCGTGCTGGTGCTGAGTTCGATTTCCGAGGCGCTGCCGCTGGTGGTGCTGGAAGGCTTTGCGGCCGGCGTGCCGTGCGTGACGACGGACGTGGGGTCCTGCCGCGAGCTGATCTTCGGCCTGCCCGGCGAGGATGCGGACCTGGGCGCGGCGGGTGGCGTGGTGCGCATTGCCGACCCGGCCGCACTGGCCGGTGCGGCGCTGGCGCTGCTGACGGCCCCCGCGCGCTGGCAGGCGGCGCAGGCCAGCGGCATCGCGCGCGTGGAACGCTACTACACACAGGACCAGATGGTGGGCAGCTATCGCACGCTGTACGAGTCCCTGACGGCATTGCCTGACCACGCGCGGCAGGACGGCGCCGCGGGTGGCAATCCGGCACGGTGCCCGGTCCACGGAGGACGCTGACATGGCAGGCATCGGTTTCGAATTGCGCAAGATGCTCCGGCGGGACAGCCTGTCGGGCATGCTGGGCGCCTATGCCTACGCCGGCGTGATCAGCTCGGGCCCGTGGGTGCTGTCGATCCTCGGCATCCTGCTGATCGGCCTGCTTTCCATCGGGTTCGTGGTGCCCGGCCTGCTGATCACACAGTTCCAGGTTTCCGTGACCTACCTGATCGCCTGCAGCCTGATCCTGACTGGGCCGATGCAGCTCTCGTTCACGCGCTTCACGTCGGACCGCCTGTTCGAGCGCCGCGATCACCTGGTGCTGTCGAACTACCACGCGGTGGCGCTGCTTTCCACGGCGCTGGCGGGGACGATCGGCCTGGCCTGCGCGGTGTGGGCCTTCCCGGAGCAGTCCGTGCTGTACCGGCTGCTGATGATCGCGGGCTTCGTGATCATGAGCAATATCTGGATCGCCGCGATCTTCCTGTCCGGGATGAAGCAGTACAAGGCCATCGTGTGGACGTTCTTCGTCGGCTACACCATCACGGTGCTGGCCGCGCTGGGGCTGCGCGGCCACGGCCTGGAAGGGCTGCTGGCCGGCTTCGTGGCGGGGCAGCTTTGCCTGCTGGTGGGCATGATCACGCTGATCTACCGCAACTACACCAGCCAGCGCTTCATCTCGTTCGAGGTCTTCCAGAAGCGCCATGCATACCCGAGCCTGGTGGTGATCGGCCTGTTCTACAACCTGGGGATCTGGCTGGACAAGTTCATGTTCTGGTACGCGCCGTCCACGGGCCAGCAGGTGATCGGCCCGCTGCACGCGTCCATCATCTACGACATCCCGGTCTTCCTGGCCTACCTGGCGATCATCCCCGGCATGGCCGTGTTCCTGGTGCGGATCGAGACGGACTTCGTCGAGTACTACGACGCGTTCTACAACGCGGTGCGTGGCGGCAGCTCGCTGGAGCATATCGAGGACATGCGCAACACGATGGTCCAGACCATCCGCCTGGGGCTGTACGAGATCGTGAAGGTGCAGGCCATCGCCGCGCTGCTGCTGTTCGTGGTGGGGCGCTGGGTCCTGGACCTGCTGGGGATCTCCGAGCTCTACCTGCCACTGCTCTATGTGGACGTGATCGGCGCCAGCCTGCAGGTGGTGCTGCTGGGCGTGCTGAACATCTATTTCTACCTGGATCGCCGCCGCGAGGTGCTGCTGCTGACCGGTACGTTCGTCGTGCTGAACTTCGTGCTGACGCGGCTGACACTGGCGCTGGGGCCGGCGTGGTATGGCTACGGTTTCGCGGTGTCGCTGCTGATCGTCGTGGCGCTGTCCCTGTACCTATTGGACCGCAAGCTGGACCGGCTGGAATACGAAACCTACATGCTGCAATAGGGGGGATCATCGCCGGGTCGCCGCGCCGTGGCGGTGGGGTGGCGGTGGGGCGGCTCCGTCACGTTTTTCGTCTGTCAAGGATCGCTTACGCCCGCAAGGGCACGGCATCGCGGCACGGTTGCAACACCTGCGGCGACCCCCTCTAATGTAGCCTCGACGCAGCGTGCCGCGTTTGGGTAACATGGCGCCGCCGAGCCCGACCCAGGCCGCAGTCAACAGAGGGAAGTATGAGAATTGCCTCCGTGGAGGACGACGTCAGCCAGGCCGAACAGATTGTCCAGTTGCTCGATGAGGCCGGTTTTACCTGTGCGAGCTTTGCCACCGGGTCCGCGTTCCTGCGCGCGTTGCGCGACCAGGCGTTCGACCTGCTGATCATGGACTGGCAACTGCCGGATGTGAGCGGCTACGAGGTGGTCAGCTGGGTCCGCCAGCATTCCGGCCGCCTGCCGCCCATCCTGTTCCTGACCAGCCGCATGGAGGAGGCCGATATCGTCGCGGGCCTCGCCATCGGCGCCGACGACTACCTGGCCAAGCCCATCCGTCCGGGCGAATTCATTGCGCGCGTCCGGGCGCTGCTGCGCCGCGCGTATCCCGACGCCGCGCATGACGACCAGTTGATCCGCCAGGGCGACTACGTCATCGACGTGCGCCGGCGCGTCATCATGCTGTCGGGACTCAATATCGACCTGTCCCCTCGCGAATTCGACCTCGCGCTGTTCCTGTTCCGCAATATCGGCCGCCTGCTGTCGCGCGATGTGATCGAGCAGGCCGTCTGGGGCCGCGCCATGGAGGCCGGGTCCCGCACCCTCGACACCCATATCTCGCGGCTGCGTATCAAGCTGGCGCTGCGGCCGGACCACGGCGTGCGACTGATGTCGGTGTATTCGCACGGCTACCGTTTTGAAGAGGTCGCTGCCGTGCCCGTCGCGACCGGGCGGGCCGCCAATGCGTAGCGCGCGGCGGTGGTTCGCCCGCGCGCTGCTGTGCGGGGTGATGGCCGGCGCCAGCCTGCCGGGTGGGGTGCTCGCCGGTCCCGCTGGCGCGCAAGGCGACGACTTCATCTACGAGGTGGAGCCCGGCGACACCCTGATCGGGCTGGCCGCGCGCTACATGGCCGGCCCCGATGGCTGGCGCCTGCTGCAATCGGTCAATCGCGTGCCCGATCCGTACCGGCTGGTGCCGGGGTCCCGCATCCGCATTCCGCTGTCACAGATTCCCGTCACCCTGGCCACCGCGCGCGTGTCGTTCGTGCGCGGACAGGTGCGTGCCGATGGTGCGCCGCTGCGGGCCGGTGCCACGCTGGCGGAATCGGCGCGGATCGAGACCGGCGCCGACGGTACCGCCACGCTGGAGTTGCCGGATGGCAGCCGCGTGGTCCTGCCGCCGTCGACCACCGCGCAGGTGCGGCGTCTGCGCAAGTTCTCGCGCAGCGGGCTCACGGATACCGTGATCGGCGTCGAGCACGGTGCGGCGGAATCGCGCGTGGCGCCAAACGGTGGTGGCGTGGGCCGCTACGAGATGCGTACCCCGCTGATGGTGACGGGCGTGCGCGGCACGCGCTATCGCGTGACGGCGGACGCGGAGGGTAGCCGCAGCGAGGTCCTGGAAGGCAAGGTGAGCGTGGGCGCAGGCCGCCAGCCGGGCAATACGGTGGCCGTGGCGGCTGGGTATGGCGTGGGCGTGTCGCCGGCCGGCCGGGTTTCCAGTCCGGCCGCGCTGTTGCCCGCACCGGTGGTGGCGCCCGTGCCGATGCCGGTGCTCGGTGCCAGCGTGACGGTGCGATGGTCGCCGGTGAAGGGCGCCGTTGCCTACCGCGTGGGCGTGACGCGCGACGCCGCGCTGACGGAATGGATCTCCTCGGGCCAGGTGGACGCGCCCGAGGCCATGCTCTCCGGGTTGCCGGAAGGCCCGCTGTACCTGGTCGTCAACGCCATCGCGCAGGACCAGCTGACGGGGCTGCCCGGCGTGAGACCTATCACGGTTCGCCTCAGTCCGCCTTCGCCGTTCACGCTGGCGCCGCAACCGGACGGCACGCAGCATGGCGGTCCGGTGACCTTCCGCTGGGCCGGGGTGGACACCGCCGCCGGCTATGAACTGGCGGTGGCGGCAGACAAGGCATTCACGCAGCACGCCGACATTTCGCGCATGGACGTCGCGGAAGCCCGCCATACGCTGCCCATCGGCCAGTGGTGGTGGCGCGTGCGGTCGATCGACGCGCAGGGCCAGCCGGGTCCGTGGGGCGAGTCGCTGGCCATCGTCCTCCGGAGCCCGCGCCCCCGGCGCCGGCTCCGGAGGACGATGGCCGGACGTTGCGCGTCCGCTGGCCCGCTGGTGCGGCGGGCGCGGCGGCGCAGGATGGCCCGGCCACCAGCACCGGCGCCACGGGATACGTGGTGCAAATGTCCGCCGACGCAGGCTTCGCGTCCGACGTCGTCACGCGGCACACGGCAAGCAATGACGTGACGCTGCCGCGTCCGGCGCCCGGCACCTACTACGTTCGCGTGGCGCGCGATGCGGGCCGGCCCGTGCCGCCCACGGAGGCGTTTTCGGCGGCGCAGCGTATCGACATCCTTCAGGTCCTGCGCGATGCGCGGGGCAGCGCCATCGTCATGGGTGGCGAGGGCCATGGTGTTCGCCTCGGTGTCCAGTAGACCCGGGGCGGTGCGATTCCGCCGCCGTACCCTGGTCGAATGGGCGCTGCTCCTGGCCGCGGTGATGGCGTTGACGGCCGTGGTCGCGCGCTACGAGTGGTTCGCGCGGGCGGACCTGGCGGTACTGGACCTGGCCGTGGCCAGCCAGGCGCATCCGGCGCGCGACGACATCGTGATCGTCGCCGTGGACGATGCCAGCATCAATGCGCTGGGCCGCTGGCCGTGGCGACGGTCGGTGCTGGCAGCGCTGATCGACCGCATCGCCGCGGACAAGCCGCAAGTCATCGGCATGGACGTGATCCTGTCCGAAGCCGATACGCGCTACCCGACCGACGATGCCGCACTGGCGCGCAGCCTGGCGCGCGCCGGCAACGTGATCCTGCCCGTGGTGGCGGAATCCGGCCCGGACGGCCCGGCCATGCGCGGGCCGATGGACGGATTCGGTGCGGGGATGGGGCATATCAACCTGGTGGTCGATGCGGACGGGCTGGCGCGGCAGGTCTATCTGCGCGAAGGCGACGACGATGCGCGGCCGGTCTGGCACTTTGCCGCGGCCATGGCGGCGTTCGGGCACGCTTCGCCAGCAACGCTGGAATCCTGGCGTCACGAACCCGCCCGGCGCGTGGACGCCGCCGGCTGGATCAGTCACGACCGCCTGCGGATTCCGTTTGCCGGGCCGCCGGGAACATTCACACGCGTGCCGGTACTGGACGTCCTGACGGGCCAGGTCGGGGCAGGGTACTTCCGTGGCAAGTCCGTGATCGTCGGGGCGATGGCCACGGGGCTGGGCGACGTGTTCCCGACGCCGGTGTCGCGCGACGGGCGCGGCATGAGCGGCGTGGAAATCCTGGCCAACACGCTGCAGGCGCTGGTGGACGGCGATGGCATCGTCGCGGTGCCGCCCGCCGTGTTCTGGACCGGCACGATGCTGCCCGTGCTGCTGGCTGCGTGGGCGGCGCTGCTGCTGACCCCGCGCGATGCGCTGCTCGCGACCGGCCTGCTGGTGATGGCGCTGGTGGGCGGCAGCCTGTTGCTGGTGGCGCAGGCGCACCTGTGGTTCGCGCCGGCGGCCGGCGTGCTCGGATGCCTGCTGGTCTATCCGCTCTGGAGCTGGCGCCGGCAGGAGGCAGCCTTGCGTTTCCTGTCGGAGGAACTGGGGCGGCTGGCGCTGGAACCCGGGCTGTTGCCGTTGCGGACGCGTCCCGACCATTCGCTCGATGGCCGCATGCTGGCCGTCTATGGCATGACCGCGCGCCTGCGGGATATGCGCCGCTTCCTGTCGGACGGGCTGGAAAGCCTGCCCGAGGCCACGGTGATCTGCAATCTGGACGGCGGCATCCTGGTGGCCAACCGGCGCGCGGTGGCGCTGGCGCCCGCGGTGCTGAGCGGTATCAACGGACTGCCGCAGGACGGCGCGGGCGACGGCCCCGGTGCCCATGCCGATGCCTACGGCGGACTGGATCGGCCGGGCCTGCCGGACATCATCGAGTCATTGTTCCCGGTGCCGGGCCCGGGGCTCGTCTACTGGGATGCGCTGTGCGCGGTGATGGAGTCCGACGCGCCGGTCATGTCTTCCGCCGATTCACACGGCGTGGAGCTGGCCACGGAGGACGATCGCCGCTACCTGCTGCACGGTGCGCCGCTGCACGGCGAGGCGGGCCGCCCGGCCGGCGTGATCGTCAGCCTGATCGATATCACCGCGGTGCGCCGCGCCGAGCGCCAGCGCGAGCAGACCTTGCACTTCCTCTCGCACGACATGCGTTCGCCGCAGGCTTCCATCCTGGCGCTGATCGACCTGCAGTCGCGTCCGGAGCGGGCCCTGCCGCAGGACCAGTTGCTCGGCCGGATCGGCGAGCACGCGCACCGCACGCTGGCGCTGGCGGACGACTTCATCCGGCTGGCGCAGGCGGAATCCCAGAATCTGGTGTTTGCCGAAGTGGACCTGGCCACGCTGGTGATGGATGCTACCGATGAGCTTTGGGCGCTGGCCAAGGCGCGCGGCATCGAATTGCAACTGGACATGGATGCCGACTGTGCGCCGCTGCGCGCGGCGCCAGTGCTGCTGGTGCGCGCCATCGCCAACCTGGTCAGCAATGCGATCAAGTTCGGCCCGCCCGGCCAATCCGTGGTGGTGCGGTTGCGGCGCGTGGGGCCGTACATGGCCATCGACGTGGAGGACAAGGGGCCGGGGATTCCGCGCGAGGCGCAGTCCCGGCTGTTCCGGCCGTTCAGCCGCGTTCACCATGCCCGTGCTGATGCGCCCGGGGGCAGCGGATTGGGGCTGGTGTTCGTGAAGACGGTGGCGGAGCGTCATGGCGGCCGCGTCACCGTGGCCAGCGAGGCGGGCGCCGGCGCGACATTTACCATTTTGTTGCCGCGTCGCAGCCGTATCAGCTAGAGCGCGGATCGTTTCGCACACCCGGTTGCCGACACAATTGTTGGCAGTTGGTTTTGCAAAAATTGCCTACGATCTGCGGGTCGCGGACACCGCATCCGCGATTTTGTGTCCGCGTCGGTCTACGGCGCGGACACAGCTTTTTCTGTCGATCCTGGCAAAGGCGCGCTCGGCAGACCCCACTCGGCAGATCCCCTTCGGTAGACCCCCCATGCGGGGCGGCCTTGTATCCCCCGTGTCAGCGACTCGGCGCTTCCCTCAGCGCTTCCCTCGGTGCTTCCGTTACTTGGCCGGCTCCGGTGCAGGCGTGGCGGCCGGCGCAGGTGCGGCCGGTTCCGCTGCGGTGCCGGAGGCTTCCGGCTTGCCCGGTGCATCCGGCGTGGCGGGTGCTGAGGGCTTGGAGGGTGCGGACGGTGTGGAGGGCGTAGAGGGGGTAGACGGTGTAGACGGCGATGGCGTGCCCGGAGTCGCGCCCGTGTCTTCATCTTCCTCGTACGACGGCAACTGATTTCCGCCCTCGCCCAGCAGGTACCGACGGCGCTGCAGGTAGCCGTCGCGCACGAAGGCGTACTTGTCCAGCGCGGCCTGCGAGAGCAGGTCCGTGGCGCCGAGCAGGTTGGTCCGTACGTTGATCACGTTGACGCCGAACAGCGAATTGCGCCACGCGGGGTCGAGGTAGTGTGCCGGGTCGAGGTAGAACTGGCCTGCCAGCCCGATGCCATCACGGATCGAGCTGGGGCCGAACAGCGGCAGGACCAGGTACGGACCGGACGGGAAACCCCATGTGCCCAGCGTCAGCCCCAGATCCTGCGAGTGGCGTTGCAGGCCGGCCGGCGTGGCGATGTCGATCAGGCCGCCGATGCCGAGCACCGAGTTGATCGCCACCCGCATCAGGCTTTCCGCCGCGTCCGTGCCCTTGCCTTGCAGCACGTTGTTGGCGAAGTTGCCCACGTCCGACAGGTTCGCGAAGAAGTTTGTCACCGCGATGCGTACGGGCTCCGGCGTGACCGCCTTGTAGCCCTTGGCGAGCGGCACGGCCACGTACTCATCCGCCTTGTCGTTGACCGTGAATACCACGCGGTTCATCGGCTCCAGCGGATCGTCCGGATTGGCTTGCGGGCCGGTGGCGCAGCCGGTGGAGATCACGGCGAGCGCGGCAACGGCCAGCGCATTGGCAAACGGGGCGGGGCGCGCTGGCACGGAGCGCTTCTGTGAGAAACGGGAGAGCATGGTGAGACGGTTGTACTTTTGGTGACTTGTTATGGGGCCAGCCGCCGTGACTTCAAGCGTCAGATTCAGACGGCAACGATACCGGAATGCCGGGACTTACCGCCTGGTATTTCCGTTGTCTGGTCCACCATGGTTATCGGCGGAATTTCCGATGGTCGTAGCCACCGTCAAGGGGGGCAGCGACGGGCCGAGCGGATCGACCCGCCCGGTGGAGAGTCTGCGTGGACGCCCCATCAGGATCGGCTGGAAGAACACCGCGCCCGCCAGCGTGCAGAACAGCGCCAGCGCCAGCAGCTTGCCCATGCTGGCCGTGCCAGGGTGGTGGGACAGCCAGAGGCTGCCGAAGGCCGTGGCCGTGGTGGCCGCGCTGTAGAGCACAGCATGCGTCAGGCTCGATTGCAGCAGCTTGGTCTTGCCGTGGCGCCAGGCAATCACGTAGTAGATCTTGAAGGCGACGCCAATCCCCAGCAGCAGTGGCAGCGCAATCACGTTGGCGAAATTCAGGGCGATGCCGAACACCACGCAGAGCTCCAGCGTGACGATGGCCGAGACCAGCAGCGGGATCAGCGTGCGCAGTACATCGCTGATGCGGCGCAGCGTGATCCAGAGCAGTACCGCGATCGACAGCACGGCCCACAGCCCGGCATGGCCGAACGCGGTCATGATGGTGTCTGCCGAGCCCTTGATGGCGATGGGGCCGCCGGTGGCATCGGGCTGGACGCGGGCGATCACCTCCAGGAAGCGGTTGAGCGCGGTTTGCCGGGCATCGTCATTCTTCACGCCCGGCGGCGGCAGCCTGGGGCTTACGCTGACCAGCGCGCGCCCGTCGGGGGCCAGCCAGTCGCGCACCAGATCGGGCGGCAGCGTCTGCAGCGTGATGGGCTCCGGCTGCAGTGCGCGTTGCAGCTTGGCCAGCGCCAGCCGCAGCGGCAGGGCAATGGCCCGTTCCGCGCGGTCGCGCGTGGCGGCGTCGGCGTCGGCCAGCTTCTTGAGCCCCCGGGACAGGTGCTCGGCGGCGGCGGCGCCCGGACCGGGGTGGTCCTCGGCGGCCAGGGCCAGCTGCCGCGATGCATTGCGCAGCGAGGCGACACGCCGCGCGTCGTCGGCCGGCTCGGACGGCGTCTGCGTGAGGGACGGCATCAACGTCTTGGCCATGCCCGCGATGGCGGCGAGCTTGGCCGGCTGATCGTCCGGGGTGAACGTTTGCAGCGTGACCACGCGCTCGACTTCGGGCAGGGTGCGCAGTCTGGCATCGATCTGCCCGGCTGCGGCCAGCGACGGCGCGAGGACCTTGACGTCATCGGTGCCGGCCTGCGGCGCATCCTTCAGCGCGAGCAGCGTCGACATCGACTCCGAGTGCGGGTCTTTCAGGTGCAGCGGGTCAAAGTCGAAGCGCAGATGGGGCAGCAGTGGGGCACCCGCCAGGATCGTGCCGAGCACGCCTACCAGCACGCCCTTGCGGTGGCGCTCGAAGAACGTGTCGGCGGACGCCAGCCAGGCAAAACCGGGGGCCTCGTTCTCGCCCGGCGGGGCGAGAACGCGAATCAGGGCCGGCAGCAGCGTGAACGTGGTGCCAAATGCGATGAACATGCCGACGCCGGCGATCTTGCCAAGCTCGGCCACGCCCCGGTAGTCGGTGGGCAGGAAGCAGAAGAATGCCGCCGCCGTGGCTGCCGCCGCCAGCGTGAGCGGCGTGCCCACGTCTCGCGCGGTCAGCGTGAGCGCGGTGACGAGGTCGTCGTGCTCGTGCCGCTCGGCCCGATAGCGCACGCCAAACTGGATGCCGAAGTCCACCCCCAGGCCGACGAACAGCACCGCGAACGCGACCGAGATCATGTTCAGAGCGCCGACCATCATCAGGCCCAGCGCCGCCGTCATCAGCAGGCCGGAAATCAGGCTGGCCAGCACGGCCAGGATCAGGCGGCCCGAGCGCAGCGCCATCCACAGGATGCCGATGACCACGACCAGCGTCAGCACGCCGTTGAGCACCGCACCATCGCTGACGGACGCGAACTCGTCGTCGGCCAGCGGCTGCGGGCCGGTCAGGCGCACCACGGCGCCGTAGCGCTCCTCGAGCTTGAGGCTGGCGGCGGCGGCGCGGATGGTGTCGCTGGCGCCGGCGCCGGCCTGCAGGTCGCTGAAGTCGAGCACCGGCGAGAGCGTGACAAAGCTGAAGGCGCGTCCGTCGGCATTGGGTTTGAGGCCGTCATCGACCAGGCCGAGCCAGGACAGCGCCACGGGCTTCTTCGCCAGCACGCCGTCGACGGTGGTGGCGCTGGCCGCGAGCAGCTTTTCCATGTCGCCCAGCTTTACCTGGCCGAGCTGCAGCGGCAGGGTCAGCGTGGTCGTTAGCAGGTCGGCCAGGCCACGCAGGGTGGGGTCATGGGCCAGGCTGTTGATGAGCGGGCGAGCCTGCGTCAGCTTCTCCGCCATGTCGTTGACCGTGGCGGTGTCGGCAAACAGCAGGCCGTTGCGTTCGAAGAATGGGCCGGAGCCGGGCTGGCCCACGGCACGAAACCGCTTGGTCTGCTGGCGCAGCGCATCGGCCAGCTCATTGGCGGCGGCATCGGCCAGTTCCTTGGCGGGCGCCTGCACGACGGCCAGGATCATCTTGTCCCGTTGGGGGAAGGCCTCGCTGATGGCGGCATCGTTCCTGGCCCACGGCGCGTCCGATTCCAGCAGGCGGCTGATATCGGTGTTGATGGCGAAATTGCGGGCCACGTAGATGCCACTGCCGACGGTCAGCAACAAGGCAATACCGATCACGGTCCAGGCGCGGACGGTGGCGAATTTGACGGTACGGGTCAGCAGCGATCTGATCATGTGCGTTGAGTCATCGGCGCCCGGCAAGGGCCGGGCGCAGGGGGCAGCAGCCCGGAGTATAGCGGTTGGCGGGCAGGGTGCCGCGTGCGTCATGCGGTCGGCCCGGTTGCGATCCGCTATATACTGGGCCGACTGGCCGATTGGTCGACACCTATAGCATCAGATCGTTATGAACCGACACGGATTCCTTACCGCTGCCGTCATCGCTCCCATCGCCGCCGTGATGGTGGTGTCCACCGCCCATGCACAGACCAGCGCATCACCCGACAAGCTCGTGCAATCGGCCGTGGAGGGCGTGATCACCAAGATCAAGTCAGATCCGGAGACGCGCAGCGGAGACCTTGCAAAAATTACCGCCGTGGTCCAGCGCGAGTTCCTGCCCTACACCGACTTTGGCCGCACCACGCGGCTGGCGCTGGGCAACACCTGGAAGCAGGCTACCCCAGAGCAGCAAAAAAAGCTCCAGGAGCAATTCACTGCACTCCTGGTCCGCAGCTACGCGGTGTCGCTGTCCCAACTGCGCGACCAGAGCCCCAAATTCACCTACAAACCGGCCGCCGCGGGCAGCAATGCCAATGACGCGGTCGTCGCCACCCGTGTGCTTAACAACGGCGACGAGATGCTGATCGACTACCGGCTGCAGCGTGGCGCCAACGGCTGGAAGATCTACGACATCAACATGATGGGCGCCTGGCTGATCGAGGTGTATCGCAAGCAGTTCGCGGACATCGTCGCACGCGACGGCGTGGACGGCCTGGTGGCGTATCTGACCAAACACAACGCGCGACCCTAAGTTCCGCACATCCGCCGGCTGTTGCTGAGATTGCCGGCCGGAAAAACATGAAGCCGTCCTGACGACAAACGTAGTCGGGACGGCTTCATGCTATTTGTGCCGAGAGCTGCACGTGATTCGGGCTGGGGCACCCCGGAAATGGAAACGGGCCGCACGAGACACGTGGTCTCGTGCGGCCCGCAATCGCTACCCGTTCTTAATGAGTGGCTTGTGCTTGGGCTGCTTCCGCGCGGCTACCCTGGGCTTTCTTCAGGTTGCCGATCTCGGACAGCTTGATCTCGACGTGGCGCGAGAACACGTAGTCCGCGGGGCGCTGCTTGTCGAGCGAAATGTCCGGCGCCATCGGGCCCTCGGTCCGCACGCCGCGCAGGCTCACGCCGAGCGCCTTCAGCGGATGCGAGAAGGTGTCGGCCACGGCCGTGGCTTCGAAGCCGCTGTGGACCATGCAATCGGCGCACTTTTCATAGTGGCCGACGCCGTACGCGTCCCAGTCGGTCTCTTCCATCAGCTCCTTGAAGGTCTTCACATAACCTTCGCCCACCAAGTAGCACGGACGCTGCCAGCCGAACACGGTGCGGGCCGGGTTGCCCCACGGCGTGCATTTGTAGGTCTGGTTGCCGGCCAGGAAGTCCAGGAACATCGTGGACTGGCTGAACGCCCAGTTCTTGCCGGCGCGACCGCGCGACAGAATGTCGCGGAAGAGTTGCTTGGTCTTGTTGCGGTTCAGGAAGTGCTGCTGGTCCGGGGCGCGCTCGTAGGCGTAGCCCGGGGAGACGGTGATGCCGTCCACGCCCATCGCCTTCACGGAGTCGAAGAACTTCGCCACGCGGTCCGGCTTGGCGTCGTTGAACAGCGTGCAGTTGATGTTCACGCGGAAGCCACGTTCCTTGGCCAGACGGATCGCCTCGACGCAACGGTCGTAGACGCCTTCCTGGTTCACGGAATGGTCGTGCATCTCACGGTCGCCATCCAGGTGGATGGACCAGACGAAGTACGGGCTGGGCTTGTACTGGTCGATCTTCTTTTCCAGCAGCAGCGCGTTGGTGCACAGGTAGACAAAGCGCTTGCGCGCGATGATGCCGCGCACGATCTCGGGCATGTCCTTGTGCAGCAGCGGCTCGCCGCCGGCAATCGACACCACGGGGGCGCCGCATTCGTCCACGGCCTCCAGGCACTCCTGCACCGACAGGCGCTGGTTGAGGATGGGGTCCGGATAATCGATCTTGCCGCAGCCCGAGCAGGCCAGGTTGCAGCGGAACAGGGGCTCAAGCATCAGGGCGAGCGGGTAGCGCTTTTGCCCGGACAGGTGCTTGCGTGCGATGTAGGTGCCTACGCGGGCAACCTGCAGAAACGGAATGGCCAAGGGGTGCTTCCTGTGAGGGTTCAGCGTTGCGATTCAGCCTGCCGCCGTCTGGTCGGCAAGGCGCGTATCGCTCTTTTCAGTTGTCTTTCTGGCCGGCGCGGCCAGGCTAGCGTCGGCCAGTTCGGCCGGCAGGCGGAATTCGGCATGTTCCTCGATGCCTTCCATGGTCGACACATCGACCGGACCGAGGCGGCGCAATGCCGCGATGACGTCTTCCACCATTTCCTCGGGCGCCGAGGCTCCCGCGGTAATACCGACGACGTTCGCGTCCCGCACCCAGGCGGGATCGAGTTCGCTGCCGTCGGCGATCAGGTAACTCGGCACACCGCTTTCCGTGCCGATTTCACGCAGCCGGTTGGAATTGGAGCTGTTCGTGGCGCCAATCACGAGAATGACGTCCACATGGGCGGACAATTCGCGCACCGCGGTCTGGCGGTTCTGCGTGGCGTAGCAGATATCGCGCGTATTCGGGCCTACCAGGTTGGTAAAGCGCCGGCCAAGCGCCGCAATGATATTACGGGTGTCGTCAACCGACAACGTGGTTTGCGTGATATAGGCTGCCGGCGCATCGGTCGGCAGCTCCAGTTTTTCCACGTCGGCTTCGTTCTGGACCAGGATGACCTTGCCAGGAATCTGGCCCATCGTGCCTTCCACTTCCGGGTGCCCCGCGTGACCGATCAGTATCACGTGGCGGCCGGCGGCGGCGTACTGGCGGCCCTGGGTATGGACCTTGATGACGAGGGGGCAGGTGGCGTCGATGGCGTGCAGCTCGCGGCGCTGGGCATCCGCCACCACTTCGCGCGATACCCCGTGGGCACTGAAAATGGTGACTGCGCCACTGGGGACTTCTTCCAGTTCTTCGACGAACCGGGCGCCCTTTTGCCTGAGGCCTTCGACGACGTGCTTGTTGTGTACGATCTCGTGTCGCACGTAAACGGGGGCATGGTGCTTCACGAGGGCGCGGTCGACGATTTCAATCGCGCGGACCACGCCTGCACAGAAGCCCCGAGGCTGGGCAAGAATCACCTGCATAGAGACGGCCCCCCGACCCTTTTACAAATATTGAACATCTGAAATTGGTATTCCGGCATCACTTTTTCGGCTCACGGTGGTTACTATATACCGGTGCCGATTTTCTTGTCTGGCGCGTTGGCCGCGGCCAACACCGTTTTTTCGGCCCGAATGGGCCGTTATGGCAACATCAACGGCCAGAAACCGCTAATAGAAGACAGGGGATTTGAAATTAACAATTGCATTTTGGTGACCGGTGCGTCGGGCTTCCTGGGTTCGTCTGTKATGCGACAGGCACTCGACCGGGGCTTCCAGGTCCGGGTGCTGGTGCGCGCCACCAGCCCGCGCGCCAACCTGACGGGCCTGCCGGTGGAGGTGGTCGAGGGCGATATGCGCGACGGGGCGTCCATGGCCCGCGCGATGGATGGCGTGCGCTACCTGTTCCACGTGGCGGCCGATTACCGTCTCTGGGCGCCCGATCCCGAGGAAATCGTGCGATCGAACGTCGA
Organism: Cupriavidus sp. 01L415; assembly: GCF_056400065.1. NCBI lineage: Bacteria > Pseudomonadati > Pseudomonadota > Betaproteobacteria > Burkholderiales > Burkholderiaceae > Cupriavidus > Cupriavidus sp. 01L415. Next base: position 26,150 of record NZ_JBFTSP010000003.1, on the reverse strand, counting down.
CGGCACGGTGACCGTGATGACGGCGGCACGCCAGGCCGGGGTGGAGCGCATTGTCTATACCAGCAGCGTCGCGACCCTTCGCGTGGCCGGTGCCACGGCGCCCGTGGACGAGACGGCCGCGATGGCCGGCCACGAGGCCATCGGCGCCTACAAACGCAGCAAGGTGCTGGCGGAGCGGGAGGTCGAGCGCATGGTGGCCGAGGGGCTGCCGGCCGTGATCGTGAATCCGTCGACGCCGATCGGCCCGCGAGACGTGCGGCCCACGCCGACCGGCCGGATCATTGTCGAGGCAGCCACCGGCAAGATTCCGGCCTTCGTGGATACGGGACTGAACCTGGCGCACGTGGATGACGTGGCAACCGGCCACTTCCTGGCGCTGGACCGCGGCAAGGTAGGCGAGCGCTACATCCTTGGCGGGCAGGACGTGACGCTCCAGCAGATGCTGCATGACATTGCGCAAATGACAGGCCGCAAGGCGCCGACCATTCAACTGCCGCGCTGGCCGCTGTATCCGCTGGCCCGCGCGGCCGAAACCGTGGCGCGCTTTACTGGCAAGGAGCCCTTCGTGACCGTGGACGGCCTGAAGATGTCGCAATACCGGATGTTCTTCACCTCGGCCAAGGCCCAGCGCGAACTCGGCTACGCCCCCCGGCCCTATCAGCAAGGCCTGCGCGACGCACTCGACTGGTTCCGGCAGGCTGGCTATCTCAAATAAGAGGTTGCTTAAAAAGGAGCCTCCAAGGCGACGGCCGCGCGGGCAGGGGAATGCGGGCGGTCCGGATCAGGACCGCACCGGCGCCTGGGAGCGTCCCTTCCACTGCCCGCCGCGCCGCAGCCAGTAGCGGCGGGCGGAATCGAGGGTCGCGCCGAGGTAGAACAGCGCCGTTACGGGCAGTAGCGGCGCCATCCACGCCGGCTGGCGGTATTCGCGCAGCATCGGCCGGTAACTTGCCGCCATCAGGATCCAGGCCAGCCATGCCGGCCACAGCGCCGCGCCACCGGCCAGCGCCAGCACGGGCGGCGCGAAGTAGGTGAGGATCATGCCCAGCGTGGCCCCCGCCAGCATCAGCGGCGAGTAGTGCAACTGGGTATAGGCGCTGCGGGCGATCATGTTCCACAGGCTCTGCCAGTCGTCATAGGGGCGCAGCGAAATGCTGTCGTCCGCCAGATCCAGCCGGATCGAGCCCCCGGCCTTGATTTGCGCCGCCAGGCTGCAATCGTCGATCAGCTCGCCCCGAATGGCGGCGAATCCGCCGATCCGTGCCAGCGCGGAGCGGCGCGCCAGCATGCACCCGCCCGCGGCGGCCGCGACACGGCTGCGCGGATCTGCCACGCGGGAGAATGGATAGAGTTTGGCGAAATAGAACACAAAAGCCGGCACGATCATGCGCTCCCAGGCGGAGTCGCAGCGCAGGCGCACCATCAGGGAGACCAGGTCGCGCTGCTCGTCCTCGGCGCGGGCCACCAGTTCGGTCAGGGTCTGCGGGCCGTGCCAGATGTCGGCGTCGGTCAGCCACGTGAATGCAGCGTCCGGCACTTGGATATCCGCTTCCGCCAGACCTTCCGACTGCGCCCACACCTTGCCGCTCCAGCCGGCCGGCAATTCGCGGGCGGTCACCACGGTCAGGGCATCGGCCTTGCCGATTGCCAGGGCGGCGGCGCGCGCGATATCGGCGGTCCCGTCGGTACTATGATCGTCGACCACCACCAGGTGCAGGCGGCCCGCATAGTGCTGGCCCAGCACTCCGGTGACGGCGCGGCCGATAACATCGGCCTCGTTGCGCGCCGGGATCACGGTGACTACTGCCGGCCACGCGGCGGGACGGGGGGACGGCGCCGGCTTGCGCACACGCCAGAAACCGGCGCGGGCAAACACCAGCACGCACCAGACCACGAGGGTCAGCAGAGACAATCCAAACGCCATGACTGCGTCGTTCCTGATTAGTGGATGAAGCGTCGGGCCAGCCGGGCCAGCCAGGGCACGGTGGTCGGACGCACAAGGCGCGCATCATACCCCGCCATGCGCCGTTCGTTCTCGGCCAGGCAGAGATCGACCATGGCGCCGGCGGACAGCGTCTGGCCCAGCGACTCGGCCGCGTTCATCGGGAAGTTGGCATCCTGGGCCGCGCCTTCGACATCCACGTCGATGCCCCGGGCGATGCCAATGCGTTCCCGGATCAGGAAGAACCAGACCCGGCAGACCTTGAAGGCGAATGCCGGGCGGCGCCACCATGGCAGGCTGGCACGGTACCAGGCGATCCAGTTCGCAAAAAACAGGATATGCCGGCCTTCCTCCTGGATCACGGGCTCAAATGTCTCCACCAGCTCCGCCGGGAAGTAGCCCGAATCCTTGGCCGCGGCAAACAGCCCGAACGCGGCGAAACTGTCGATGCATTCGCTGTAGCCGGTCACCAGCCAGCCCCATTCCCGGTCGGCGGGCGGCAGGTATTCGGGCTCCGGTGCCAGCGCGATGCCATAGGCTTCCACCAGCTTCGACAGCACGACCTTGTGGCGCGCCTCCTCGTCGCCGTCCATTTCCAGGGCGCTGCGCAACAACGGATCGCGGACAGTGCTGGCGTAGCTCCGCACGCGCACGGAAGCGCGGCCTTCGGTCTGCACGGCAATGTCCCAGATTGGCAGCGACGTCACACGCTTCAGCGCGTCAGGCGACAGCGCCGGCCAGTCGATGACCGCGGGCTTATAGGGGTTGTGGGTTTGCAGCAGCATGTTGCAGAACATGCGCAGGTGTTCGGCCGACCCGATGCGGAGCGGCCCCGGGGTGGGATCCGACCAGTTGCGCATCGCATGATCGGCCTGGTCGACGGCCGCACGGGCAATCGTGGCGGCCACCGCGGCGGCCCGTGCTTCGGCGCTGGCTGCTGGCAGGTCAGCCACGACGCCATCCATGTCGAATTCTTTTTTCATCGGCTCTCTGGGCAGGGGATTGCGGAGCCATTGTATCGAGCGCGTGACGATATCGCACTGCCGCGCGTGAGGCGGCCGGCGGGGCAATCACCGCGCGATGGGGATGGCCGGACGTCCAGCGGGAATCACATGGAGGATGCCAGGCGCGACACGTGCCCGCGGCTGTCCGGTGCGCGCGCCAGCCGCCAGTCTGCCTGGCTGGTTTGGCTGACGGTGGCGTGAGGGCCGAACAGAGCCCGGCGGGACCGGGCCCGCCGGCAAGAGGGTAAGTAGAAGGTAAGAGGGGTCAGATACGCCCGGTTAGCGGTGGGATCGTGACACCGTCTGCGAGTGGGATTCCATGCCGGGATGCCGGTGCCATTCCTGTGGGATATCCGGGAAGACATCGCATTCGCCGCGAACGATGTTCTCGATCGTGGCGCAAATCCCTTCGGTGCCGCGCGGTCCTACGCAAACCAGGCTGCGCGGGTGTTCCGAATGGGGCGGTATGGCATAGACGTGCATCCCTTCCCGATAAAGGGGGTGTTTACAGAGCCGCTCATTCATTAGTTCGACAAAGCGGCGGGGGCTTACGGTCGGCTTGTCCATCGCTTCTCTCCCTGGGTCCGGCCGGCGGGCTTCTTGTTCACCCTTGGTCCGGCGCCTGCGGGCGGGACCCGGAATCGTCAGGTGGATGGCCGCGGCTGCCATTCCTGTCGCGCGGCCGGGAGCGGCCCCGGCAGGCGCGTGCGGAAACGGAAAAAAAGGGCCAAATGGGTCCCGTCTCGCGTGCCACCACATTTCCAGCCTAGGCGATGGATGGCACGGATCAAGTGTCGGATAGCGGTGGCCAGTGCCTAATGCGGCATTTGTGTGCCGGTGGATTCGCTTGCGGCACGGGGGCCGTCGAGCATGCCATTCCCGGCTGCCCAGCACGCCGCTTCCGCTTCGGCATGGGATGGATAGTCGGACGCGGCCTCGATCATGCTGTCGCAGTCGGCACCGCCGCATTTTTCTTCCACGACGATCCGCCACGTATAACGCCCGGGAGGGTCTTCCAGCACATGCATCACGAGCGTGCGGCGATGATCAGTCAGGGTCATCGGATGTGTGGACATGGCATCTCTCCCGTGCGGCAAGGGTCAGCGACCGATAGACTTTCAACATAGACACCGCGGCGCGGCATTGCCACCCCGATATACGGCTGCGTGCTGCGGTGCGGCGCCGGCGCCCTTTGGCTCCTTTCGCGGCCCCGACATTTACAGTATCTTCTGTCGCTTGGCGCCGGGGACCGACCCGTGCGGCGCCCGCAACTGATCCCACCATGCACGTTTCGCCGACCCTCTCCGAACGCATTTCCTCGCTGATCGCGCACTTCGACGCAGCCATTCTGCCGGCCTGGACCGGTGCCGGCTGGAACCCCGCCATGCGCCTGGCGCATGAGGCGCTGGCCGGTGCCACGGGCCAGCCCTTGCCAGACAAGCGCTATCGGGCGATGGCGTGCGCGCGCCAGCTCTACGTGTTTTCGGCGGTCGGCCACCTCGCCCACGCGGACACGTTGTTTGCGTCGTTGCAGCAGTATTTTGGCGATGGCATGGGCGGCTGGATCTACAGCGTGGATGCGGACGGCAAGCCGCAAGACACCACGCGCGACCTTTATACCCACGCTTTTGTCGTGTTCGCCTGCGCGCACTACCACCGGGCAGGAGGCAATCCCGATGCGCTCGCAGTGCTCCGGCGTACCGTGGATGTCATCGAGCAGCGTTTTGCCGATGGCAATGGCCTGTATCAGGCGGCATTAACGGCCAACTTCACCAACAATGGCAGCGGCGTCCTCCAGAACCCCGTCATGCACCTGACGGAGGCCTATCTGGCCGCGCTGGAGGCCACCGGCGACCCCTGGTTCGCCAGCCGTCTGCAGGCGCTGGCCGGTGCCGTGTACGCCGGTTTCGTCGCCCCCGCCAATGGCTGCGTGGCGGAACTGCCGCAGGGGACGCCCGGCAATCGGATCGAGCCGGGCCATCAGTTCGAGTGGTACTCGCTGGTCATGATGGCGCCGGCGCTGTTCGCCACCGCGCCGCTCGCTGCAAGTCTGGGTCAGGCATTCGACTTCGCGCGTCGCCACGGTGTGGCGGATGGAACGCTGGGCGTTTGCGCGGCGCTGGACGGGGAGGGCGCCGTGCAGGATGGCACGCAGCGCATCTGGGCGCAGACTGAGTTTGCGCGCGCGCTGGCCATCAAGGGCCGCGCCGACCAGGACTCGGCGTTGCTGGCCGAGCTGGAAACCTGGATCGAGCGCTTCCGGGGCCGCTTTCTCCATGCCGATGGCTGGCACGAATGCGTGGCACCCGATGGCGAGGTCGTACGCGCGGAAATGCCTTCCACCACGCCCTATCACCTGCTGACGGCCTACCAGGCGCTGGCTACGCTGGTCAGGTAGTCGCCGCTGCGCCTAGTCGACCCGTGCGGCGCGCAGGTCGCTTTTTTGGATCAGCCGCAGCAGCGTCTCGGCGGGTTTGGACAGTCGCCGCGCCGCCAGCGTGATGAAATCCACCTCGGGCAGCACCGGCAACGCGTCGACATTCACGGGCGGCACCAGGCCGCCGCCGGACAGGTTCTGCGCACGTACCGTAATGCCCAGTCCGCCGCGTGCGGCGGCAATGCAGCCGGAATGGCTGCTGCTGGTGCAGACCATGCGCCAGCGCCAACCGCCCTTGGCCAGCGTGTCGAGCACGATGGAGCGCGTCACGCTCGGCTCGTTCACCAGGATCAGGGGCAACGGCTGGCGCACATCGATGACCGTCCCGGGCCGCGCCAGCCATGCCAGTTGGCCCCGGAACAGCGGCACGCCGCGCCGGTCGCTCTCGCGGCGCTTGCCGACCATCAGGTCCAGCGTGCTGGCCTCGATCAGTTCGTAGAGCTTGCCCGTCATGCCGATCGTGATTTCCAGCTCCACATCGGGGTGCGTGGCCCGGAATGCCGCCAGCATGTTGGGTAGCGGGCCCTGGGCCAGGTCCTCCGACGTGCCCAGCCGCACGCGCCCCTGCAGCCGCGGTGCGCTGAACTGGGATTCGGCACGCGCCAGCGACTCCAGGATCAGCCGGGCGTGGACCAGCAAGGCCTCGCCGTCCGGCGTGAGCGACAGCGAGTGCGTATCGCGGATGAACAGCCGCCGGCCGACGCTTTGCTCCAGCCGGCGAATATGATCGCTGACCGAGGACTGCGACAGGCCGAGCTGCCGTCCGGCGTCCGTGAAGCTGCGCGCCGTGGCTACCGTGGCGAAGGTCTGGATCCAGGTGGGATTGAGCATGGCAGGATTGTGATCGGCATTTCCGATTGCAGTCAACAACACCAGAGGGGTTCCCGATGGGGTGCGCGCTAATTACCATTGGCACTGATTCCCGGATATTCCGGGATATCGCCCCCAAGAGCCCCAATGCATACCGCTTCATCCTCCGCCGCCAGCCAGGCCTTTTCCCAGAAGGCCATGTTGTGGATCGTCTTCACTGGCTTCTTCATGCAGACCCTGGACACCACCATCGTCAACACCGCGTTGCCGTCGATGGCGCACAGCCTGGGTGAGAAACCGCTCGACCTCAAGCCCGTGGTGGTGGCGTACACGCTGACCATGGCGATGCTGACGCCGGCCTCGGGGTGGCTCGCGGACAAGTTCGGCACGCGGCGCGTCTACTTCAGCGCAATCCTGATCTTCGTGCTGGGGTCGATGTTCTGTGCCACGGCGCACACGCTGACACAACTGGTCATCGCGCGCGTGCTGCAGGGCGTGGGCGGGTCGATGCTGCTGCCGATCGGACGGTTGGCCGTGCTGCGCAATATTCCGGGCGAGCAGTACATCGCCGCGCTGGCGTTTGTATCGATCGCGGGGCAGGTGGGGCCGATCTTCGGCCCGGTGCTGGGTGGCTGGCTGGTGCAAAGCGCATCGTGGCACTGGATCTTCCTGATCAACCTGCCGGTGGGACTGGTTGGCCTGCTGGCCGTGCGCCGCTACCTTCCTGCCGGCGAGGCCGGCGAGGCGCCGCCCTTCGACTGGATTGGCTGCGGACTCCTCTCGCTGTGCATGGTGGCGTTTTCGCTGGCGCTGGAAAACGGGGCGGAAAATGGCCGCTGGAGCGCCGCACTGGCGGCCACGAGCGTTGCCGCCGCGCTGCTCTATATTCCCCACGCGCGCCGGCATCGCACGCCGCTGTTCCGGCTGGCCCTGTTCCGCGAGCCCAATTTCAGCGTCGGCCTGATCGGCAACCTGGTGTGCCGCATCGGCTCGGGCGCGGTGCCGTTCCTGCTGCCGCTGCTGTTCCAGCTCCAGCTCGGCTATTCGCCATTCCATTCGGGCGTGATGCTGCTGCCGGTGGCCATCGCCGGCACGATTTCCAAGCGCTGGATCGTGCCGCTGGTGAACCGCTATGGGTACGACAACTTCCTGCTGATCAACACGCTGATCGTGGGCGCGTCGATTGCCTCGTTCGCGGCGATGTCGCCGGGCTGGCCGCTGGCGATGTCGATCGTGCAGCTTGCCGTCTTCGGCGCCGCCAATTCGATGCAGTTCGCGGCGATGAACAGCGTCACGCTGAAGGGGCTGTCGCGCGAGGACGCGGGCAGCGGCAACAGCCTGTTTTCGATGGTGCAGATGCTGGCGATCGGGCTGGGCGTGACCATCGGCGGCGGGCTGGTCAGCCTGTTCTCGGTCAAGCTGGGAGTGGCCGCGCCGGCCTATCGGCTGGCCTTCCTGAGCGTGGGTGTCATCACGCTGCTGTCGGCGCTGGTGTTCCGGCGGCTCGACGCCGACGTGCTGAATCCCGTACGTCGTCCGGCCGAGGCGCCGCCTGCGCGATAGCCCGGGCCGGCACGCGATCCTGTGCTATCCGGGCGCCGGTTCAGTCCGACTCGGTGACGCCGCTTTCGCGCAGCAGCCGGTCGCATTCGTCGAGCATGTCGTGCGCGAACGCCGACTGGTAGTTCGGGTCCAGCGCTTCCATCATCTCGTGCGCGGCATAGAGGCCAGCCTCGCGGGACAGCGACGCCGCCAGCTGACGCGCAAACTGGTCGCTCAGTTCAGAGAGCAGTCGCCTTTCCGACAACGCCAGTTGAAGTTTGGATCGCGATAGCCACAAGCCGGCCAGCGTGGCCCCTTGCGCGTCCGTCATCCAGGTGCGGTGCTCATAGAACGCGGACAGCCGTTCGGCCGTCAGCGCAAACATCAGCGCCTTGCGGGTGTTGAAGTCGATTCGGGGCAGGGGCGTGGCGGGAATCATGCGATTAAGTACTGAATCAGGGGCGCGCTGAAGGGCGCAGGGCGCGATCTTATCCGCCTATTGCGGCGCGGAGCCGGGCGTTTTGCCGGCAAGACGCGCGTGCAGCCAGGCGCCGATCTCGGCGATCTCTTCCAGGCAGACGGAATGGGGCATCGGATAGGTATGCCATGTCACCGGCTGCTCGCGGGCGATCAGGAAGTCGCGGGCGCGTGCGCCCAGGGCGAGCGGCACCACGTCGTCCTGGGTGCCATGCGCGGCGAACACCGGCGTTGCGGCGTTGGCTTGCGTGGCCTCGGCTGCGATCAGGTCCGTCGATGGCATATACGTGGAGAGCGCCGCCACGCCGGCCAGCGTTTCCGGATGGGTCAGCGCCGTGGTGTATGCGATGGCGCCGCCTTGCGAGAATCCCGCCAGCACGATGTGGTCCGTGGGCACGCCGCGCGCGTTTTCGCGGGCGATCAGCGCGCGGATGGCATCGCGCGAGGCGCGGATGCCGGCTTCATCGGCGCGGCGGCCCGCTTCGTCGAGCGAGTAGATGTCGTACCACGCCGGCATGACGTAGCCGTTGTTGCAGGTGACCGGAATCGCGGGCGCGTGCGGAAAGATAAAGCGGACCGCGGGTGCATCGGGCAAGCCGAGTTCGGGTACCACGGGCACGAAGTCGCTGCCATCGGCACCCAGGCCATGCATCCAGATGACGGAAAATGCCGGGTTCGGCGCGGTTTCAATTTCGATCGCGGGCAGCAGTTCGCTCATGGGCCGTTTCCTGAAAGGGACGTGCGCATGCCGCCCCTGGCTGAGGCGGCATGGCGTAGACCCGGGCGAGTATCGCACAGGCCGGTGTGCCGGCCTGTGCGTTAGCCTAGTTGGCCTATGCGGTGGAGCGCTCGGCAGCCCTCAGGCTGCCGACGGAACGATCGGTACGGTGGTCAGGCCGGGGGCCGAGCGCGTCGGCTGCGGCAGCGCCGGCGTCGGTGCGTCGACTGAGGCGGCGGCGGCACGACGCTTGTCGGCGACGCCTTCCACACCGGTCGCGCCCACTTCCTCCAGGAACGCGATCATGTTGCGGTAGTAGTCGACTTGCATCTGCGCTTCAAGCAGGCGGCGTTCTGCCTGGAAAAGCGTCAGCCTCATGTCTTGCAGTTCCTTTTCGGCGATCTTCTCGGGCGTCGGCGGACTGAACAAGTTTGCAAGCGAACGCATGGCAGATACCTCCAGGGCTGTTACGGCTGGGTGAGTCGGATGTGCGCGCCATGTCGACCAATATAGACGATTCGGCGCAAGGTACACGATGGGTCACCATGGCTGATGTGGGGTCCCCCACAAGAATGATTGCCGCCGCTACTTGACGGGAGTAGATTGACCGCCCATCGGCCTCCCGTCAGCCTTCCATCGGCCGTCCATCGGACCTGGCGCATCGCCAGGCCGGTTCGCACGTGCGCTCGGCGCCGCTGCGCGTTGACCATTTTTTCTTTTTTGCCGACAACCCCGCGACGTTCATTGCCAATTCTGGTGAAACTTGCCAGGGGGTCCGCGTTGTCGCCGCATGGTTCGGGTGCGTAAAAAAACAACACGCCTGACGCCATCCGTCGGCGCGCCACAACAGTTCATGACGCAGGGATGAACTGCGGTTGTACGACCACCGCCGATGGCGCGCGGGTAGAATGCACGGCCGGCTGCGCCGGCATCGTGCGTCTGCAAATCCGCGAACCTCCCAAGCGTCCTCCGAAGTGTCCACCGTGTCCCCCGCGTCCACCGTGTCTCCGCGCCTGTTGCGCCGGCTCTGGCTGCTATGCCTGATGTTGTTGCCACTGGCGGCATTGGCCGCACCGGTACGCGTGCTGGTGGTCACCACGAATCCCCATCTCTTGCCCGCCGCGCAGGCCGCGTTTCGTGCCGCGCATGGCGATGGCGTGGCTGAACTCGCGTTCACGACACAGGCGCCGGATGCCGCCAGCCTGGCGCGCGCGGACGTCATCTACACATGGTTCGCGCCCAGTGCCGTGCTGCGCGAGATGGCGCCCGGCGTGCGTCGGGCCCGTGCGCGTGGGGCGCTGATACTCGGCGCGCCCGCACAGAGCGTGGATGCGGCGTGGGGCTTCGCGACCGACGCGGCGCAGAACGCCATCGCGCAGCCCTACTGGGAAGCAGGCGGCGCCGACAATCTCGCGGGTTTCCTGGCCTTTGTCGTGGCCGCAAGCCAGCGCGCGCAGGGCGTTGTGCCGATTGCCGTGCCGCCGGTTCGGCCCGCGCCTGCAGCAGGCATCTACCATCCTCGCGCGCCGCAGCCTTTCGCATCGCTCGCGGATTACTTGCGCTGGTATCGGCAGGCGGGCGGCTTGCGCGCCGATGCGCCGCTGGTCGGCATCAGTTTCTATGCCACCAGCTATCGCCAGCGGGACCTGGCCCATGTCGATGCGCTGATCGCCGCGCTCGAACATCAGGGCATCGGCGCTGTGCCGGTGTTCGGCTGGCCGCTGTCAGGGCTCGATGCCATGCTGACAGAGTCGGGCGGCTTGCACGCCGATACGCCGCTGCGCGCGCTGCTGGCGCTGAACCTGACCATTCCCCGCGCCGAGGACAAGGACTGGCTGGCCCGCCATGGCCTGCACACGATCAACCTGCTTGCCACCCGCGACAGCCAGTCTGCGTGGCGCGCCGACGTGCGCGGCATTGCCGGCGAACGGCTGCCGTTGTTGCTGACGGCGCCGGAGCGCAGCGGCGCGACCGAGCCCATCCTGTTTGCGACGCAGGAAGATGCCGATGGCGCCAAGGCCAGCATCGCGGTGCCCGAGCGCGTGGAGGCCGTGGTGGCGCGCGTGCGGCGCTGGATCGAGCTGCAGGACAAGCCCGCGGCTGACAAGCACGTGGCCATCCTCTATTACAACAACCCGCCGGGCCGCGGCAATATCGGCGCAAGCTACCTGGCCACGCTGCCCTCGCTGACGCGGATCCTGCAGCGCCTGAACGAAGCGGGCTATCGCACCGACGATTCGCGATCGGGCAACAATTCACCCGCTCAGTCACCCGCTCAGTTGCCCGATCCAGCCACACTGACCGCGCTGCTCGAGGCCAACGGCCGCAATATCGAAACCTGGTCTCCCGGCGAACTGGACCGCATGGTGCGCGGCGGCCACGTCACGCTCTTGCCGGTGGCGCAGTACCGGCGCTGGTTCGACGCGCTGCCCGCCGCGTTCCGCGCGGCCGTCACGCAAGCGTGGGGGCCGCCCGAGCGCAACCCGCTGATGCTGGTGCGCGATGCACACGGCGCGCCGGCGTTCGCGATTCCGGGCCTGCGCTTTGGCAACGTGTTCGTCGGTCCGCAACCACTGCGCTCGACATTCGCGCGCGCGATGGACACCTCGCACGACACCATCACGCCACCTCCGCATTCGTATATCGCCGCATATCTCTGGTATCGCCACACGTTTGGCGCGGACGCCGTCGTGCACGTTGGCCGTCACGGCACGCTGGAGTGGCTGCCGGGCAAGCAGGTTGGCCAGGCTGGCGATGATAGCTCGGAGGTGCTGCTGGGCGACCTGCCCAACGCCTACGTCTACATCCAGGATGGTGGCGGCGAGGCGATCCAGGCCAAGCGGCGCAGCGCGGCGGTGCTGGTGAGCCATCTGTCGCCATTGCTGGCCAACGCTGGCCAGCCACCCGCGCTGGCCGCGCTCGACGAAGCGATCGAGCAGGAGGAGGCAACGCGCGATGCATCGCCCGAGCTGGCGGCGCAATACCGCGCACAGGCCATCGTGCAGGTGCGCGCGCTCAAGCTCGATCAGCAACTGGGGCTCGATGCCGACGCGCCGTGGGCGTCGATCGAGCCCACGATCCACGCCTTCCTGCACAAGGTGGAGGCGGAGCCGATGCCGCTAGGCATCCACGCGCTGGGCGACATGCCGCCGGCATCGGATCAGGTGGACGCGCTGGTGACGATGCTGGCCGCGCAATTGCGTGGTGACGCCGCGAAGGCCGTGGGCACCGCGCGCCTGCGCCGATGGGCCGGCGAGCTGGTGGGCGCTCAGTTGGGCGATCAGGTGAACGATCAGCTGGGCAAAGCGGCGGCCGCACGCGATCCGTCCACGGACGACCTGCCCGAGTCGCTGCGCGGCCCCGCGCGCGATGCCATCGCCGCTGGCCGGCAATGGCTGGCCGACTTGCGCGCGTCGCCACGGCAGGAGCTCGACGGGCTCGTCACCGTGCTGTCGGGTCGCTATCTGCCGTCGGGTCCGTTGGGCGATCCCGTGCGCACGCCGGACAGCCTGCCCACAGGGCGCAACCTCCACGCCTTCGACGGCGCAAAGATCCCCACGCAGGCGGCATGGCAGCTCGGCAAGGCGATGGCTGACCAGACGCTGGCGCGCTTCCGCGAGGAAACGGGCCGTGTGCCGGAATCGGTGTCGATGGTGCTCTGGTATGGCGAAACGGAGCGCCATCAGGGAGCGATGGAGGCCGAGGCGCTGTACCTGATGGGCGTGGAGCCGGTCTGGAACGCGCGAGGCGGCGTGGAGGATGTCCGGCTGATTCCCGATAGCGCGCTCGGGCGGCCCCGCGTGAACGTGCTGCTGACGATCTCGGGCATCTATCGCGATGGCTTTGGCGACAAGGTGGCGCTGCTCGACAAGGCCGCGCGACTGGCCGCTGCCGCCGGCGACAACGCGGTCAGCCGCCACGACCGTGCGGTGACGGCAGCGCTGACCGACAGCGGTGTCGATCCCGCGCAGGCCGGGCGGCTGGCCCGCGCACGCGTGTTTGCGGCGAAACCTGGCAACTATGCGATCGGCGTGCAGCAGATGGTCGAACAGAGCCGCGATGCGCAGGGCGCGCCGGACGCGCTGGCGCGACAGTATCTGCGCTACATGAACTTTGCCTACTCGGCGGAAGGCTGGGGCGAGAGCGCGCCGGCGGCGCTGGCCAGCCACCTCCAATCCAATCAGGCAGTGCTGTTCTCGCGCGCCAGCACCTTGTATGGCGCGCTGGACAACGACGATACCTACCAGTACGCGGGCGGGCTGACGGCGGCCACGCGCGCCGTCAGCGGCCAGGCTCCGCGTTTCTGGCTGCACAACCTGCGCCGCGTCGGGGATGCGGAAACGGTGGATGCCCGCACCTGGCTGGCCACGGAACTGAACGCGCGCCAGTGGAACCCGAAGTGGATCGGCGCGATGCAGCGTTCGGGCTACGCCGGCGCGCGCGAGATGTTCAAGGAAATCGAGCACCTGTATGGCTTCCAGGCCACGGTGCCAGAGCAGATGTCCGGCGAGTTCTGGCAGCGCACCTACGACGTCTACGTGGCGGACAAGCTCGGCCTCGGCATGGACGACTTCTTCCGCAAGGCGAATCCGCATGCGCAGCAGGGCATCCTGGCGCGCCTGCTGGAAGTGGACCGGCAGGGCAGCTACCGGTTTTCCGAGGCGGAGCGCGCGGAACTGCTGCGGCGCTACGCCGCCTCGGTCGGCCGCGACGGGCTGTCGTGCACCGCCAATACCTGCGGCAATCCGGTGCTGATGGCGCATATCGCGCGGGCGGGTCGGGATGCGCAGGTGAACCTGGACGCGCTACGTGCGCTGGGCCGCCAGCTGGCCGATGCCATGGTGGCGCCCGGGCCGCTGGCGAAGCCGGCCGACGTCGAGCCACCGCGCGCCGGCAAGGCATCCGCGCCCACCCCGGCACCCGCTACGCCATCATCGCCGACGGCATCGGCGATGTTCGTCCCGATGCCGCAGAGGTCCGCCGACGGTGCGGCGCAGCCCGTCACCGGCCAGCGGCTGGAAGTACGCGCATCAGCGGCGGCCGCCCCGGCGGCGACCCACGCCAGCCACGCGATGGCGGCACTCGCACTGGCGCTGCTGGCCGTCGCCACCGGGGCGTTTGTGGAATGGCGGCGCGCGCGGGCGAGGTCGCGATGATCCGCCGTGGATATGCTTTCCGCCGCCAATGGACAGCGCCAGCCGATCTCATTATGCTGGGCGCCTCGTCGCGTTCCGCTCCGCCCTGATGGCGTCCGACGCTGTCGGCATCCATCCAGTTTTCCGCGACCTCATCACGTCACACGGCGCCAGACCCTGCCGCGTCAAGAACCCTACCGGAACCCTCGCATGCAAACGTCCAAGATCCCGGCCACCATCGTCACCGGTTTCCTCGGCAGCGGCAAGACCACCTTGCTGCGTCATATCCTCGACAACGCCAACGGCCGCCGCATCGCGGTCATCGTCAACGAGTTTGGTGAACTGGGCATCGACGGCGAGATCCTGAAGGGCTGCGGCATCGGTTGCGACGATGCGGGCGAACCCACGGGCCAGCTCTATGAACTGGCCAACGGCTGCCTGTGCTGCACGGTGCAGGAAGAGTTCTTCCCGGTCATGGAGCAATTGCTGGAGCGGCGCGACCAGATCGACCACGTGCTGATCGAAACCTCCGGACTGGCGCTGCCCAAGCCGCTGGTGCAGGCCTTCCACTGGCCCAGCATCCGCAACGCGTTCACCGTGGACGCCGTGGTCACGGTGGTCGATGGCCCCGCCGCCGCGGCCGGGCAATTCGCCGCCAATCCCGTGGCGGTGGATGCGCAACGCCGCGCCGATCCCAACCTCGATCACGAATCGCCGCTGCACGAGCTGTTCGAAGACCAGCTTGCCAGCGCCGACCTCGTGATCCTCAACAAGACCGACCTGATGGACGCCGCGCAGATCGCCGGCGTGGAAGCGCTGGTGCGCCCGGAGATTCCGGCCGAGGTCAAGATCGTGCCGTCGCAGGCCGGCAAGCTGGACGTGGCGATGCTGCTGGGCCTGAAGCGCGCATCGGAAGAGACGATCCATCTGCGCGTGGATCACCACGGCAACGCGGACGATCCCGATCACGCCGACCATCATCACGACGAGTTCGACTCCGTGGTGGTGGAGGCCGGCACGGTCGATCGCGAACATCTGCTCGGCGCGCTGCAGCAGCTCGTCGCCGGCCATACGATCTATCGCATCAAGGGCTTCGCCGCGCTGCCGGGCAAGGCCATGCGGCTGGTGCTGCATGGCGTGGGCCAGCGGTTCGACAGCTATTTCGATCGCGCCTGGCGCGCCGGCGAGCCGCAGGGTACGCGTGTGGTGCTGATCGGGCAGGATCTCGACGGCGCGGCGCTGCAATCCGCGCTCGATACCGCGTTGGCTGCCGCGCGCTGATCCATGCACCTGCTGTCCACCCGGCCCGGTGGCTTTGTCGAAGACAGCGCCGTCGTCCTGCGCATCACGCAGACGCCGGGCGACATCGTCATCCTGAGCGCGGCGGATACCACGCTGTCGCTGCTGGCCGAGGCCGTGCCGAAACTCGGCGCGGGCTACCCGAGCGTGCGGCTGGCCAACCAGATGTACCTGCGCCAGCCGGCGTCGCTCGATCTCTACATCGACGACGTCCTGCAGCATGCCCGCGTGGTGGTGGTGGACCATCTCGGCGGCGAAAGCGACTGGGCATACGGACTGGAACGCCTGCCCGAACTGGCGCGTGCGCGCGGACAGTTGCTGGTGATGTTCTCCGGCGACCTGGCCGAGGACGACAACCTCGCGCGGCGCGGCAATGCGCCGGCCGAACTGTCCCACCAGCTATGGCGCTACTTGCGCGAAGGTGGCGCCGGCAACGCCGCGCAGTTTTTCCATTGCCTCGGGCAGCACGCGTTTGGCTGGGGAGAGCCCGCGCTGCCGCCGCAAGTCTTGCCGCAGGCCGCGATCTACCACCCCGCGCACGGGGTGGCCACGGCGGAAGACTGGACGCGCGACTGGGCCGCGCGTGGCGTGGCCGGTGGCCCGGTCGTGGCGCTGCTGTTCTATCGTTCGCATCTGCAGGCCGGTAATACGTTGGTGTTCGACGCGATGATCGACGCACTCTACGCGGCAGGCCTGTGCCCGCTGCTGCTGGCCGTCAGCTCGCTGAAGGAGCCGTTGTGCCGCGAAGTGCTGCAGCGTCTGTGCGACGCGCACGGCGTGGCGCTGGTGCTCAACACCACGGCATTTTCCGTGGCATCGCTCGACCAGGCGGACAAGGCAGGCGAGGCGGGCGACCGGGATGCCCCGCTGGCCAACGACGCACCGGTGCTGCAAGTGATCCTGAGCGGCGGCAATCGCGAGGACTGGCTGCAGGACAGCCAGGGGCTCAGCACACGCGATGTGGCGATGCATATTGCGATGCCCGAGGTCGATGGCCGCATCATCACGCGCGCTGTCAGCTTCAAGGGTCTGGCTTATCGCTGCGCGCTGACGGAAGTGGATGTGGTGCGCTACCAGCCCGATGCGGAGCGCGTGCGCTTTGTGGCGGAGCTTGCGCGCCGCTGGTGCCGGTTGCGAACGTTGCCGAATGCGGACAAGACGCTGGCGCTGATCCTTGCCAACTATCCGGCCAGTGAAGGGCGCATCGGCAATGGCGTGGGGCTCGACACGCCGGCATCGGTTGTGCAGATCCTGTCGATGCTGGCGGCGCAGGGGTATGCCGTGGGTCCGCTGCCCGCCGACGGCGATGCGCTGATGCAGGGCCTGACGCGCGGGGTCACCAACGACCTGGCGCAGCATGCGCTGCGGCCCGCTTTCCAGAGCGTGGCGGTGGCCGACTATCGTCGCTGGCTTGCCGAACTGCCCGTCGCCAGCCAGGAAGCGATTGCCGCGCGATGGGGGGCGCCGGAGGCGGACCCGATGGTGCGCGACGGCCGCTTCATGATCGCTGGCATCCGCACGGGCAAGGTGTTCGTTGGCATCCAGCCGGCGCGCGCGTACGGCGTGGATGACTACGCGAGCTACCACGACGCCGAGCTGGTCCCGCCGCATGGCTATCTGGCGTTCTACTTCTGGCTGCGGCACGTCTTTGGCATCGATGCCGTCGTGCACGTCGGCAAGCACGGCAACCTGGAGTGGCTGCCGGGCAAGAGCGTGGCGCTGTCCGAGGCCTGCTGGCCCGACGCGATCCTCGGGCCGCAGCCGCACCTCTACCCATTTATCGTCAACGACCCCGGCGAGGGCGCACAGGCCAAGCGCCGCGCCCAGGCCGTGATCATCGATCACCTGATGCCGCCGCTGACCCGTGCGGAGAATTACGGGCCCTTGCAGGACCTGGAACGTCAGGTGGACGAGTACTACGAGGCCCTGACCGTCGATCCGCGCCGGGCGCGGCTGCTGCGCAAGGAAATCCTGGCGTCGATCGTCGGCCAGCAGCTGCATCGCGAACTCGGGCTGGAGGCGCCGAGCGGTGGCGAGGAAGAGGATGCGTTGCTGAACCGGACCGATGCCTGGCTGTGCGAGCTCAAGGAGTCCCAGATCCGCGATGGCCTGCACGTGTTCGGCCAGTCGCCGACGGGCCGGCAACGGCGCGACACGCTGGCCGCGCTCGGGCGTTTTCCCGTCGGCAATGGCAAGGACGCGAGCGCGGGGCTGCTCACCGCGCTGGCCGCGGATCTTGCGCTTGGCGATGGCTTCGATCCGCTCGATGCCGACTGGGCCGCACCGTGGACGGGCCCGCGCCCCGCGCTGCTGGCGGCCGTCGATGCCGGACCGTGGCGGCACTACGGCGATACGCGCGAGCGGCTGGAAGCGGTAGCCCTGCAATGCCTGGAGGAGATGGCGGGCGACGTGTCATCGCCGTTGTCGCCGTCGTTGCCATTGCAGATGCCCCGCACGGCGGCGGTGCTGGCGCGATTGCGCGACGTCGTCCTGCCGAGCCTCGACGCTTGCGGACCGCAGGAGCTCACACAACTGGCGCGCGGCCTGGAAGGGCGCTTCGTGCCGCCGGGGCCCAGTGGCGCCCCGTCGCGAGGCCGGCCGGATGTGCTGCCGACAGGGCGCAATTTCTACTCGGTCGATACGCGCGCGGTGCCCACGCGCACCGCATGGACGCTGGGCCTGCGTTCCGCGTCGCAGCTGATCGAGCGGCATTTGCAGGAGCATGGCGAATACCCGCGCGCAGTGGGGCTGTCGGTGTGGGGCACGGCCACGATGCGGACCGGTGGCGACGACATCGCCCAGGCCATGGCGTTGCTGGGCGTGCGGCCCAAATGGGCGCAGGGCAGCCACCGCGTGGTGGACTTCGAGATCCTGCCGATGACGATCTTCGACCGTCCACGCGTCGACGTCACGTTGCGGGTCTCGGGCTTCTTCCGGGACGCGTTTGCGAACCTCGTCGCGCTGTTTGACGCCGCCGTGCGCGCGGTGGCCGAACTCGACGAATCCGAGGACGTCAACCCGATCCGCGCGCGCATGCTGGCGGAGCGTGCCCGGCTGGAAGGTGAGGGCGTGCCGGCCGACGCCGCCCGCGAGCGCGCCGGCTGGCGCATCTTCGGCGCGCGGCCCGGCGATTACGGCACCGGCCTGCAGGCATTGATCGATGGCCGCCGCTGGCAGGACGACGCGGACCTGGCCCACGCCTACCTGCACGCGGGCGGCTATGCCTATGGCCAGCGCGCGGACGGCATCGAGGCGCGCGAGACGTTCGCGACGCGGCTGGCCGCGCTCGACGCCGTAGTGCAGAACCAGGACAACCGCGAGCACGACATCCTGGACGCCAACGACTACTACCAGTTCCAGGGCGGTATGGTTGCCGCAGTGCGCCATCTGGGCGGCAGCCAGCCCGCGATCTATCACGGCGACCACGCCAACCCGGCCGTGCCGCGCGTGCGCACGCTGGGCGAGGAAATCGCGCGAGTGATTCGCACGCGGGTGGTGAATCCCAAGTGGATCGACGGCATGAAACGCCATGGCTACAAGGGCGCGTTCGAAATGGCCGCCACCGTGGACTACCTGTTCGGTTACGATGCCACGGCGCGCGTGGTAGCCGACCACCAGTACGCGCTGGTGGCGGATGCCTACGTCAACGACGCCGCCACGCGCGAATTTCTCGCGCGCCACAATCCGCGCGCGCTGCAGGGCATCTGCGAGCGGCTGCTGGAAGCGATGGCACGCGGACTGTGGCAGGCGCCGGGCGATCAGCGCGAGCGGATCGAGGCGCATTTGCTCGACAACGAGCAGCGGCTGGAAGGAACCCAATCATGAACACCGCGGTACGACCTGTTTTTCCCTTCGGCGCACTGGTCGGACAGGACCGGTTGCAGCTGGCGCTGCTGCTGGCGGCTGTCGACCCCGGCATCGGCGGCGTGCTGGTGACCGGCCCGCGCGGCACGGCCAAGTCCACGGCCGCCCGTGCGCTGGCCGAACTGCTGCCGCACGGCCACTTCGTGACGCTGCCGTTGGGCGCCAGCGAGGAACAGCTGACCGGCACGCTGGACCTGGGTCACGTGCTGCAGGAAGGGCAGGTGCGATTTGCCCCCGGCCTGCTGGCCCGGGCGCACGATGGCGTGTTGTATGTGGATGAAGTCAATCTGCTGCCCGACCCGCTGGTCGACCAGTTGCTCGACGTGGCCGCCAGTGGCGTGAACGTGGTGGAGCGCGATGGGGTCTCGCATCAGCACGCCGCGCGCTTTGTGCTGGTGGGCACCATGAATCCGGAGGAAGGCGAGTTGCGCCCGCAATTGCTGGATCGCTTTGGCCTGGCGCTGGCGCTGGCCAACTACGACGATCCCGCCACGCGGCAGGCCATCGTGCGCGCACGGCTGGCGTTCGATGCAGACCCCGAAGGCTTCTGCGCGGCCGTGGCCACGTCGCAGCGCGAACTGGCGGATCGTGTCGTGCGGGCGCGTGCGGCGCTGCTCGGCTTGACGTTCTCCGATGCGGTGCATGCGCAGGTCAGCGCGCTGTGCCTGGCGGCCGCCGTCGACGGAGTGCGTGCCGACCTGGTGATGCTGCGCGCCGCCCGTGCGCTGGCCGCGTGGGAGGGCGCCGATGCCATCGCGGCGGCCCACGTCGATCACGTGGCGGAATTCGTTCTCCACCATCGCCGCCATGCCGGCGCGCCGCAAACGCCGGGCGCGGATCGACCGGCGGGGCAGGATGCCGGGGAGCCGTCGTCAGCGTCTTCGGCTTCGTCTTCAGCTTCGTCTTCTACATCGTCTTCGGACTCGGCGTCTTCGGCGTCGGCGTCATCCGCTGCGGATCGCGACAATCCGTGGGGCGCCATGCCGCCGCCGGCATCGGCTGGCATTGCCGACGTGAAGCCGCTGAAGCCCTTCCGGGGACCTCACGCAAAAAAAGCCTGAGCCACCGGCAGGCGGCCGCGCCCATCGGGCGGGGCGGCCACCGGTGGCTGGCGCCGCGACAAATTCCGCGATCCGTCGCTCCACGCGGCGATGCGACGGGCACGCGCATCCACTGGCCGCGCACGCTCACGGCCAAGCGGCAGGCGCCGCTTTCCATCGAACATGTGCGCCACCGCCGGGTAGATGCGCGCGCCGGCGTGCTGCATTGCGTGGCGCTCGACTGCTCGGCTTCGATGGCGCATGGCGCACCGCTGGCGCTGGCCAAGGGCGTGCTGTTGCGATTGCTGGAACGCGCCTATCAGTCGCGTGCGGACGCCGCGCTGGTCTGCTTTGCCGCAGGACGCGCCGAGGTGCGCCTGCCGCCCTCGCGCGCGCGGTTGTGGAACGAAGACTGGATCCGTCCCATTAGCGGCGGCGGCGGTACGCCGCTGGCGCTGGGCGTGGCGCGTGCCGATCAGCTGCTGGCGCGCAGTGCGCGGCGGCGCCCGGCGCAGCAACGCTGGCTGTGGCTGCTGACCGATGGCCGCAGCAGCGAGCTGCCGCCCCGGCCAGCCTGGGCCGATCACGTGGTCATCGTCGATGTGGAGCGGCATGCGATGCCGCTCGGCCGCTGCCGGCGGATCGCGGAGGCATGGGGCGCCGCATACCGGGACGCCAGCGACGTCGCCGACCTGGTGAGCTAGCCGAGCCGGACCTCGATCTTGTCGTAGCCGCGCAGCCTGTAGACCGCCAGCGACACCAGCCAGCTCACCACGAACACGCCGATGATCACGTAGCCCAGCATGCCGAAGTGGTCGTTGAGCGCGCCGATCACGTCCCACAGGCCGCCTTCCAGCCCGAGCTTGTCCGCGATCAGCCCCAGAGACTCGATACCGCCGATGACCACGGCGACGACCACCGAGACCAGCGTGATCGTCATGTTGTAGTAGAGCTTGCGGATTGGCTTGGTGAACGCCCAGCCGTAGGCGCCGAGCATCAGCACGCCGTCGGTGGTGTCCACCAGCGACATGCCCGCCGTGAACAGCGCGGGAAACACCATGATGGTCCAGAACGGCACGCCTCGGGCGGCCTCTGCCGCCGAGATGCCGAACAGCGCCACCTCCGTCGCGGTGTCGAAGCCGAGCCCGAACAGGAAGCCCATCGGGAACAGGTGCCAGCTGCGGCTGGCCAGCCGGAACAGCGGGCGGAACAGCCGGGCCATTACGCCGTGCTCGGACAGCAGGAGGTCCAGGTCCTGCGCGCGCAGGGTTTCGCCGCGCTTCACCGCCCGGAACGCGCGCCACACGGACAGCAGGATCAGCAGGTTGAAGAACGCCAGCAGGAACAGGAAGAGGGCGGACATGCTGGTGCTGATCATGCTGCCCACGCTTTTCATCTCGGCAAAGCGCGATTGCAGGGCGGCGGCCGCCAGCGCGATCCCGATCGACATCAGCGTGACCACGGCGGAGTGGCCGAGCGAAAAGAAGAAGCCCACTGCCACCGGGCGCTTGCCTTCCTGCATCAGCTTGCGCGTGACGTTGTCGATGGCGGCGATATGGTCCGCGTCCACCGCATGGCGCAGGCCCAGCGTGTAGGCCAGCACGGCGGAGGCCAGCAGCATCGGGTAGTCGCGGAAGGCGGTCAGCGCCCAGAGCCATGCGCCGATATTGGCGGCGATCAGCAGGCCGTAGAGGGCAATGGTCTTGCGACGGACGTCGGCGTCCTCGTCATTGAAGACGCTGCGCAGGAAGCGAAGGGTGTCGAGCAACATGTATGCGCCTGGTTCGATCTCGGGGCCGATGCCCGGGCGCACGCGTGGGTGAAGAGCGGCCGCGTTGGCGGTCATGTCCCCGCACGCCGCCCGTCCGCGACATCGGTGATGGGATCGGAGGCCGGTATCCGGGCTTGCAGGCGGTGCGCGGCGCATGCCGCGTACCAGGGATCCGCCTTCCCGCGCCAGGGCGCAGTGGCTGCCGGCCATGCCGGCGTGGAGCCTTGAAACCTGCCGACCGTTGCGGGGGCAGCACAGGCCTTGCCACCCTGTTATGCCTGGGGGCGGCGCACCTGTTTCCCGTTTAACCCTGGCGGCCTGTGGCCGATTCGGGCACCTTCAATCGGATGCCATTTCTGGCGACGGCCATTGTAGACGCGCTGGTTGTCCGGCGAAGAACTTTTTCGCGGGTCGCCGCAATCCGCACTTTCCCGCCATCCTTTGGTGGGGCTAAAGTCCCGTGGGGGTCCTGCCGTTAGCCCACCGATAGCCCCATAGAGCGACGAGTCGGGGTACAACGAGGAGCGGAAAGGCATCATGGCTTGGGATAACTTGAGTATGCGGACTCGGCTGGGTGCCGCACTTGGCGTGGTCGTGCTGTTGGTGGCGGTCATGATGACGATTGCGCTGGGGCGGATCGGCGACCTGGAAAAACGCGCGGGCGCGGGGGCCGACAAGCCGGCCGTCACCGCGCAAGCCGTTGCGGCGGACGACGACAATACGCGCACCTGGGTCCTCGGCCTTGGTGGCGCGGTGCTGATCGTCAGCGTGGTTTGCTGGTTCCGGCTGGTGCGCGCCATCGAGGAGCCGCTCAAGGAGGCCGAATTCATCGCCGAAACGGTGGCGGCGGGCGACCTCAGCAAGGAGTTCGAGACCGAGCGCGGTGGCGACTTCGGCCGCCTGCTGGGTGGGCTGGGCGAGATGGAAGACATGCTGACGGACCTGGTCACGCGCATCAAGTCGGCCAGCGATTCGATCTCGTCGGCCTCGCACCAGATCGCCGCCGGTAACACCGACCTGTCGCAGCGGACGGAAGAACAGGCTGCGACGCTGGAGGAAACCGCGTCGAGCATGGGCGAGTTGACGTCGATGGTGAAGCAGAACACCGAACGTGCCCGCACGGCCAACGGGCTGGCGGAGTCCGCGTCGGGCATTGCCGAGCGTGGCGGCGCGATCGTCGGCAATGTGGTGCAGACCATGCAGGCGATCAGCGCGAGCTCGCGCAAGGTGACGGACATCATCGCCGTGATCGAGGGCATCGCCTTCCAGACCAATATCCTGGCCCTGAACGCTGCGGTGGAAGCCGCGCGCGCGGGCGAGCAGGGGCGCGGTTTTGCCGTGGTGGCCGGCGAGGTCCGCACGCTGGCCCAGCGCAGCGCGGCGGCCGCCAAGGAAATCAATGTGCTGATCAGCGATTCGGCCAAACAGGTGGATAGCGGGTCGACGCTGGTTGGGCAGGCGGGCCAGACCATGGCAGAGATCGTGCAGGCCGTGCGTCGCGTGACGCAGATCCTGGGCGAGATTGCGCTGGCATCCGAGCACCAGAGCAGCGGCATCGCGCAGGTCAACGAGGCCGTGATGCAGATGGACGACGTGACGCAGCAGAACGCCGCGCTGGTGGAGCAAGCGGCCGCGGCGTCGTCGGCGCTGGCCGAGCAGGCGCAGCAACTGCAGAAGGTGGTGGGCGAATTCAAGCTCGAGCCGGACGAGCCTGCCCGCCCGGCATCGCGCACGGCCCTGGGGTTCAGCGGGCAGCCGGCAAGAACCTGACGAGCGCGTCGGTCACGGCGGCCGGCTGTTCCTCGGCCACCCAGTGACCGGCACCGTCGATGATGACGGCCTGCACGTTGGTGGCCACGTTGCGCAGGTGGTCGCCGATGATCGGGCCGAAGCTGCCGGCGCCGCCCACGCCCAGCACGGGCATGGTCAGCTTGCGCTGGGCAAACTGCTGGTTCTGCTTCGCATCCTGCGGGAAGGCCCGGTAGTACTCGAATCCGGCGCGCAATGCGCCAGGCATGGCGTACGCCCGCGCGTACGTGTCTTCCGCTTCCGGCGTGAACGCCCGCGCATTCACGGCTTCCGAGTTGTGGAACCACTTCAGGTATTGCAATTCCCGCCCTGCGATCAGCATCTCGGGCACGTCCTGCACCTGATAGAAGCGGAAATGCCACGTGCGCGGGCTCTGCACCAGCTGGTCCCACGGCGCAACGCCAGGCAGCGGTACGTCCATGATCGACAGCGTACGCACCGCGCCCGGATGTTGCGCGGCATAGGCGTAGGCCACCATCCCGCCGAGGTCGTGGCCCACGACGTTGACCACGGGGCCGAGTTGCAGCGTCTGCACCAGCGCGTGGATGTCTTCTGCGACGCTGGCCTTGTCATAGCCCGTGGCCGGCTTGGCCGTATCGCCCAGCCCGCGCAGATCTGGCGCCAGCACCGTGTAGCCGCGCGCCACCAGCTGCGGCATCACGAAGCGCCACATGTATGACGTGGAGGCCCAGCCGTGCAGCAGGACGACGGTCTGGCTGCCGCCGCGTGCCAGCAGGTAGTGATAGCGCACGCCGTTGACGTCGGCCTTGCCGTCCTGGATTTTCGCGGTGGCTTCCGCGATCCGCGCGGCCGGAATGGTTGTGTCCGCGGCGTGGGCCTGGCTTTGCCAGGACGCGCCGCCAAGCGCCAGCGCCGTGGCCACCATCGCGGAGATCAGAGTGATACGCATGGTCGGTTCCTTCGAATCCGGAAATCAAGTGAGCGGAAAGTGAGATAGGGACTACGCGTACAAGCGTACGGAGGCGGGCCCGGCAAGACATGCCGTGGCCGCGGTGGAAACGTTCGAAATGATTGGACGAGCTGGCCCTGGACGATCGACGAGGACTCAGGTCAGGCGATCCGTGCGGAGGTAGGCGATCACCGGCGCCCAGAATGCGGGGATGTGCGGCGGGTCGATCGCGGCGTTGTGGGGCAGGTCCTCGAATATCTCCAGCCGGCTTGGACCCCGCGCCATGCGGGCGAGATGCTCGCCGTGGCTGAACGGAATGGTGGCGTCGGCCCGGCTATGAATCAGCAGCACCGGCAGGTTCAGCTTGCGGATGCGTGCGGCGTTGTTCCAGGGGTCCGGCAGCATCCATGCAAGCCAGCGCGGTACGCGCCCCGTGGCCACCGCGGCGGCGCGGGCCGAGCGAAAGCCGGCGCCAATGATCGCGCCGTCAGGCGGGGGCTGCAGGCGGCCGGCGATATCCAGCAGGATGCCGCTGCCCAGCGAGAAGCCCATCACGTGGTGCCGGCAAGCGTCCGGCGTGGCGGCGACGAACTGGGTGTAGGCCGCGTGCGCATCCTGCCGCAGGTTGCGCACGGTGGGACGGCCGGTGCTGGCGCCATAGCCGCTGTAGTCGAACACAAAGGATGTGATGCCGGCGGCGTGGAGCATGGCCTGGACGGGGGCCCAGTCGGACAGGCATTCCTGGTCGCCATGAAAGACCGCCAGCGCGGGGGCGTGGGGATCGGGGGCGGCCACGAAGCAGGCCTGGAGTTTGCGGTCGCCGCTCGTAAAGGTGTATTGGCGGGACGGCACGCCAAGGGCCTCGGCGGTCAGTTCGCCGAGCGGGCAGGTGACAAAGGCGTCGCGCTCCATCGCGCGGAAGATCAGCATCCGCCCGAAGCCAGCCGCCAGCGCCAGTCCGGCCACCCCGGCGGCGCCGGCCAGCCAGCGGGTGCCGCTGCGGGAAGTGACGGGTGAAGGAGTCGACGGCATTGCGCGTCATCGGGGTGGGGGCGGATGTGATAACCCTAGCACTTGCGCGAACAAATGACAGGGCGAAGCACGACGGATCGCCACGGGAAGGTAGGGAGTTGGCGCTTGTCGTTGCGATATTTTCCGCGAGAAATCAAGGGTTTGAGGCGGTCATTGCGGATAGCTATCTGACCGATTGGAAACTTTTTGCGCCACTTCGCAAATTCGTCCTTGCTTATCTATCTAGTAGTAGATAATATTCGAGCCATGGACAGCGCTGCATCGCCCCGGCAACAGCAACACCCCCCGGCAAGCAGCTCCGCTCCACGCAACACCAGCAGTTTGTCAGTACCGGGAGGCGGTCTTTTTTTTAGCCCGCCC